>NZ_CP121471.1:2794040-3449810 GCF_033954835.1 Thiorhodovibrio frisius
AAGCCCTGCTCGCAGACATCATCCTCAAGTCGCAGGAGGCTCTGACCCTGCAAGACCTGGCCAGGGTGTTTTTCGATCTACTCCGCCAGGGCTATCCGCTGCACCAGGGCACCCTTTACCTGGCCGAGCGCACGACGGCGCCGAACGGGACTCCGCCACTGCATCCAGATCAGGCAGATCAGGCAATAGGGCCCACTCGGCTGCGACTGATCGGCCACTATGCGGCCGCGGCCGCACCCGAGCTGATCGCCATGGGCGAAGGCCTGCTGGGCGAATGCGCGCAGCAAGGGCGCGCCCTGGCGTTCGATCAGCCCCCGGAGGGCTTCTGGCGCATCGGCTCCGGCCTGGGCGAGACTCATCCCCGGCGCCTGGATCTGCTGCCGCTGCAACGCCAGCAACGCCTGCTTGGCGTGCTGGAACTCGCCAGCCTGGAGTGGCCCGAGCCATCCGCTCGGGCGCTGCTCGATGGCCTGGTGCCTTTGCTCGCCATGCAGCTCGAAGTCATGCTGAACACCACTCAGAGGGCAAGTCCGCTGGCCGTCAAGGCAACTGAAGCGACCACCGCACCGACGCCGGCTCCAGACCATCCCACCACCCCAGCACTGTCGCGCTAAGGAGTCTTTGCAATGGACATCGAACCCAAGCCGATCAACCAACCGCTGGTGCTGATTGTCGATGACAGCCCCCACAATCTGTCCCTGATGTCCGAACTACTCAAGGACACTTACAGGATCAAGATCGCCAACCATGGCGTCAAGGCGCTCAGAATCGCGGCGACCAAACCGCAACCGGACCTGATTCTGCTTGACATCATGATGCCGGAGATGGACGGCTACGACGTTTGCCGGCAACTGAAGGCCGACCCGGCCACGCGGGACATCCCGGTCATCTTTCTCACCGGAAGCTCTGGGCTGGGAAACGAAGAAAAGGGGCTGGCAATGGGTGCGGTCGATTACCTCCACAAGCCAATCAGCCCGCCGATCATGCTCGCGCGCATCCAAGCGCAGCTCGCGCTCAAGGCCAGCGCCGATTTTCTGCGCAGCAAAGCGGCCTTTCTTGAGCAGGAAGTCGCCCGCCGCACCCGCGAGGCCCTGGCCATCCAGGATGTCACCATTCTGGCGATGGCCTCGCTCGCCGAGACCCGCGATAACGAAACCGGCAACCACATCCGCCGCACCCAGTATTACGTCAAGGTCCTGGCCGAGCATTTGCGCAGCCATCCGCGCTTAGCCCCGCAGCTTAGCGAGGACTACATCAAGGTGTTGTGGAAATCCGCGCCCTTGCATGACATTGGCAAGATCGGCATCCCCGATCGCATTCTGCTGAAGCCGGGTCGCTTAGAGCCGGCGGAATTCGAGATCATGAAAACCCACACCACCCTGGGATGGAATGCGATTCAGGCCGCCGAGGATCGGCTTGGGATGCCCGTCGCCTTCCTCTCCGTTGCCAAGGAAATCGCCCTGTCGCATCAGGAAAAATGGGACGGCTCCGGCTACCCGCAAGGTCTCGCCGGCGAGGCCATCCCGCTATCGGCACGCCTGATGGCCGTTGCCGACGTTTACGACGCCCTGATCAGCCGTCGCGTTTACAAACCCGCGATGCCGCACGACACAGCCGCCGCCATCATCATTGCAGGCAAAGGCCAGCATTTCGACCCCGACATTGTCGACGCCTTCATCGCGTTGCAAACCGAATTCCAAGCCATCGCCGCGCGCTACCAAGACACCGACGCCGATCTAACGCAGAAAGCCGGAGCCATCGCCAGCGCATTTGGCACCGCAGGATGCTAACGGAAACTTAGCCGAAGAAAGCGCTGAGTTGATCGCATCTCATGCGTTTGCACCAGTACAGTACGCGCAGTGATCAGCGGGATCGATCTGGGCTTCCTCCCAGACGCACACCCGGTCTCGCCCTGCGGTTTTGGCCGCATAGAGCGCTTGATCCGCCGCCTCGAACAAAGGCTGAGCCTCACAAATGCCGGCCTCCAGCAAACAGGACGACTCGGTGGCCTGCATCGGGCGCTTAGAGTCGTTGGGGATGAAGCTGGTCGCGCCGATGCTCAGGGTGATGTAGGGTGCCGCGTCTGAGTGCGCATGCGGGATGGCCAGTGCCCGCACGGCAGCGGCGCTCTTTTCGGCCAGCGCAACAGTATCCGCCAGCGAACTGCCGGGAAGCAGGAAGGCAAATTCCTCCCCGCCATAACGCGCCACCATGTCACCTGCGCGTGTCACGGTCGCGGCCAGCCGTTGGGCGACCTTGCGCAGACAGGTATCCCCGCACACATGCCCATAGTGGTCGTTGTAGGCTTTGAAATGGTCAATATCGGCCATTAACAGCCCCAGCGGTTGCTGCTGTCGCTCGGCGCGCCGCCATTCCTGGCTGAGACGCAGACCCAGAGCGCGCCGGTTGGCAAGATCGGTCAGTGGGTCCAGGTCGCTGAGCATCCGCAGGCGGTCCTGCTGTGCCTTGAGCTTGAGATGCATACAAACCCGTGCGCGAATCAATGGAGGATTGATCGGCTTGCTGAGAAAATCGCAGGCGCCGACATCCAGCGCCAGAATCTCGCTGTCAAAACCCATTACGGCTGTCACGAAAAGCACCGGAATTTCTGGATGTGTGCGCTTCAGGATCTGACAGACCTCAAAACCATCCATCTCCGGCATCTTCACGTCAAGCAGCACCAGATCGAAACTGTCATAATCGACGCTTCGCAGAGCTTCCGCACCACTGGTGGCGAACCTTAATTCCCCTATGCCTTCAAGCGCCGCATGCAGCACCCGAATCGCGATCAGCTCATCGTCAACGATCAGTAGCCGCGGACGGTCATCATCGCCAGCACCGTTGCCACTAAAATGGGCAAGACATTTCTGCCGCGCGGATGGGGTTGCAAAATTCATACGAATATTCCCCAACGGGCGAATACCTGCACTTAATGGTGCGTCGATACTCAATGGTGCGTCGATACTCAACTCCATCGGAAGTGGTGAAGAATCCCGGCACGCGCCAGGCGGCAGTAAACTGTGGGCCCACAATTGGCAAGAAGAATCCGCTCTCGCAGATGCCCGGCATGGTGATTCAGCAGCAACAGCAGCGTCACACCAGAATCAAACACCTTTTCCGTCGCAGACAGATCAACGACCAGGGTTAGCGGCTTAACCGTCAAGAGCGCCTCAATCGCCCGACGGATGAGCCCAACGAGCCTGAGATCGAGCTGCTCGCCAAGGCGCACGACCAGCGTATTGGATTTTCTGTTCCAGGCCAGCTCCTCGCCCATCACGATGTCGCCTGAATGGTGACGGCGCTCACCCTGCAGCTCGGGACTCAGCAACACCTGCTGATCGCTGTGGCTGAGCGGTCGACTCGAAGGCTGGCAAAAAATGGCCTCGCGGGTGAACGGGCCTGGGCTGACTGACGCTTCAACAACCGCCGAAGCCCCGCTGCTTAATCCCTTCCGAAGCTTCATCGCTACCCCCCCCGGTACAATAGAAAAGATCCCCCGACGCCGAGTCTCTGCGCCTTGGCGTTGATCTGGGAAGTATCCGGCCAAGCCGCCCCAAGGGTGATCGGCAAAGTCCTGATCCTTGAGTCCGGAATAATCACCCACCCAAGCTCGGATCATCGAGCAGGCCCGAGCCGCCAGCGACTTTCTCTGTCTGCAAACAAAGTATTGACTACAACTGATGCTTGGGTAATAGGCAAAGCGCTGCCCCTAGGGTCAGGCGTTGTCCCCGGCCGGCACTTGGGGCATTGCTGACCGGGCTAAGGAGGAACTGATTTGTTAGACTTTTTTGGCCTTAGTTGTCAGGTCAGTGTCTGATTCGCAGAAGGCTTCAAATTTCAAATGCTGAAAAAATCAGTCTTTCCCTTAGGCATCGCCGGCGCGTGCGGTCCCCTGTATCGTCTTTTTGGGCCTATACTCCAAAAATTGACATCGATAAAGCTTGCGAGGCGAATCCCTGATCATGGTTTTCGGAGGGGGGAAGATCAGGGGTTGGCACATTGCCTTATCCGATTGGAATTGTTCTATTCGATGATAACAAATGACTCTGGTCTCATTGTGAAGCCCTGTGCCAAGTTTGATCGTCAAACGTGATTGCCAAACGCTGGCAACAGCCGCGAGAAAAGCCACCATGCAAGCCAATTTACCCCTAGCGTCCCATGCCGTCCTGCCAAGCCATTCAGCTCACCCACATTCAGCTCTCGCAAAGAGCAATGCCCGACGGGTCCTGATCGTAGACGACCATCCTCTGGTGCGCGCGGGTCTCTCGACGGTGATTAACCAGGAGCCGGATCTTTTTGTTTGTGGAGAGGCAGGCACCGCCCGCGAGGCTCTGGACCTTGTTCGACACACGCAAGCGGACATTGTCATCCTGGACCTGACGCTTCCCGACGGCAGCGGACTGGACCTGCTCAAGCGATTGCCGAAGCTGCCGGGGTGCCCGCCTCTGCTGGTCTGCTCTATCCACGAGGAAGCGCTATTCGCCGAGCGTGCGCTCGCCGCCGGTGCCAGCGGCTACATCCATAAGGCGGAGGCAACCACTCTAGTGGTAACAGCAATCCGAAAAGTCCTCTCTGGTAGCAGCTACTGGAGCGAAGACATCACCCAGTTCCTGCTGCACAAATTATCTGGCCGCCCAGCCAAAGGCAGCAAGGGTTCAGTCGGCAATCTCACCCCACGCGAACTACAAGTGTTCATGCTGCTCGGAAAATGCCTGAGTGCCTCCAAAATTGCCGAACAGCTTGATCTGAGTGTCAAAACCATTGAAACCCATCGCGCGAAGATCAAACGCAAGCTCAACCTTTCAAACAGCGGTGAGCTGACACGCTACGCTGTACAGTGGGTACTGGAGCAGCATTAAGACCTGAGTCAGATTTTCTTTTACACTGAGCTGAGACACTCCGGTTCTTTCAGGTCGATTCCAAAATGCATTCCGATTCCAACAATCCCAAAGACATCACGACGACCGACGCACCACCGACGCCCGTCCCCTCTGCCGCCGGCGCCCCTCCAGCAACAAAAGCCCCGCCCCCGGCACCCGAAGACTCCTCCACCACGCCCGAAAGCGCGCCATCTGCATGGTGCTTTCCGGCACGGGTAGCGACGGCACTCTGGGCGCGCGCGCCATCAAAGGCGCTGGCGGTCTGGTTGTCGCACAGAGCCCCGACACGGCGGCCTATGACGGCATGCCGCGCAGCAGCAGCATCGCCACCGGCCTGGCGGATCTGGTGCTGTCACCGGCGGAAATGCCCGAACGCCTGATGACCTACCTCGCGCGGGCTTTCGGTCAGCCGCCGGACAAGAAAAACCCGGTCGCCAAGACCGAGGATGCGCTGACCAATATATGCCTGCTACTGCGCGACGCTACCCGTCACGACTTCTCCCAATACAAGCACAGCACCCTGGTGCGCCGTATCGAACGGCGCATGGCCCTGCACCAGATCGAGCAGCAGGTGGACTATGTCCGCCACTTGCAACGCGAGCCGGAAGAGATTCTGGCGCTCTTCCACGACCTACTCATCGGCGTCACCAACTTCTTTCGTGATCCAGAGGCCTTTGCGGTGCTGGAGACTGAAGTTATTCCCAAACTGTTCGCGCGTAAACTCCAACACCGCACAGTGCGCATCTGGGTGTGCGGCTGCTCCTCCGGCGAGGAGGCCTATTCCATCGCGATTCTGGTGCATGAGCACTTGGAAGCGCTCAACCAGAACCTACCAGTGCAAATTTTTGCCACTGATTTGGATGCAAGGGCCATTGCTCAGGCACGCGCGGGGACTTTCCCGATCAATATCACGACCCATGTCTCGCCTGAGCGTCTTCAGCGATTCTTCACGCTCGACACGGAGGCCCGCGTCTATCGGATTCAGAAAGTGATTCGCGACCTTCTAGTGTTTTCGGAGCAAGATCTCATTCGCGACCCCACATTCTCTCGAATCGACCTCATCAGCTGCCGCAACCTGCTGATTTATCTAGATGGAAACCTGCAACGCCGAATCATCCCGCTGTTTCATTACGCCTTGAATCCAAACGGGGTACTCTTTCTTGGCAGTTCAGAAACCATCGACGATGCCTTGATGATGTTCACGGCAGTGGATCGCAAATGGAAGATCTTTTCCCGGCTCGATCCCATTTCCGGCATGTCTGCGCCGACCATTGGAGAACTTACACTCAGGCGTCCTGTGAAACCGGTAACGGAGAAGCTGCCTTCTAGTGCTCAAAGAACGCGCGTCAATCACTTTATCCGCCCGGTTAAGTTCGTTCCGAGCAGCAGAGCGGGCGACGACCCGGCTTATTACCACTTGAGCTTCTTCGAGCCGGCACCCAATACAAACGGTCCCACAACCCAGCAGACAACTCCGGCTGCCAGCACCGATGCGGGCGCGAAAACGCCCTCTGATGGCAGGACCGACGCGACCCCGAAGCCAAAGCCGAGCGCGGAAACCGGGCGCGCGGAATCTCCGCCCGCCCCTGCGCAAGCGGACCACCGCATTGCCGAACTCGAGCAGGAACTGCGCGCCAACGAGGAATATCTCCAAGCAACACTTGAGGAAATGGAGACCTCTAACGAAGAGTTGAACTCGACCAACGAGGAAATGCAATCGGTCAACGAAGAACTAGCGACCGTAAACGTTGAACTCCAAACCAAGGTGGCCGATCTCTCGCGCGCCAATGACGACATGAACAACCTGCTCGCGGGCACCGGGGTGGCCACGCTCTTTGTCGATGATCGCCGGTGCATCAGCCGCTTTACACCAGCGATGACGAAAATCATCAAGCTTATCCCTGGCGATACCGGTCGCCCGGTGGGCGATATCGTCTCGAACCTGATCGGCTACAGCACCCTTGAGGAAGACATTGATTCAGTGTTGCAAACCCTGGTACCCATCGAGAAGTCCGTGCAGGCACTGGATAACACCTGGTACCTGATGCGGATTGGCCCCTACCGCACCCTGACCAATGTGATTGAGGGCGCGGTCATGACCTTCGTCGACATCACCAGCCGCAAGCGCATGGAAGACGATCTGCACAACGCGCGCACCTTCGCCGAGGGCATTGTCGATGCCGTGCGCGAGCCCCTGATCATCCTTGATGGCGAAACGGTGCTGATCTCGGCCAACCGGGCGTTTTATCGGCATTTTCAGCTCACCGAGTCCGAAACCTTGGGCCACCCCCTGTTTGAGCTCGGCAATGGCCAATGGGACATCCCCGCCCTGCGCGAGCTGATCGAGAAGATTCAAGCTTCTGGTGCAAGCCTTGACGACTATCGCATTGCGCATGATTTCCCCCGGCTCGGCCACCGCGTCATGCAAATCAACGCCCGCCGTCTGTCAGCCATGAGCGACCAGAAGGGGCACATCCTGCTCGCGTTCGAAGACATGAACGCCCCTGTGGAACCCGACACCGCGCCACCGACGGGAGGCCCGCTTGAGCCGAACAACAAATGACGCCCAGCACCCGGAAACACCGCTGGCGCCGGCAGCCGCCAGCGCCAGCGCGCCCGCGTCCAGCCTCGACCTGCGCGCCCGCGCCGAGGCCCGCCTAGTCGCGCGGGGCAAGCTACCCTCCGAGCCCCTGACACGCGAAGCCAGCCAACAGCTGATTCACGAACTCAGCGTCCATCAGATTGAGCTGGAAATTCAAAACGAGGAACTGCGCCGCTCCCAGACGGAGCTAGAAGCCTCTCGCGCTCGCTATTTTGAGCTTTACGACCTCGCCCCCGTCGGCTATGTCGCCTTAAATGATGGCGGCCTCATCACAGAAGCCAACCTCGCCGCCGCCCGGCTCCTCGACCTACCCCGCCAGGCGCTGATCAACCGCCGCCTGTCGAACTGGATCAAACCGGACGACCAGGACATCTTCTATCTCTGCCGTCGACAACTCAACGCCAAGGCGCCCCAGCAGCAATGCGAACTGCGCCTTCAGCGTCCCGACGGCTCCAGCCTGTGGGCGGCACTGGCGCTGTCTCTGCAACCGGAGCGTGAGAGCGAAGCGCACTGCCTGGTCGTCCTGAACGATATCGACGTTCATAAACAGCTGGATGCCCTGCGCAGCCAGGCCGAAGAGGACATGCTGCGCGTCAACGTCGACCTGGGCACGAGTGAGGCAAGAGCACACGCGGTCATCAACGCATCACCCGTACCGCTGGCCATCACCCAAAAGAGCGGCTGCGTCGATCACCTCAATCCCGCGTTCGTCGCGACCTTCGGCTACGCCCTTGACGAAATTCCCACCTGGAGCCACTGGTGGAATCGGGCTGCCCCCGAACCGGCCAAGCGCGCGCGAATTCTGGCCAAGCTTCGCAAACGCACAGCAACCAGCGCGCAGTCGGGCAAACCCTGCAGCCCCTTCGAAATCACAGTTCGCTGCCAGGATGGCCGCGAGGCAAACGTGATTATTCTGGTCACGGAACTGGGCGACGATCAGCGACTCAACACCCTCTACGACATCACCGAGCTGTCCCAGGCCCGCGAAGCCGCCCAGCAGGCCGCGCGCGCCAAGACGGACTTCCTCTCGCAAATGAGCCATGAGATCCGCACACCGCTGAACGCGGCGCTGGGAATGACGGAAGTCCTGGAACGAACCCACCTCGATTCCGAGCAACTCCATTTAGTGCGCCAAGTGCGCATGGCCGGACGCTCGCTGCTGGAGATTCTGAACGACATCCTGGATATTTCGCGCATCGAGGCGGGAGCAATGCAGCTCGAACAGCGTCCTTTCGCGCTGTCCTCGGTGGTGGAAGCCGTCCTAGCGCTGCTGTCGAGTGCGGCTCAGCAACAAGAGGTCAGGCTCGCGATCAGTGCGGCACCCGCAGTCCCAGGCGCTCTGCTCGGCGACGCGCGGCGACTGAAGCAAGTCCTGATCAATCTCGTGGGCAATGCCATCAAGTTCACCAAGCACGGCGGAGTGCGGGTCGAGATCACGCTGCTCGAAGAGACCACCAAAGCGGTCAGTCTGCGCTTCGAAGTGGTCGACACCGGCATCGGCATCCCACCTGAGATCCTGGAACATCTGTTCGAGCCCTTCGTCCAAGGTAGCGTTGGCGTGACGCGTCGTTTTGGCGGCACCGGACTCGGCCTGTCAATTTGCAGACGTCTGGTCGATATCATGGGCGGCACGATTGGTGCGGAAAGCCTGCCGGGCATCGGCAGCCTGTTCTGGTTCGATCTCACCTTTGAGCGCACGAGCGAGAAGCCGGAGGTATTTGCGCCGACCGCACCCGTCTATACCGGCGAACCGCGTCTGGCTTCAGCGCGGGTGCTACTGGTGGACGACAGCGCCATGAATCAGGAGGTCGGCCAGCGCCTGCTCGCCCTGGAGGGGGCTAGCGTCACCCTGGCTACCGATGGCCGCAACGCATTGGAGTTGCTCTCTTCGGGCCCAGGCGACTTCGACCTGGTGCTGATGGATGTGCAAATGCCAGAAATGGACGGCCTCACCGCAACCCGACGCATCCGCAGCGAGCTTGGGCTGACCGAACTGCCCATCGTCGCCTTGACTGCGGGCGTGCTGCCGGCGCAGCAAGCCGCCGCGCGCCGAGCAGGAATGAACGCGGTCTTGATCAAACCGCTGGATACGGAGCAGATGATTGCCACCCTGCGCCAATGCATGAGGCTCGAACCAACCCCTAGCCCCAGCTCTCCGCCCCCCTCGACCAAGGCTGCCGAACCATTACCCGCAATCCCCGGAATCGACCCTGTCCAAGCCATCCGGATCACCGGCGGAAACCCGGCTCTATTTGAGAAACTGCTATCACTCTTCGCCGACGAATGCCCGTCCATCTTGACGAACACCCGCGAAGCCCTAAAGATCGGCGACCGCGCGCTTGCAAGCCGCCTGATGCACAGCCTGCGCGGCAATGCGAGCATTCTCGGAGCGTCTGAAATCATGGATACCGCCAAAGTGTTGGAAGACGCTATCGAGGCGGAGGAGACCGACCTAGCGCGACCACTGGAGGAGCTGGCCAAACAAATGGCCCCGCTAATCGCGGCCAGCACAGCCGCGTATCCGGCCCAAACCGCCAGCGCAACACAGGCCAAAGCAGCCCCGCAAGAAGCGTCGGAAGCTCCAGACGCAAAACTCAAAACGCTACCCGCCCTGAAAGCCATCTTGCACGCCAATAACCTCGACGCCCTGGCCCATTTCGACCGACTGCGCCCGGAGCTAAACAAGATACTGGGCGAGACGCGCACCGAGGCGCTTGGGCGCGAGATCAGCAAACTGCGCTTCACCGAAGCACTGGCGCTGCTAGAGCCCGCCCCTGTAGATGGCGGTCAAAACGCGCGCATAGCCGGTGAATAGCGCAGTCAATCGCCAACGAGACTGGTGATAGACCGCCTTCCATCCCTCCTCGACGGTCTCGACGGGGGATTGATCAACAGCAGCCCTCGCTAAACCATCTGCCGCGCCGCCAGGCGGGCGAATTGCCCGTTGGCCTGCATCAGGCTTGCATAGTTTCCCGACTCGACGATGCGACCGGCGTCCATGACGTGGATGCGCTCGGCATTGACCACTGTGCTGAGGCGATGCGCGACGACGATGCGGGTGACCCGCAATCGGTCCAGGCTTTCCGTGACCACGGCCTGGGTGCGATTATCCAGCGCGCTGGTGGCCTCATCCAGCAGCAAGACCTTGGGGCGGTTGACGATGGCGCGGGCAATCATCAGGCGTTGCATTTGTCCACCGGACAGGGCTCCGCCGCCTTCCATGATGACGGTCTGCATGCCCATGGGCATTGCGTGGATGTCATCGGCCAGACCAACCTGGGTGGCCGCTTCCCAGGCGTCGTCCAGGCTGCCGCCGCTGGTGCCGACAATGTTCTGGTAGAGAGAGCCCGGCATCAGCTGCGCGTTCTGCATCACCACCCCCATTTGTCGTCGCACTGCGGTGGCATCGACACTGGTCAGCGCCTGCCCGTCGAAAAAAATCCCGCCGGACTCCAGTGACTCAAACCCCATGATGAGGCGCAGCAGCGTGGACTTGCCGGACCCGGAGGCACCGACCAGGGCGACAAAGCGCCCGGGCTCGATCTCCAGCGAGACATCGTCAAGAATCAGCGGTCCGTTCGGGGTATAGCGAAAACTGACATGGGAGACCTCAATGGCCCCGGACAGCGCGCCAGGGTCCTTGCGCTCCTCGCTCACCTCCGGAACCGCCGTGAGCAGAGGGCGGGCGCGCTCCACCTGTGGCTGGATGGCGATCAGGCCAGTCGCCACCATCACCATCATCGAGAGGCTGGCGGAGAATTGCTGGAAAGCGACCAGTAGCGCCGAGAAGGCCCCAATCGCGATGAGGTTGGGCGCTTGCGAGGGTTTGCCAATCAGCAGGACGAAGATCAGCAGCCCGATCAAGGCCAGGACCTGGTTGAGCGCGGATTGCCAGGCGCCCAGGCGTTGGGAGCGCAACTGATGCCGACGACTCTTGGCATAGGGACTGGCCAAGCGGGCAAAGGCGCGGTCTTCGGCAGCGGCGAGTCGAATCTTGGCAACACCAAGAATCAAGTGAAGCAGGATGTTGCTAAAGTCCCCCATCAGGCCCGCCAGAGCGCGCTCCTGGCGCAGTCGCAGATAGCTGATCACCAGGCTGAGGATGAGATACACCAGGGTCAGCACCAGCGCCCACAGGGCCAGCCGGGCGTCGTAATAGAACATGAGCAGAAAGCCGGCCAGGCCGAAAATGCCGCTCAGGATGGCATTGACCGCGCCGGTTGAAAGCAGCGTCTGGATCTGCGTCATCGCCATCACGCGGTTGGCCAAATCCCCGGCGGAAAAATTCTGAAAGAACCTCATGGGCAGGCGCAAGACCCGGTCAAGCAGACCCGACTGCAACGCGCGGCCCATGCGGCTCTCGGCGCGAGTAAAAGCTAAGGTCGCCACATAGTCGACGACGAAGGCGGTGCCACCAAGCACCGCCAAAACAACGCCGATCTCAATTAAGTGGCCCACTTCATGGTTGGGTATGGCCGTGTCGATCAGGTAAGCGGTTGTCACCGGGATGGCCAGGGTCATCATCCCGGCCATGGCGCTCATCACCAACATCAGGACCGCGTCGCGCCAACCGCGCGCGAAGGCGAAACCAAACAGGGAGCGGAATCCCATGGCCCGAAACGGCAGGTGGGTGGTGAACTCGAAGGCCTCGGGCGCGAGTCGCTGCCGATGGGTCTCAAAGTCCAGTTCCTGACCATCGGCCGGGTCAATCAACTGGGCGCGCCCCTGGTCGGTGTACAGGAGCGCCAAGGGCCGTTGGGTTTCGGCTTCAAACGCCAGCAGCGCGCCGAAATCCCCCTGCCACCAGTCATCGCGCAAGGTGACAGTGCGCTGACGCAGCCGACTGAACCGCACAATGTTCTCTAAGGTGAGCGCATCATCAGACTTGAGCTCAACCGGGACTTGGATCTGGAATCCGCACGCCTGGCCCACCAGCCGCATGGCACCGACCAAGGGAATGTCGCCCCGCACCGGCGTCGCCTCCAACCGGGGGCGCGGCGCCGTGACCGACATCAAGTCGGAGAATGCGTGATCGCGTTCGGCCTCAGTCGCAACACGGCGCGCCATGAGTCGGTTGTACTCATCGGCATTGCCCAGCATGAGGTTCATCGAGGCCGTCTCAAACAGCAAGCGATGCAGCGTGGCAACGCCGTCCCAGGCATCGCCGTCGCGCAAGGCGGCGGCTGTTGATCGGCCATGCAGCTCCAGCGCCGTCATGGTCCATAGCCAGGCCTCGGCGGCGAGGGGAAAGGTCACCTCATCCGCCGTTGAGTCGATTTCCTGGGTGTCGAGAAAGAGCCCTGCCTCGGGCGCCAGGCGAATCCAGATCAGGACCTGTTGCGCAGTGCAACGCCGACCGGAAGGGATCGAGAGCCTCTCATCGGTGCCAATGCCCACATCCACCACCGGGAGCGGCGTCACCCAGCGCGACATGCCCCAGCTCAGCGCGCGCAGCCAATGCTCCAATGCCGGGACCAGGGCGGGCAGGACATCAGGCGCGGCGGATTCAGCCGACAACAAGGCCAAGGGCCACTCAATAAGATCTGTGTCCACATGGGGCACAGCCAGCAAGACAAAGTCTGCCGAGTCGTCTAGCCCAATCCCCAGCAGCAGCCCACCTGCGGGCACCGTCGCCAGATAATGCCGCGTGCCCTCAACGCCGTCAGGGGACAGGCTGACCAGAAACAGCTCAACCTGGCCTTGACGTACCAGCCAGGCGCGATTGAGATCAGACAGGCGGATTGGCTGATGTCCACCAAGTCGCTCCGCCCTGCCCTGCCGCAGCAAGCGCTCTGGCCATTCTATTGCATCTTCTGGTGCAGCCACTGGCGCACTCACTGACGCACCCTCTGGCGCACTCACTGGAGTGCCCGTTGGAACAGCGCCTGGATCATCGCCGGAAGCATCCATTGGACTCAGGTCTCAATCAGCTGCCGATAGGCGCCGTCTTCGGCAATCAGCTGGCTATGAGTGCCGCGTTGCAGGATATCGCCTTGGTGCATCACAATAATCTCATCGCAATCCCGAATGGTACTGAGCCGATGGGCGATGATCAGGCAGGTGCAGCCGCGGCGGCGCAGGTTGTTCATAATCGCCTCCTCGGTCAGGGTATCCAGGGCGCTGGTCGCCTCATCCAAAACCAAGAGCGTCGGATTGCCGGCCAGAGCGCGGGCGATCTCCAGGCGTTGTCGTTGACCGCCGCTCAGATTCCGACCATTTTCTCCCACCGGGGCGTCATAGCCGCCTCGACGACTGACGATGACATCGTGAATCTGCGCATCCTTGGCCGCCGCCACCCAATGCTCCTGCGGCAGGGTGTCATCCCATAGACTAATGTTGTCGCGCACGCTGCCTTCAAACAACACCACATCCTGGTCCACCACGGCCAGGGAGTTGCGCAGAATATCGCGCGGGATTTTCGTCATGGGCTGCCCGTCGAACAGAATCTGTCCGGCTTGGGGCTCCAACAGGCCGGTCAATAACTTACCCACAGTCGATTTGCCGCTGCCAGAGCCTCCCACCAGCGCAACCCGGCTGCCGGGCGTCATCTCCAGGGAAAAATCCCGAATCAGCGGCGGATCAAGCGGGGCATAGCCAAAGGAGATGGCCTCAAGGCGCACTTGCCCGCTCAACCGGCGTAACGGCGCCGTTGTGGGCCGCTGGGACGCTTCGGCGAAGTTCGTCTTGGTGTCCGTCTCAAGCTCATCAAATTCCCGCGCTAGGGGATAGCCCAGGGTGTCGTCCAATTGGGCAATGGCGCCCTGGGTCTGTTGCAGCATGCCAGCCAAGCTCACTAACACAGTCACCGGCTGATTGAACAGCACAGTGATGACGGAAAACGCCACCAGCATGCCGATGGAGAACTGCTCCGTCATGGTGTAGTAGCCCCCCACCACCAGCACCAGCGCCGCCGTCAGACTCGCCAACCAGGTTTGCAGTCCCGCAATCAGCGCCTCGCGCTTGGCAATCGCTTGCTGCGCGTTAATGTAGAGCACCTGCAGCCCAGACCACTGCGAGAAAAACAGATCATCGGTGCCGGTGGATTTCAGGGTTTCCATCATGCGCACCCCTTGCATCACCTTGCCACCCATCTTTACGGTCTGCATGGCGACCTTCTCCGAGGCTTCCCCCAGACTCTTGCGCAGGCGTTGGAAAAGCAGCGCGTTGAATAGATTCATGCCGATGACGATCAGCGTCAGGGAGACGCTGTACTGCAACATCAGCAGCGTGAGCAGCAGCACGAGTGCCACATTGCTCAGCACCTGGGACAGGCTCTGGGTCAGGGTGAGCACCAGCTGATCTGCCAACCCCACCCGAGCGCTGATCATGCCCGCGTAGCGCTGACCAAAAAACAGCACCGGAAGACGCAACACGCGCCAGGCCAGTCGGCTAGTCAAGACGATGGAGAGTTTGGCGTTGAGCGCGGCAATGAGTCGGGCATGCAGCCAGGTGAGAAAGGCCATCACCGGCGCGATCACCGCCAGAATGATCGCCAGGGGATAGACCCAATTGTCCAGCTGCTCGATCAGGATGCGATCAATATAGATCTGCTGCAGCCCCGGCATCAGGATGCTGAAAACAGCCAGCAGCAGACCTGCCAAGGCCAACAGGCCCAGCGGCCAGAGCGACTGTCGAGCCATCGCCCACAGGCTGGGCAGGATAGATGGCGCTGTGCCACCCGGCTGAAAGGCGTCGGTCGGCTCGAATGCCAGCACCAAGCCGGTAAAGAGTTCGTCGAATTCTTTGGCTGTTAGCAGCCGCCGACCGGCCGCGGGGTCATTGAGCTGAAACTTCCCTTTGCTCACCCCCTCGAACACTACAAAGTGGTTCATGCCGACAAACAAAATGGCCGGCACCGGCAAGCTGGCCAGATCGTCCGGCTCCAGGCGTTTGCCGCTCGCCTTCAATCCAAGAACGCGGGCCGCCTTAACGAGATTGATCGCCTTACTGCCGTCTCGCGAGACCCCGCATAACAGCCGCAACTTCTCCAGCGGCTCCCAGCGCCCATAATGCGCCAACACCATGGCCAGGGCGGCAGCGCCGCACTCCAGGGCCTCCATTTGCAGGATGGTGGGCGTGCGCACCACACCAACCACCGGCTTGCGGGCGCTCATAGCGCGCGGAACCAGCCGTAGACGTATTCCATCGCCGGGAACAAGAGGCTGATCAGATGAATACGCTCCACCACCACCTCGGAACGGGCCAAGGTTCCGGGTTCAATCGGGATGTCAGGGCCTTGGCCGGAAGTCCATGCGTACCCGCTAGGTGTCGTTGCATCGCGCTGCAACTCTACCTCTACCTCGAATGGGGTGCCAGAGCTGAGAATCTCATCCACAAACACGGCATTCTTGAGGCGGCGCATCAAGCCTTCGCGACTAGAAGGCAGTTCCGCGACCCGAATCACACGGCCATGAATATAGCCGTCAAGCTCCACCTTCACCGTCGAGGGCGAAACCCGCGCCGGCATGTCGATTTTGACCTTTTTTCCGTCGCCAGCCGGCAAATAGGCAACGGCGGTCAGCGGTGCCTCCTCCGCGCCATCGACCAACAGCCGTGCAATGACCTGTCCGGGAGTGACGGGATCGTTCACATCAACGCCCAGTTCGGCGAGGTCCCCCGTCGCGGTGGCGAGCACTTGACCGTCCCGATCATACTCTCGGCGCAGATTGGCGGCGCGACGGCGCAGATTCAGTGACTGGATACGCAGCTCCGCCAGTTCCTGGTGTCGCCGAGCCGCGTCCTGCTCCTGCTGCAGCGACGTCTCGACCATGCGATTCCGCGCGGTCGCGATTTCATGCTCCACCTGAGCCAAGAGCTGCGCCGTCTCGAACTGATTGACCGCACTCACCATGCCCTTACCCTGCAACCTGGCCTCACCCTCACTGCGCTTGGCCAGCACCGCACGCTGCTTCTCCAGAGTCGCAATGCGCTCCGCATCCGCCGCGCGCAGACGCGCCATCAAGTCCGTCTGGAGTTGATCCTGGGCCGCAAACTCGGTTTGCAGAAGCTCATACCGATCATTGACATCGCGGGCCTCATCCTCTGCCGCCTCAAGCTCATCAAGCCGCTCGGGCTGGCGAATTCTGGCGATTGGTTGGCCCAGAGTGACCGCATCACCAGGCTGAACCAAAATCGCGTCAATATGCCCGCTGCCCTGGGCGGTCACCGCCGCCACACCAGCGGACGAGAGCAAAACGCCAGGGCCACCGACAATCACCGGCGCCGTGGACAGGATGCTCCAGATCAAGCCCGCGACCATAACAGCAGCAACAACGCCGAACCCCAGCACATGCCGAGGGCGGACGACGCTCAGAAGCTGATCGAGTTGATCGGGATCGGTGACTTTTGCGAGAACCTGCGGACGAAATAGCATGGTCAGTTTGCTCGGGATGCCAGGGTGAAATCACCCACCTGAGTATTCGAATAGTTGCCAGTTCCCGAAGCGGCGGCAAAAGGCTCCGAATCGACTCCGGCTGACCATGTGGTGTTGGCATCTATGGTGTGCACTCTGTGCTCGCGGCGCTGAGGCTCAGCGTCCATCCGGACAAGCGCTTTATCGGCAAAACCGCCAGAGGGTTCGATTTCCTGGGATATCGCTTCCGACCGGGCCGGAAACGGCGGCCCGCCCAGCAGTCCATCGACCGACTCACCACCCGCGCGCGTCGGCTTCATGAGCAAGGAGCCGCTCTCTATCGGCTCCGGCAGACCATGTGGCGTTGGTATCGATGGCTGCATGGCGGGCTACGCGGCCGGGTCAGCACCAAGGGGCGATTCACCAGGGTCTGGGTCTTGATACTGAAACAGCTTCACCTCACCGGCAACCGTATCCGCCCGCGCTGAGCGGCCTCCGGCCGCGCACGGTTGGGGTGTCGCTGGAACACAGCCAGGCGCGTTCTGCCCCTGGCTTCCCCGCCGCGCGTGGATCAACATCCGCATCTACATAAATATAGTAAAATTTTGATGCACAAAGGGCCGTATCAACAACGCTCCCGCCGACACCTCTGAGAGATCTTCATCCGCTAAATCCGTCGGCCGGGCAGGAATCACCAGATTCAAGACCTGCGCGGTGTTTTCTAAGGCATTGACCTTCACGCCATCAGGAACCACGACGCCCTCCGCTTTCAGGGTTCCTGCCGGATCGGCCAGAAGCCGCTGCTTGAAGGCCTCGTCGGCCCAGCACTTGGCAATGAGTTGCTGATACTGTTTGGCTTGGTCGTTCATGGTGTTCTCAGTTAGACATTCGTGAGTTGAGTAACGCGCCGTCATGGAATTTCCCACCCTGGAGGCAAACATCCCGTTCAGCAGCGGCGCGCTGGCCCAGTTAGCATGCCCGCTTCGCAGTGGTCAGACAACTAAAATGGCTATCCTTGCTGGTCGTTCTCTCTCACTGGAGTTTCATCGGTAAAACTGCTAGGGGGTTCGATTTCCTGGGGTATCGCTTCCGACCGGGCCGGAAACTGCGGCCCGCCCAGCAGTCCATCGACCGACTCACCACTCGTGCACGCCGGCTTCATGAGCAAGGAGCCCCTCTCTATCGGCTTCGGCAGACCATGTGGCGTTAGTATCGATGGCTGCATGGCGGGCTGCGCGGGCGAGTCAGCACCAAACAGCGATTCCTCAGGGTCTGGGTCACCGTTCTAAAACGACTTCACCTCACCGGCAACCGTATCCGCCCGCGCTGAGCGGCCTCCGGCCGCGCACGGTAGGGTGTCGCTTGACCACAGCCAGGCGCGTTCTGCGCCCTGGCTTCCCCGCCGCGCGTGGATCTATCTTGTTCAACTCATTTAAACAAAATTACCATTTACCGGTGATTCATTCTTTGTTATCTAAAATAACTATTGTTCTGATTTTCCTCTATATTTTTAAATCAAGTATATCCTGTACCTCCCGCCGTGCCGCTCAACTCTTCATCCGCTAAATCCGTCCGCCGGGCAGGAATCACCAGATTCAAGACCTGCGCGGTGTTTTCTAAGGCATTGATCTTCACGCCATCAGGAACCGCGACGCCCTCCGCTTTCAAGGTTCCTGCCGGATCGGCCAGAAGCCGCTGCTTGAAGGCCTCATCCGCCCAGCACTTGGCAATGAGTTGTTGGTATTGGTTGGATTGGTCGTTCATGGTGTTCTCCGATAGACATTCGTGAGTTGAGTAACGCGCCGTCATGGAATTCCCCACCCTGGAGGCAAACATCCCGTTCAGCAGCGGCGCGCTGGCCCAGTTAGCATGCCCGCTTCGCAGTGGTCAGACAACTAAAATGGCTATCCTTGCTGGTCGTTCTCTCTCACTGGAGTTTCATCGGTAAAACTGCTAGGGGGTTCGATTTCCTGGGGTATCGCTTCCGACCGGGCCGGAAACTGCGGCCCGCCCAGCAGTCCATCGACCGACTCATCACCCGTGCGCGTCGGCTTCATGAGCAAGGAGCCGATCTCTATCGGCTGCGGCAGACCGTGTGGCGTTGGTATCGATGGCTGCATGGCGGGCTGCGCGGCCACGTCAGCACCAAGGGACGATTCACCAGGGTCTGGGTCACCGTGCTAAAACGACTTCACCTCACCGGCAATCGTATCCGCCCGCGCTGAGCGGCCTCCGGCTGCGCGCGGGTGGGTGCCACCAGGCTAAAGCTCGGCGCGTTCTGCATCGCTGTCTCGCTCTCTCCCACATGCGTTTCACCCACGCACGCCAGGTCTGCGGTCGGTCGGGCATACCATGCCGCCACCAACAATCCCACCACTTACGCCGCCCAACCCCTCATCAGATAATTCTGTTGGCCTAATCGGAATCACCAGATTCAAGACCTCCGCGGTGTTTTCCACTACCTGAATCCGGATGCCTTCGGGCACCTCCCCCCCCTCGTCTTTGAGTGTCTTGGCCGGGTTGGCCAGGAGCCGCTGCTTGAAGGCCTCGTCGGCCCAGCACTTATTGATGAGTTGCTGATACTGTTTGGCTTGGTCATTCATAGTGTTCTCCTATAGAAGACCCTAGGTATCCATTAGAATTTTAGGAAATTCTCTGCTGGGTATTAGTGTTTAAAGTGCAGCCTTGTTTGCGTCTCTTCTCCCACGCATTTGGTTACAACTTTGTCTGCCCATGAGCGGACGAGGAAGCCAGCTAGTTGACGCGCACCATCGGATTCAACAATCTCACCCATCGACGGAGCTGTTTCCGGAAGCCCTGGTGCATTTCCAAGATGGGTAATGCAGATATCAAGATTGTACTCATCAAAAGAAGCCTCAATGTCAGTAACGGAGGAGACTGTCTCGAGATATCCAAGGGCCTCAACATACTCGATGGTGGCGGCGGTGGCCTTCTTAATCACTTCAGGACGGGCCGCCCAGGCGCCGCCCTGCTTTTCCATAAAAGTGGCAATAGCCTGATGGTAATGCGTGTCTGACTCAAGCTTGAGAGAGGCTTTTGCTTTGATGCCAATGCGGAAGATCAGGTTAAGGACGAGAGCTGAGATTGTAGCTGCGGAAAGCGAGGAAGAGAAGATGGCCCTGAGGATAGGATGCAGGTCCGCGAACGCTTGAGGCAATAGATCTACCGTTAGACCGCAAATTATGGACAGGCCGATGATAAATGTTTTCCTGCCATCGAGCATTCTGGACATGATAATCTGAATACCTGCCACAATCATAAAGCCGAGTGCGAATACAAGAGTTGCACCCACCACGGGACGCGGCATGATCGCAAAAATTCCGGTGATCTTTGGACAAAATGCCAGCATGATGAGAACTATCCCAGTACTCCAGGCAATGGCGCGGCTGGTGGCTCCAGTGGCAATGGTTAGACCAATATTGGTGGAGGATGTCGATTGACCAAATCCGCCGAATACGCCCGCCGAGAAACATCCCACCGCATCAGCTAGGATGCCTTTTTGAATGTTGTCCATGTCTGGACGTTTCCATTGAGTATCATTGATTTTTTGGCAGGTGGTTATATCTCCAACACTCTTGAGGCTGGAGCAGACCATCGCGATAATTATGGGCAGAACCATATTTACATCGAAGGCCCAACCTGGGTGGATGGAGAATGGAAACCAGATAACCGGACGTGACATGGCATGGCTAATCTCTTGGACTGTTAATGCGCCGAAAAGCATGGCTGCTGTATAACCAGCCACCATGCCTATGAGGGCACAGAACAGCTTCACCTTCCCCTGTGTCCAAACATTAAGGCCGACCATGATTGCAAGGGTGATACCACCAATCATTGCCCCTTGACCATTGATTGCACCGGATGGATCGAGGTCGAGGAAATTCTGCCCACTCATTTTGACGACCGTTATGCCAACCATAGCCACGATAAGTCCGGTCACTTCGGTGGGAAAGAGCACACGGAGCTTGTGTATTGCGCGGGAGAAAAGTGCTTCGATTACTCCGGCAAAAGCGGTCATGCCAAAGACGAGCGGCAGGCCGCCGGTTTTCATACAAAGAAAGGACGCAGCCAGATAGGACGGGCCGCATAACTGCGGACAGAGATAGCCTGATCCCACCGGACCTTTACGTAAAGATTGAACAATGACGCCGATGCCCCCTGCAAGCATAGACATGCTGATAACAAAGGCAGCCTGATCGGTGGTGCCGCCGCCTTCGTGGATAAGGAGAATGGGAAGTACAAAGGAAATGGCTATGATGCTGAAATGTTGCAAACCAAGAAATGCGTTGATCAACAAGGGTGGACGATCTTCAAGCCCATAGAGCAAAGAGGTTGGTTTCATGCTGTGATTCATCGGGTACGCGTCTGGTTTTTCATGACATTTTTGCCTAAACACCTCTTGCGGGAGATGCGCTAGCCCGCATCGCTCATCATACTTGGCGCTTACTTGCCTGCAGACTTTGACTCTTTGACAACTCCTGGCGACCGCACTCGGCCATTATGTTGAGCGCTACATTACGGCCAGGTGCGGATGTTCAACCGGCGCCAGCGAGTAATGACAACGCCTCCTTCAGCGGACGTTCCATACGGAGAGCTGCGCGGCAGGCTCATCCGAGTCTGAACCAATGGGCGATTCACCTGGGTCTGGGTCACAGCACGAAACGGCTTCACCTCACCGGCAACAGTATCCGCCAACGCTGAACGGCCTCCGGCTCCACGCGGATGGGGTGTCACCGGTTCAAGGAAAGCCGGGTTCTGTGGCCCTATCTGCGCCCGCCCTTGCGCGCTGACACCTCGACATTTACATCACGTCCATATCCCCCTTCAAACTAAAACAACTTATCTCCATATCTACCCAGGGTGTTCTCCAGTGGTTGATGGTGCCCCCTCAGATCACCTGCGGCGTTTCGGGCGAGGAGCAGGGGACCGGACCCGGACCGCCTGAACAGATCAGAACCCGACCTACCCTCTCCCCCGCAGTCAACGAGTCATAAAGCCACCCGCCACCGCCTCCAACGCGTTGTCAGGTACATCCGTTGGGCAGGCAGGAATGACCAGATTCATGACCTGCGCGGTATTTTCCAACACCTGAATCCGAGTTCCCTCGGGCACATTAATACCCTCCGCCTTAAGCGTCCCGGCCGGATCGGCCAACAGCCGCTGCTTGAAGGGCTCGTCAGTCCAGCACTTTTTGATGAGTTGCTGATACTGTTTGAGTTGGTCGTTCATGATGTTCTCCAGTAGTTGATGATGACCTTTCGGGTCATTCGCTGCGGTAACGGCGAGGAGCAGAACCCTGACCGCGTGATCAGATCAGGACGCGGCACAGCCCCCATGCATCCGATCCGCCAAGGATAATGCCAGCGTCAAGAAGATAGTATCGAGCAACGGCTTCGCTCCATACCATTGAAAATCCCTATATCGCAAAACCCGCATTCAAAGCCAATGGAATCGCGCTCTCAGACCCTTGACCTGCCGCCAGACCAGCCAACTCATCATCTGCGAGTTCTGTAGGCCGGATGGGGATAACGAGGTTCAAGACCTGCGCGGTGTTTTCCACGACCTGAACTTGAACTCCCTCGGGCAGCTCAAACCCCTCGTCTTTGAGCGTCTCAGCCGGCTTTGCCAGGAGCCGCTGCTTGAAGGCCTCGTCGGCCCAGCACTTATTTATCAGCTGCTGGTACTGTGTGGATTGTTCTTTCATCGTGTTCTCCCGTATTTGAAAATCGTTTCCCAACCCGAAGCGGCGATTCTGGCGAGGAGCAGAACCAGGACTGCTTGACTCTATCAGGACGCAGCAGCCTACTTGTGCCGAACAGGCCAAGGATAGAACATTCCCGCCAAAAAGCTAGATGCAAAGCATCACTTCGTATATTGTTAAATCGACTGAATGATCAAACTGACCGACCACCGCTGCGAAGCACACCTTCTGAGGTGATGACGATGACACTCTCTACAGCAGTCCATAACGATGATCTCTAAAAGTTTAGGCCTTAAGTTGACAGTTCTTGTGCTTGGTGTTTCAGCCCTGATTCTTGGGGCAGTATTGACCAACACCTACCTGTTCTCGAAACACGTTATTGTCGAACAAGCAGAAGAGCGCAGCCGGACCCTTGGCAGAGAGGCCGCCAACAGAATTGCCGCACTAATTAAGCCTGTCGAGCAAGCGGCACAAAACATTGCCCTGGCAATGGAAGACAGCTCGCTGAGGAGTGAAGAAATCAGCTTGCTGCCTCAGCGTGTGGTGAATAACAACCAGGATCTTTTCGGCATGGCCATCGCCTTTGAGCCATACGAATTATCCAAGGATAAGCGGTTTTTTTCCCCTTACAGCTACCGCGATCAGGATGAAATTAAAAGCATTATGATCGGCGGTCCTGATGAAAACTATTTTGAGCTACACTGGTATAAAGTTTGTAAAGAAAAGGGGGTACCAGTCTGGTCAGAACCCTATTACGACACCGTCGGCTCTAAGTCGCTCATGGTCACCTATTCAGTCCCCTTTTATCGTGCAGATAAGGGAGGCACGCATTTCGCCGGTGTCGTTACCGCGGATATCACCCTTGATTGGTTGCAGGAGATGATGTCGGGCTTCAAGCTTTACCAAACCGGCTACACTTTAATCCTCAGCGCTTCCGGGACCTTTATCTACCATCCGGTCCAGCAATTGGTATCAAATGAAACGATTTTTTCACTCGCCGACAGGTTGCAGAGTGAAGAGTTGACTGAGATCGGCCGCAATATGATTGCCGGCAAGACGGATTTCATTGTGCGTCCGAGCTTCCGTGACAAAAAAGAAAGCTTTTTGTTCTATATGCCTTTGCCCATTGGCGGCTGGTCGCTTGGGTTTCTCTTCCCGACCAATGAGGTTTTAACTCACGTACACGAATTAACGCGCAATACGCTACTAATCGGTCTTGCCGGTTTTGTCGTACTCACCCTGGCCGTGTTATGGATTTCCAGACGCATTACCCAGCCCATTCGGACTCTTTCAGATGGTGCACTTGAAATTGCTGGAGGCAATCTTTACGCGACTCTACCATCCGCGCAATCTAAAGATGAAGTGGGCCAACTGACTGACTCCTTGAATACCATGCAGAAGTCGCTACATGCCTATGTCGCTAATCTGGAACAAACCACAATTCACAAAGAGCGGATAGAGTCAGAATTACGGATCGCCCGTGACATTCAGATGGGCATCCTGCCGAAACTCTTTCCAGCGTTTTCCGAGTATGAGGAATTTGATATTTTTGCCAGCCTCAAGTCAGCCAAAGAAGTGGGTGGCGATCTTTACGACTTCTTTTTTATTGATCCGCACCACGTCTGTTTTAACATCGGGGATGTTTCTGGCAAAGGTGTACCGGCAGCCTTCTTTATGGCCATCACCAAGACCCTGATCAAGGTGATGGCTGAACGAGACTCCGACCCTCACCGGATTATTGAAAAGGTCAATAATGACCTGGCCGAGGACAATGAATCCTGCATGTTCGTCACATTGTTTCTGGCTATTCTAGACATTCGTACCGGCCAAGTGAGTTACTGCTGCGCCGGTCACAATCCACCCATTCTGAGACAAGCGGGGGTGACGACCTACCTGAAAACCATGGGCGAACCGATTGCCGGCGCCTTGCCCGATATCGAATACACCACTCAGTACCTGACTCTGGCCCCAGGAGACACGATATTTCTCTACACCGACGGCGTCACAGAAGCGATGAATATAAATGATGAACTCTATTCCGATGCACGACTGCTCAACTTTATGACCCAGGTAGAAACACAAAATGCTGCTGATATCATTGAGCCATACCATTACCCATAACTCCCCGCCCCCAGCGTCGTCCAGGGCTGGACACAGCTACCGAGATCTGCTGAGATGCCGTCCCATCATCACCGACGGGACGAAAGACAATGGACCAAGGCATTCCAAGTCGCTTATGTGGGCGCCCCTTCAACGAAACCGACTTAGCGCGCATTCGCCACGAAATCGCACTGGCGCAGCCGCCGCTGCGCGCGGAGATCGCGCGGCGGGTGTGTCGCGCGCTGGACTGGACCGATATCCAAGGCCGCCCAAAGCTCATGAGTGCCCGCGTGGGGTTGCTGCGTCTGCATCGCGCCGGTCTTATCGAACTCCCACCGCCGAGCTGCGGCAATGGCAATGGGCGCCGATACCTCGCGCGCCCCGAGACCTGGCCCGAGCCGGTCCCGGTGTCTGGTCCGCTGCGCACCCTCAGCGGCTTGCACTTGGCGCCCGTCAGTGACCGGCGTACCTCGCACTTATGGAATAGCCTGATCGAATGCTATCACTACCTCGGCTACAGCCCACTGCCCGGTGCGCAGCTGCGCTACCTGATCCAGTGGGATGGCGGCCTACTCGGCGCCATCGGCTTTGGGGCGGCGGCCTGGAAAGTCGCCGCCCGCGACCGCTGGATTGGCTGGACGCCCGCGCAGCGCCAAGCGCAGCTGGGGCGGGTGCTCAACAACGCCCGCTTCCTCATCCTGCCCTGGGTGCAGGTCAAGCACCTCGCCTCCAAGGTCCTGTCCGTGGCCGCGCGACAAGTAGCCGTCGACTTCCCCGCCCGCTACGGCGAGCGCGTCGTGCTGCTGGAGACCTTCGTCGAGACCCCGCGCTTTGCGGGCACCTGTTATCGTGCCGCCAACTGGCAGTCTCTCGGCGAGACCACCGGACGGGGCAAAACCGACCGCACCCATCAGGCCGCGCTGCCGCGCAAAGCGGTCTATGTCTATCCGCTGGCGGCCAACTTCCGCACCGCCCTGGGGGTGGTGGCATGATGGCGCCTGAATCCAAATTGGCATCCGAGCTCCAAGACATCTCCCTGGGTGATCGGCGTCTCAATCACCGTGCCCAGCAGTTGATCGAAACCCTCGGCGCCAAGCCAACACAGAGCATTCCGGGGGCCTGTAACGGCTGGGATGAGACCCGTGCCGCCTATCGTTTTTTCGATCATGACCGGGCCACCGCCAAGCAGGTGCTCGCCCCCCATGTCGCCTGCACCCAAGCGCGTCTGCGCGAACATCCCCGGGTGCTTTGCATTCAAGATACCAGCGAGCTGGACTATACAACCAAAAAAGGCATCGCCGGTCTTGGGCCGCTGAACTTTGAGAGCCGCTATGGGATGTACATCCATCCCACCTTGGCGCTCACGCCCGAGCGCGTCGCACTGGGGTTGCTCGACTTGCACACCTTCACGCGCGAGCCCGGGAGCTTAGGCCAGGACAAAGACCCATTGCGCCCGCTGGAGGAGAAAGAGAGCGTGCGCTGGGTCGATGGCTACGGGCGTGTCAATGAGCTGGCCGAGACACTGACCGACACGCGCCTGACCTACATCGCTGATCGCGAGGGGGATATTTACGACCTGTTCGTCGAGGCCCCTATCCCTGAGAACAGCGCGGATTGGCTGGTGCGGGTGCAGCATCGCGACCGCTGCCTGGCCGATGGCAGAAAGCTCAATGAGGCCCTGGACGCCGCCCCGGTGCTCACCGAGATCACCTTCGAGCGTCCCGCCACCAAGGGGGCCAAGGCGCGTCAGGTCGAGCAGGAGGTGAAGGTGGTGCGCGTGACCCTAAAGGCGCCTAGGCGTCCGGATCGCACCTTGGCCGATGTCACGGTCACGGCCTTGCTCGCCACCGAGGTCAATCCACCCGCCGGCGAGGAACCGCTTAACTGGCTGTTGCTGACCAATATGGCGGTAGAAACCGCCGAGCAGGCCATCGAGAAGCTCTCCTGGTATCTTTGCAGGTGGCAAGTGGAGATTTTTTTCCGAATTTTAAAAAGCGGCTGCCGCATTGAGGAGCTTCAGTTAGAAACCCGCGAACGCCTCGAGCCGGCGCTCGCCTTCTACATGATCATCGCCTGGCGGGTGTTGCATCTGACCATGCTCGGGCGCGAATGCCCGGAGTTGCCTTGCGATGCGGTCTTTGCCGAAGAAGAATGGAAAGCGGTTTATCTGGTCACCCAACGCCAAGCACCACCCGAACAGCCGCCTTCGCTCGACACCATCGTGCGCATGGTTGCCAGCCTCGGCGGCTTTCTCAACCGCAAATCCGATGGGTTTCCGGGGCCGAAGACGCTCTGGATTGGCTTGCAGCGCATCCCCGATTTTGTGATGGCGCTGGAGGCATACCGCAGCGTCGGGGATAGTTATGGGTAATGGTATGATCATTGAGCAGGTCAGTCGATCTGTCACCGAATTTGCCGACGGAGCTGAGCAATCGGACGACATCACCATGTTGGCATTAACCTTCACCGGAGTGAAATAAAAAACAAACGGCGATATCCTTGGTTGTGGTAGTATCTCTACAGACTCAACAAGAACAATTCCTGCCTAATTCGTTTGCAGGACCTTCTCTGCTAGCCGTTATTTGTGTGTCTTCTCCCCCAATTAATAATTAAGGATACCTTATGATCTGTTTCTCCAAATCTTTTTCACGAATGCTCGCGGTACTTGTATTGCTTGGTCTGTTTAACGCTGTTAATGCTGCGGACCAAGAGGTTGTGTTGCAAGACTTTGACGTGTCGCATTCTGGATTCAGTTTTCATCTCGGCAAGATCACTAAATCGCGGGGAGAACTGACAGCAGAAACCGATTTCATGCTCGATTTACCCCATGGAATCGGAACAAACAACACCAAGTTGTCCAAGAAGTTCACAGGTCAGGCTGGGGTCGTCGACATGGGTGAAATGTCGCTCGCAGAGATCAAGGAAGCCCCGAAAACGGGTTATCAGCCCGCCCTATCACCCTCTGACATCAAGGTGGGCCACAGTTATTGCTTTCTGACCGCAGACGGCCAGCACTATGGCAAGATAGAGGTACTGGGTTTCGACGAGGACAACGAGACACTGACCTTTATTTGGCAGTATCAGCCGGAAAAAACCAATCAGTTTTAACCTGAGCAGGCGGGCGATGACAGGGCGCAACAAAGAATTGGTTTTGTGATTATTGTTCTTGCCCCTCAGCGCTCGCTTTGCTGGATTGCCAAACAGGGGGCTTCGGTCGCGGCGTTACGGTTGCAAATGCGGCCTTCGACTGCGGGATCGATGCCCGCCTCGTTGGCCGCAACCAAGGCCGTCACCACCAGATTGACCAGATCCGGCGCTGCGGCCTGTGTGTCGACGATCTGTGTCCTGTTCAGCATCCGGTATCCGTCCTGATCGCCAATTGACGGATCAAGCAGAAAACCACTGGTGACCACCAGTAACTCCTCGTCCGGGGTAATCGCGCGTGGCCCCTCTGGGCCAAGCAAGGTCAAATCATCAACTCGCCCTTCGACGCTGTCGTGCACGAATGCCAGGCCCGCTACCTGTAGCCAGCGGCCATGCCCTGGCCAACCGTCAATCGACTTCCGCAGCACCTGATGCAAGGTCTCCCCGGAGATGCGAATCATGAACAGCGGACTCGGAAAGGCAAACAGTTCGGCGAGATGCGCCCTTGCAATCTCACTGCCGGCAAGTAGATCCTGATTCAGACGCAGACTGCCGGAGTTGATCAGGGCAATCTGCGCACCCTGGTCGCGAAATGCCTCCAGGGCTTGGTCCGCCACCCAATTGCCGAGATTGGTCTCGATGCTGCGGATCTGCAACTCCTCGCCTACCAGCTTGACGGCAGTGCGTCCCAAGGGTTGGGTGAGACAGTTGGGTGCGTCCTTTTGCTCAGCACAAAACTCCTGTTGAAAGCGCGACATCCACTGCCGGGTGGAGGCTTGCGTCTCCGCATCCGGGCGGATGGTCTCATCCAGGTGACGGAACTCGAACGTCACCGCTGGCCGCCCGGATGCCGGCACGTCGATGCGGGCGACAGTTGCGGTGCGGGCGTCGGCGTCGGCTTTGACCACCAGCCGCCCGTCGACCTCCGCGCTTTGGCGAAAGTGCTCGTGGCCGCCGAAGATGATGTCCGGCCCACGCTCGCCGAGCTGCTCCAGCAACTGGCGGTCGGTGGCCATGTCCAAATGCGTGAGCCCGATCACCAACTCAGCGCCGCGAGCGCGCAGCGATGCGCTGCGCTCCTCCGCGACCGCCACCGGATCATCGATGGCGCTCACATACTCTGGCACCAGGACATCGGTGGTGAGGCCGAAGAGTCCAACCTTGACCCCGTTGACGTCAACGAGCACATCGCGCTGCAAATGGGGTGCGTAAACAACCGGCTCGTCCTCGCCACCAGTGACGAACTGGACATTGGAATTCACCCAGGTAAAGCGGGACTCGTCTACCCGAGCGGCGAGAATCGGGGCCTGCTCGGCCTTGGACTTCTCGAACTCATGATTACCGAACACCACGAACAGGCGCTCATCGAAGGCGTCTGCGTCGCCGTCCAGACGGTTGAGCATGTCAATCATCTGGGCGCCGTTGTAGCGTCGGCTGAGCATCGACGGAAACAGCAGATCGCCGGCATGCAGCACCAGCAGGCTGGGATCTTCCCGCTCAAGCTCCCGCCGCAGGCTACGGATGCGCGCGATGCCGCCGCTAGCGCCCTCATCAACGCCGTCGATGCGGTAGATGTCGTTAACCGCAAGCACGGTGACGCGACGAGCCGGAGCCTCACTCGCAAAGCCATGGATCGGCAGTCCCAAGGCCAACAGGGTCGTTAATAACAGCGGGAACAATCGGTGCATGGGTATTTCCTGGTTAGGGGTAGCGGAGTCAGTATTAGGGCGCGAGCTGTTCAGGTATAGTTGCCATCTACGACCTGCCGCTGCCAATTGCAGGCGTCTATCTGCAAGCATCCGTCCATCCGTCAGCGATCATCCCGGAACTTTCACCCTCATGCCGCAGACTCCACGCCCTCTGATCACAGAACATGCCTCTTCGCCCCGGAAGTGCGCTGCTGCACTGCTGCTGGTGCTGATGCAGGCCGCGCCGGCATTCGCCGAGCCGCTTGACGAACACACCGAGGCCATGCTGGTCAATGCGGTCGAGGCCGCCTATGAGCTTGATTTTTACAACCGACGCTGCCGCATGGATCAGTCCGGCCGGCGCAGTGAGAACCTGAACAAAGAATTGGTCAGCCGCTATCGGTTGACGGTGATCGACGTGCAGGACGACTACTTTCCGGAGGGCTATTATCGCGATGCCCAAGCACGCATGCAGGCCGATTTTCTCGCGCGGTTGCGGGATCTCGGCGGCTGCGATGGCGCTAAAGCTGCCGGATTGCGCGACACACTCGGCGAACGCTATGACCAGGCGATGACGGATCTGTCGCGCCGGCCCTGATGCGGCTGAGCGACACGGAAGGAGTCCTTGCCAGCCGCCATCAATCGAGCGCACGGACCCGCATTTGCAGGTGCCGCTCGCCTTGGTTTTGGGTCGACCAGCGCCTGACACCTTCCTCCTCGAACTGCTGTTGGCCGCCAACATCCAGCCACTCGCCCAGATAGCCACGCACCTGGGTCCGCGCCGAACCGCCGCGCATGCGCCCATTCGGCAGAGCTTGTTCGTCCTGCTGATAGAGTTCCACCGTGACCTCATCGCCATGGGCGCGCGGCAGCGCGTAGAAGCCGGTATCGATCGACTGATACCCCTGTTCGACGAAGACACCGACCGGATTGGCGACCGCATTGGCGACCGGGCGCCATTGGCCCGTGCGGATCAGCGCCGGGCGGCCGTCGAGTGTCTGCACCCGCTGAACCATATCGCCCTGACGCTGGGTGTGAATCTCGCGCGCCCCGGCGTTAATCCTGACTTGATCGCGCCCATCGGTGCGCTGCCAGGAGCCACTGAGATGCTGGCCTGAGCGCTGTCCGACGGAATTCTCGGCCACTCGCACCTCGATCATCAGCCGCCGCGCCGGCTGGTCGAGCCGCTCCAGCGCCTCGCTGACCGTCGCGATCTCCGCCTGGGTGCCGTGCACGATAATCTGGTTGCCATGCGCCATCACCGAGCCACCGCCGGCCATGGGGCGCAGCACCTCGAGCAGATCTTCGGCCGGCTGGGAATAGACCGGCAGGTAGGCAAAGTCGCGCCCGTCAGCGGCCCTAGCCAGCGGTATGCTGGACGCCGTCATCAGCAAGCCAAGACAAAGCCCCAACAGACCGGGCCATCCGGCCCAGCCGCGACGAGAGGTGCGGATGTTCATGCTGTTTCTCCTGTTGCCGAATCATTATCAACCACCAGGCTGTGCGCCTGCGGACCTTTTAGCAAAGCGGCGGCGCGAAACAGCCCGATCAGGGTTTTGGCATCGGTGATCTCGCCGGACTGACAGCGCTCCAGCGCCGTATCAAGTGCGACCCAATGCACCTCGATCAGCTCGCCATGCTCATGGGACATGGCACGTGGGCTAAGCGCGCGCGCTAGATAGAGATAAATCACCTCGGTCAGCACCCCGGGCGAGCTGTGCAGCCGTCCAAGCGACACCCAATCCGCAGCCGCCATGCCGGCTTCCTCAATCAGCTCCCGTTCGACCGTGGTGCGCGGCGACTCACCCGGGTCCAGCTTGCCGGCGGGCAACTCCCACAGCCAACCGCCAGCGGCATGGCGATATTGCCGCAGCAGGCAAACCCGGCCCTGATCATCCAAGGCCACCGCCGCCGCGCCGCCAGGATGACGGACAATGTCGAGCTCCACCAGGGCCTCATTGGGCAGGCGCACCCGCTCGCGAAACACATCCACCACCCGGCCCTGGTAGCAAAGTTGGCGCTCTGTCACTTCATCATTGGCCATCATGGCTGCTCCTGATTGAGTTGTCGCCAGAACGCGCCGGGAGTCAGGACCGGCTGTCGAAGCAACCATATCATCACTCAAGGCTCCCCAGCACGCGGCAACCGAGCCAGTCGGCAATAGGCCGCCCTGTCGGGACTATCCAAGCGCCGCGCGCCATGGCAAGGTACCAACCAAAGCCATTGCGCGAATGAGGATCGACCATGAGCGAGAGCCTTGCAGAAACAACCAATGAGCGCGCGGCGGCACGGGCAGACCCCGGCTTGTGCCTGGTATTCGGCGCCAGCGGCTATATCGGCGGCCATCTGGTGCCCAAGCTGCTTGCCCAAGGCATGCGGGTGCGTGCCAGCGCGCGCAATCAGGCCACGCTAGAATCCCGCGGCTGGGACCAGGCCGAGTTTGTCAGCGCCGATGCGCTCAAGCCCGAGTCTCTTGGCGACGCGCTCGCGGGTGCGAAAATCGCCTATTATCTGGTGCATTCCATGGGCGCCGGAAAATCCTTCGGGCAGCTCGATCTGGAAGCCGCCGGCAATTTTGCCACTGCGGCCGCCGAGGCCAGCGTAGAGCGCATTATTTATCTCGGCGGCCTGGTGCCCGAGGATGCCGCAAGCGAACATATCGTCTCGCGCCGCGACACCGGCGATGTGCTGCGGCGCGGTAGCGTCCCGGTGACCGAGGTACGCGCGGGCATCATCGTCGGCCCCGGATCGGCGGCCTTTGAGGTGATGCGCGATCTGGTCTATCACCTGCCGATCATGATTACCCCGCGCTGGGTGCGCGCCAAGTCCCCGCCCATCGCGCTTGATAATCTGCTCACCTATCTGGTTGAGCTGGCGCGCCTGCCCGAGACCGGCGGCGGCATCTACGACACCGCCGGCCCCGAGACCCTGACCTACCAGCACATGATGCGCATTCTGGCCGAGGCCGGCGGACGGCGACCACCACTGATCATCCCGGTGCCGGTGCTCTCGCCCAAGTTGTCGTCTTACTGGCTGCGACTGATCACCTCGGTGCCAATCAATGTGGCGCGCGCCCTGATCGAAGGGCTAAAGCACGATTTCACCGCTGATGATGCCGAACTGCGCCGCCTGGTACCGCAGCGGCTGCTCGGCTTTCGCGAAGCGGTCGAGGCAGCCTTTGCCGCCGAGCGCGAGCATCGCATCACCACCCGTTGGGTTGAAGGAGCCTTTTCCGTGCGCAATCACCGTATTGACTATGCCTACTATGCCAAACGCGCCGGCGGCTCGGCCGAAACCAGCGCCTCACCGGCCGCCGTCTGGCGCGTCGTGACCGCCATTGGTGGCGAGACCGGCTATTACTATCTCAATGGGCTGTGGCAGTTGCGCGAGCGGCTCGACTGGCTCGCCGGCGGCCCCGGCCATCGCGGCGGACGCCGCCACCCAAGCGAGCTGCGCGTCGGCGACCGCATTGACTCCTGGAAGGTGATTGGCCTTGAGCCCGAACGCCGCCTAAGCCTAGCCTTTGGTATGAAAGCACCAGGCGCCGGCATGCTGGAATTCGAGCTGGAACCGCGCGCCGACGGTGGCACCCGATTAAATCTGACGGCTTACTGGCACCCCGCCGGGGTCTGGGGCCTACTTTACTGGTATAGCTTTGAGCCCGCGCATAAGGTCATCTTCAGCGGCACCGCGCGCGAGATCTGCCAGCGGGCTAGTTGAGAGTTGTCGGCGCCACTCTAATTTCATCAAATCCTCAATCAGAGCACCTGAAGCAACGCCGGCGTTGGCCAGGCGTCGGCTGGGATGTTGCGGCGGAGTTGTTCGGCACGGACGGCTGCGCGAGTTTTGGCGCCGAGAATGCCGTCGATTTTGCCGACATCGTAACCGAGGTCTTTGAGTGTTTGCTGTAGCTGCTTCATCTGCTCACCTGACAGGCCGGGGTCCGGTGCGCGCGGGTTGACCTTGCTGGCACCGTCCAGGCGGGTTGCAAAGTAAGCAGCAGTGGTGGCGTAGACCAGGGACTGATTCCATTCCAGGAAGACGTCCATGTTCGGATAGGCCAGAAAGGCCGGGCCGTGGCGGCCCATCGGCAGCAGCAGCGCGGCGGGTAACTCGGGGCTTGCGTAGCCATCGGCCAGCAGTTGGGAGCCGCTGGCGGTGCGCACGCCAAGCTCAACCCAACGGCTGCGCGGCAGGCGGTTGTAGAGACCGACCTCGGCCCAGGGCAGTTGCTCGGGGATTTGCACTTCTTCGAGCCAGGGCTCGCCAGCGCGCCAGCCGAGGTCTTGGAGCAGGCGCGCGGCGGTCAGTATCACGTCCGCCTTGGTGGCGCGCAGATCGATGCGGCCATCCCCGTTGCCGTCGGTTCCAAGGCGCAGATAATCGGACGGTAGCAGCTGAATCTGGCCGATCTCGCCCGCCCAGGCGCCTTTGAATTCATTCGCTGCCAGATCGCCATGATCGAGCAGTTCCAGCGCCGCCAGAAGCTGCTGGCGGAAGAAGGCCGCGCGGCGACAGTCGTGGGCCAAGGTGGCCAGGGCGCGCAGAGTGTCGAAATCGCCGAGCACCTGACCGTAGTCGGTTTCCAGCCCCCAGAAGGCGGTGATGACCGGCCCGGGCACGCCGTAACGCTGCTGGGCCTCGGCAAAAGTGCTGGCCCAATCGCGCAGATGCTCACGCCCAAGGCGCAGGCGGTAGCCATTGACCATGCGCCCGGCGAAGGTGAGCCAGTCTTGGGTGAACACTGCCTGAGAGCGGTCATGCGCCAGCACTTTGGGATCGGGCGACAGGGCGGCAAGCCGCGCCAGCGCCTGTTCGCTTCGGCCCTGAGCGCGGGCTTCGGCGGCGACACCCTGACGCCAGTCGGCGAAAGATCCGCCGCAAGGTGCCTGTTCCAGTTTCGGTTTCAGTGCAGGCTCTGGTGTCAGCTCCGGTATCGGGTCCTGTTCCTGCGCTGGCAACAGGGGCGAAAATAGCATCAAGAGCGCAGCAAGCGGCAACAACTGCCGTGGATTCCAAACCTTCATTGAACACCTCCTTTTCTTTCAGGATATACAAATCGCAAACTGATTTTCGGTTTTGGGTCGGGTGACGGCCACGGGGTCTCGGCGGCAGGACGCCGCCGGGAAGCCTACAGGGAAGTATTCACGGCGTCCCCGTGGCCGTCACCCGACCCAGAACGAGCCGAAATCTCAAAGGGTTTCGGTATAAAATCCGAGTTCGGCGACACACAACTCGGCGGTCATCTCGCGGCCAATGGCAACCAACCCGAGCCGTTTGAGCCGCGCCAGATCGAGTGGGCGGTCGATCCGATACGGCGCGAAATCCGCGAAGGGCAGCCGCACCAGAGTCCAGTCGGAGGTACTGGTAAAACCGGCACGATAGGACTGCCAGGGCAGGCGGGTCGCGGAGGTTTTAAGATGCAGGCTATAGTCCGCGCCATTGCCGCGCTGGACCAACCAGATGCCTGAGTAGTCGCTGGCGTCGAGTGGACCATCGGCGGCTAAATCCAGATTGATCTGGGCGAAGCCGCCGTTGTTCTCGAGGCTCACCTCGCCTTCCAGGCACAAAGCATCACGGTCGCCGCTCTGGATGCGATGCATGCGCGCACTCGAGACGCCGCCCATGACCTGATCACTGACGACGCGCCAGGAGGTGCCGAGTTGCGAGCGCCCGGCATCGCGAAAATCATCGATTAGCCAGCCTTGTGCCGGCCGCTCGAGCCCAGCCTCTGGTGCATCGCCGGAAAGCCCGGCGCTTGGCCCCCGTTCATCCGCCATACCAACCTCCCTCGCCAACAGGGCTACAATGAACAAAAATCCAATTCTAAAACTGGCAGACAGAGACCCGGCGCGCCTTACCCCGAACTGACAAAAGCCCCTGGCAGGGCCAGCTCGCGCCCCATTCTTTGCCGACCAAACCACTGAGTTCGCCTCCTGATCATGTCTCAAGAATCCAACCCTCCGTCATTCGTTGACCGCCTGCGCCAGAGCCTGAAAGGCCATCGTGGCGAGTATCTGGTGGCGATTCAGTTCGCGCTGATACTTATTTTTGCGATCATGCCAGCCTGGCATCCGGGCGTCGATAGCGCGCTACTGGCGACCCTGCGGCCCTGGTTGCTGCCGCTGGTGATTCCCGCCGCTGTGGTGGCCATACTCTTTGCCGGCTTCGGTTCACTGCACATCCGCGAGTACCTGACCCCCCTGCCCTACCCGGTTGATCACAATCAACTGGTGCAGACAGGGGTTTACAGTATCGTGCGTCATCCGCTCTACTCGAGTCAGCTCTTTGCCGCCTTTGCCTGGACGCTCTACAATCTCAGTCTGTCGCATCTGCTGGTACTGATCGCCGGCTTTGTCTTTTTCGATCATAAGGCGCGCAAGGAAGAAGCCTGGCTGACCGAGCGCCACTCGGACTATCCCGGCTATGCCCAAAGAGTGCGAAAATTCGTCCCCTGGATCTACTAAACACCCTGGATCCACTAGGGACTGAACGCAACGCCCAACCGGGTCGCAGCATCACCCATTTCCGGCCTGGCGGCCAGGGCGCAAGCGCCCTGCCGCCCCGACCTCCCCCATCGCCTCCGACCACCAGCCGCCCCAAGGCCAGAAATTTAAGATGTCCGCAATCGATCCGGTCACCGCGACGGCTTTGGCTTCAGCAGCCGGCGACGCCAACGAGCCGTCAAATCTACTCGATCATTACCTGCCGTTGCCAAGCAGCTTCGACGAGATGCGCGCGGGCGATGGTCGCCTGCGACCGCACTGGCAGTATCTGCTCGAGTCCCTGCGCACCCTGGGACCCAACAGTATCGCCGCGCGCTCGCGCGAGGCCCGCCGGCTGGTGCGGGATAATGGCGTCACTTACAACGTCTACGGCGATCCGCGCGGGATGTCGCGCCCCTGGGAGCTGGACCCCATCCCGCTGTTGGTGCGCGGCGACGAATGGGCCGATCTTGAGCGCGGACTCAACCAACGTGCCGAGCTGCTCAACCAAATCCTGGTCGATCTCCACGGACCGCGCCAACTGGTGCGCAAAGGACTGATTCCGCCCGAGCTGATCGACGGCTACCCCGGCTATCTGCTGCCCTGTGTCGGCGCAGAGGTTGCCGACAACCAGCCGCTGGTGCTCTATGGCGCCGATCTGACCCGCGACGGCCAGGGGCGCTGGTATGTGCTCGATGATCGCGCCCAGAGCCCATCCGGCGCCGGCTATGCGTTGGAAAATCGCGTGGTGCTCTCGCGCGTGCTACCGAGCCTGTTCCGCGACTCCCATGTGCATCGGCTGGCCGGCTTTTTCCGCGCCGTGCGCCGCGCACTCGGCCGGCTGGCACCGGGGGAGCCGGACGAGGCGCGCATTGCGCTCATGACCCCCGGGCCGAGCAACGAGGCCTACTTCGAGCACGCCTATCTGGCGAACTATCTCGGCTACGGCCTGGTGCAGGGCAGCGATCTGTCGGTGCGTGACGGCGCGCTCTGGCTGCGCACCCTGGGTCGCTTGGAACGCATCGATGCCCTGATCCGGCGAGTTGATGATCTCTGGTGCGATCCGCTCGAGCTGCGCGAGGATTCTCTGCTCGGCGTGCCCGGTGTTCTTGCAGCCGTGCGCGCCGGCAATTTAACCGTCGCCAACGCACTTGGCAGCGGTGTGCTGGAGCATCCCGGCCTGTTCTCCCTGCTGCCACGGCTATGCCAGCATCTGCTCGGCGAGGAGCTACAGCTGCCGCAGCGGGGCACCTGGTGGTGCGGCGATCCCGAGGCGCAAAAGCAGGTGATTGACAACCTCAGCCAGCTTGCCATCCGCCAGACCGGCGGTCTAGGCAGCCCGCGCAGCTGGCTGGGCAAAGATCTTTCTGGCCCTGAGCGCGCTGCGCTGATCACCACCATTCGCGCCGAGCCCGCGTTTTTCGTTGGCCAGGAGGTCACCAAACCCTCCACCACGCCGGCCTATATTGAGGGGCGTCTGCAACCGCGCCCCTTTGTCCTGCGCAGTTTCCTGGTGGCCGATCAGGACGGCTATGTAGTGATGCCCGGCGGCCTGAGCCGGGTCGCGCTGAACCAGAGCACGCCCATTGTCTCCAACCAGCTCGGTGGGCTCGGCAAGGACACCTGGGTACTGGCCACCGAGCCCGAGCGCCAGGAAAGCCTGGTGGTGCCGGGCGAGCGCGGCGCGCCGGCCATTGTGCAGGAAAGCGAGGTCTCGAGCCGGGTGGCGGACAATCTGTTCTGGATTGGCCGCTACACCGAGCGCGCCGAGGGGCTGGTTCGGCTGCTGCGGGTCACATTGATTAAGCTCGGGGACAGATTCAATTTCGAGCCCGAGGTCAACAACTCCTGCTGCCTGAACCTGCTGCTACAGGCACTCACCTACCAAAGCCAGACCTATCCAGGATTTGTCGGCGACGGCGCCGAACAGCGTCTGGCCCAACCCACTGAGGAAATGCTCTCCCTCATCACCAATGCCGAGCGCGCCGGCGCACTGCCGCAAACCCTGCAAGCGCTGGGACAGGCTGCCTGGTCGGTGCGTGATCGGCTGTCGAACGACACTTGGCGGGTGGTCAACGCCATTGAAAAAAGCCTGCACGCACTCACTGAACATCAACCCCAGGCCCTGAATGGCGTGCTGGATGTGCTCGACCCACTGGTCACCTTCCTGGTCGCCTTTGCCGCGTTGACCAACGAGAACATGACCCACAACGAAGGCTGGCACTTTCTGGAGGCCGGTCGTCGGCTCGAACGTGGCCGCGACATCGCCGCTCTGCTGCGCGCCACCCTGGTGCCCGTGAGTGGCGAACCGGACGAAACCCTGGCCATTGAGGCCGTGCTGGGCGTGACCGACAGCCTGATCACCTACCGCCGCCGCTACCGCGCTGGCACCCGGGTTGGAGCACTGCTTGACCTGGTGTGTCAGGACGAGACCAATCCGCGCTCCCTGGCCTTTCAGCTGGTGCAACTACAAAAGCTTGTCGATGACATGCCGCGCACCCAGAACCAGCCCGAGCGCAGTCAGGCGCAGAAAATCATGCTGCGCCTGGTCACCGACCTGCGCCTGGCCGAACTCGACCAACTCAGCCAGGCCGCGCCAGCGGCAGATAACGTCCAGCCCCAGCGCGATGCGCTCTATCGCTTGCTGACTGGCATCGAAAACGGCCTGGCGGGACTCTCCAACGCGCTCACGGCGCAATACTTCCGCCACGAAGAGCAGCCGCATTATTTGATCGACCCGCGCGGCAATTACGAACCACCCACAGACGGGAGCCGCACATGAAATACCGCGTCAGTCATGTCACCCGCTATGCCTATGCGGCGCCTGTCTCCCTGTGCCACAGTATCGCTCATCTCAAACCCAGGTCCATGGACCATCAGCGCGTGATCAATACCAGCCTGCGCGTCACGCCCTGGCCCACGGTCACACGCGAACATCAAGACTTTTTTGGCAACAGAGTCAGCTACTTCTCACTACAGCAGTCCCACTCGATGCTCGAGATCAGCGCCGCGAGCGAAGTGGAGATCGCCATCCCGCCAGTGCCCGCCGCGAACGCCGACCCGCCGTGGGACAGCGTGCCCGAGCGACTGCGAGAAAACTCGGACGCCGAGCATCTGGCGGCGCGAGCCTTCACCCTGCCCTCGCCCGCCGTTCCACAGCAGCCGGATGCGGTCGCCTTTGCGCAGGCGAGCTTTCCGCCCGGTCGCCCGCTGTTCGAGGCCACGCGCGAGTTGGTGAATCGCATCTTTAGCGACTTCGAGTATGATCCGAGCTTCACCACCATCGCCACGCCCATCAGCGAGGTACTCACCCACCGCCGCGGGGTCTGTCAGGACTTTGCCCATCTGGGCATAGCCGCGCTTCGGGGTCTGGGTCTGCCCGCGCGTTATGTCAGCGGCTATCTCGAAACCCTGCCACCACCCGGACAGCCCAAACTGCGCGGTGCTGACGCCTCCCACGCCTGGTTCTCGCTCTTCGTGCCCGGTCATGGCTGGGTGGATTTCGACCCCACCAACGACAGCCTGATCGGCGAGCAACACATCACCACCGCCATCGGGCGCGACTACCAGGACGTCACCCCGGTGCGCGGCGTCTTCTACGGGGGTGGCGAGCATGAACTCACAGTTGCGGTCGATGTTGATCGCATCGAGCCGACGGATGCCGCCTGCTAATGCCAGTCTCCACCCAAGTCCAGCCTGACAGCTCAGTGGGTTGCGAGCCGTTTGAATACCAGTTTCGCGTCGCATTGCACGACACGGACGCTGCACGCCGGCTATTTTTCGGCCATCTGTTTCGACACCTGCACGATGCCTACGAACTTTGGATGGAAGCACTCGGCTTCCCGGTTGATATGCTCATCCGCGAGGGCGAGATCCTGCTACCACTGATCCATGCCGAGGCCGACTACCGCGCCCCGATGCACCATGGCGAGCGCATCCGCGTTCAGCTCGCTCTGAGCCAGCGCGAAGCGACCCGTTTCACCCTCGCCTACCGCTGTCTGAATGACAGCAACAAGCTTGCCGCGACCGGCTTGACCCGGCATTGTTGCATCGACCCCAAGCGACAAAAACCCATCTCTTTACCCAAGACCCTTGCACAGGCTTTGGAGTGCCGAGCTGTTCATCGCACCACCACGGGAGACCCCTTCGATGAGCGATAACATCGAGAAGACTGACGACCAATGGCGGGAGGAACTGACGCCAGAGCAGTTCCGGGTATGCCGGAAGCAGGGTACGGAACCTGCATTTACGGGCGCCTACTGGGACAAAAAGGATGCCGGTCGCTACGCCTGTGTCGCCTGTGGCGAACCGCTGTTTGATTCAACACAAAAGTTTGACTCCGGCACCGGCTGGCCGAGCTTTTTTGACGCCATCGATCCAAACGCCGTGGCTGCGCGCGAGGATCGCAGCCACGGGATGCTTCGCACCGAGGTCCATTGCCAGCGCTGCGGCTCCCATCTCGGACATCTGTTCCCGGATGGCCCGGCACCGACAGGACAGCGCTATTGCATTAATTCAGTTTCGCTGCACTTCATGCCCGCAGTGACGGACCCCGACTAAGCGAGACTCTGCTCACCCCTCAATCGCCGGCGATGGTCATGCGCTCAACGAGCCAGGAGCCGGTGCGAGTGCTGCCGGGGTAGTCGCAGTCGTTGCCGACCGCAACCAGGTTCTCGAACATGGTTTTGAGGTTGCCGGCGATGGTCACTTCTTCGACCGGGTGCTGGATCTCGCCGTTCTCAACCCAAAAGCCAGAGGCACCACGCGAATAGTCTCCGGTAACCATGTTGACCCCCTGCCCCATCAGCTCGGTGACGAACAAGCCGGTCCCGAGTTCGCGCAGCATGGCCTTGCGGTCAAGTTCGCCCATGGTGATGGCGAGATTGCGCGGTCCACCCGCATTGGCGGTGCTGGTCAGACCCAGACGGCAGGCGGAGTAGTGGTCGAGCACATAGCTTTTGAGTTCACCACCGCTGACAAAGTGCTTCGCCTGGGTGGCCAGTCCGTCGCCATCGAAGGGCGCACTGGCAAGGCCGCGGGGCAGATGCGGCTGTTCAAAAATTTCCACCCAGGGTGGGAAAATCCGCTTGCCGAGCTGGTCGAGCAGGAAGCTCGATTTACGATAGAGATTTCCGCCGTTAATGGCCCCGGCCAGAGCACGCAGCAGGCTGGAAGCCAGGTCGGCGCGAAAAAGCACCGGCGCCTTGCGCGTGCCGAGCCGTCGCCCCCCAAGACGCGCGACCGTGCGCCGTGCCGCCTCACGGCCCACCTCGGTGGCGGCTTGTAACTCGTTGGCTGCGCGCGCGCTGGTCCACCAGTAATCGCGCTGCATGCTGTCGTCCTGACTGGCAACCACGGCGCAACTCATGCCATGGCGAGTGCTCGGATAGCCGCCGATGAAGCCATGGCTGTTGCCGTAAATCTTCAGGCCAGAATGGGTCGAGAGGCTGGCTCCCTCAGAATTGACGATGCGCGGGTCGGTAGCACGGGCAGCATCCTCGCAGGCGATGGCCAGGGCGGTGGCGTCATCGACCGATAGCGCCCAGGGGTGGTTCAAGTCGAGATCCAGCACCTGACTGGCCATGAGCGCGGCATCGGCCAGGCCGGCGCAGGGGTCTTCTTGTGTGTGACGGGCGAGATTGCAAGCCCGCTGCACCGCATCGCGCACCGCCTCGGGGCTGAAGTCGGAGGTGCTGGCAGAACCGGTGCGATGGCCAAAGTAGACGGTGATGCCAAGGCCGCGATCACGCGTATGCTCGACTGTCTCGACCTCGCCCAAGCGCACTGATATCTCAAGGCCGTTGCTGTTGGTCACTGCGGCCTCGGCCGCGCTGGCCCCGCAGCGCTTGGCCTCGGCGAGCAAATCCTCGAGTGTTTGGCGCAAGCCGGCGAGCTGCTCGCTGTTTTGGTCGATAGTGCGGGGAGTGGCCGGGGCTTGGCCCCGGGATTGGATGGGGGATTGGGTCATGGAATGGCTCACCTTATGCCTCGGTTCCGCCAACAGTCAGGCTGTCGATCTTGAGTGTGGGTTGACCAACGCCGACAGGTAAGCTCTGCCCGTCCTTGCCGCAGGTGCCAATGCCGGGGTCCAGCTCCAGGTCATGACCCACCATGCTGACGCGGGTCAGGACATCGGGACCATTGCCAATGAGGGTGGCACCTTTGACCGGACGGCCGATTTTGCCGTTTTCAATCAGATAAGCCTCGCTGGCTGAGAACACGAACTTGCCCGAGGTGATATCCACCTGCCCACCGCCAAAGTTGACCGCGTAAAGCCCGCGTTCGACCGAAGCGATGATTTCCTCGGGGTCATGCTGACCGGGGCGCATGTAGGTGTTGGTCATGCGCGGCATCGGCAGATGGGCGTAGGACTCGCGCCGGCCGTTGCCGGTGGGATTCACTTTCATCAGGCGGGCGTTGAGTCGGTCTTGCATGTAGCCGACCAAAATGCCGTCTTCGATCAGCGTGGTGCATTGGGTCGGCTCGCCTTCGTCGTCGATATTGAGCGAACCACGTCGCCCATCCAGGGTGCCGTCATCCACTACGGTCACGCCTTTGGCAGCCACCTGCTCGCCCAGGCGACCGGAGAAGGCCGAGGTGCCCTTGCGATTGAAGTCCCCTTCCAGCCCATGGCCGACGGCCTCGTGCAGCAGCACGCCCGGCCAGCCGTTGCCAAGCACCACCGGCATACTGCCAGCCGGTGCCTCAACCGCATCGAGCTTGAGCAATGCCTGGCGAACGGCCTCGTGCGCGAAGCTCAGCGCGCGGTCCTCTTCGAGCAGATAGCCGAGGTCGCGCCGCGCACCACCGCCCATGGAGCCCTGTTCGCGCCGCCCTGCTTGCTCGACGATGACGTTGACGTTCAACCGCATCAGCGGGCGCACATCAGCGCTCATCAGGCCATCGTCGCGCACCACTAAAATGGTGTCCTGCACCGCAACCAGGCTGACGATCACCTCCTTGACGCGCGGATCGCAGCGACGCGCCTCGGCATCCACACGCTTGAGGAGGTCGACCTTGTCGCCATCGGGCAGACTGTCGATGGGGTCGATAGGTTGGTAGCGTCGCGCCACGGCGGCACCGGGTGAGATGCTGACCTGCCCTTCGGCATTCGCACGCGCGATGGCACGGGCGGCATCCGCTGCCTGGGCCAGGGCGGGAAATTCGAGCTCATCGGAGTAGGCAAAGCCGGTTTTCTCGCCGCTGATGGCACGCAGGCCGGCGCCGCGTTCGATATTGAAATGGCCATCTTTGATGATGCCATCCTCCAGCGTCCAGGACTGAAGGCGGCTGCTTTGAAAGTAGATATCGGCGGCATCCACCCGCGGGCTGCGCAGGGCGCCGATCAGTCGGTCAAGGTCGCCATCAGCCAGGCCAACCGGGGCCAGAATGCGATCACGGGCGAGAGTCAAAGTGTCATTCATTCGTACAATGAGAGCCTACAAACTGTGCTAAAAAAGGGCGCAAACAGAAGCGCGAAAACGCACATTCTACGCTAACACCTTGGGTGATTTGCGCGAAATCCCATGCCAAGGCGTCAATCCCGCCTCGGCAAATCCATGCGCCGCTACCAGCGACCGCCGAGATATACCAATCGCAAACTGGTTGTCGGTTTTGGGCCGGGTGACGGCCACGGGGGTCTCGGCGGCAGGACGCCGCCGGGAAGCCTACAGGGAGGTATTCACGGCATCCCCCGTGGCTGTCACCCGGACCAAAATCGTTCTAATTGACCGTCAGAAAGCCTAGGTGTCGACGCTGAGCGAACATTTCAAACGCCGATGATCCAGCACGGGGAAACTGCGCCGGACTGACTGCTGAAAACCGGCATCGAGCGGACAGCAGATGGCGCCGGCACCACGCGGCACTTGGGCCAGAATCGCGCCCCAGGGATCGACGATCATGCTGTGTCCGTGGGTCTCGCGACCGTTTAAGTGGTAGCCACCCTGAGCTGCGGCAATCACATAGGCGAGATTCTCAATCGCGCGGGCGCGCACCAGCACCTCCCAGTGCGCCTTGCCGGTCAGCGCCGTAAAGGAGGACGGAATGGCCAGAAGCTGGACGCCATGATCCTGCATCTGCCGAAACAGCTCAGGAAAGCGCAGATCGTAGCAGACGGCCACACCCATGCGCCCAAGCGGCGTCTCCACCACCGCTAGAGCATCGCCCGGCTCCAGAGTGGCCGACTCGTGATAACGTTCCTCCGAGCCCGGCAGGCTGACATCGAACAAATGCATTTTGTCATAACGCGCCACCTGCTGGCCCGAGGCATCGAACACTAGCGAAGCCGATCGCACCCGATCAGGCACGGATGCCTGCAGCGGGATAGTGCCGCCGACCAGCCAGATGCCCAGGCGATCCGCCGTGGACGACAAAAACGTCTGCAAGCGGCCATTGCCAGGCGACTCCGCGATGCTGAGCTGATCCTGATCCTTCTTCCCCATAAAGGCAAAGTTCTCGGGCAGCACCACCAGGTTGGCGCCCATCTCGGCCGCCTCCTTGATCAGGCGCTCGACTTCAATCAGGTTGGAATCCACACTCGGACCCGCAGCCATCTGGATGGCCGCAGCACGCATTGGTTTGCTCATAGCCTTGGGCTCGCTATCGGGAAGTTTTGTCGAAATGGCCGCATGCGCCAAGCTTCGTCGATTAGTGCGCCAAGCGAAGCTTGGCGCTTCTTGCCGGGTGAAAGTCCCGGTCGGGTAAGGGCTAGCCACCCACCCGTATCGCGTGTTGCGCCTCTGGCGGATAGCGACGCACTGGTCAGGAGACTGGTGCTATCGTGAACAAAAGAGGTGAAGCGTACATAGAGAAACTTGTAGGCCAGAGGGGTGTACGCACCACCCTGAAGCGATTTCAGCCTCGTTAAAAGCATTAAAGCAGACGGCGACAGGGTTAACGACCTGGAAGCCAACACAGAGGACTCAATAGAACGACGATGGGCAAGATATTGTGGCACTGCCGGGAAACCAGGCAGCAAACAGAGAAAACAAACGTTGCCCTAAGGTCGTTCACGGCGAGAGTCCCGAGGGTCTGTCGGGGTCCGAGCGCCTGGCATGCAAGCACAGAAGCGTCGAGAACTTGGGAGACCCCATCAGCTCCCGGCGGGAGAGGTAAGGCATGCGGTTATTGAGACACACAGGGGGAAACCCCGAAACGGAATTAGACCGAAGCCTAGAGCCGACCGACCGGGGAAGCGCAACTGACCGAGAAGGAAGGTTCGCCGGAAGCGGATGGGGAGTCAGACCGACTCATAGTACTCCGAGCGCGGGAGAGCCGCGTACATGGGAAAGGGGTCGGCGAAGTGATGCAGCCAACAAAGGACACTTCACCCAGACACGACGGGCTGGACCATGAAGCAAACCTCCCTGTTGGGAATAGCGAAAAAGGCGGCATCGGACAAGGCCCATCGATTCCGCAACCTCTTTGGCCTGCTCAACGTCAGCTATCTTCTGGCCTGTTGGCGGCTGATTAACAAAGGTGCGGCCAGCGGTGTCGACCGACTGGATGCCCGCGCCTATGAAGCCAACCTTCAGGACAATGTAGAAGCACTGGCGGCGGCGGTCAAAGGGGGATGGTATCGGGCCAAGCTGGTACTGAGAAGATACATCCCCAAGCTCAACGGAAAGTTGAGGCCATTGGGGATTCCGGCCATCGCGGACAAAGTGCTCCAGATGGGGGTTACCAAGATACTGGAAGAGATTTATGAGCAGGACTTTCTGGACTGTAGCTATGGTTACCGACCTCGGGTTGGTGCCCTGGATGCAGTGCGAGACCTGAGCGCCGAGCTGCGAAGCGGGCGTTATCACTTCCTGGTCGAGGCGGATATTCGCGCATTCTTTGATCGAATCGATCACGATACACTGATCGAACTGTTGCAGCGACGGATAGACGATGAACCCTTTTTGCGGCTGATTCGCAAGTGGTTAAAGGCCGGCGTTTTGGAGCCAGATGGCGCGGTTCAGCATCCCAAGACAGGCTCGCCCCAGGGCGGGATCATCTCCCCGATGCTTGCGAATATCTATCTCCACTACGCGCTAGATGAGTGGTTTGAGAACACGGTCAAGACACATTGCAAAGGGAAAGCGTACCTCTGTCGGTATGCCGACGATTTTGTGTGCGCGTTTGAATGTGAGTTCGACGCCCAGCGCTTTTATCGGGTGCTTGGGTTGCGGATGGAGCGGTTCGGGCTGGAAGTCGCGCAAGAGAAAACGCAGTTGCTGCGGTTCTCGCGTCAGGACTGGACGCGTAACGGCACCTTTGAGTTTCTCGGATTCGAGTTTCGCTGGGGACGAGGGCGTTGGGGAAAACCCGCGCTCAAACGGCGCACGGCACGGAAGAAATACCGCGCCTCCCTGGCCAGTTTTCGAGACTGGTGTCGGGCACACTGCCGGATGCACAAGGACAAGTTCTTCGCGGCTCTCAATGCGAAGCTGCGCGGGTACTACAATTACTACGGTATCCGAGGCAACTCCGACAGCCTGGGTGACTTTTTCTACCATGTCACACGCATGCTCTACCGGGAGCTGAATCGCCGCAGTCAGCGGCGCAGTTACAACTGGAAGGGCTTTGCCGAACTGATCAAGGTGTTCAAGCTTGAGCGACCACGAATCTGCCACAGCTTCTGAGTATTCTGCAATGTTGCCGCGTGCGAAGCGAATCATTTCGAGGAGCCCGGTGCGGTAGTTCCGCACGCCGGGATCTGTACGGGGGCGGCCGGGTAACTGGCCGTCCTACCGTGATGTCTTGGAATGGTCAAGCCATTGTCACACTGATTGCACCCCGCAAGAAGATGGCCAGCAGCGCGCGACCAACAGAGCGCAGTCAGAAATTCTCAAGAAACAGGTTCTCCGGCTGGCGACGGGCTGGTTGCTCCGATCTGCTTGATCGCGGAGTGGGCGACGTGCCAGTTGGTGCATCTCTAGTTGGGACATCTCTAGTTGGGACATCTCTAGTTGGGACATCTCTGGTTGGGACATCTCTGGTTAGGGCATCTCTGCTTGCCGCATTTCCGGTTCGCGCATTTCCGGGTGGCACATCTCCAGTTGGCGCAGACCTGACCCCCGTCGCAGAACTGGTGGCCGAACCTGCCTGCTCGATTCTGTCATTGACCGTCAACCCAAGCTTTTCGACCTTTGGCTCGCGCCAGGGGCCGGTGATTCGGTACTGGTACTGCGTCAACCGATTGACCGCCCCGCCCGTGACCTTATCGGCCAGCAGCACGGCAGCACCCACCAGCGGCCCGCCAGCAAGGGCGCTGGCCAGGGCCAGGCCCGAGCCGATCTTGGGCGTGACCGTAACGGTTTGCTCAAGCGTCTCCTTGACCAGATTGGTGGTGCCGGAAATTCCGATATCCGCAGTCGACGACAGCAGTGTAAAACGCTCAATGCGTGCCAGGCCATCAGCCACCACAAAGCGCCCCTTGGCCTGGTCAAAACTGAAGCCTTCATCCACCACATCACGAAAATCCAGACTCAGACGCCGTTGAATCGCGGCGACGTTTAGAAAGCCGAGCATGCGCCCCACGCCTGGCTCCACTTCCAGCAGACGACCAGCTTTGAAATCGACCTCCACCGCACCGCGTGCGCGCGCCAGCCCGAAGGCCGCCGGGTCACCGGGCCACTCGAGATCGGCGCTGATCTGCGCTTTGCTGCCATCAAGCCCCTGATACAACCCGAGCCTGCGCAGTAATTCCCCGGCATTGGGGCTGTTCATTTGCACACTGGCCGCAGTGCGAAACCCACCGGCCAGATCGCTCTGCCAGCTTCCTTGCCCCTGGGCATTGATCAAGGCACCGGTCAGTTGCAGCTCCTGAAAGTCCACTCCCGCACCATTGGGCCGCAGGCGAACCCGAAACCGGCCGAGTGGAGTTTGATTCCACGCGAGCCGCTCCACGCGGATGTCAATCGGCCCGAGCCGACGCGGATCGATACCCGCACCTGCCGGTCTGGCTTGTGCGACAGGTGCATCGGCCAGCCCCACAGAATCCGGACTCTCAAGCCGCCAGTGCTCCAGTTCGACCCGCAGCGGCGCAGCGGAGCCAACCGGCGGCAGACCAATGACACCGGTGTTGTCGCGTGCGTTGAAGCGCACCTCAGTGCCGCCGTCGGCGCGCGGCGCGAGTTTGGCGGTCAGATCGCGAAACTCAAGCACGCCCAGATTCAAGCGTCCAATCTCGATGCCGCTGGAGCGCACTGGCAGCGCCTCTCGGCCCTGCCCGAATTGGGTGCGATGCGCTTTCCACCAGTCGATCCAGGGCCCTAATTTCAACGAAGCCAAACGCCCGCTAAGGCTGATCTCGCGCGACTGCGGTGGCGCCGGTGGCTCGGCATTCAAGGCGACGGCCACCGCGCGCAACCGTGGCGGCTGCCCCTGCGCCTGGCGAAGTGCCAGCCGCGCCTTGAGCGGCCCCAGTTGCAGTGCGGGGCGCTGCAAGCCTTGTCCGACGAGTTGGGCGCTCAGACGCAATGGCATCTCTGCCTGGGCGCCCTTGCCAAGGGGGGCTGGCAGTTTCAGACTCACACCCTTGAGGTTGGAGCTGAGTTGCAGATTAATCGGCGCACTGGTGCTGGAAAAATCCTGATTCGACAGACTGACCGCGAGCTGCCAGTCTGGATCGCCCGCCACCAGATCCCAGATCGGGCTGGGGAAGCTCTCCACCAGGCTTTGCAAGGGTGCCTGCCCGCGCGCCTCAACCCGAGTGAGCGCCGCCCCCTGCCCAGCATCGGGCTGCTGCGTTTTTACATCCACCGAGATGGTCTGTTCGCCCAGCCGTGCCTGTATGTTTTGCGCTTCGACACCGCGATTGGAAAAGCCAAGCTGCCCCTGGATGTCGCGCAAGGCAATCGGCTCGCGCCCCTCGCCTAAGTCGAGGCGCGCGCTGGCCTCTGATCGCCACTCGAGCTCGCCCTGGTAGTCAACCTCGGCGCCGCGCCGAAAAGGCACCCCGAGTTCGAGCGCGATGCCGAGCTTGCCGTCCACCTCGAAGGCGCGCGCCAGACGCCCGAGCTGAGCCTCAAGTGGGGTCTCAAGCAGCACCCGACGACCATCGGCGAAGGGCCCCTGCCCGCGCGCTTTGATGAAAATTCGCTCCGGTTTCCAGAGGTTGGGAATATTGGCTGAGCCGCCAAGCAAGGCGCTGTCGAGGAAACGACCGCCATCGACGCTGATGTCCAGGCGCCGGTTGACAATGCGCACCTCGGCATTCAGACCCTCCAGCGCCGGCCAGCGCGGGCGTGGCTTGACACCCGGGCGCGGCGCGGAATAATCCAGAGTGCCGTCGCTGATCTGCAAGTCCATCACAAAGCGTCCCTGATGCTCGTCGAAGGGAAAATCCGCCAGTCGCCCGCGCAGCAGAAAATCGCCCTCGGTCACACGCCCACCGCGCACGGCGCGATTGAGCCAGGCCACCAGCGGCGGGTCCAGCACCCGCACTGGCAGATAACGGCCGACAGCGCTGGCATCCGCATCGCGCAACTGTAGATGCAGATCGACATCGGGACTCGCCGAGCTGTGCAGGCGCACCTCGGCGGCAAGCTCGGCACCCAGGTCTGACGTGCGCAAGCGCGCATCCGGCACCCGCAGGCGCAGCTCACCGGATGGCTCAATGCGCCAGCCAAGCTGTGCGTCCAGGCGATCAACCGCGAGAGGTTCCGCCAGTCGCGGACGCAGGTCTAAAGTCCCCTCACGCATGCCGATGCGGGCGAAACCACGCTCAGGCTCGGCATCAACTTCAAGCTGCAGGCCGCGCCCTCCGGGCCAGCCCTGGACTTGTTCCACCCCAAGTCCATCGAGTTCGGCTTTAATGCGCCAATCGGTCGGGGTGAATTCCTCCGCAGGCAGATCCAGCGCGAAGACTAGGCGCTCAAGGCGCCCGGCGAGCGGCTGTTGCACCAGATTGGGCGGGAGTTTGGCCATCAGCTCAGGCATCGTCAGGCGCGCGAGCTGTTGCAGAACGGAGAGCTCAGCTTCACCAAGCCCACCCGACAACCGCCTGGAGCCTCGCGCGCCGCTGGCTTGTTCATCCGCTGCGGGCACTTTCCCTGCACTGGTGGCTTGCGTGGTATCGGTGGCAGGCACCGATGTCGCCGCAACGGGCGACAACGACAGACCGATGGAAAGCGGATGCGTTCCCAGCCCATGCGCGCGCAGATCAGCCACTCGCAGATGGGTTGTCGCCCCCTCGCGCGACCACTGGACCAGAGCGCTCAGCCCGTCCAGCGTCAAGGCCGGAGCCGGTGCCGCTGCCGGTGCCGGCGTGGCGCGAGATGCCTGATCAGCAGTCGCCACCCGGTTGGCACTCAGGGCATCCGCACGCAATTTTGCCAGCACGGCCACTAGGCGCCCGGCATCGATCCGCGACCAGATTTCCAGCCGCAGACCTGACAGACTGAGCGCGACACCACCCGAGAGTTGCTGTTGCAGTTGCGACAACAGATCCTGCTGGCTGTCGAGCCGGGTGTAGAGCTCACCGGCCCAGCCGCTGAGGTCCTGGGCCGCGCCGCGCAGATGTCCGCGCGCACTGAGACGGGTACGGGGATCGGCGGCCAGCCAGGCATCGAGCCGCAACAGGTGCTGCTCATCGCGATTGACTACCAAGAACTTGGCGATATCAACGGCGATGGTCGGCGATCCAGAAAAGGTGTCCGTCCAGTACAGCCGGCTATCGGTCAGGGCGAAATGCCCTTCGCGCAGGAAAAACGTCAGCCCCCCCGGATCATCGCCGCCCCCAAGCGCTTGCAGGCCGCTGATTGAAAAGCCACCTTCGATGTCGCGGCGCAACTCGAGTTCAGCGCCAACCAGCGTCAGCCCCTCGATACGCAATTTTCGCGCACCCCAGGTCGCGAACAGATTCAGATCGAGCACCAGTTCGCGCGCGCTGAATTCGGCCTGGTCGCTCAGGCGGCCTCGCAGCGTCACATCGGTGAGCGTCAGATGCGGCGACCAGCCCTCAAAGCGCACTGTGAGCGCTCCAACCTCGACCCGCATGCCCAGCAGCTCGTCCAGATGGGTGGCCAGCTCACCACGCAGACCCTCGGCGAAAGGCACCAGGGCACGGGCGAGAAGCAGCACCACGGCGAGCCCGAGCACGGCCAGGATGACGAGCCGCCGCGTATGCCAGAAAGCCGCGAGTGCTACGCGCTTCATTGATCGGGCTCAGACCTCCGGCAGCGAGATAAAAAACCGACGAACAGGCCTAACCCAGCGCGGCTAGACCAGCACAACGTCATACTGTTCTTGAGTATAGAGCGCCTCGGCCTGGAGACGGATCGGGCGACCGATGAATTCCTCCAGCTCGGCAAGGTGGGCGGACTCTTCATCCAGCAGGCGGTCGATCACATCCTGCGAGGCCAGCACCATCAGGGTTTCGACCTCGAACTGGCGCGACTCGCGCATGATCTCGCGGAAAATTTCGTAGCACGTGCTTTCGGCGGTTTTCACCGAGCCACGCCCGCCGCAGCAAGGGCAGGGCTCGCACAGCACATGTTCGAGGGATTCGCGCGTGCGCTTGCGCGTCATTTCCACCAGCCCCAGGGATGAGACCTCGGTGATGTGCGTCTTGGCATGGTCCTTGGCCAGGCATTTCTCAAGCGCACGCAACACCTGGCGCTTGTGCTCTTCATCGGTCATGTCGATGAAGTCGATGATAATGATGCCGCCGAGATTGCGCAGTCGCAGCTGCCGGCAAATAGCCTGCGCGGCCTCGAGGTTGGTCTTGAAAATGGTCTCCTCGAGATTGCGATGGCCAACAAAGGCGCCGGTGTTCACATCAATGGTGGTCATGGCTTCGGTCTGGTCGATGACCAGATGACCGCCGGATTTGAGCTGCACCTTGCGATGCAGGGATTTCTGGATCTCGTCCTCGACGCCATAAAGATCGAACAGCGGGCGCTCGCCGTCGTAATACTCCATGCGCTCGACGACTTCCGGAATGTATTTGACGCCAAAAGCGCGCGCCCGCTCCAGGGTCGAACGCGAGTCGATGCGCACCCGCTCGACCTCGGGTGTGACCAGATCGCGCAGCGCGCGCAGCGGCAGCGGCAGATCGTCATGCACCGGCCCCACCTCAACATCGGCCTCGCAGCGCTCCTTGATGTTACCCCACAGCTTGATCAGGAAGGTCATATCCCGACACAGGGCCGCATCGCTGACGGTCTCGGCTGCGGTGCGCGCGATGAAGCCACCGCTGACGGCGTTGTCATCGACATAGTGCTGAATAACCTCGCGCAAGCGTTTGCGTTCTTCTTCCCCTTCGATTTTCTGCGACACACCGGTGTTGGTCAGACTGGGCATAAACACCAGGTAACGCGACGCGATGGAGATACTCGTGGTCAGGCGTGCGCCCTTGGTGCCCAGCGGGTCCTTGACGACCTGAACCACGATCATCCCACCTTCGTGGACAAGCTCATTGATGTTTTCGCTGCGCGGCTCACCCTCTGCGGTGATGATGTCCGAGGCATGCAAAAAAGCGGCGCGCTCCAGGCCGATGTCGACAAAGGCCGCCTGCATGCCGGGCAATACCCGACACACCCGCCCACGATAGACACTGCCAACCAAACCGCAGCGGTTGGAGCGTTCGATCATAATCTCCTGCACCACGCCGTTTTCCACCACGGCCACCCGGGTCTCGGGCGGCGTGACATTGATCAGGATTTCCTCGCTCATGGGGATGCCTCTTGCAAACGCGGGCCCCAGGGCGTCAGCCCCTCTGCGGCCAGCAAACTCCCGGTCTCGAACAATGGCAGACCCACCACGTTGGAATAGCTTCCATCGATGCGCTCGACAAAGAGGGCTCCGCGTCCCTGAATGCCGTAGCCACCCGCTTTGTCACTTGGCTCACCGCTAGCCCAGTAGGCGGCAGCCTCCCAGGGTTCGATGGTGCGAAACAGCACTCGGGTCATCACAGTGACGCTCTGGCGTTGGCAGCCCAAGAGGGCGACCCCGGTGATGACCTCATGCCAGCGCCCGGATAGGCGTTGGATCATGCGCGCCGCGTCAGCTGCGTCCACTGGCTTGCCGAGGATGTCGTCATCGATCATCACCAGGGTATCCGCAGCCAGAATTAACCGCGATTGTTTCTGATTCGAGGGGGCATCAGCCTGCTCAAGCCGCTCAGCGACGGCCTGCGCCTTCGCCATCGCCAAGCGCAAGACATGGCGGTTGGGCGACTCGCCAGTCGCGGGCGTTTCGTCCACATCCGCACTCAGGCAATGAGAATTCAATCCCAACTGCGCGATCAGCTCCCGCCGCCGTGGCGACGCGGATGCCAGAACCAGCATTGGTTGCATGGTGATGGCTCCTCTCAGCCTCGGTGGTAAGGATGGCCCTGGAGCAGCGTCCAGGCACGGTAGACTTGTTCGGCTAGGATCACCCGCACCAGCGGATGGGGAAAGGTGAGCGGCGACAGGGACCAGCGTGCATCTGCGCGCGCCAGGCACTTAGAAGACAAACCGTCGGCTCCCCCGACCAGCAATGCCACATCCTGGCCCGATGCCAGCCAGCGTTTGAGTTCCGCAGCCAAGGCCTCGGTTGACCAGCTTTGGCCGCCAACATCCAGGGCGATGACCCGGGCCCCCTTGGGCAGGGCTTGCAGCAGTCGCTCACCTTCCAGGGAGATTGCGCGGACGCGATCTCCACTCTTGGTGCGCGGCACCGGATCGATCTCGACCAAGCGCAGGTCGCACTCTTTTGGCAAACGTTTGGCGTATTCGCCAAAGCCTTGTTCAACCCAAGCCGGCATGCGGCGCCCGACACTCAGCAGATGAATACGCACAGGTCGAGGGTCACCAGCCGCCTTAGCGACCGAGTTCGACCAGGTGATTGATGATGGCGTCTGCCGTGGCCGCGTCCGGGGCGCCGCAGTCTGCGCTATGCGCATGCTTGCGCTCGCCGGTGGCGAAATCCCGGATCTGCTTGGCCAGATAGGCCGGATACTGCGCAACCAGCGGCGGCGCATCCCCGCTATCCGCCCCCTGCCCTTGCGCGCCATGGCAGCTGGCACATTGGTCCTTGTATGCCTGCTTCCCAGCAGCCGCATAGCCTTCGCGCGAATCGAACGCCGCCAGGGCGTCGGGATCGGGCTCATAGGGCCAGAGCCCCAGATTCGGCACCGACATGGAGGCGATGTATGCCGAGACCAGGTCGATGACCTCCTCGTTGAAATTGACGTGCTTAAAGATGGGAATCATGGGCTTGTTGTCGCGATCCTGTGCCTTAAAGGCATGAATCTGCGCATCAATGTACGGCTGGGGTAGCCCGGCAATACGCGGGTAACGTCCACCCTCGCCACCAACACCATATTTTCCATGACAGCCAACGCAATAGGAATACACCCCATCAGCTGTCGCTTCAGCAGCCATCACGCCGCGTGCCGTGACACCCATTACCAAAGCCAGAATGGTGACCACCCCCATAAGCAACGGCCTTGAGTCAAGAACCGAGAATCGCAGCAGACGCCGACTAGACTGGTAGGTCATCGAAACTCCTTAACAGTAAACAGCAGTATTTTTCTTCTGGGATGGTCGCGACCATGCGCGTCAGGCTCGTTGTTGCTGCGCTGGCATAAGCAAGCTTCAGAGCGCGAACTCCATCCCGTCAACCAGCAGCCCCGGCAGCCTGGTGCTTTCGAGCGACCGCCCGCCGTAGGTCTGGGCCGAGAGCAGCAGTTGCGTCTCGGCGCCAAGGGCCGCGAGGCGATCACCGAAAAGACTATAAAGACTGTCATCAAAGCGCATGGGCGCAACCGGCGCGACAATCACACCATTCTCCACCCAATAGGTGCCAAAGCGAGTCATGCCAGTTACCCGGCAGTAATTGGGGTCGGACCAGTTGCAGTACCAGAGATTGCCAATCAGTAGCCCGGTGCCGAGCGCACTGAGCACTTGATCGGCCGCCAGTTCGCCGGAGGCCATGGCCAGGGATTCCGGGTAGCCACTGGCGGCATTCACCGGCAGGCCATATTCCTTGCCGGCGCGCGCATCCACCAGCGGTGAACCAGCCTCGCCCCACTCGATCAGCGTCAGGGTTTCAGGACGCAGGAAGCCCTCACTGGTGAAGGCTGGCAATAGGCCGGTGCCGTCCGCTCCATGGACTTCGCGCAGGCAGACACGCGGGTCGAAGTGCTCCTCGCCGTCGAGCAGGCGCAGCAGTGGACTCTGGCGCGTACGCTGGCTTTTCAGGTCGAAGCCATCCCAGGCGAGCATGTCGGTCAGCTCGGCCACCGCCATGGGTGCGAGCCAGGCACGATAACGCCCGGGCAGCAGGCGCTTGGCCGGACGCGCCAGAATGTCGAGTTCCTCGCGCATGGACGCCAGTCGCTCGCGCACCGGCGTAGCATCCCATTGCAGTCCAGCATACGAGCCTTTGACCGCACGGTCATCGGCGCCATGGCAGCTCCAGTCAAAATGGAAGCTGCGGCTCACATGCCAGTGGCGATGGCCCACCGAGCTGGCCAGGCCGTGGGTGATCTCGCCACTCGCCCAGATGCCGACCAAGTTAAGCCCTTCGGCCGCTCCCATGATGGCTTCCACCGCCGCACCGGCATCGGCCAGAGGTTCCGAGGCCCAACGGTCACTGCGCGAGGGCTCCTCGCTGAACTGAAGGTGCGGGTCTGGCGGAAGGTGGCGTATCCGCAGGCGAAGCTGGCGCAGTAACACCCGCGCCTGGTCAAAATCGTGCGCGAGATCGCCACTGAGATCGCAGCTCGCCTCGGCCTGACGGTCGTCCTCAATCAGTCGCAGTTGGAGGCTCGCGTGCCGCACCTCGCCAGCTTGACGAATGCGATTGCAGTTCAGACGGACAAAATCCGACTGCTCGGCTTCAAGCTCGCAGAATAGGGTCTCGTCCACACGCGCTTCAGCCTGAAGGCGCTCGGCGATTGCATAAAAGCAGTCGCGCGCGTCGATCTCAAGTTGCTGACGTTCTGTCCGTGCGTTGATCATGCGCCACCCCCAAAGACCTCGACCTGACGGAAGCGGCAAGGCGGTGAAGCATGGCCCACGTAAATCGCTTGATTGGGCTCACCTTTACCGCAGTTGCACACGCCTCGAACCTGTCGCGAATCGCCATCGCCGACGCCGTCGAGACTGCGCCAAAAGGCCGCCGACCGGCCACGGTAGCCAGGGTTTCTCACCAGTCCGCGCAGTTCGCCGTCGAGGATCAACCGACCAAGCTCACAGCCAAACTGAAACTTGTTGCGACTGTCGTCAATCGACCAGGAGCGGTTGGTCTCCATCAGCACGCCGCGCTCCACCCCGGCGATCAGCTGGGCCAGACTCGCGCTGCCGGGCTCCAGATTGATGTTGCCCATGCGGTCAATAGGCGGGCGATCCCAGCCGCTGGCACGGGCGTTGGCGGTGCCCGGCAGCCCAGAGCGCGCCTGCGACAGCGCGCCACCGAGAGGGCGTTCCAGAATGCCATCGCGAATCAGATACTCGCATTGCGCCAGTGTGCCCTCGTCGTCGGCGATGGTGCTCGCTAGCTCACCGGGCAAGCGCGGATCGAAGGTGACATTGAGCAACTCCGAACCGTAGCGATATTGACCAAACATCTCGGGGGTGACAAAACTGGTCCCGGCATAGTTGCGCTCGTCACCAAGAATGCGGTCGAGTTCCAGCGGATGGCCGATGCTTTCGTGAATCTGCAGCGCCATCTGGCTTGGCATCAGCACCAGGTCGAGGGTTTCAACCGGGCACTCGGGTGCCTCGAGCAGCGCCAGCGCATCCTCGGCAACCTGCGGTGCTTGCTCGAGAAAACCCGTGGCATCAAGGCGTTCCATGCCACCCTGCCCTGGCCAGTCGGCACCTCCGCCACGGCGGCGCTGAGTCTGCGCCCCGGCATTGGCCACCGCCAGCAACCCGGAATGCAGATACTCCAGATGCTGAAAGACACTCGCCCCGGCGCTACTGACCAACAGTTGATCGACCCCATTCCAGCCGAGCCAGGCCGACCAGTCGAGAATACGCGCATCAATGGCCAGGGCCTGGTTGGCCTGGTGCAGCAAGTCCAGCTTGTCAGTCAGCGGCACCTCGCCCCAGGGTTGCGCCACCGGGGAAATATAGTCGGCCTGCAAGCCGCTGCGCGGATAGAGGCTTGAATCAAACAGGCCATGGGCCGCGTGGCGCAGCGCCCAGCCGCGCGCGCATCGACCGGCGGCGCGCAGCCCAGGCCGACTGAGATCGTTGGTGGCTGCATAGCCCAGGCCCCCACGCGCGACCACTGTCACCATGGCGCCAAGTGTATAACCAAGGTTCGTTGGCTCCAGTACATCTTGACGCACTTCAAGCCGATCCCAATGCTCGGATACCAGCCGCAACGACCAATAATCGCAAGCTGGGGCCACGGCGGCAAAGTCGGCCGCAACCGCCATCAGGCGGTCTTTCGGATCAGCGGTGGGACTCGTGCCATGAGATTGGGAAAGGTGTGTCGATGATGCGGACATCTCAGTTGCTCTTTGTTAAACTTCGCGGTTCGCTGCTGTCCTGAATGTTAAAGTCGCCAGATCGCCGCAGGTCGCCTGTATGCAACACAACAAGTCCCATCCTAACATCACCGAACGCGTCACCGTCGCTGGTCATGACCTGATCGGCTTCCTGAAAAACGCCATCGCCGAGGGGAATGTGCGGCGCCTGGTGGTGCGCAAAGCCGACGGCACGCCGTTGCTGGACATCCCGCTGACCGCCGGCGTCGCCGTCGGTGGTGTTTTTACTCTGCTCGCACCCTTTCTCGCGGCGTTAGGCGCTATCGCCGCATTGTTCAGCAAAGTGCAGGTGGACGTGCAACGCAATGTCGAACCGCGCGAGGAACGCAGCATCTCCGATGACTAAAGCCTTCTTAAGTCGATATCACTCGACTAACGCTCATGGTCCCAGCCACCCAGCGAACGGGCAACCACGCAATCTACCCCTCACACAATCCTAAAGAGAAAACCGCACTCACATGAAAGAAATCAAACGCACCAAGGAACACCGTATCTACCAAAAGAAATCCGGGCGCTACGCGGTTACAGACGCGCGCAAACGCCCGGTTAACGGTGAGGATAAAGCTACGATCCTTCTTGCCGAAGGTCTGGTTGCCGCGCCCAAGCAAAAAGCACCGGAACCCGTCGCCACTGAAGAGACTGCGGAAACCGCCGAAGAGACTTCCTCGGAGCCTGCCGCAGAAAGCGCGTAACAGCCAGCCAAGTCGCTCGCGCGTTGCGCGAGTCGGCTCTGACCATTCATAACGGCCCAAGGCTAGAAATGCAGCGGCCTTATGGCCTCATCTGAATAGCCTAGACCGGCGCCCTGCTGAGTCTAGATGCAAGCGAGCGAATTAGACGGAATCCAGGCTTTGACCCACTGGATCAAATAGCCGTCATCGTCATAGTGAGAAGGCTTGATCAGTCCGACGTGAAAAGGACGGCAGACTGATTGGATCATCGCCGACCATCGCCTTAGCCAGTGGCCTTCAATGGGCGCACATCGGCGCTGGGGGTCTCTTCTTCATCGCCGTCCTGGTCGTTTGCCGATGGCTGGCCTCCGGTTGAAGTCGATCCCCGCCGAGATGCCGGCTCGGCCTCCTTGCCCTTGAGAATGCGCTCCACCACGCGGGCATTGAGCGCGAGATGAATCGTTAGCTCCTCAAGGTCCTCGTCAGCCAGGTTTGGCACCGCCTGCCCATCGCGCAGCCATTGTCCGAGACGATCGGCGACTTCCAGTGCCTTGTCATAGGCGTCTGCTTCTTTCTTATCCGCTGTTCGCAAGCGCTCAACCCCCTGGTTGTCTTTAACGATGTATTCGATTTCAATCACAGTCGATCCTCCCGGTGGATACTTTGACCTTGTGGGTTACTTTTCAGCGCTTTGAGATGGGCACATAATCGCGCACTTGCGGGCCGTGATAAATCTGCCGCGGCCGGCCGATGCGCATGCTCGGCTCGCTCATCATCTCCGCCCAATGCGATACCCAGCCAACAGTGCGCGCAAGTGCGAACATGACTGTGAACATATTGCGCGGAATGCCAAGTGCCTGATAAATGATGCCGGAGTAGAAATCCACATTGGGATAAAGCTTGCGCTCAACGAAGTATTCATCCTCCAGCGCGATACGCTCAAGCTCCAGCGCCAGATCAAACAGCGGATTTTTCACATCCGCGAGTTCTTCGAGCACCTGATGGCAGACCTCGCGAATGATCATGGCGCGCGGGTCGTAATTCTTATACACGCGATGCCCAAAACCCATTAGCCGGAAAGGATCATCCTTGTCCTTGGCCTTGTCGATAAATTTGGCGACATTCGCCACACTGCCGATTTCGGCCAGCATATCCAACACCGCCTCATTCGCACCACCATGCGCCGGTCCCCACAGCGATGCGACACCGGCGGCAATGCAGGCAAAGGGATTAGCCCCGGAACTGCCCGCTAATCGCACGGTCGAGGTGCTGGCATTTTGCTCATGATCGGCATGCAAAATAAACAGCAGATTGAGCGCCTTTTCTGCGATCAGTCGCGGCTCATAGTCAGCGCAGGGTGTCGCGAACATCATGTAGAGGAAGTTCGCGCAGTAACGCAGATCATTGCGCGGATACATGATGGGCTCGCCGACATTGTGCTTGTAGGTGGCTGCGGCAATGGTGGGAATCTTGGCAATCAACCGATGCGCCGAGACTTCCCGGTAGTGCGGGTCATGCACGTTGATCGAGTCGTGATAAAAGGCCGATAACGAACCGACCACACCGCAGAGCACTGCCATGGGGTGCGCGTCGTAGCGGAAGCCATCCAGAAAGCTCTTGAGATTTTCATTCAGCATGGTGTGCTGCATGATCACCCCTTCGAAATCATCAAGCTCTTTTTCGTCGGGCAGATTGCCATAGAACAGCAGATAAGCCACTTCGAGAAAACTCGCCTTGGTGGCCAGTTGCTCGATCGGGTAGCCGCGATACAGCAGCACACCCTTTTCGCCATCGATGAAGGTAATGGCACTATGGCAGCTTGCGGTCGCCATGAAGCCGGGATCGTAGGTAAAGAATCCAGCGTCGCGATAGAGCGAGGAAATGTCGACCGCCGAGGGTCCAAGGGTTCCCTGCTTGAGTGGATACTCGTGGCAGGTACCATCGACATTGTTGGTAATGGTGATCGTCTCGTTCGTCATAACAGACTCCTGGGGACGGACTGCTGCGAATCTGAGGTCAGAAAGGGCAGGCTTCACTAGGGGCGGGGTCCAATCGCGCGGCAGCCGACGACATCAGATCGGGGCGACATCGCATCAAGGCGACATCGGGCTGCATCGCGAAGGATCAGGCAGACAGCCAACTCGCACCCCGGGTCTGTTCCGGTTTAGGACCAGGAATCAGACCCAAGGCGGAATGCTCTCGAGACTATGCTAAGCCATCAGAGCGAAAGGCAAAAGCGTCTTTTTTGCGCACGCAGAAAAGTCCGGCATCACACAGGAATGCCGAAACTGAAACAGAAAGAGCGAAGATGCAACCCGTAATCGGGTTGCGGAAAGCCGCCTCAGCGGCCGTACTTGCGCCGGAACTTATCAACCCGTCCCGCCGTGTCGAGGATCTTTTGCTTTCCGGTATAGAACGGATGGCATGCGGAGCAAACCTCGACATGCAACTCCTTGCCGAGCGTGGAGCGCGTTGAAAACTCGTTTCCGCAACTGCAAACGACCTTGATGTCCTGATATTCTGGGTGAATTCCCGCTTTCATGAAGCACCTGTTTAGAAGGAATCGGCAGCACTGACTGAAACGTCAGTAAACCGCGTAGTATACCGATGTTTTGCCAAGGTGAAAAGCGCCAAAACGCCGCGCATCACACCCGGGCGTCTTTGGGGACCACCACCACCCCCTCGGGCGAGACCGAAAAGCGCGCGCGATCCTCCTTGCGATCAAAACCGATGCGCGCCCCCGGCGAGACCACCACGTCTTTATCGAGTATGCACCGATTGAGCTCGGCTCCGGCGCCCACATGGACCCGGTCAAACAAAATGGCACCATCCACGATGGCACCATCATCGACCTTGACACAGGGGGACAGCACGGACCGGTTGACAGCCCCACCGCAAATCAGCGCACCAGAAGCCAGCATGGAGTTAACAAACACTCCCTCGTTGCCTGAGTTGGGCCCCGGGACGGTTCGCGCCGGTGGATACTGGCCCTGATAGGTCAGAATGTTCCAGCCGGGCTGATAGAGATCCAGCGCCGGTCGCGCTTCCAGTAGCGACATGTGTGCCTGGTAATAGGCATCGACCGAGCCCAGATCGCTCCAGTAACCATCTTGCGACACCCGCCCGCGCTCACCTCCGAAGCGATACCCCACCGCCCGCGCTGCGCCTGAAGCTTGCAGCAGCGTGGCGACGAAATCCATCTCCGCATGCCCATTGCCAACCCGCACCAGATGGTCAAGCTGCTCGAGCAGGTAGTCTTTCCCGATCACCAAAACGCCCATTGGGGCCAACCCCGTTGGCGAATGCTCGCCAATCGGGCCTAGCAAGCCCGTGATGCGATGATCCTCGCTGCACTCCACACGGTACGCACTCGGTGCGGAATTCTCTGTCACAGTGCGCAGCGCGGCGGTCACCTGTGCCTGCTGCTCATCATGAAAACGCAGTAACTCGGCATAATCCATCCGGTAGACGGCACCTCCGTCGAGCAGCAGCAGACGGCGCGCTGGATTGCGCTCAATGAGATAACGGTTCTGCCGCAAGGCATCCACAAGGCCCAGGTACCAGCCGCCATCGGCGCGCATTTGCGGTGGCAGCGGGGTGATGAATTCACCAAGCTCGGCATTGAACAGCGACCAACCATCGCGCAAATGCTTATGCAGCGAATGGGATCGATACTGCGTCAGCACCAGAATCTGGCGCAAGCCCGAGTGCAGACAGTTGGCCAACGAAAAGTCCACCACCCGATATTTGCCACCAAAGGGCACCGCTGCCTTGGTTCGTTCTTCGGTCAGTTCTGCGGGCGCACCACGTTCGGTGGCAACCAGAAACGTTAGGGTTTCGCTTGGCACGTCAATTTCTCCTTCGGCTATCCCTGGAAGGGTCGCGCGCGTCAGAATGCGCATGGTCCCGGCCATCCCGGAAAATGAAGCGACTGTTTCACCTTAAAGGGGCAATGGACCAGACCGAGCTGGCCAGACTCTTGACCGACTCTCAAACGCACAAGGATAACATGCCCATTCTGCAGGCAAGGGTGCTGCATTAGAGTGCATGGGGAACGGCCCCGATTCTTATTGCAGGAGCAAATGTGTTTTTGGTTTTGGGCTGGGTAGCCCGAAACAAGCCGAAAGTCCATGTCCGCTCGGAATAGTGGAAAATGACAGCGCGATTTCCCGGCAGAACCGGCTGACGCTATCATGCCGCATCCAACCAGTCACATCGGGCGCTCTCCGCAGGCGGGCGCGTCCTTCACAGTTAGAGACTCTTTCGTATGAGCGCACAGCTTCTCGACGGCAAGCAGATCGCTGCGGCGATTCGCGCCGAACTCAAGTCCCAGGTTGAGACCCGCCTCCAGGCCGGTGCCGCGCGGCCCGGGCTGGCCGTGGTGCTGGTTGGCGCCAATCCAGCCTCTCAGGTCTATGTGCGCAACAAGCACAAAGCCTGCGCCGAGGTAGGCTTCCACTCCGAACGCCATGAGTTGTCAGAAAACACCAGCCAGGCCGAATTGCTCGCACTCATTGATCGGCTCAATGCCGATGTGCGCATTCATGGCATCCTGGTGCAGCTGCCATTGCCGGATCAGATCGACGCCGAAGCGGTGATCGAGCGCATCGACCCGACCAAAGATGTCGATGGCTTTCATCCCTACAACGTCGGGCGGCTGTCGCTGCGCATGCCCTTGCTGCGCCCCTGCACCCCCAAGGGCGTGATGACGCTGCTTGCTCACACGGGCCAGTCGCTCGAAGGACTGGATGCAGTCGTCATCGGCCAATCCAATATCGTCGGCCGACCGATGGCACTGGAGCTACTGGCCGCGCGCTGCACCATCAGCGTCTGCCACAGCCGCACCCGGGATCTTGCCGCCAAGGCCCGCGCGGCCGATGTGCTGGTGGTCGCCATCGGTCGCGAGCGCTTTGTTCCTGGAGACTGGATCAAGCCCGGCGCCCTGGTGATCGATGTTGGCATGAATCGCGATCAGGACGGGCACCTGTGCGGCGATGTCGACTTTGATGCGGCGCGCACCCGCGCTGCTTGGATCACGCCCGTACCCGGCGGCGTGGGCCCCATGACCATCGCCAGCCTGCTTGAAAACACCCTGCAAGCCGCAGAGCTGGCCGCCAGAAACTGACACCGACGATTCCCCCGGCATTTGCGCTCGCGATTGTCCCCAGGCATGGCAACCCGCACATGGCCAGATATTGACTTCCCGGCAATATCACCCATATTCGTCAGGGTAGAGCCCAGCGCGTGCTTTCGCCATGCGCGTCGGGGTCACAGGGCGGGGTTCAATCCAGCCCAGAACACCAAAGGGACACCACCGCAGGCTTTTCATTTTTCGCCAATGCGTTACCCTTGGCGTTCCTTGCATTCCATCGCCGCGACGAGTCGCGGCTCCTATTTTTCAACTAAACGGAGTCGATTCTAATGAAGCATCTCAGCACTCTTTCAGCCACAGCCCTTCTGTCCCTCAGCCTCGCCGGCGGCGCCATCGCTGCCGACCTCAAGCCCGAGGAGCAGATCGAAACCCGCCAGGCCGGCTACCAATTCATGTCCTGGAACATGGGCAAAATCAAAGCAAGCCTCAGCGGCGACTACAACCAAGAGACGGTACAAAAAGCCGCTGAAGCCATTGCCGGCATTGCCAACTCGGGCATGGGCGCACTCTACGGCCCTGGCACGGACAAGGACGTCAATGGGGTCAAAACCCGCGTGAAGCCCGAGCTTTTCACCGAACAGGCCGAGGTTGGCAAGGTCGCGGGAGATTTTGTCGCCGCAGCCAACAACATGGCTGAAGTCGCGGCCACGGGTGACGAGGCCGAGGTCAAGCAGGCCTTTGGCGCTCTGGGCGAGTCCTGCAAAGCCTGCCACAAGCAGTTCCGCAAGGACGACTGATCCCGCCCGCCTTTCTCCCCCGGAACCCCTGGAACTCAGCGAACACTCGGCCAGCCACATCAACTGGCCGAGCATCCAGGGGTGTCCGTCACCAGGCCGGCGGCGGTGCCGCCGGTGGTGGTGGCGGTAACAGACCGCCCGCCCCGATCCAAACCACCAGCGCGGCCACCAACAGCGCCACCAACAAGGCCAACAGACCGCCACCTTGGGCCGGTTTTGCCTGCGCCGACTCGACCGACTTCATCCCCGTCACCATGGGCCGAATGAGATTCTGCCGCCGCACCAGGGTATAAAAGAGCGCGGCCAGAATATGCAGCGCCACCAGCGCGCCGATCAGCCAAATGGCCTGACGGTGCAGACCGCTCAGGTCGTTACTGACTCCTTTAGAGACCAGATCGTATAAAGGGCCCCGGAAGGCGATATCATCGTTTGCAAACAGCCCGCTGAGCACCTGAAACACTAGCACCGCCAGCAGCGCAAACACCGACAGAGCCCCTAGTGGATTATGGCCAAGCCCATGCCAACGCCCCTGGATGTAAGCCAGAATGCGCGCCGGCGTCGGCACAAAGTCGGCAAACCGGGCGTAAGTCGAGCCGACAAAGCCCCACACTAAGCGAAAACTCAAAAGCCCCAGGATGGCCAGTCCCGTGCGTTCGTGCCAGACCATCCAATTTCCCCCTTGCAGCCCGGTCAAAAAAGCCACCAGCACCAGCAGCGCCAGCGACCAGTGGAACAGGCGAGTGGGTCCATCCCAGATGCGGATAGATTGCAGCGTCATCGATTCTTCTCCTTGCAAGGCAATTTATCGCTTCGTCCTTATTGTCGCCCGTCACTGCCATCATTTCCAGCACAGGCACGCCGATGCACTGCCCCCCGTCAGCCCCGTTGCCGCCACCAGCAACCACGCATTGCCTCCTATGGCTATGTTCCGCATGTCCCGCCGGCGCGCACGCGTTATCATTCGGGCCAACAGTCTCGTTTCAATTCCAACAACGGCTCAGCACCCATGCCTGGATCGCGTTACTGCACCGCTCTCGGTGCAGCCTTCATGTTGCTTTTCTCAATCGCAACAGCGGTGGCGGACACCGCGCCGGCCACGCTGCGCCTGTCGCAAAGCTGGCAGGCCGGAGCGGACATCACCGCCTATCTCGATGTTCGCGACCAAGACGGGCAGGCGGTTTCCGGCCTGGATGCCTCGCAACTCTATGCCACCATCGGCCCGCAGGTGGCGGGTGTCACCGCTGTCGAGTCCTTCGCCGCGACTGATGAGGGCGTGCTTTACCTCTTCCTGATTGATCGCTCGCGCTCCCTGTCCGCCGCCCGCTTCGCCGAAATCCGCGCCGCACTCACAGCCTGGGTCACCGCGCTGGAGCCGACCGATAGTGCGGCGCTCATCACCTTCGGCGAGCGGGTCGACACCCTGGTCGCGCCGACCTCGGATCAGGCTGTGTTGAAGGATGCCATTGCCGCCCTGACACCAACCGACAACCGCACAGCGCTGCATCAAGGTCTGGCGCGTGGAATCTCGCTTGGCCAGCAACAGGTCGCGGACTGGCCGCACCGGCGCGCCATCGTGATCCTGAGCGATGGACTTGAAGATGCACCCGGCGGCATGACGACGGACGAAGTATTGAGCCGGCTGGCTGAGAATCCAGTCCCTATTTATGCCATTGGGCTGAGCGCCGTGCGCGATGCCACTCGCCGCGAGGCAGGACTAGCGACGCTCGGGCGCTTCGCGCGGGAATCCGGCGGCCTCTATCTGGACGCCAACCGCGCAAGCGATCTGGCCGCCACCTACGCCGAGATGCGCGGACACATTCGCGCAGTACAGCGGGTGCAACTGCATTGCGCCGATTGTGTGCTCGATGGCAATCGCTACCGATTGCAGATCACCTTGCTGACCGAGGACGGCCTGCGCCTGAGCAACGGCACCGATCTGCGCCTGTTGCCACTGCCGCCCAATGCCGAAGTTGGGGACAGCGCCACCGATGACGCATCGGATGAGGAGCCCTCCGCGCCCGCGACTGAGGCCGCTGCATCCGATGACGATGCCGAGGCTCCGTCTGCTCCAGAATCCGCTCCGGAATCCCCATCAAGCACGAGCACCCCGGAGGCGGAAACAGCCGCTACGTCAGAATCTACTCCGGCACCATTTGCCGAAATCGATTCGCGTTGGCTCCTTCTCGCGGCGGCACTGGCTAGCCTGTTGCTGCTGTTGATCATCTTGGCAATTCGAGGCCGCGCCCAGCGGCGCCGACAAGCAGAGACCAATGCGAATGCCCCGTCATCAGAGCCACCGTCGCCCCACTTGGACGCCGCAAGTGACGCCATCGCGGGTGCAGAAGATGACGCTTTATCACTGGACCAAGACGTTTTCGCAACAACCAACCCTGCCCCGCCGACCCAACCGGCAAGCGCGCCCTTCACGCAACCTTCGCCCCCGCCGTCCCCCATCAATAACGGCCCGCCCCTGCGTCTTGCCTTCGTCACCGGCCCGCAGCGAGGCGCCACGGTCAAGCTGTCGCTGGGCCAGCCTGCAGTGCTCGGTCGAGCGCTAAGAAATGCGCTTGCGGTGACCGATGACGCGGAAATCTCCGGGCGCCATGCCGAGATCGAGCGGCTTGCCAACAACCAGCTGGTACTGCGCGATCTCGGGTCAACCAACGGCACCCGCCTAAACGGCGTCCGCATTCAGGGGACGCATCCGCTCAACCCTGGCGATCTGATCGGCGTCGGACAGACCGACCTGCGGGTGCTGGCATGACCATTGCGCCATCCCCCACTGCCGCTCCAGCCCCGATCATCACACCCGGCAATGGGCAGTGGATCGGCGCGCGCGGCGAGCAGCAGGACGCCTTTGGCTTTCACGGCTTCGATGATCCCGACTTCCGCGCCCACGGTGGCGTGCTCGCCGTGCTCGCCGATGGCATGGGCGGACTGCAACAAGGGCGTGCCGCCAGCCAGCTCGCCGTCACCACCCTGCGCCAGACCTATGCCACCAAAGCGCCCGAGGAGTCCATTCCCAATGCCCTGGACCGCGCGCTCCAGGCCGCGAACACCGCCGTCTACCAACTGGCAATGGAGTCGGACGGAGAAGGCCAGGTAGGCACCACTCTGGTCGCCGCAGTCGCCCACGCGCACGGTATCGACTGGGTCAATGTCGGCGACAGCCGGCTCTATGGTTATCGCGCGGCAGAGGATCAGCTGACCCAACTCAGTCAGGACCACAACTATGCTGTCATCCTGCAAACGCAGGTCGCTGCGGGCACGCTCGAACAGGCCGATGCCGATGCCCATCCTGACCGAGCCGCCCTAGTCAGCTTCATCGGCTTGAAGCAGATCCCCTACATCGACACCGGAACCAAAAAGATGCCATTGGCCCCTGGTGATCGCCTGCTGTTATGCAGCGACGGCGTCCATGGCCGACTTTCCGACGAGCACTTGCACGAACTCATTCGCCAGCCAGCACAACCAGCCGCCGAGGCCATGATCGCCACGCTAAAGGCCGCAGCCTATCCCCGGCAAGACAACGCAACTCTGGCCATTCTGGCCGCAGAAGCTGCCGCAGCACCAGAGCCAAACAGCGGTACAAAAGATCGGCCATCTCCCCCGCGCTGGTCAAAATGGCACCTGCTCGCCCTGAGCGCACTGCTCTTGCTGGCGCTCGGCATCGGCATCGGGCTGTCGCTGCGCTTTGGCCAAACGCCCGAAGTTGAGCCTGAACCCGAGTCGGATCATCTTTAACCGCAACTCAATCGCGCTGCAAAAAAACATGCCACTGGAACCAACAGAACGCTGGCACGACGAGATTCCTGGAACTCGCTGGTTCCGCGCGGATCTGCACCTGCACACCCTGGACGACCCCTACATTGCGCTACCGCCGGGCATTGAGGGTGAACGCGATGACCCCGCCGTGCTGAAGGCCTATGCGGAGCACTTTCTCGACGCAGCCGTTGCACAGGGGATCGAGGTTCTGGGACTGACTCCACACGCACCCAGTATCAAAGCCGGCCTCTCTGCGGCCTGGACGATCATCACGACCTGGGAAAGCGGCTACCAGCCATCCAGTGGCCGTGCCTATCGCGACCTGATCTATGCCGTTTACCCTGGTTTCGAACCGAGCTTCGCGGACGGCAACAACGGAATCCACCTCATCTTTCTGTTTGATCCGACCGTTGGGAAGGAACAGTACCTCAACGCATTCAGCGCCATCATGGCCGGCCGTCCAGGCTACGAAGGCAAGAATCTCCACCAGACGCTAAAGGCACCCAAGGAGGTATTCGCGGAACTGGATGATCGCTTATCCATTGGAAAAGGCAACTACCTTGTCATCGCTGCGCATCCGCTACAACAGAATGGCCTACTATCCCGCCCCGGTCACTATATCACCGACTTGGCCGGTGGTCATATCCACGCGGCTGAATTGCGACGCAACAGGACTCTCAGTGAAGACTTGGGGGATAACTCAAAGTTGCGCCATGCCTTCGAGAAAGGCCGCGTTGCGCTCTATCACAGCAGCGATGCCATTAAGCTCGCAGACCCCAACATCGCGCCCACCGATCAAGCGCTCGGCTACCGCTTTGCACTCCTAAAACTGGCCAGTCCCAGCTTGGAAGCCCTGAAACAAGCCTTTCTCGGTCGCGACTCAAGGTTACGCATTCCTTATATCAGGGACGCTGCGGGTCAATTCGTCCAAGACCCTCATCTGCCAGTACCCGTGCCGCAGGGGCATGACGCCAGGCCCTGGATCCGCGAGATTCGCGTGCTGGGCGGCGCCTCCTTTCTGCGCGACCAGATCTTCAGATTCAGCCCGGATCTCACCGGTATCATCGGCGGCAGCATGACCGGTAAGTCGACCTTGCTTGACGGCCTGCGGCTGATCTTCGGCGGCGAGCAAGCGATGCCAAACCGGGCCACATCGCTCGGGCAGAATGCCCTGGCACGGGCTCAGAATAGATTCCTGTCCGGTGGTACCCAGGTCGAGATGGAGAGTCCGGCCGGTGATCTTGCACGACCGGTGGCAGAGCGGTTCGCACCACGCTTCTTTTCGCAAGGGGAGCTAAAGTCCTTGGCTGAAGACGACGAGGGGATTGAGCATCTGCTGTTTCATCTCATTCCAGGGCGTGGCGGCGCGCTGCTGGCACAGCGCGACACGCTTAACAGCATCGATCAACGTATCGCCAAGGCAGTGCCTCGTCTGACCCGTCTCCAAGCGCAGGTCGCAGAGGCCGAACAGGAGTTGCAGCGCACGGCAGAGGCGCGCGAGGCCATGAAGCAGTTCGAGCAAGCCGGCACCCCAGCCCTACCGCCCGCTCAGCAAGATGCGGCGCGGGCCAAAACATTTGCATCCGACGCAAAGGACCAGATTGAGCGCGCTTTGGAGATGTCGGAGGCGCTCGGTACCCTGAGCTTGCCGGTATTCAACAGCCCGGAGATCAGAGCGTCCCTTTCCCCGCCAGAGCCTGCCGATACTGCCGACGCGGCATCGCTGCTCAACAAGGCCAAAGCGCAGGCAGAGGCGGTCTTTACAGCTTTGAAGTCCATTGGCGAGATGGCCAATGCCACCGAGGCCGCCGCGAACACTCGCCTGGCACAGATGACCGCACAGGTACAGGCCGCCTTGGTTGCAACCGGGCGGAGCGCAAGCGATCTGAATCAGTTCGAGGCTTATGCCAAAACGGCCCAGCACCACGACAGCTTTCTGGCTGCGTTGCAAGGAAAAACGCTGGAATTTGAGAAGGCATTTAAGGGATTTCAGGCGGATCTGGTGGAGCGGGATGCGTTGATTAAGACGCATCGCACGGAGGTCGAACAGATCTGCCGCGAAGTGGAGACCCGATTCGCGGGCCGGGTCGTGGTCGCCGTCGATCCGGAGGGGAGACGCGGCCCGCTGGAGTCCTGGATGCTTGGGTTGCGCAATCCGGGGATCTCCCGTTGGTGGAACAGCGGCGGGTCGCAGTCAGCCACGCCGACGAAGCTACGCGCCGTCATTGGAGCCTTCACTAAGCAGGACTTGGAACAAGCGCAGACACAGGCCAAGGCGCTCGGAATGTCCGACGCTGTCGCGACATCCTTCTTGGAACAGATCGCACCCTGGGCACGCCAACTGGAGGTTTGGGCACTGCGAAGCCCTGACCGCTATCGTATCCGCTGGGTAGAGGATGGCACCCCGAAGGATCTCGATGACCTGTCGGGTGGACGCCGGGTGGCCGTGCTGCTGTCTTTGATTCTGGAGAGCGATGATCCGACGCCTCTGTTCGTCGATCAACCTGAGGACGAGTTAGATAATCGCTTTCTGAACGAGACAATCATCCCGGCCTTGCATCGACTGAAGGGCAAGCGGCAAGTCGTCTTTGCCACGCACAATGCCAATCTGGTGGTCAACGGCGACGCGGATCAGGTCATCGCCCTGGAAGCAGACGCGCAACATGGCCGGGTCTACGCCGCCGGTGCCATCGAGAATGACGCGGTTCGCACGGCCATTGTCCGCACGCTTGACGGCGGCGACGATGCCTTTGGTCTGCGCCGGAAAAAGTACGGTTTCTAGGAGACGATCATGGACTGGATCGACGTGCTTCAAAGAATCCAGGCTGGGGAAGACGCTCAGACCGAATTAGGCCGCTTTCGGTCATTTGGCGATAAGGATTGGCAAGAGGCCGTTTGCGCCTTCGCGAATACGGAAGGCGGACTCGTCGTCCTCGGCGTCACCGACGACCGAGCTATCGACGGCGTGCCGCTGGATCCGCAGCAGGTGCAGGAGCGCCTCAGCAATGCCCTGCACAACAGCTTCAACGCTGCGATTCAGGCCCGGCTGGGGTGCCACCAAGACCCAAACGGATGGGTCCACTGGATCGAGGTCGCTCGTGTCCGTGGCCCCGAGCCGCTCCGGCACAAGGGTCGCGTGCTTGTACGCGGGAATCGCGGCAACCGCGAACCATCGGCGACCGAGTTGCAGGAGTTATACAACACTTTTGGCCTGGTCTTTACCGAGGAGCGTGTGATCCCGGGCACCAGCACTGGTGACATCGACGCCGGGGCGTTCCGGGCTTACATGCAGCGCAGGGGCGTGGATCTGGATGGAGAATATCTGCCGTTAGAGGTAGACCTGTTCAACCGTGAGATCCTTGACCGCGACTTCAACGGTGACTTACGGGCGACCCTGTTCGGCCTGATGTGCTTTGGCAAGGCACCTCAGCAATGCGCCCCGACGCGCAACCTCTGGGTCGATTGCGTCGCTTACGCCGGCATTGACCGGGGTGACGATGTCATGCTCGCCGGTGAGGGGCGTGGTCGATTGGATGAGCAGGTCGCACACGCCGAGGCTTGGCTCAAAGCCCTTGGGCGCCATGAGCGCTATGCCGGGATGCAGCGCGCGGATCTCTGGCCGGTACCGCTGCCCGCATTCCGGGAGTGCGTCGTCAACGCTGTGGCGCATCGAGACTACGCTATTCTCGGTTCGCGGATACTGGTGGAGCTTTTCGACGACCGACTCGTCGTCACCAGTCCGGGCGCCTTGCCGAACCACAAGCGACCCGAGTCGGTACTCGCTGGCGGCACACCGCGCTCCCGTAATGAAGCGATGGCGAGCTTCCTGTTCGATCTTGGCCTGATGGAACAGCGCGGCAGTGGTTATCCGCGTATGACGCGCGCGATGCGGCAATTCAATGGCACTGCGCCCAACCTGGAGCAGGATCGCGAAGAACGCTGGGTTCGGGTGACACTGTGGCGGACACCGCCGGAAACGGTCGCATAGACAGCACGGATGCGCCTCATGACATCCCTTATACAAAGCCATTCTTCGTTTTCAATCAACACTAATCAAGCACGACAGAAATGATCGTTACACTGAAATAATGGCTCAGGTAGCGGAGAATAATCGCTCGCCAAAGTGATGGCGTCATTTTGGCGCCAATGCTATTGTTTCATCTATATTGATCAACCATGGGGCCTTTTCAGTGCTCTCCAGCGAACCAAAACAATCCACTCGAATCGGTGCCCGTTTGCCGCCCGATGTCTTACGGACGCTGCATTGCGCTGCTGACCTCACCGGTGCCACACTCAGTCAGTTCCTCGTACAGGCCGCGCTCAAGGAGGCTCAAGTGGTCATTGAGCACGAACAGCGTTTGCGCTTATCGCCGCGAGATACTGAACGTCTGCTGGATTTGCTTGAACATCCACCATTGCCAAACTCGGCACTCGCCGCCGCCCAAAGCCGTTACGAGACACTGAAGCGCAATGCTGATTCAGCCTCTGACTGGCCAGCATGACCGGCGCGCTTTCGATTGCGGACGTTCCGAACTCAATGACTGGCTGGTCAAGATCGCTCGCCAGCATCAGGACAAAGGCTTGTCGAAAACCTCTGTCGTAGTTCAAGAGACAGCCCCGAGTGTAAGCCTCGGCTATTACGCGCTGACTCTCACCGAAGTGGATACCAGCGCCCTGCCCGAAGGTTGCGCCAAACGACTGCCGCGCATCATTCCTGGCGTTCGCTTGGCCGTCTGGCCGTAAGCCATTCACATCGAGGCAAGGGACTTGGCGAGCTGATGCTCATGAACGCGATTGAGCGTGTGCGTGCCGTTCGCGTTCATGCCGGCGCGGTTGGACTCTTTCCCGATGCCATCGACGACCATGCCAGTGGCTTCTATAAGTGCCACGGAGTTAAAGACAGATCATGGACACCAACCCAGCCGCACTCTGCCCCGGCTGCTTCCAGTCCAAAGGGCATGCGAACCCCTGCCCGCACTGCGGCTTTGACGAGACCGCCCCGCGCCCGGTGCAAGCGCTGCCCGTGCGCACATTGCTCCATGACCAGTTCATCGTCGGTCGCGTGCTCGGCAAGCCGGGCGGCTTTGGCATCACCTACCTGGCCTGGGACCGGCTGCTTGAAGCCACCGTCGCCATTAAGGAATACCTGCCGCGCGAACTGGTGGTGCGCGCCCAAGACAGCTGCACCCTGCATCCGCACAGCAGCGACGAAACCAACCTGTTCCGCTACGGCCTGGAGCAATTCCTCGCCGAGGCGCGCACGCTTGCCAAGCTCGACCATCCCAATCTGGTGCGGGTGCGCCATTTCTTCGAGGCCAACGGTACCGCCTATCTGGTCATGGACTTCTACCAGGGCTGCTCGCTCACCGAGCATTTGGCACGCCTACCCGACAGTCGCATGAGCGAGCCAGACGCGCTCGCGCTAATGCAGCCAATCCTCGACGGCCTGCGCGCGGTTCATGCCAAGGGCTTCCTGCATCGCGACATCAAGCCGCAGAACATCTACCTGGCCCAGACCGAAACCGGCGGCGTGCGCCCGATTCTGCTCGACTTTGGCACCGCGCGGCAGGCGATGGGGGAACACTCGCGATCATTGTCGGTGATCATCAGTCCGGGCTATGCGCCTTTTGAGCAATACCATCGCAAAGGTCAGCAAGGGCCAGCGACGGACATCTATGGCGCCGCAGCCGTGCTGTACCGGATGCTGACAGGCGCGGCACCACCGGAAGCAACAGAGCGCATGGCGAGCGATGAATTGCACCCAGCGGCGGAGTTTGGCGTGAGTCCGCCGGTTAGCGCGGCGCTGACTCAGGCGCTGCACATGCAAATGGACGCGCGGCCAGTATCAGTCGAGGCTTTTCAGCAGATGCTCCAGCCGTCGGTTGCGCTTGCCAAGGATAAGCCGCCAGCCCCACCGAGCGGCGAGCAACAGCGACAGGGGCAAGTAGAAGACCAACACCAGAAACGACAACCCCAGGCTGCGCCAAAGCCACCGCCTGCCGGACGTCGCCTGCCCTTGATTGGCGTCGCAGTCCTCATCAGTCTTCTAGTGGGCGCCCTCGGTGTTCTCATCGCCATCACCATGACTTCGCCACCCTCCTCTACACCATCTCCACCCAAGTTGGCACAGCGTTACCAAGATCATGGCGACGGTACCCTGACCGATCTCAGCACCGGCTTGCAGTGGATGCGCTGTAGCCTTGGGCAGAACTGGACCGAAGCGACCTGTGCTGGATCGGCAGACGAGATGACCTGGGATTCAATCATGCCAAACGGACAACAGAAGACTTGGCCCGAATTTGCCAGTTTCAGCGATTGGCGGGTCCCGGCAATCGATGAACTGAAGACGCTTATCGACTGTTCGAGCGGTCAACCCGATGATTGGAAGGTCACGGATAGCGCTTGCGACGGCAATGATATCCAACCGACAATTAACTCCGAAGCCTTTCCTGACACGCCATCCACCTCCTTCTGGTCAGCCTCGCCAAGCGCCCCCGACTCGGCCTACGCATGGAGTATCAGCTTCAGCAGTGGCAACGTCGGCAATTACCATAAGACCTATGGCTTTGCCGTGCGGTTATTACGCGGCGGACACTGAATTTGTTTCTTTCATCCAGCTCGAAGGATGGAGCGAGCGAGTGCTGGATGCCAAAGCGCTGGGAGAGGTGTTCAGTGATGCGGGGTAACCTATGACCAAACCACGCATCGACTTGCGCACCGCAGCGGCACTGGTATTGGCGCTGACAGCACTCAGCACCCTGCTCACCAGCACGCCGCTGCGCGCCAGCGACGACGCCACCCGCGCGCACATGGATGCGGCAACGCTGCGGGTGCTGTGCCTGAGCGAAGATGGCACGGAGCTCGGCACTGGATCAGGCTTCGTCATTGGCGATGGTCGTCACGTCGTCACCAATTGGCATGTGGTCGACTGCACTGCCGCGGCGGGACAGGCTGCGGTACTGATCTCTGCAACCGAGCGTGACGAGCGCGACCCTGCCAGCGAGCCGGTGGTCGGGGTCCGGGTCGTCAGCTCGGATACGAATCGCGATCTGGCCATTCTGGCACTGGATCGACCACTGCGCCGCCCGGCGGTCACCTTTGCGAGTGCGGCCACCGTGCGCAAGCTCGACCCGGTCGTCGCCTATGGATTTCCTGGTGTGGCCGACCGCGAAGACGCCGGCGATCTGGCCGATCCGAGTGCGACCACTGGCGTCGTCAGTCGCATCGACCCGGCGGCACCGGGTGCCGATCTGCCTCGGCTGATCCAGCTCGACGCCGCCATCAATCCCGGCAACTCCGGCGGGCCGCTGTTCGACGCCGCTGGCCGCGTGATCGGCATCAACACCATGAAGGCACTGACGGAGGTCGCCACCACCGACCCGGATTCCGATGGCACGCCGGTGCGGGTGCCGCTCGGCGAGGGCATCGGCTGGGCCGTGGTCAGCGATGAACTGCTGCCCTATCTAGATCGTCTCGGGATCCCTTATCGGGTGGAATCCACCCGGCCAGAGGCCGCTGGCCATGCCCTATCCGGCGGCGTCTGGCTGACCATCGCCGCGCTGGCGCTGGGCCTGATGGTCTTGACCCTGCTTGCCCGCCGCGCTCGCTCTGCCACCCCGAGCACCGCCGTCCGCCAGTCGAGCGTACGCGCTCCGCAGCCCGCCGCAGCGCCAGCACAAACGCCGCCCGGACAGGCGCAACTGCACGGCCTCGCCGGCCCCTATGCCGGCGTCAAGATTCCGCTCGGTGCCGAGCCTCTTGCCATCGGCCGCGATCCGGCCATGGCGAAACTGGTGATTCCACCCACTTTTGGTCGAGTCAGTAAACGCCATGCGCTGATCAGCTATGATCGCCCGACACGCCAGTTTCGGGTCGAGGACTGCTGGTCCTCCCACGGCACCTTTGTGAATGGCGAGCCGCTGCCGCCCGGTGGTTCGACCACCCTGGCGCCGGGCGGCCGCGTCGATCTGGCAACGGCTGAGGTCGCTTTCGAGGTACTTTTGACATGACCACCCTAACCTTTCGCACCGCCCAGTTAAGCGTCGCCGGCGGGCGCACTCTGAATGAGGACGCACTGGGGCAAGGCGAAGGCATCTGGGTGCTGGCCGATGGTCTCGGCGGTCACGGTGGCGGCGAGATCGCCTCGCGCCTTGCCGTCAACGCGGTTCTTGCCACCACCCAGGTCGCCAGCACCGGTCTGCCCGATCTGACCGAGATTATCGCCGCTGCCCACCAGGCCCTGGTCGATGGTCAGCAAGAGGCCGCGCGTCTGGTCGCCATGCGCACCACTCTGGTGCTGTTGTGCAGCGATGGCCGCAACGCCCGCTGGGCGCATGTCGGCGACAGTCGGCTGTATGGCTTTCGCGCCGGGCACCTGTGGGTGCAGACCGCCGATCACAGCGTGCCCCAGGTGCTGGCACTGGCCGGGGAGATTACACTGGAGCAGATCCGTGGTCACGCGGATCGCAACCGCCTGCTGCGCTGTCTGGGACAGGAGCGCCCACCCAAGCCAGCGCTGTCCGAGGCCACAGTCGCGCTGCAACCGGGCGATGTCTTTCTGCTGTGCAGCGATGGCTTCTGGGAATGGGTCGATGAGGAAGAAATGCAGCAGACGCTGGCCGAGACCAGCGAGCCAACGGCCTGGCTTGAAAGCCTGGAGCAGCGCCTGCTTGAGCGCGCCGAACCCGGCCATGACAACTACAGCGCCATGGCCATTTTCGTCGACGGATCGCCGACCTGATGCTCAAGCGCCGCAGCCGCGAGATTTCGATTTTCAACCTATCGATGCTCGATGTGTTCGCGAGCGCGATGGCAGCCTTTCTGATCATCATGATCATTCTGCTGCCCTACTACGAGCGCGACGCCATCGCCGATCAATCCCGCATCGCCGAATTGCAGCAGGCACTGGATGCCACCCAGGCCGAGCTGGCGAGTGCCGAGGCGGCGCGAGAAGCCGCTGAGGCGGAGACCCAGAGCGCACGCGCCGAGGCCGAGCGCCAACGGCAGCAGGCTGAGAGCCTGGTCAGCCGGCTGGCGCGCACCTTTCTGGTGCTCTATATCCGCTGGAACACGCTCGACGATATCGATCTGCATGTGATCGACCCCAGCGGCGCTGAGTTCTATTTCGAGCACAAAACCCGCCCCGGGCGCCCCGGAGAGCTGAGCGAGGATACGATTAATGGACCTGGCAACGAGGTCTGGGAAGTGCGCGATGCCCCGCCGGGCCGCTACCAGATCTTCGCCCAGCTCTACAAAGACAAGGATGCTCGCAAGCCGGCTGTCGTGCAGGGCCGCGTCTTTCATCGCGACGGAAGCAACGCCTTTCCGACCGTGCGGCTCAACCGCACGAGTGAGTCCGCGCTCATCACGACCATCCAGGTCGATGCCGACGGTAATGTGATGTTGCGCTAAGATACTCGAGCAAGACATTTGCACTTTCCCTTGGGGGACCAACAGCATGCCTATGAAGCCTTGCGGAAAGGGACATTTCTATGACGACAGCGCGCACTCGACCTGCCCTTACTGCGGCGTCGATTTGAACATCGGTGCGACCGTTGGCGTCTCCGAATCGGTGGCGCAGCATGTTGAGATGGAGGCTTCGGTAACCCGCGCTGCCGGTCGCGCCGGGGCGCCGCCGCAGCGCGACGACGGCGTCACCCGCTACGTCTGGTCTGAGAAACTTGGTGGCATCGATCCGGTTGTCGGCTGGCTGGTGTGCATCGCGGGGCCGGACAAGGGGCGGGATTTTCGTATCCATAGTGAGCGCAATTTCATCGGGCGTGCACCAACCATGGATATCGCCATTGCCAGCGATGCCAGCATCAGTCGCGAGAATCATGCCGTGATCAGCTACAACCCGAAGAAGAACCGCTTCAGCCTCGCGCCCGGCGACAGCCGTGGACTGGTGTATCTGAACGATGACGAAGTCCTCGCCGCCGAGGTGCTGACGGCCTATGACCAGATCGAGCTGGGCGCGAGCAAATTGCTGTTCGTGCCCTTCTGCGGCGAGCCCTTCCGCTGGTCGGATGGGGACTAAGGTCAGCACGCCTTGGCCGCGCTCACCACCAAGATCCACATCGGTCGCGATCCGCGCTGCGAGATCGCGCTCAACCATCATACTGTCAGCAGCCAGCATGCCGAGCTGAGCTTTCTGGGCGACGGCAAACTGCTGCTCACCGACTGCCGCAGCCGCAACGGCACCTTTCTGATCGCGGCGAACGGCCAGCGTCAACGCCTGCATCAGGCTCTGGTCTCGCCCATGGACCAGGTTGATTTCGGCGAGGCACGCCTGCGGGTGCGCGAGATTCTCGAAGCCTGGCGGCTCAAGTCACCAGCCACCGCGCCCAAGGCCGAAGCCGCAGACGGGTCAGCGCCAGAGGCGCGGCCCGCGCCCGGCGAGTCGCTGGAACGCTGTCACTGCGGCGCCATCAAGGTCGTGGATGGCACTTGCCCCGCCTGTGGCCAATGACTGAGCCGACACCTCTGCCCGCCGCCGCCAGCCGCGTCCCGCCGGCCTGGCTGGTGCGCGTCCTGGCGCTGCTGTGCGCCCTGGTGTTCATTGCCCTGCCGAGCTTGCTGTTGCCTGCCGGCGACCCGGTCGCGGTTTTGCTCCTCGACCATCACGCGCTGCCGCCGCCCAATTCGCCTTTCGTCTATCCCTTCACCATCCAGAATCTAATGCACCTGCTGCTGTTCGCCGGCTTTGGCGAGCTGTTCGTGCGCTGGCGTGTGCTGCGCGATGAATCCGCCCTGCTCGCCGCGCATCTGCTGCCCGAAGACCCGCGCGTGGTGCTGCAAAGCCACGACCTGCCAGCGATTCGCGCGCGCGTTGCCGGTCGCCACGATGGCGAACAGGGCGTGCTGCCGGGGCTGATCGACCTGTGCATCCTGCAATTCCAGTCGAGCCGCTCGGTCGATCAAGTGGTCAGTGTGCTCAACTCCAGCCTGGAGTTGATCGCCCACCGGGTTGATCTGTGCTACGCCATGCTGCGTTATCTGGTCTGGGTCATTCCCACCATCGGTTTCATCGGCACCGTGATCGGCATCGCGCTGGCGCTGAATCTGATCGATCCCAGCGCCGGCACGCAGCCCTTGGGCGAAATCGCCAAGGCACTGGGCGTAAGCTTCTACACAACGCTGGTTGCCCTGATCGAAAGCGCCATCCTGGTGCTGCTCCTCAATCTGGTGCAAACGCGCGAGGAGCGGATAATCAACCAAGCCGGCCACTATACGCTGGTCAATCTGGTCAACCGGCTTTACGCGGGGTGATGACGCGGGCGGTTTTGCGACTTGCCTAACGTCTGCGAAAACACGGCCAAGAAAGTGGGCAGCGACAGAAGCGCACAACGTAGCGTCGCCGAGCGCATCGGCCAGGCGTTCGTTGCTTGCCGCAAATGATGGACGAAAATCACCTTTGACGGCATCTCTGCCATAATGCGCCAAGCTCCATAGCCAGCTGCTACCCATGCCAAAATCTCGCAAGTCACCAGGCCCAGTTGCGCGATCAGCTCTCTCGCAGGCGTCAAAGGTCGCTGCGAAAGGTCCGCTGGTGGTGGCGGGCCAGCTCTGGCTTCAGATTGATGAGATTGCTTTTCTTGGCGAGGAGCGGATCGCGCTGCTGGAGCAGATCGACGCCTGCGGCTCCATCACCCGCGCAGCTCAGGCGGTCGGGATCAGCTACAAGGCCGCCTGGGATGCGGTCGATGCGATGAATACTCTCGCCCCTTCGGCCGTGGTGGTGACCGCCACCGGGGGGCGCGGTGGGGGCGGTACCCGCCTGACTGATGAAGGCCATCGCCTGATTGCCGCCTTCCGCACCATCGCCGCAGAGTATCGCCGCTTTCTCGCTGACGTGAATGCGGCGCTCGACGATGCCGGAGTCGACCTGAATCTGCTGCGGCGATTGTCCCTTCACAGCAGCGCGCGCAATCAGTTTTTTGGCCGCGTGGTCGCGGTCAGCGCGCGCATGGTAGATGCAGAAGTTGAATTCGAGCTGCCGGGCGATCACCGCCTGCGCGCGGGCATCACCAACGAAAGTGTCGAGTCCCTTGGCCTGCGCCCGGGGCGCGAGGTGTGGGCGCTAGTCAAGGCGGTGGCCGTGGCCATTGAGCATCCCTCAGCGCCGACACCGGCCGGCTTCAATCGGCTCTGTGGTGAGGTAGAGCGCATTACCCGCAGCGACGGCCCCGCCGAGGTGGTTCTTGCCCTCGCTGGTGGCGTCCGGGTAAGCGGCGTTATTGCGGCTGAACAGCTAGCGCAGCACGGCATCCGCGAAGGCGAAGTGGCCTGCGCGCTATTCTCCGGCACCAGTGTGATCGTCGGCATCAGCGACTGAGGCATTGACCAGCGCCTTACTGTGAAACAGCCGCTTCATCCTCAGGGGTGGTATCGCACCATCAACGTTAGCGCCCGGTTCAGTCGCAGGCGCCGCACCATCCCTGTGCAGCCTGAAGCTTTCGCAAGCAATTTCGCTATATTTTAGTGCATATAGCGTAATCAGGTTGGCACGCCCAGCACCACCAAGGGTGCCTTGATCAGGGCGGTGGCCTCAACGCCTTCCGCCAGCCCTAGTTCATCGCAGGCATCGTGGGTGATACTGGCCCGCACCTGCTCGCCAGAGGCCAGGGCAAGGGTCACCTCGGCATGCACCGGCCCTTTTTTGAGCGCGATGACCTTTCCGGGGAGACGGTTACGCGCTGACAGACGCATGCCGGTGTCATCGGTCATCACCAGCACTGAGGACGCCTTGAACAGTGCGACCACCTCTGTTTCAGGCTGAATACCTAAGGATTGGACGCTCTCCCTGGTAACGATGGCGACAATTTCCTGACCACCGCCCAGGACCAGCCGAACCTCGGCATTGACGGCACCAAGGGTAACCGCGACGACTTTGCCGCGAAGTTGGTTGCGTGCACTAATTTTCATGGGATTTTCCTCATGCAGTTGGAAATAACATCGCACCCGCCACGCGCGTGACGGGCACTTGAGAGCGGGCACAAGCGATTGTCGTTATACCCTAATATAATAACGTATGACTCTTAACTGAGCGAATTTTGGCACGTTATATGCTGAAGCCTTCACCGGAGTCACTCAATCAAGCACCCTATTGCCAGACAGGGGCTCTTTTCTCGGTGGCGACCGATCAAAACCGAGCCAGCATGGTACCGGTTTCGCCATTTCTTTTGTATATTGCGATGTAAGCATTTTAACCCAACAATGAGGCTCTTTCCGATGAATCCATTCCAACTGTCTTCTGCGCCCCGAACGCCGGCGGCTCTCATCCTGACCCTGTTTACTGGTCTGACGCCCCTTGCAGCCAACGCGGACGAGGCCCAGATCGCCGTCGCGGCCAATTTCACTGCGCCGATGAAGGCAATCATTGCAAGCTTTGAGGAAGACACCGACCACACCGTCAAGGCATCCTATGGCTCGACCGGCAAGCTTTATGCTCAGATCAAGAACGGCGCCCCTTTTGAGGCCCTGCTTGCGGCCGATCAGAAGCGCCCGAAACTGCTGGAGGAAGAGGACAAGCTGGGCGTGCCCGGTACGCGCTTCACCTATGCCATCGGCACCCTGGTGCTGTGGTCCGCCGACGCGGATAAGGTCGAGGACGGCCCGGCGCTGTTGAAGTCTGGCGACTTTAACAAGCTGTCGATCGCCAACCCCAAGCTGGCACCCTATGGCGAGGCATCCATTGAGACTCTGGAGGCACTCGACCTGAAAGACACCATCGAGCCCAAGTTCGTGATGGGTGAGAACATCGCCCAGACCTATCAGTTTGTCGACACCGGCAATGCGGACATTGGCTTTGTCGCTCTGTCGCAGGTTATGGAAGGCGGGAAAATCATCAAGGGCTCGGGCTGGGTGGTGCCCAGTGAGATGCACGCACCAATCCGCCAGGATGCGCTCATTCTCGAGTCTGGCAAAGACAACCCGGCAGTGACGGAACTCTTCAGCTATCTCAAGGGCGAGAAGGCGAAGGCGATCATTCACGACTTCGGCTACGAAACCGATTGAGCCTGAGCGCGAACGAGGACGGGGCCTAGTGCCCCATCCTCGAACACTCATCCACGACCACGCAACACACGAAAATCGCAACGATGTTCCTGACAGAAACTGATATCGAGGCGATTGCCCTCACCCTGCGCCTGGCCACGGTCACCACACTGATCCTATTCGCCCTCGGCACCCCCATCGCCTGGTGGCTGGCACGGACCCGCTCGCGCTGGAAAGGACCGATTGGCGCCGTGGTCGCCCTGCCGCTGGTGCTGCCACCCTCGGTGCTAGGCTTTTACCTGCTGGTGGCCATGGGGCCGAACGGGCCGGTGGGGCGGCTGACTGAAGCTTTCGGCATCGGACTGCTACCCTTTACCTTCTGGGGCTTGGTGGCGGGTTCCGTGTTCTACTCCCTGCCCTTCATGGTGCAACCGGTGCAGAACGCCTTCGAGAGCATCGGCGACCGCCCGCTGGAAGCAGCAGCCACCCTGCGCGCCGCGCCCCTGGATCGCTTCTTCAGCGTGGCGCTGCCGCTGTCGCTGCCAGGCTTTGTCACCGCCGGCATTCTCACCTTTGCCCACACCGTCGGTGAGTTTGGCGTGGTGCTGATGATCGGCGGGAACATTCCGGGGGTGACCCGAGTCGCCTCGGTGCAGATTTACGATTATGTCGAGGCGCTGGAATACGGCAACGCGCACCGACTGGCCGCAGTCCTGTTGGTATTCTCTTTCTTGGTTCTCTTGGCCCTGTATACGTGGAAACCGAGCGGGAAGAAGCAATGAGCAATCCCCAAGCAAACACAAAAACCGCAGGAGCCACAACCGGACTGCTGCCGCTGATTGAGGCGCGTTTCCGGGTCAACTGGCCTGGCTTCACAATGGAGTTGGACGAACGGCTGCCAGCACGCGGCGTCACCGCGCTCTTTGGCCATTCCGGCTCCGGCAAGACCACACTGCTACGCTGCATCGCCGGTTTGGAGCGGGCTGCCGAGGGCGAGCTACGCTTTAACGGCCAGGTTTGGCAGGATGCTCGCACCTGGGTGCCAACCCATCAACGGCCCATTGGCTACGTCTTTCAAGAGGCGAGCCTGTTCCCACATTTGAGCGTGCTCGGCAATCTGCGCTATGGCCAGAAGCGCAGCCGCGCGCGCGAGCAGGCCCAGCATGTGCCAGATTCAGGGGATGCTCGGTCGGCTGCCTTCTGCCTGGATCATGCCATCGAGTTGCTCGGCATCGGCCATCTGCTCGACCGGCGCCCGGCGGCACTCTCCGGCGGCGAGCGGCAGCGAGTCGGCATGGCGCGCGCGCTGGCGGTCAATCCGCGCCTGCTGCTGATGGACGAGCCGCTTGCGGCGCTTGATCTCAAACGCAAGCAGGAGATTCTGCCCTATCTGGAGCGCCTGCATGATGATCTGGAGATCCCGGTGCTCTATGTCAGCCACTCGCCCGACGAGGTCGCGCGACTGGCCGATCATCTGGTGGTGATGGACGCCGGTCGCGTGCTGGCTAGCGGCCCGCTAAACGACACCCTGGCGCGGCTCGATCTGCCGATTCGCCTGGGCGAGGACGCCGGAGTGGTGCTCGATGGCCAGGTGGCCGAGCGCGACGAGCGCTGGCATCTGCTGCGAGTCGCCTGCTGTCAGACCAGCCTGTGGGTGCGCGATACCGGCGCGGCGGTTGGCGATCATGCGCGCATTCGCATCCTGGCGCGAGATGTCAGCATCACTCATGCCCCGCAGCCCGAGACCAGCATTTTGAACACCCTGCCCGCGCGCGTCATTTCCCTAGGCGATGACGCCCATCCGGCACTGGCGCTGGTGAAGCTCGATCTGTCCGGCTCACCGCTACTGGCGCGCGTCACCCAGCGCTCAGCGGAGCAACTGGGGCTCAAGCCCGCCATGGATGTCTGGATTCAAATCAAGGCGGTGGCTTTGCTTTAGCCTGAAACCGCAACGTCATCCGCCGGGGTGGTGCCATACTTTTAAGAGTTAGTCGCTTGTCCGCTGCAACTCAGGCGTATAGTCGTGCGTCTGGGCTTGCAAGCTCGTCGAGTTTGCTGCGTAATCCGGATAATTTCGCCACGCAACAATTGACCGATCCTGCCTCCCCGCCTAATCTAATGAGGCTCTCCCGTTCTGGCGCCCCGCTGCGCCGGCCGGCCCTCGACACCATGGCATTCCGGCGACTATGAAAGATATCGAGATTACCCGCCCCCTAGAACTCGACAGATCGCAGACTGTCGCTCTCGATACGCATTCTTTTTTAAATATCCTGAATGTGCTGAATCTGGAGCTTTCGGACCTGGCCGAAATGTGCGATCTGGAAAGCGCGCTTGAGGGCGATATCAACCGAATTTTCCAACTGGCCGATGAGATGTCGAACCCTGATACCGCCTATGCGCGAATTGCCGGGCTTGATCAGGACATCGCGGCCATCGAGCGAAAATTGGACGAGCAACTGGCCACCCGGCCCGAAGCGCGCGACTCGGCCAAGGTGCGCGAGGCGCGCGAGAATCTGGAGTCGATTTTCTCGGTGCTGCGCAAGCGCGTTGCCGATCTTCAGGCGCGTATTGACGACCTGACGTCCTGGCGGGAGTTTGAAATTGCACGGATGATCGAGGACTTTCAAAAAGTGTTTGGCGCTATCGAGAAAAATAGCAAGGGGCGTTTTCGTATCATCGATAACATCGCCGCACAGGAGTCCCAAGACTATTACGTCGATTTCAAAGTGCACAGCTCCGAGGACCCGTTAATCCGCATGCCGGCGGTGCTGATCGATGTGGTGCGAGACCTGCTTGCCAATGCACGCAAATACACGTCACCCGGTGGCCGCATCAATGCCGGCGTGTGGAGCGATGACAGCCGGCTGTGCATTAGCGTGGAGGACTCCGGCCGGGGGATTCCCGAGGATGAAATTGAATCAGTCATCGACTACGGCCAGCGCGCCTCCAATGTGCAAGATCGCCGCACCATGGGCGGCGGCCTCGGGCTAACCAAGGCCTATTTTATTTGCAAGCAACTCGGCGGGCGGTTTTGGATTCGCTCGGAGTTGGATCGAGGTACGCGAATTCGGATGATGATTCCAAAGATTGCCGGGGAAGTCAGCGACTGCTCGGAGCCTTTAGATACTGCGGCAGATTAAGGTTGCGCTTGCAGCGGTGAATTGATTCACCCCAAAATCAGCCCTGATGCGCCTCCTAAGTCGCTTCCTCAATCGCGGCTGAAGCCGCTCCCACCAGAGTTTGGCTGATGACTGATGCCGAGACGCCCTGCCCCCCTGCGGGCGATTTTTTCAACCTCTACCACCAAGGACTGGTGCGCGTAGCCGTCTGCGTGCCTGAGGTGGTCGTCGCCGACCCATCGACCAATGCCCGCGCCACTCTGCGCCTCGCCCAGCAGGCGGCTAAATCAGGCGCCTTGGTGGCCCTATTCCCCGAACTTGGGCTCTCGGCCTACAGCAACGAAGATCTCTTCCAGCAGCAGGCGCTGCTCGATGCCAGCCTGGCGGCCCTGGATGAGGTGCGCCTGGCCAGCCGGGAGTTTGCCACCCTGCTGGCGGTTGGCCTGCCGCTGGCAGTCGACGGCCGACTGTTCAATACCGCCGTGCTGGTGCACCAGGGCCGGCTGCTGGGCGCGGCGCCAAAAAGCTATCTGCCAAATTTTCGTGAGTTCTACGAAAAACGCCAGTTCAGCCCAGCGCGCGACGCATTGAGTCGAGAGATTTCTCTGCTCGGAGAGACCATCCCCTTCGGCAACGATTTACTGTTCGAGGCACGCAATCTGCCCGGCTGCGTGCTGCACATGGAGCTGTGCGAGGATCTGTGGACGCCCATTCCACCCAGCACCCATGCCGCCCTGGCAGGCGCCACCCTGCTGTTGAACCTCTCCGCCAGCAACATCACCATTGGCAAGGCCGCCGAGCGCAATGCCCTGTGCGCGGCTCAGTCTGGCAAGTGCCTGGCGGCTTATCTTTACTCTGCCGCTGGGCCGGGCGAGTCGAGCACAGATCTCGCCTGGGACGGCCATGCGGTGATCTACGAAAACGGCCAGTTATTAGCTGAGTCTGAGCGCTTCGCGCCCAGCGAGCAAATAATTCTGGCCGATATCGATCTCGATCTGCTCATTGGCGAGCGCCGCCGGCGCACCAGCTTTGGCGACGCAGCCGCCGCCGAGAGCGAACACCTGCGCGGGATGCGGCGGATTGGTTTCGCACCTGGGCTACCCGGCGGCGACCTGGGGCTCAGGCGCCGCGTCGAGCGCTTTCCTTTTGTGCCGGCCGATAGCCGCACACGCGATGCCTATTGCTACGAGGCCTACAACATTCAGGTACAGGCCCTGGCCAAACGGCTGGCTGCCACGAGCATCGAGCGACTGGTGATCGGCGTCTCCGGCGGACTGGATTCCACCCAGGCACTGCTGGTGGCCGCGCGCACCATGGACCGGCTCGGGCTGCCGCGCACCAATGTGCTGGCCTACACCCTGCCCGGCTTTGCCACCGGCGAGTCTACCCGCGTCAATGCCTGGACGCTGATGCGCGCACTCGGCGTGACTGCGGCAGAAATCGACATCCGCCCCTCCTGCCTGCAAATGCTCCAAGACCTCGGCCATCCTTTTGCCGACGGGCAGCCGGTGCATGATGTCACCTTCGAGAACGTGCAGGCCGGAGAGCGCACCTCGCATCTGTTCCGGCTAGCAAATCATCATCAGGCATTGGTGCTCGGCACCGGAGATCTGTCGGAAATCGCGCTGGGCTGGTCCACCTATGGCGTGGGCGATCAGATGTCGCATTACAATGTAAACGCATCGGTCAGCAAGACACTGATTCAATACCTGATCCGTTGGTTGATTGCCAGCAATCAATTCGATGATGCCACCAATGCAGTCCTGCAGCGCATTCTCGACACAGAAATCTCACCCGAGCTAGTGCCACCCGATGCGCAGGGCCATATTCAAAGCACCCAGGACATCATCGGCCCCTATGAACTTCAGGACTTTCACCTCTATTACATCAGCCGCTATGGTCTGCGCCCGAGCAAGGTAGCTTTTTTGGCCTGGCATGCCTGGCATGATCGCGCGCACGGCCCTTGGCCGGATGGCATGAGACCCGAGGATCAGCAAGAGTATGATCTAAGCAGCATTCGCCGCTGGCTTGAGGTCTTTGTCCGGCGCTTTTTCGGTGGCAGTCAATTCAAGCGCAGCTGCATGCCTAATGGGCCAAAAGTCAGCTCCGGCGGATCACTGTCGCCGCGCGGGGACTGGCGCGCGCCAAGCGATGCGGTGGCGGCGGTGTGGCTGGATGAGTTGCGGCAAAATGTGCCAAATATCACTTCGGCGGAAAAGTAAGAGCGAATTCATTCGCCCCTGCAAGCGATGCACGGTCGCCAATTGCTCTGACATCCGCATCTTGATGGAGAGCCAAGTGTTCTCAATGGGTCAATCAATCCTACAGCCGGGGCGGTTCTTCGCTGCGGTCATCCTGTTCATCATGGCGTCGACAGGACTGGCAAAAACGGCGGCAATCCCCTCCTATGATGTCTCAACCGCAGGTATCGCCTCTAACCCATTTCAGGTTTATTTGATTCAGGATGAGTCCAGGACATTGACGATTGATGAGATCGCATCGGGCCGTATCCAAGGTACCCTGACATCCTCCCGATTTCATATAAATTCTACTGACATTAACTATTGGTTTATTTTCACTCTTGAGAACAACTCCAGTGAGCCGGTCAATCGAATTGTGCGATTTGACGAGCCATTTGCCGATCAGGCCAGTATTTACTACCGACAGAGAGGGGCCTGGCATGAGGAATCGGCGGGACTTGCGGTGCCGATTAAGGAGCGTCGCGTCTCTAATCGAAATCCAATCTTCCCAATCACCATTACCCCGGGAGAAGCCAAGACAGTCTATCTGAAGCTTCAGTCCAATGTTGCCAGGATCACCATTGGTTTGTATTGCGACAAGCCGGAAATCTTCCTAAATTGGGAGCTGCTGCAGACAGCTTTTTATATGTTCTATTTTGGCGCCGCCAGCGCCTTAATTGTTTACAATTTATTTTTGTTCTTCGCGCTCAATGAAAGACTCTATCTTTACTATGTTTTGCATGGTCTTGCGTATAGTACCTTTGTGTTTTTTTATAGCGGATTTGATCTTTACCTCGGCATCGATAAGGACCTTCATTTGTTTTGATCTTTCTGATTTTGTTTACCAGAAGGCTACTGCAAACAAAAATCAATTTCCCAAGAATCGATAAAATATTGATCGGTTTTGCCATTGCAGCACTTCTGCTGGGCATTACCAGCTTCCTTGACATCCATTATTATCAATACCTTGCGCCTCTTGGGTTATCAGTCTATCTATTTCTTTTGTTTCTGGGAGTCTATGCCAAGCTGAAGGGCATCACGCTGTCCGGTTACTACCTGTTGAGTATGGCGCTCTATTTTTCCGGGATCATTCTGCTCGCCTTGCTGTTAATGGACTTAATTCCTTACAGCCTATTCGCGCGATATCTTTATATATCCGGCTCCTTGGCTGAATTGACCATTTTCTCCCTGGCATTAGCTTATCGGGTCAAGTTATTGCAGAATCAGAAAACAGGCCTTCAACAACAATTGATCGAAACCGAACGACAAGCAAAGGCGCGTTTGGAAGTGAAGGTGGCTGAACGCACCGAGGCACTCAAACAGGCCAATGAAGAATTGGAACGCATGGCCATGAAGGACGGTCTGACTAGCCTGGCGAATCGGCGCTTTCTCGATCAACGCTTGCGCGAAGAATGGCAAAGATTAAAGCGGGAGCAGGGATTTCTCGCCGTTGTTATATGCGATATCGATTATTTCAAACGGTTCAATGATCACTATGGTCATCAGAGCGGCGACACATGCATCGTCAAGGTCGCGCGGGCGCTGCAGCACGGTCTCCAGCGTCCCGGTGATCTGGCTGGGCGCTATGGGGGCGAGGAATTTTTGATGCTACTGCCAAACACGGATATCCAGGGCGCGGCCATCACCGCCGAAAGGCTCCGCTCAGCCGTCGAGGCGCTGGCGATCAAACACGCGAAATCCGATGTGAGGTATGTGACCATGTCTTTCGGCGTAGCCGCAGCCATACCCCAGGAGGACTGCAGCGCGGAACATCTTGTTTCGCTGGCGGACGAGGCGCTGTATCGTGCCAAGGACCAAGGCCGAAACCGGGTTGTCGTCAGTGAGTGAGTGAATATTTCCTTTCCCGTTAACAAGAAAGCATCGTCTTCAGAAAACATCACCTCAATATCTCGCGAGCCGTGCCATACTTCGCGGCTTTCATTTGATTGCGCTCTTGCATCCGATAAAGCATTTCGGAAACAACTTCAGTCGGGGATCAATAAAGCCCGGATGAAACTTTACTATTGACCAGCTTTTCAAGCTGGGGGACATCAACCTTCATGAGTCAGTCGGGTTATCATTTTCGCCCAACGTGCTCAGCGGTCGATTGGGCTGGAGTCAAGGTTTTGATGGACAGTGCATGAAGCTCGCCGCTCGCGATCTGGTCGCGGACAGTGTCCATCACCAGACGCTGTTTTTTGATGGGCGTCAGCCCTTCAAAAGACTCGCTGACAACAATGGCGTCGAAGTGACTACCGTCGCCACTGACTTGAACCTCGGCGTCTGACAGGCCATTGCGGATGAGTTGCGCCACGGCTTCTGTTTCCATTGGGGCTCCTTGCGGCTTGCTATTGGGAAGCTTGTTGTTGGGTCCAGAGGAAATGCGGCCGGGGCGAGTCTTGTCCAAGGTTCGAACCCGCGCGACGGCCGGCTGAAGCCACCGCACCCCGAGGGAGATCAGCCTTCCAGGGATTCCATGCGAATGCGCACCACGGCGCCCTGCACCGCCTCAAGCGCCTCAATGCGGGCGATGGCACGGTTCATGTCGCCTTCCTTAATGCGATGGGTGAGCATAATCAGGGGCACATGGGTGTCGCCCGCGCCCGGTTCTTTTTGCTGAATGGCCTCGATGCTGATGCCCTCCTCGCCGAGGATACCGGCGATACCTGCCATAACGCCGGGACTGTCGAGCGCGAGCAGGCGCAGATAATACGCCGTCTCGATGGCATCCATCGACAGCACCGGGGTGTCGCTCAGCTCATCCGGCTGGAAGGCGAGATGGGGCACCCGGTTGGTCGGATCGGTGGTCAGAGCGCGCGTGATATCCACCACATCGGCCACTACGGCAGAGGCAGTCGGCAGGGCACCGGCACCGGCACCATAGTAGAGCGTGGGACCGACGGCATCACACTTGACCAGCACCGCGTTCATCACGCCATCGACATTGGCAATCAGCCGCCGATGTGGGATGAGCGTGGGATGGACACGCAGCTCGATGCCGTCCGGGGTGCGCCGGGCGATACCAAGATGCTTGATGCAATAGCCGAGCTTGGCGGCATAGGCGACATCCAGGGGCTCAATGCGGGAGATGCCTTCGGTAAAGGTCTTGTCAAATTGCAGCGGGATGCCGAAGGCGAGCGAACCGAGAATAGTCAGCTTGTGCGCGGCGTCGATGCCTTCGACATCGAAAGTTGGATCGGCCTCGGCGTAGCCGAGTTCTTGCGCCTCGGCCAGCACCTCAGCAAAAGCGCGGCCCTTATCGCGCATCTCGGTCAGGATGAAATTGCCAGTGCCATTGATGATGCCGGCGATCCACTCAACATGGTTGGCGGCCAGACCTTCACGCAGCGCCTTGATGATAGGAATGCCCCCGGCCACGGCAGCCTCGAAGGCGACTGTGACGCCCTTGGCTTGAGCGGCGGCAAAGATCTCGTTGCCATGCAGGGCAATCAGCGCCTTGTTGGCGGTGACCACATGTTTGCCGTTCTCAATAGCCTTGAGCACCAGTTCGCGCGCCGGTGAATAACCGCCGATCAGCTCGATGACGATGTCGATCTCTGGGTCATCGACCACCTTGAAGGCGTCGTCAGAAATCTTGTCGATACGCTCGAGCCCGGAGATGCGGCTCTTGTCGTATTCACGCGCCGCCGCATGGGCGATGCGAATCTCGCGTCCGGCGCGACGGGCGATTTCCTCGGCATTGCCGGTCAGCACGGTGACGGTACCGCCGCCAACTGTACCCAGGCCCAAGAGTCCGATCTTAACGGGCTCCATAGTGTCTCCTCCAGAATCTGTAATGAAAGTGCGCATAGCGCTGGGCGCCGCGCACTCAGGCCACGTTTGCGGTGAATCCGATGCGCGCGTCCTCGCGCAGCATGTGTTTGATGCCTTTCACCGCCTGACGGGTGCGGTGTTCGTTCTCGATCAGCGCGAAACGCACATGATCGTCGCCATAGTCGCCAAAGCCAATACCCGGCGAGACCGCAACTTTCGCATCTTGCAGCAGCTTTTTGGCAAACTCCAGCGAGCCCATCGCCTGATAGGCCTCGGGAATACGCGCCCAGACGAACATGGTCGCGCGCGGTTTCTCGACCGGCCAGCCGGCAGCTTGCAGCCCCTCACAGAGCACGTCGCGCCGACTTTCGTATTGATCGCGGATCTCGGCCACGCAGTCCTGCGAGGACTCGAGCGCATGAATGGCCGCAACCTGAATGGGAGTAAAGGTGCCATAGTCGAGGTAGGACTTGATGCGCGCCAAGGCGGCGATCATGGTCGGATTGCCGCACATAAAGCCAATGCGCCAGCCCGGCATATTGTAGCTTTTTGACATGGAGAAAAACTCCACGGCATAGTCGATTGCACCCGGCACCTGCAAAATGGACGGCGCCTTGTAGCCGTCGAAAACGATGTCAGCATAGGCCAAATCGTGCACGACCCAGATGCCGTGCTCGCGGGCGATGTCGATGACTTTTTCAAAGAAGTCCAGCTCCACACACTGAGTGGTGGGATTGCCGGGGAAGTTGAGCACCAGCATCTTCGGCCGCGGCCAAGAGTCCAAAATCGCGCGCTGGAGCTCCTCGAAAAAGTCCACCTCAGGCGTCAGCTTGACGTGGCGCACATCGGCGCCTGCGATAATAAAGCCATAGGGATGAATCGGATAGGCCGGATTGGGCACCAGCACAGTGTCGCCCGCCGCCATGGTCGCCATGGCCAGATGGGCGAGCCCCTCCTTGCTGCCGATGGTAACAATGGCCTGACTTTCGGGGTCCAGGGTGACAGCGTAGCGATCCTGATACCAGCGGCAGATGGCGCGGCGCAGGCGCGGAATACCGCGCGAGACCGAATAACGATGGGTATCGCGGCGCTGGGCGACCTCGACAAGCTTATCGACAATATGCCGGGGCGTGGGCTGGTCCGGATTGCCCATGCCGAAGTCGATAATATCCTCGCCGCGCGCTCGCGCCGCTGCCTTCAACTCATTGACAATGTTGAAAACATAGGGCGGAAGCCGCTCGATGCGGCTGAAATTGGGCTGGGGCGCGAGCACGGATGTTCCTCTCAAAGATTGGCAAGGGAAACCTTGCAGTTTAGCGCGCCGCGCGGCGGATGCCTATCGCTGAACGCGACGGTGCGCGAGCGGAGCACAGCTGGAGCGGGGTTAGGCAGGGTTGGGCCGGTTTGAGGCACAACCGGATAGCAACTGGAGCAACTCAGGACTCAAGCCAGAAAGTGACGGGACCATCGTTGGTGAGACTCACCTGCATGTCGGCGCCGAATCGTCCGCTTGCCACCGGCTGATGGGTCTGACGTGCGCACTCCAGCAGGTGCGCGAACAGCCGCTCGCCAAGCTCTGGTGGCGCGGCGCTGGTAAAGCTTGCCCGAGTGCCCTTGCGGGTATCGGCCGCCAGAGTGAACTGAGGCACCAGCAGCAGGCCGCCTTTGACATCGCGCAGGCTCAAGTTCATGCGGCCACTGGCATCGGGGAACACACGGTAGCCGAGCAGGCGCTCAAGCAACCGCTCGGCGCGGGATTCGTTATCCTCAGGCTGCACCGCGACCAGCACTAGAAGGCCTTGATCGATAGCGCCAACTAACTCCCCCGCCACCTCAACCCGCGCCTGGGTGACGCGCTGGAGCAGGCCGATCATGCCAACTGTTGGGCGAAGCGATCAGTGGCTGCGATGAGTTCGCGCGCAATGCCGGGCTCAAAGGCCGCGTGACCGGCGTCGGGGATGATCTTGAGTTCAGCCTCGGGCCAGGCCTGGTGCAACTCCCAGGCAGACGCCAGCGGGCAGATGGCGTCGTAGCGACCATGCACGATAACACCGGGAATGCCGCGCACGGCATTGATGTCCCGCAGCAACTGGTCCGATTGCAAGAAGGCGTTGTGCAAAAAGTAATGGCATTCCACGCGCGCTAGGGCGATGGCGAACGCATCGGCGGCAAAGCTGTCGCGCAGTTCGCGATTCGACAGCAGGGTGGCACAGCGCCCCTCCCACAGCGACCAGGCGCGCGCGGCGGCGGTCTGCGCCTCACCCGGCGGACCGAACAGGCGCTCGGCATAGGCGCGCAACAGATCGCCCTGCTCTTCTGGCGCGATGGGCGCGAGATAGTCCTGCCAGTAGTCGGGGAACAGGCGGCTCGCGCCCTGTTGGTAGAACCAGTGAATTTCTTCCGGCCGACAGAGAAAAATCCCGCGCAGCACCAAAGCTGACACGGCCTCTGGGTGCTGCTCGGCATAGGCCAATGCAAGGGTTGAGCCCCAGGAACCGCCAAACACCAACCAGCGCTCCACCCCCAGATGCGCGCGCAGGCGTTCGATATCGGCGACCAGATCCCAGGTGGTATTGGCATCGACACAGGCATGAGGCCGTGAGCGCCCGCAACCGCGCTGATCGAACAGAATGATACGGTAGCGCTCGGGATCGAAAAACTGCCGGTGCGACGCACTACAGCCGGCACCCGGTCCGCCATGCAGAAACAGCGCCGGGTACCCGTTCGGGTTGCCGCACTGCTCGACATAGAGTTCATGCCCGTCGCCGACATCAAGGTATTCAGTCGCATAGGGCTCAATGGCGGGGTAGAAACTGTTTTGCATCGTCATCGCCAAACCCCCGACTCAATTCGCTTTGGTGGTGATATCCGCGTCGGTCGCGGTCTGTCCCGGTTCGGAGCCACGTGCGGCAACCTGTTCAAGAGAGACGCAACGCTCAAGCTCCGAGTCAGCCAGCTCAACCAGTCGCTTCTGCTCTCCGACCAAGGCATCCGGCGGGATTGGAGAGGCCGTCAGCATCTCCGCTGCTGCACGCATATCCTCGCAACGGCTTCGGTCATCTTCGGTTAGAGTGGCACGAAACAGCCGCGCCGAGGCGCCGTAGATGAAGCCAAGTGCCCGATCTGGCGCCTCCCTGCGCGCCGCATCGGCAGCTTTGAGCAATTTGTCGTTCTCGCGCCCGACTCGCGGCTCTCGCGTATTGTCGTCGAGCCGATTGCGCCTTTCACTCAGCGCCAGCAGCAGACCACCATGATAGGCAACCCGACGACTGGTAGCCTGCTCCGAGGCGGACAGACGTAGCGCCTTTTTGTAGTTGCGTTCCGCGCAGTCCAGCAGCTGGCGCATATTCGCATCCCGATCTGATGTTGTGTGCGGCAGCTCAATGGCCTGCCGCAGGCAGTCATCCGCCTGACTGGCATCTTGCTCGGCACGATCAGGCCCGCCCTTGGTCTGCTCGCCGCCGCCAAAAAACCCGGCCAAAAATCCCCCGCCCGAGTTCTCGGCTACGGACCCTGCTGAGTCGCTGCTCGCCGACTCCGTCTGCTCGAGCATCGCCGTTGCCGCCCCTGCCTCAACGCCACCCTGCCCCAAATCTTGGGACGGTGTGGTCTCGCATCCGCTCAAAAGAACCGAAACCGCGAGCAACGCTGGCGGCGCGAAGCATTTCCATCGCGCAGAGCCGCCGGGCGCTCGCTCGAACAGTGCGAAAGGCAGAAACATAAGCTTTGCTCGTGGCATCCCAGAAGGGGCGCTAACATGCAGCCAAGACATGGTCCCCACTGACATCCGACCTGACAAATCCGACCTGACAAATCCGATCAGCCGGATTCTGACCAAAAGAAATCCGCGTGGGGGGATATGCGGGTAGGATCAGGATTGAGGCGCGGAATCGCCAGGACAGTGATCGGTATCGAGAAAGAAAGCGTCGTACCAGGGATAGGCAACCCTGCATTCATACTTCAGCTTTGTGGCATGGGAGTGGCCAACAAAGACAAACCATCCACCACCGATCAGCAGAAACATGATAATAATCAGGAAGTCTTTCATCGGAAGATCCTCGCTTAAGGTTCTGACACCTGAGAAAGCTCTCAGGCATCGGGTAGCACGACAAAATACCACCGGCAATCAAACCGGTAACAAGCACTCAGAAATGTGAACCAGCTCGACAACGCAGACCGGGCCTAACGCCCAAGATTAACCCTTACCCCGATTGCTCGTCCAAGCGATTGCGCATCCGGGCTGATTGTTCATCCAGGCGATTGAACCGGTCCGCAGGTCGATATTTGCCGTTATGTCTTGTGTGTTTTTCGGGAAAGCACTTCCCGCAAGCCATATTGGGGCTCAAAGATAGCCCAGGCATCCATCGGGAGCAAGGCTAGTGTGGCAGTTGCCGACCCAGGCAGACACCAGATAACATATACCGCGCGAATACTACGGCACTCACCAGCATGTCACCCTGCACTCGCTGGTAAATTTCACGCAATGCCCATGCCGGTTCACCGCTGGATCGGCCCGCCCCACTCTGCCGCGACGGACTGAGCCCTGCTGTTGATTGTGACTCCTCTCCTGCTGCCCAAGCGCTTTTTCCCGACCATGGCTCGCGCAAGCTGGGCGAGTCGGCGTCCGTTCCGCCGCATTCTGCTGTGCCTTGCAATGACGGGGGGACTGGCCCACGGGCAGGAAGTCATCGTCAACTCCGATGTCCATCTTGACGCCATCGACCGGAATTTCGCCCGTCTGCTGATCACCATGCGCATGCCGCAATGGCCAGACAAGCGCCCGGTCACCGTCTTCGTGCTCCCGGACAACAATCCCGTTCACGAGTCTTTCGCCAAGCGCGTACTGGAGGTCTATCCCTACCAGCTCAGACGTACCTGGGACCGGCAAGTGTTCTCCGGCACCGGGCAGGCCCCGCGGCAGGTCGCCAATGAGCAGGAAATGATTGAACGCGTCAGTCAAACCGCCGGCGCCGTGGGATATGTCAGCTCGCCGCCGGATACGGACCTGGTCAAGGTTCTGGAGGTCGAGAAATGAGGTTGCGAACACGCGCGATTCTTGCCCCTCTTTTGCTTCTCGCCCCTCTTGTGCTTCTCGCCAGCACCGGGCTTGCCGCCGAGCCGACCAGCGAACCTAAAGCAGGCGTGACGGGATTCGGATTTGGCGAGCGTCTGCAGATCCATGGCTTTGCCAGCCAGGGAGCTGTTCAAAGCAGCGCCAACCGCTATTACGGCGATAGCCCGGAGACTTCCTTCGATTTCACCGAGCTCGGCATCAATGCCTCTTTTCGTGTCAACCCCCGCCTGATGCTCGCGGCGCAAGTCCTGTCGCGACGCGCCGGCGACATGAGCGACGGATCACCAGAGATCGATTTCGCACTGGCCGACATTAACTTGGTCTCGAACGCGCGCTACCGCGCCGGCATGCGGGTCGGCCGGATCAAGAACCGGCTCGGCCTCTACAACGAAACCCGCGATGTCCCTTTTACCCATCCGGGCATCTTTCTCCCTCAAGTGGTGTATTTCGACAAGGTGCGCAACCTGGTGCTGTCAACGGATGGCATTCTGCTCTACGGCGACCTGCACCAACCCTTTGGCACCTTCTCGGCCACTTTGTCGACGGGAAACCCGGTGATTGATGAGAATGTCGAAGCCGCTTACATGAGCGGTGACTTCGATGGCACCCTGGAGAGCGAAAATCATTCCTGGCTGGCCAGCCTGTGGTTTGACTCGGCAACCGAGGCGCTGAAGCTCGGCCTCAGCGGCGCAACCGCCTCAGCGAAATACCATCCAAATTCCAGCGACCCTTTCTCCCTTCAACCCGGCACCATCGATATCATCTACTGGATCGCCTCGGCGCAATACAATGCCGAGCGTTGGAGTCTGACAGCCGAGTACATGGGCGAACCGATGCAATGGCGCGATTTCGGCCCTTGGCGCCCGGATCGCGACGCAACGGCCGAGGGTTACTATGCTCAGGGAACCTACCGTTTCCTGCCTCGATGGCAGCTGATGGCGCGCTACGAGGAGGGTTTCGCCAACCGCGACGATCGCGACGGCAGCCAGCTTGAGCGGGACACCTTCGGCATGGCCCCGGCCAACACGGCCTATTCGCGAATCCTCAGCCTCGGGGTACGCTGGGACATCAACCGGCAGTGGATGCTGCGCGCTGAGTATTCACGCCATATCGGAAATTTCATTCTATCCGAGATCGAGAACCCCGATTTCTCCCAGTTTGAGAAACACTGGAATGTGTTTGCAATTCAGGCAGCTTTCCGCTTCTAGACGGTGGACAGCAGCTTGAGCCCACCGCGCAGCATTCCGTCCAGTCCGCGAAAGTTCTTCCTTGGGCTGCGTTGGAAGGTGGTTCTCGGCATCAGCCTGACGCTAATTCCGCTCGTTGCCTTCCTGACCCTCTACGCCCGCGCGAGCTTGCTCGATCAGTTCCAACAGACCCAAAGCCGCCTGCGTGGCCATCAGAGCAACCACTTCCGGACGCTGGTGCGCGAGCGCTATCAGCAGATGTCGCGGCTTGCCAACATGGTGCCCGCATTGGCCTCGTTGGAGGACCAAGGCGTCGCGCCAGCAGATCGCATGACCGACCCCGGCGAGCGCTTGCACCTGGCACTCGAAAGCATCGGCAGCCTGCTCGATTTGGAATGGGATATCCGCTCCGTCCACTGGCTGGCCCTCGGCGAGGCGCCGGTCGCACTCTGGCTAACCGACAGCGAACCCTTGCCAGATGCCTTGATCGCAGCCATCAACAAGACTCCCGAGCAGCTCACCGAGCAGCTGCAATGCGACGCTTCCCACTGCCGTCAGTACATCAGCTCCCCGATCCTCTGGCACGGAGAGACCGCCGGCACCCTGGTCCTCGGACGCGCCCTGGGAAGCATTCTGCTGACCTTCAAGCAACTAACCGGCGCCAACCTGGCCATCGCGACCCCCATCACCACGCTGGACCCGGATTCATCGGCACAGGCCACGACACTGCGTTTTCAGGGAGCCACCGAGCCCGACATCATTCTGCCGCTACTCGAATCCCAGCCCACCGAGGCCTTGCTCGCCAGTAGTTCCGAGACGCCTCTCGCAGTGCACTTTGGCACGCACTGGTATGAGATTTTCCACATCGACACCAGCGACGCCGGGCTCACCGCCTTCGTCATCAACCGCACCACGGACGAGCGACTCGGCATCCGCGCCATCGCACGCAACAGCTTGCTGATCGGCCTGATCGGGCTGCTGCTCGCCGAGGTACTGTTGCTGCTCATCCTGCGCGGCCCGGTCGAGCGCATTCGCGCCCTCTCCAACCTGCTGCCGCTGCTGGCCGAAAACCGCTTCGACGCGCTCGCTGAGCGCCTGCCGAGCACTAGCGGGCGCCTGCGCTGGCGCGATGAAATCGACACCAACGTCGAGGTCATCGGCACGCTCAACCAGCGCATGGCCATCATGCAGACCGAACGCGAAGCCGTCCAGCGCGAGCTGCATTGGCTGGCCGATCACGACCCCCTGACCAGTTTGCTCAACCGGCGCCGGTTTGATCAGGAAATCGCGTTTGCCATTGAGCACGCCGACCAGACCGGCACCCAGGGCGCGCTGCTGTTCATCGATCTGGATAACTTTAAGGACGTCAACGACACCAGTGGCCATCAGGCGGGTGACCGGCTGATCAAGCGAATCGCCAAAAAGCTGGCCGCGATTGTCACTCCGCGCGGGCGCATCGGGCGATTTGGCGGCGATGAATTCGCGGTACTGATCAACCCCGCCGATGAGACCGAACTCATCAGTTTGGTCAAGGATATCCAACACCAGATCCGTTCAACCAGCGTGCGCGCCGGCAGCCATCGCCATCAGGTCTCGGCCAGCATTGGGATCGTCCTCTTTCCCAGGCACGGAAAAGACACACAGACACTGATGGCAAATGCCGATCTGGCCATGTACCAGGCCAAATCGAAACAACACCGCGGCCACTGGCATCTGTATTCCGATACCGATATGGCAAGGGCGGCAGCCAATGCGCGCGTGCTCTGGACCCGCGAAATCGGCAAAGCATTGGATGAAAGCCGTTTCCAGCTCTATTTTCAGCCCATTATGGCGCTGCCCGAGGGGCGCATCTGGCGCGCCGAGACACTACTGCGTCTGCCGCTGAGCGATGGGCGCATCGCCAATCCAGCCGAGTTCATCCCGGTCGCCGAGCGCACTGGCCTGATCAATGCCATTGACCGCTGGGTGATGGCCGCAGCCATCGGGGTCCTGGCCGCTCACCCACAGCTATCGCTGGCCATCAATCTATCCGCCAAGGCCCTGGCCGATCCCACACTGGATGGCGAGCTGATGCAACTCTTGCAGTCCTCGGGCATCAATCCGCAACGCCTGACACTGGAGATTACAGAGACAGTGGCCATTGACAACATCGATGCTGCGGTGGTGCGCATGAACGCTCTTCGCGCACTTGGCTGTCGCTTCGCGCTCGACGACTTTGGTAGCGGTTTTGCGTCCTATGCCTACCTGAAACAGCTTCCGGTGGACGATGTAAAAATCGACGGCAGCTTTATTCGCGATCTCGCTGACAACACCGAAGATCGCATTTTCGTCAAATCCGCCGCTGACATGGCACACGCCATGGGCAAAAAAGTTATCGCCGAGTTTGTCGAGTCACAGGCCATCATTGATGTCCTCAACGAACTTGGCGTCGACTTCGCCCAGGGCTATTTTATCGGTCGCCCAGTACCCGAACTGCCAGCGACGCCGGATGACCCAGGTTGAAACCAACGCCCATCGGGCCAGAAAATTGAAAATTGCCACCACCAACCAAATCTCTCCGGGCGAAAGAACACCAACACAAGAGAGCACACTCATGACGGAAGACTGGATCGAGGGACAGGTCGTCGGCCTGCGCCACTGGAGCGACAACTTATACAGCCTGAAGATCGACGCCCCGTTGCAGTCGTTTGTCGCAGGCCAGTACATCAAACTGGCGCTTGATATTGATGAGAAACGCGTCGGCCGACCCTACTCCCTGGTCAACGCACCAGAGGAGCGCCCTCTAGAGATTTACTTCAACGAGGTGCCGGATGGACCGCTCAGCCCACGCCTATCCGATCTCGCAATCGGCGACAGGCTATGGGTCTCGGCCAAGGCCGGTGGTGTCTTCACCATGGACAACGTCGTCTCACGCCGCCATCTGTGGATGCTCGCCACCGGCACCGCGCTTGGTGTCTATCTGTCGCTGCTGAAAACCCCGGAGCCATGGGAGAGGTTCGAGCGCGTAATCCTGATCCAGGGCGCCCGCCACAGCGGCGAACTGACGTATCCAGAAACCATCGCCAAACTTAAAGACCAGTTCGGCGAGCGCTTTACTTTCATCTCCACCCTGACGCGCGAACAGCAACCCGGCCCGTCGCTTCAGGGGCGCATCACCTCACTACTCGAGCAAGGCGCACTAGAGCAGGCAGCCGATGCCAAGATCAGCGCCAAGGACAGCCACCTGATGCTGTGCGGCAATTCCGCCATGATCAAAGAAGTCCGCGCCTGGTTGGAAGCCAAGGGACTGCATCGGCACAAACGCACCGAACCCGGGCATTACACGACCGAGCAGTACCACTAACCCTCATCGACCCACAGCGGCCGATAACGGCGCGCGCTGTGCGTTGCAGGTCACCGCGCTACCCGCTTGCCCAGCCGCCGCCTCTTGAGCTTCGCGCGGCATCGGTTCATGATGCCCCGATGCCGGATCCGCGCCTTATTCTCTACCACAAGCAGCCGATTAGCGCGCGCACGCGCTTTCTACAACTGCCCGATCATACGGTATGCGCCTTCGCCGCCCTGCCTGCAACAACCACCCTGGCCGAACGGACAAGCGACCAAAGCAACCTGATCTCGCATCCCGCTTTCTTGCTGCGCGCAGCAGAAAACCGCCTCGCCTTGCCACAGGACTCGCTAGAAGCCGAACCCGGCTATCGCTGCCTATTGCACTCACCCGAAGGCATCATTGAGGTATTTCTTGCCCGTTTCACCGCTATCGACCCGCCCTGCACTGCGGCAGAAACCATCGGCGGCACCTTCATTGATTTGACCCAAGCGCGCGGCCTGCCCCGCGTCGAACTCGAACTACTCAGACTCGCCTACGAGCGGATTCTCGGTTAGTCGGCAAATACCAAAAATCGCGTCCTTATCGAGTCAGGTCGGACTTCTGGGACCAAGGGGCACTGCAACTGGTGCTGAGCACATAATCAAATCGGAGGATGTTGCATGAAAGCGCGTGACTGTTTGCTCCTAATGCTAACTTGTGTGGCGTTCGCAGCCAACGCCGCCGGGACGCTGCTGCAAGGCATCGATCAGACCGCTGTCTGGAATCATCCCGACGACTTGTTTGCCCCGTCCGAATTGACGCTTGAATTTAAAACGGCCATCAAACCAGACTCGCTGATCGTGAAAACAGCCTCGCCAAACGGAATGGATTACCTTGTTCTGTATGAAAAACTCGAGGTCGCCGGCAGATTGCCTGTCGATTTTTCCGGTAGCGACTGTATCGAAGGCGACGAGATTGCCGCATCCTGTTTTCTGCAAGCGGGTCAGCATGACTTTGACGCCGACGGTCTTCCTGAGATTGTCCTGGTGCTCGGAGATGGATTAATCAATCTTCAAGTCAACATTGTTGCGTATCACCCCCCAGCGCGACCAGCCGATGCCATGCGCTCGGAGAATTGGGAGTTGATCGGAAATTTCAGCGGCCAAACCAAAGCGATCATAGATGGCCAATCCATTCTGCTGCCATTTGGCAGTCAGGGTTTAGAGGAAAAGAAAACCTTGATTGATGGCAAGTTTATAAACGCAAGCTAACTACCCCGGCCATAAGGCCAGAGCTGTATTTCTATCAGTATCCGTAGACCGACCACTGGTATACCAATCCCAAACTGATTTTCGGTATAACAAACCCGGAGCATGAAACTGCTTTTTCACGGTAAGACACTGCACGCAGTCTACTTGACCGCCTTCCTCCTGGCGCTGGCCTTAGGTCTGCTGAGCGGGTACGGACGCTTGTTGGTCTGGTTTTTTCTCCCGGGAATTCAGGGCATGATATTTGGGGGCGTGCTCGGGAGCACCCTTGGAAGCCTGCTGGCCCGCCGCAGACTGGATGAGCTGAGTTTTTCACGGCGCCTTTCTCTGGTGGCCGGCCTGCTGCTCGCCTTTTACGGTGGGCAAATGCTGATTCCCGCTTTCGTCCTGGAAGGATGGGACCCTTTCTTTCTGATCGGGTCCATCCTTGAAGGCAGTTTCCGGGAAGTGATGACCGGCGGTTCCGTGCACAGCTTCACCATGCAGCAGGGCCCTCTGACGCCCCCTTGGTGGATCTTTTTCCAGCTCTTGGACGCCCTGTTCTTTTTCTTGTCCGCGCTCATCGGCTTGGGCGTGGGCCTGGGACGAAGCAAAACGCCCCGCTCTCCCTGGGTGCCAGTCAGTCTCTTGACCTGCCTGTTGCTGGTCGTTCTGGGCAGCACCCGAACAGTGCAGGCATTCCACGCCGAGCTGCTCAAAGATTGGCATATCGAGCGCATATCCAACGAGCAATACCTGGCTTGGCGGGACCAATGGGCAACTGCCAGCCTGAGGCCCGATGCCGTGGAGCGCTTCCTTGAAAAAACAGCTGCTGTTTCGGTAGAGCGCTCGCCCCAACTGGCGGTCCTACGCGGTCTTGGAGAACTGCGCATGGGCCGAAGGGAAGCCGCAGGAGCCGAGTTCTCCCGAGCCCGAGAGGCAACCCAGGGGCGCGCCGATCCCCTACCCCTGGACCGATTCCGCCGCATTGGCCCGCAACCCTTCCTTAAGCACCTCGATCAACTGGAGCGCGAGCTGGGTGCCCTCCCGGTTGCGCCAGACTCGTCGGGGCCGCCGGCTTTATCGCCAATGTGCCTTCCAAAGCCCGGAGAGCTATTTCCCTTCGAATCAGTTTTGCTAAATTGCCGCAAGCGCACCTGAATCGTCGCTAGGTCGGTCCACAGTCGCATGAGTGAGCGCCAATTCCATATCCCGCCTGCGCGAATTTCCTGCCTCAGCAGCCATCTACACCTTTGCCGTCTAAACTTGTTAAGGGAGCGACCAAGGGGTCAAGACCAACGGCTCAACAGGGCTTCAAGCAGACGGACTTTCAATTTCCGTGGACTGAAAACCCATCGATCACCGCATCAATTTCACCCCACAGCATAGGAGGCGATATGCAGCTCAAAGTTCTTGCATTTGTGCTCGCCGGAGGCGAGGGAAAGCGACTCTATCCACTGACCCATGACCGTGCCAAGCCGGCCGTGCCCTTTGGTGGAAAGTACCGAATTGTCGACTTCGTGCTCAGCAATCTGGTCAATTCCGGGATTTACTCCATTTACGTGCTGACGCAGTTTCGCAGCCAGTCCCTGCAGCAGCACCTAGCCGATGGGTGGCAGTTCGGTGGCATTCTCAAAAATGAGTTCTTGATACCAGTGCCGGCCCAAATGCGCGCCGAGGGCAAGGAGTGGTACCGAGGCACCGCTGATGCCATGCACCAAAATCTCAACCTCATCGAGCAATCCGCCCCGGATATCGTCGTTGTCTTTGGTGCGGATCATATCTACCGGATGAACATTCGGGAAATGATCGAGTATCACCAGCGCAAGCAGGCCGATGTCACCATCGCGGCCTTGCCCACGGACAAGAAATTCGCCAAGGACTTCGGCGTCATCGAGGCCGACCAGAGCGGGCGCATCATCGGATTCCACGAGAAGAACGCCGATGCCCCGACCATTCCCGGCGATCCGAACCGCGTCTATGCCTCCATGGGCAACTATGTCTTCAGCACGGATAGGCTCTTGAAGATGATCGAGGAGGACCACGAAGATCCCACCAGCACCCTTGATTTCGGGAAAGACATCCTACCCAAGGCCATCGGTCAGGCCGAGATGTTTGCCTACAATTTCAACAGGAACAAAATCCCCGGCGAGGAACCTGACAAGATTCCTTACTGGCGTGATGTCGGCACCCTTGATGCCTTTTATGACGCCAATATGGATATTCGCGCCATTTCACCCGAACTCAATCTGTTCAACCGCGAATGGCCACTGCGCACCGCGAGCTATCCCGACCCACCGGCGAAGTTTGTGTTTGACGACGAAAATCGTCGCGGACAGGCGATTGATTCGGTCGTCTCCGGGGGCTGCATCATCTCTGGCGGTCTCGTCAGGGACTCCGTTCTCGGTCGGCACGTTTTTGTGCATGCGGGATGCCAGATCGAGGGCTGCGTCATCTTCGACAACTGCGATATTGGACGCCACTCGAAGCTGCGCCGCTGTATTCTGCAAAAAAACGTGCGTATTCCAGATGGCTCCGTCATTGGCTACGATCATGAGGAAGACAGGAAGCACTACCATGTGAGCGACAGCGGCATTGTCGTGGTCGAGGGAAGCCGCACGCCGATTCCGATTTCAACGATCACAGTCTGAGGCGCGAAAACGCTCGGCGAGCACTTCCAGCTGGGTTGCCGTCGCCCATGACATTGTGCGCATGCGTTTCTGCGGACTCGACCAGTACCCTGCTGGTACTGGTCGCCGCTGTCGCCAGAAAAGTCACGAGCATCGAAATCCAGGGGATCCGAGACAAGCGTAGGAGAATTGATCGAAATCGCCAATGGCGCCACAGTCAGCCGACACAGCCGCCGAAATAGATCTAAACTCAAGGCAGCAAAATATTCTCATATCGTTCTGGGGTCCCCAAATGAGCACGCTCGAATCACTCAAGGAAACCGTCAAGCGCGAACTGCCCGCGTGGCTCGAATCCGACCCGGCTTTTCGCGAGGCCATTCACTTCTAAATCCGCAACAGAAACGGCAAAGCGACGATCACCAGGCCAATCCCGCTGCTGATCAGGGTTACCAGCGCGATGAACTGGTGATCATGGCGCTTTAGCATGGTGTCAAAACGCTGATCCATTTGCTCGAAGCGCTTGTCGATCTGCTCCAAGCGCTTGTCGACCTGCTCGAAGCGCTTATCAACCTGCTCGAAGCGCTTGTCCATGTCCTCGCGCATTTCCTCAAAGCGCTTGTCGACCCGCTCAAAGCCTTCCCGCATCAACTCCCGCTGATGCTTCAGTTCCTCCTCCACCCGCACCATGCGCTCGCGCAGTTCGATCTCATAAACCACCGGGGGCTTTCCGAGGCTCTGCTCCGCTAGCCAGGTGGCGATATGCTCCTTCACAAAGGCGCCAATGCGGTCAAAATCTTCTTCGGCAAGGGCCATGGGTTGGTCTCCGGTGGTGCGGCATTTGAGGGCGAATACTGCGAAGTTTAGCCGAATCAGGTCAACCGATGGAACACGCGCGCGAGCGCGGTTGCATGGGTGCCGGCCAGACAGCATGGCGAACGGAGTGCGCGCCGCCCCGCGCGCGGGCTAAAGTGGCGCGCGCTGCATGGCCATGAACCAACCTCGCGGTTGTTGCTTGTTCGGGCCGCCCTCCGGCGACAACCGTCTTACTCGGTTTCCGGCGCGGAACCAACAATAGGCATATCCTCGAAAATCTCCGCGAAGGGCAGTTCAAGTTCCAGCGAGGCCAACCGGCAGCTGCCTTCAGCCGGCAGGCAGTCGCGCAAGTGCCAATCGCCCTGATCGGTGCGATGGTAGACCTCCAACCGGCGTGCGCCAATGTCCACCACCACGTACTCGCGCAGCGACGGCAACAGGCGATACGCCGAAGCCTTCGCACCACGGTCAAAGGCCTCGGTCCGCGCCGAGAGCACCTCAATAATCAAACGCGGATGCTCCAGACTAAGCGCTGCGGCATGATCACGGGCATCGCAAGAAACCATCACATCCGGATAAAAAAACGCATCCGCCGCCGCCACCCGCAGCTTCATGTCCGCGACATAGGTCCGGCAAGGGCCGCCACGCAAGCGCTGCTTGAGCGCCGCGGCAAGATTCAACGAAACCAAAACATGCTCCTGCCGCGCCCCTACCATGGCAAATGCCTCACCTTGAAAATACTCATGCTTCTCCGGCTGCTCCTCCTCCCAGGCAAGATACGCCTCAGCGTGGAAAGGTAACTGTTCAGCAAGTGCGGACATGGAAGGGATCTCCACCAACAAAGATTCAAAAAGCGCATGAGTTCAGGGGCTAAACGAACCGGCCCAAGGGCTACCCATCTGCGGGGACTTGACAGGTATCGTAACCATTTTGCATCAGCGCATGCACCAGATTGCACATTTAAGAGAAGAATTCTTTGGGGGCAAGCGTAGCGCCGCGACGGAAGAAAGCGGCATGATTTTATGGATCTGGGAGATTTTTTAGCCGGCACAGCCGACGAAATAGACCTAAACTCAGGGCAGAAAAAAATTCTCATATCGTTCTGGGGTCCCCGAATGAGCACGCTCGAATCACTCAAGGAAACCGTCAAGCGCGAACTGCCCGCGTGGCTCGAATCCGACCCGGCTTTTCGCGAGGCCATTCTCGCACTGACCAATCATCGCTACAGCCCACGCGCGGAAACCAACGACTGGTTCCATCAGACGCTGGAGGAAATGCGCCGCGTCGAGGTGCTCAATGTCTGCGAATACGACGACGATGGCGAGTACGTGCCAGTTGTTCGTCAATATGCTCGCAAGTTAACTTGCTCTTGCATTCCACGGCGATCAAAGCCCCCTCGTTGACGACCAAAAGATCAATCTCCAACGCCTCACCATTGCGCTTGGCCGACACCCCTGGATAGACAGCGTGCACCTCGATACCCTGGCCACGAAACAGGCGCACCACCGCAGGCGCCACCAAATGCTCGACGAATTCGCCGAGCCGATTACCTAGATCGCCCAGGTTTTTCGACAGTCGCTTGACCAAGAGGTCGGTTTCCTGAAATCGGCGGTCGGTTTCTTTTGCCGATTCTTTCATGAGACGATCAGTCTCCTGAAAGCGGCGATCAGTTTCCTGAAACAGTCGCCACACATCGTCCAAGGTGGGATTAGCTTGGCTCACGAGAATCCTCCGCTGGGAGTTTCATCGGAACAGTATAACCTACCGCAAATCCGAAGAAGTCTCCGGCTAGCGTGTGGAAGAACCGCTGAAGCGTTGATGCGCACATCAAAAAAGATTCTTCTTGCAGCCGCTCACCGGCAAACGCCAATGCCGCCTGAATGTCCTCCCGCGTCACGTCGTATTCCGCCGCATTCTCCTAGCCGAGAGGAGACGGGCGTTTCTTGCTTGTTTCGAGGGTAAGGATTCAGCGAATGCGGCCCCGCTTTTCTCTCACGCATACTTTTGTTGGGTTTGCGCCCGTATTTTTTATCTTTTATATTGAATACAGTAATCCTACGTGAGGTTGCGAGTATGACCCAAACCACAACGATGACGGTGCGCCTTAACGCGACGCTCAGTGAGTTCGTCGCGGCGAACGTGAGCGATGATGGCGCCTACGAGAATGTTAGCGAGTATATGCGTGACCTGATCCGACGCGACATGGAGCGCAAGCAGCAAGCGGCATTCGAGCGGCTCAAGACCGAGCTAGTTCACGCATTCTCCGGGCCTGAAACGGCCTATAGGCCCTTGTCAGCAGCGGATGTGATCGCACGCAACACCCGCCGTGACCTGAAAGGCACCTGAGCGATGCCCACCGTGCGCATCCAAGAGGCGGCATCCTGGCGACTGGATGAGATCTATCGCTACACGCGAGACAAATGGGGCGAGGCGCAAGCAAATCGCTACATCAACGGGCTGTTCGAGACATTCGAGAACATTGATGCACATGGAGTAAATTCGAAACCCGTCCCTGCGGACTTCGGGGTCGACGGATTTTTCTTTCGCTATGAGCGACACTTCGTTTACTGGAAGAGGCTGTCGAACGGCGATGTTGGTATCGTAACCATTTTGCATCAGCGCATGCACCAGATTGCGCATTTAAGAGAAGAATTCTTTGGGGGGCAAGCGTAGCGCCGCGACGGAAGAAAGCGGCATGATTTTATGGATCTGGGAGATTTGTCAGCCGGCACAGCAGCCGAAATAGACCTAAACTCAAGGCAGCAAAATATTCTCATATCGTTCTGGAGTCCCCGAATGAGCACGCTCGAATCACTCAAGGAAACCGTCAAGCGCGAACTGCCCGTGTGGCTCGAATCCGACCCGGCTTTTCGCGAGGCCATTCTCGCGCTGACCAATCATCGCTACAGCCCACGCGCGGAAACCAGCGACTGGTTCCATCAGACGCTGGAGGAAATGCGCCGCGAGCGCGAGCGCCAGGATGCACTGTGGCGCAAAAATGACGAACGCCTGGAGCGCGAACACCTGGAGGCCGAACGCAAATGGGAAGCCAACCAAGCCGAGCTGGCGGCCCTGCGCGAAGAGCAAAACCGCAAATGGGAAGAGCAAAACCGCAAGTGGGACGCCAATCAGGCAGAACTCAAAGCCCTGCATGAAGAAAGCCTGGCGCTGGGCAAACGCCTTGACCGCAGCATCGGCTCCCTGGGCGCGCGCTGGGGGCTGCGCTCAGAAAAAGCCTTTCGTGATGCGCTTGCCGGAATTCTGGAGAAGACCTTCGGCGTCGAGGTGCTCAATGTCTGCGAATACGATGACGATGGCGAGGTCTTCGGTCGCCCCGACCAGATTGAACTCGACGTTATCATCCGCAACGGCCTGCTGATTATGTGCGAACTCACGTCCTCAATCGACAAAGCAGGCATCTACAGCTTCGAGCGCAAGGCTCGATTCTACGAGCGGCGCCATGACCGTCAGGCGAATCGGCTGATCGTCATCTCCCCGATGATCGACAGCCGCGCCATAGATGTCGCCAAGCGTCTGGGGATTGAAACCTACGGCGAACCTGAGGAGGTCTCGAACGAGGCGTGACGCGCTTGATACCCAAACCAACTGGCAACCACCCAGCCGGAACAATCGTTCGGTGAACGCCCAAGGCTTTGCACTTATCAGCAAAACGGTTCCGCACGTCGCAGAAGGCCAGTTCGCCAGCGATCACGCACACCGACGCACCGCGCTTGCACAGTGCCACCCGCGCAGCGAAGTGGGCACGCACCTGCGCAACCAGATGTCCTACCACATACTTGGAGAAGGCAACATGGCTTACACCTATGAAGACATGCAACGCGAAGCCCGCGAATGGCTCAAGGGTTACCTGCCCCAACTCGATCCCAAGGAACGCCTAGAGGGGCTTGATCCCGACGACGTACTGAAGCGGTTTGACCCAGAAACACGCCTAAAAGGACTCGACCCCGATCTCATCGAAGCCTGGCTAAACAAACAACGCCGGGATCACTGATTCGCGCGCCATCACGCAGGCGATTGAGCCGATTACCCAGATCGCCAAGGTTTTACGACAGCCGCCTGACCAAGCGGTCGGTTTCCATAATTTGACGGTCGGATTCCTGAAATCGGCGACCGGATTACTGCGCCGACACTTTCATAAGACGATCAGTTTCCTGTGCTGGGGGGGAGACTTGCCTCTTTTGTGAGGAGATATCCAATTTCGCCCGCCTTTTTGTTCAGGCCCCTCGACGTTGTTTTCTCAACGGCGCCAGCAATCTCCAGCCGTCTCGCCGCTAGTTGCGGGGTTGGGGTCAATGCCCTTCTGCCCCCATTGATTGATGGTCAGGGTGCCGCATTTGTCCTTCACCTGCACCCCTTGAGGCACCGCATTGATCTCGAAGACCGAACCATCATCATTATCTACGCGGACAAAATTGTATCGTTCCCCCATGCTCCCCTCTGCCGCGCAACCCGAGTCCAGTAAATCTGAATCATCATTGTCGCTTGGAGCTGAAGCATAGCTGGCCTGACCGGTGAATCGCCTCTCCATTCGATTTGCCATTTCAAGCAAACATGCCGATGCATTTGCTCGCCACGACTTGAGCACATACTCTTGGTAGGAGGGATAAGCGATTGCGGAGAGGATGCCGACGATGGCGACTGTGATCATTAACTCGATCAGGGTAAAGCCCTGCCAATGGCGGAGGTTTTGCATAACCGTTCCTCGGAAAACCTGAGTTCAAAAATGAAAAGCCGGCGGCTGATAAAACAGACCGCCGGCAAAGTGAATCAGCGGATTTGTCGCCAACCCTGCCGACCCGGGATGGGTGCTCGTATCTTTATCCTGGAGCCGTCCGACATGATAAGCGTGTATGCGGGCGGGCTCGCGTCGAGTTGGTCGGCGGTGTAATCTGCAACCGTTGCGGTTTTGGACCAATTGCTCTCAACCCGATCCACATCGTCGCGTTCCTCATCGAACTCTGGCAACTCGGGCAGCAGAATGCGCGGCGCCCCGGAAAGCTCTGTTTCCTTGCAGCTTGGTGGCACCAATTCCCCATTCACTGGGACCAAGTCATCCTCGTCAAACTTACCATCTTCGTTTAAGTCGAATAATGGCCGCCCCGGACCGGCGCCTGACCGGATATCAACCGTGCAGAGAATCGTACTGGTCTCCCCCGTCGTGCATTGTCCTGCACTCGCCGGGTCCGGCCGCAAAGCCGTAAAGGTCATATAACCTGAACCGGCCAAATTCTGTTGCGTACTGATAATCCGATCTCCCTGGGCCTCTCCATCCTCGACGATCAGGTCAATCAACCAACCCCGTTTTTGCGGAGTCGGCAGCGGGTCGTCGTCGGGTGGCGTCGCCTCTGGCCCTAGGACGAATGGCTCCTGGCTGATCACCAACCAGATGTCATCCGAACCATCTGGCTTGACTTCCGCTTCGATGGTCTGCTGTCCAAGACTCAGGCTGTCGCGGCTGGGAATTGGTTCGCTGAGTTCGTCTATTTTCATGTTGGCCGTTGTACCGCCATCCTGTGATAGCACCAGTTCTTCAATGCCAGCTTCGTCGATTTTCCAGGTTGGCGGCTCACCGACATTGCTGGGGTATTCGCCGGTTGCATCCGGGTCATCCTCGTCGTAACTCAGCGAGTAAGCGTCCCAAACGCCATAGACTGACTGTACCTGATAGGTGTCGGGTGAGACCGGCTCCCGCTCGTCGCCCTCGCGCATGAACTGGCCAGTGCCGAAGTTCACGATGTAGCCCGCGCCTTCGCCCAGATCGCCACCGAGGGCCGGAGCGACAATGGGTTGCGGGTTTCCGTCAGCGTCCGTCGCGGTAAACAAGGGCAACGGCGGTTCATCACCCTCGCCACCATAAGCGACTTCCCAGTCATCCGAACTGGCGCTGGAAAGATCGAACTTCCATAGATTGCCGAGGAGGTCGCCGGCATAGGCTGCTACGACATGGGCGTTGCGGTCCTGAATCAACCCGACTGCACTCAGACCGTTGCGTGCGTCCCCACTCGCCCCTTGCGGTGCGGGGGCACGAATTTTCTTGATCAATTCGCCCGTTTCGATATTCACGATAAACAGATAAGCGCCCATACGTTCGCACTTCGGGCCATCTTCATCCGACGGATCATCGCAGGCGAGCGTTTTGTAGGTCTCGTTCGCAAGGCTGTCGTAGCCGTTGCCGAAAATTGCCACCCATTCGCCGGAATACAAGCGCCCGACCGCCCACTGCTCCATCGGCATCTGGTTAACCAAGTAACCAAGTTCTATAAAATCGCTGTCGTTGGTGTTGATCTCCCACAGCACCTTGGTCTCATCGAAGAGCAACGGATCCGTGACATCAAGCGCAAAAAGCCCGCGACCACCTGCACCCAAGCTGCCAAGCAGCACGGAACGCCAACCCGCGACCACCTCATCGTCGCCTTCGAAGTACGCCTGATTCACCTGCGGCGTTCCATCGACGTAGTAAAGATGTTTCAGTGTGTCATTGTAGTCAGGCTCTGACAGTTTCTTCAGCTTTGGGAACAGCGTACGGGGCACATAGGCGAACACCTCCACTCCAGTGTCAGCGTTGAAGGCATGCAGCATGCCATCATTCGCACCGACGTAAATCATTGGCTGGCGAGTTTTTGAACTCTCGACGAATCCCGCCGCATCACCACTATAGCTGGCCGCACCTGGGGTTTCAGGCGGCAACGCAGTCTTGTACCTTGAGGTACTGGCGGTGCGTTCCGCATAGCCGAAGTCTTCCACTGCCCCGACGAAAATCGGACTGGAATTGACGATGTCGCCGATGAGTATTTCCCGCTGGCGATACTCTCCCGGCAACGGTAGCTCATCAGGATCTTCCTGCTCCTTGGTCTGATCGCCACGCAGATAATTCAGCACATCCTGCTGTTCTTCTGCTGTCGTGCCAAGGGTGGCTTTCTGCTCCGACGGCAAAGACGTCAAATCAGCGACGGTGAAGGTCACGCCCTGGGTGCCACCACTCGCATCCCGATAGGAGGTGTAAATATTGCGATCATCCGCTGCGGGCAACTGGTTGCTTGCAGCCCAGTCGACCGGGTCGTTGTTTGGATTGTCGTCGTCATCCAATTGTCGCGCCTCAATGTCGCCGAACCAACCCTCAGGGTCGAAACTGGCTTTGAAATAACGATCGGCCTCCGTGGTCTGGTTGGGAGTAGCAGCAACAGTTGCTACGCTTTTCTTGCCAAGGTCAACAATGCGCTTGAATGCCTCGTCGAGTTGCTCCTGTAAGGTGCCGGCATTGGTGACGAGGAAGTAGTTTTCAGAGGGCTTTTCTTTCTCGCGCGTGCCGCCCGAGCCATATTTTGCTGCATACCAAAGGGGGCTCTCCAGCACGGTTGCCACATCGGCGCTGTCGCTGACCGTAAAGGTGCGCGTGGCATTCAGCGGGAGTGGGTCGTTGCAGTCGCCGCTGGATGGCGCGCTGGTGCAGGCACCGGGCGCCTGACCGGCATGCGTATCGAGGAAGTAGTCCGGATCACTCCCCTCGCCCGTGTCTTCATCGCGCACTTCAAGATAGACGCCGTCGGCTGTGGTGCCAGAAATGACATAGCCCATGTGCTGTATGATGCCGCCGGCGGCATATTCCGAGTCCAGGCTCACGATCAGTTGATTGCTGTCGTCAACCTTCAACTCGTAAGCGACGATAGCGTCCATATCATGGTCGGCGCCCTGCTCGACATCCTCATAATTGATGCGAAACTTGATGTAGGGACGCCCCTCGTTTTCATCAGGATCGGCGTCCGAGTCGTCTTCGGCCGTGTTCGCAAACTTCTCGATAAAGAAATCGACGATGGTATTGGTTGGCTGGAATTGCCCTTGGGCGGCATTGATACTGCTGCCGCCGACCGATTTGGCAAAGGGCACGACGGTGACCTGCCCGTCTCCAACCGGAATATCGATGCGCGGCAAAGGAGATGCCAGCGCAACGGAAAAGGTGTTGATTATTTGCTCAACATCGACATCGATATCCTCGCGCAGATCGTTCTCATAACCGTAGCGCGCAATGCCGGCGGTATAGAAACCGCCCTGTTTGGTCGGCTCGGATGGCGACAGGCCTCGAATATTGCCGAGTCCGGTAATCGTCTTTGCGCTGGGCGCGCCGTCGTACTCGGTGCCCGACTGACCGATAAAATAGGATCCCGAGAGGCCTTCCGCGCTCGAAATGATGTTAGCCTCAGCAGCGGCATCTAGCCCCAGAATATCGCCACTAAAGCTGCCAAACGGGCTGCCTGGAACTTGATCGGTATCATAAGACGGATTGACATCACTGATGATCAGTTGCGCTGCTGGCGAACAGAACTTGTTATTGAAATCCTCTTCGATCAAGGTATAAGTTCCATCCTCCTCCGTATAGCGGCGATAGGGATCACGCCAATCGGGCGCCGGCAGATCGAAATAAGAGTCGCCGTCATAATCCTTGAGCGTCACACGCTCTTTGCCGCTGGTCAGGCCCGGCATGAAGTCAGAGGTCGCGCTTTCCTTCCCCGAAAAATACCGCAGCGTCTCGTAGACCATTTCTCCAATGGGATTGCCCCAGTCCGGGAAATAGCCACCAGTCGCCATGGAACTGGTGGTGCGCCAACCCCCGGTATATTGATAGTTCTGATTCATAGAAAAATCGACGATACGGAATTTGTCGATGGTACGAACAATACCCTCCGCATCAGTAAACTGACCGGTTAGAGGGTTAATTTCGTCCTGGAGGCTTTCGATATTCTTGCGCAGCACGCCACCGGCCATGTTCTCCCCATAGGAACCGGTTAGCAGACCAAAGAGCATCTCATCGCTCTCGCCATAACTCTGCAATACGCCGACTGGCTTTTTGGTGCCAGCGGGGTAATCCTGGCAGACGGCATCCGGGTAGGTGTGATCGCAGACCTCGACGCGGACAATATAGTCGGTCATCTCCGACGATGATGTTTCCTGGTTTCGACACAGATAATAGCTATCGCTTCCAGTCCCTTCTTCATGGCGAAAAACAAAATCGTATGTACCAGCATCCAGGGTGATGTTGCCGGAGTGATCGCTACATTTTCCTGCGCCATGACCATCATACCAACCAACAACAGGTTCCATGATCCCGTCGCCATTTGTGTCAATCAGCAAGTCGACGGCATCGTCACCGTTGATGCCGAAAGTATAGGTTCCGTCTTCGGGGATATCGAGTTCGCCTTGGAAGATCGTTAGATACTTGTCATTGGTACAGCCGTTTTCACCAGCAAACGGATTTCCGGTGCCGTCAATCGTGGATACCGTCTTAGTGCCGCACAGATTGTCTTCTGTCGCATAGGTTGCCACCATGGTATCAAATTCCAAGAGACTATCTGGATGGCCATCATCATGCTTGAAAGTTGTCTGGGTCAGATTGCTCATATAGGAAGACGGCAAAATTTGCCAATCGCTGCCGCCAGATGTTTCGCAACTCGGCCCTTTTCCCCCATCTAAGCATTTATCCCCTGCCACTGGCCGTTCAATGGCTACCCATTCCCAGATACGGTATGCTGAGTTTGGCAAAACCCGCAGCAAGGGTTCTTTGTTCCCGGTTTTCAGTAGCGTCGTATTTGCGAACAAATGACGCATCCCGTCAGGTGGCGCCGACAACGGAGTATAATCGGCGATGTCGTACCCGTCATGGTCGATACTTTTGTACTCCTTACCCCAGCTATGCGCATCCTGCGGGATGTAGGAGCGCTCAAGCACCGTCAAGCAGTCCGTGCCGGTGCAACTATCGGTATCTGGCCCTTGGTCGATAATGCGCTTTCCGCCATAAAGAACCTTGCGCAACGCATCGACTCGGGACGTCGTTAAATAATTAAGAAAATCGCCGCTCCAGTTGCCGCTACACTTTTTTGTCGATGCTTGACCAGTCGGCTCAAAGCGTCCGTTCCCTGTGTCATAGTCGTAGCAAAGGTCGGAGTCGAAATAGCCAAAATAATCGACACGATTTCCATCACTGCCGATCATATTGGGTTTATAGCCGACATCGAGCACTCCATCGCCGTTCAGGTCCGATGCGTCGTTATAGGCTTCGTAGTAAAGGGTATGGTCGCGTCCCATGACCAACATTGTTAGGGGCGGGGCATTCACACCGCCGCCGCCGTAAAGCGGATATTGGGCAATTGGTGGCTCATCGGCGGAAAGATTGGCCGCGTAGCCGCATACCAGGGCTGTCATCGCGGAACTGACCAGGGTCAGCAAGCGACGGGATAGAACAAGGGAGAATGGGGACATGGTCATTACGTTAAACTCCAGTTACCCGGCTGATTTTGTTGCACTCGCGATTGGGGACAGAGGGCTTGACTTGGTGTCTCATTGGGACTCCATCCGCAGGACGCCGGTTTGCAAGACCACCACGGCGGGTGAATTGACCCCTTCGCCGCGAGCAGTCACGGTGTAATACGCTGTCTGGCTCTTGTTCCAGCCAAAGGCATTCTTCACAGCGCGGTTGTTGCCGCCGCCTTCTTGAATAACATACTGTGGCAGCTTTGCCATCAGCGGGAAGTCCACGAGTCCCGGAGCATCACCCTCGTCTCCTGAAGGCGTGTTTTTCTGTAGATCATCCATGTTGCGCTCAATGCGGGGTGCTGTATCTTCATCCCAATCTTTGGCAAAATAGTCAAGATCGCCGTGATAAATGGGCGCGTCCTTTGATTTCTGCTGAAACGCTTCAGGCGCATTGGGGGCCGGGTTCGCCAGCGCCTCGCCATAGCGCAGCGCCAGTTCGGCGGCCTCGAAGGCGTTGTTGCGATCCCGCAGGTTGCCGGCAATGCGCTCGTCGAAGGTGGAGTTGGTGATCGCAGTGACACCGACGATGGTGGTCAGCAATAGAAACACCAAAGTGATGGCGAGCACCGTACCGGATTGGGTTCGATGGGACGCATAACGCGCTCTGGTGGCGAGCAAGCAAGGGCTTGAAAATTTTGGCATGGCTTGATCTCTAGGTCGGTAGCGGTCAGGGCAAACGGTTGCGTATGGTGGCGTAGCCATGGAACTGGCGATAAAGCGCCTTGTCCGGTGCGGTCCAGGAGGTGCCATCAAAATTCAGCGTCATCGGTTCCTCCATCGCATTGGTATTCTCGCTTTTGACCAGAAGGCTGATTTTGACGGCAAAAACATTCTCCCAATCTTCAGCGGCCAGCTCATTCGCTGGGCGATATCCGCTATCCAGAACCGGTCTGGTAAAGTTGTCGATCCGCTTCCCGGTGGCGTAGAAAATTTGCATGTCGACCACGTTCGGGATCAAACCATTCGTGTCAGGTGCAGACTCATTGGGATCGATTTTCGTCAGGCGCAATCCGAGATTGGTACCGTCCGAGTCGGTACCGATGTAGTAGATGTAATCGATCGGGTCTTCTTCAGTGCATAGATCGGTGGCCGGATTGCAGCCGACCTCCGGTGCCGCGTGGGTAAGCCGGATGGCGTCGGTGCCGGATTCCCAATCGTTGGCTGTCCAGGTGGTTGTTCCGGTATCGTCTGTCATGGTGGGATTGGTGTCGTCCCAGCCAAAAATGTAGTCTTCAACCCAGGGTTGGTCGGCTGGGCTTTGCGGGTCATAACCGGCCTGGCGAATATCACGGGCGAGCATCTCAAGGGCGAATCGGCCGTTTTCTGAAACATCGCCCTGGCTTTCAGTCACGCGGTAAGTGCTCGTCATACCGAGATAAAGCGCGATTACCCCGGCGCTTAGGAAGAGCCCAATGGTCAGGGCAACCATTAATTCGACCAGCGTGACGCCGCGCTGTCGAAGAATGACGCGCCGATTAGGGATGCGGCAAAGAGAGCAAGATTCCAGCATCGAGCCGATTGGCGAAAGGCTTGTTTGACGCGCTGGCTGCGTTCTGCGGTTTGGAAGGCGTTGGGTTGACATGGTCCTTTTTCCTGTGCCTGGTCGACGCGCAATCGATAATCAGGCTATGACTGGGAGTCGGTTTGGTATCGGGCCAGATATGGGCTCAGAGATCGGTGACATAGGTGAAATGCATGGTGCCCTTGAGGCCTTCTTGGTCGCAGAATGGGTCGACTTCGACAGTGGGATTACCGTCTTTGTCCAGAGTTTCCTCGCGGCTGTGGTCCCAGCATACGGTGATGCGATAAAGGGTGCCATTTCTGGCGATAACGCCTTCGCCAGATGAGAGCTGGCAAGCGAGTTGATTTCCCCAGTGCGCGATTTCGTCATCGATGATTAATTCCGCGACTGCTTTGTCAACAGTTTCCGCTGGTTCTGTGCCCTCGGCACGGGCGAAGGAGAGATTACAAGCATCGACGCTATGATTGCCGAGATAGCCTTCGGCATAGCCGGAATTGGCACGCATCGCATCGCCCATCTGGTAAGCGAGTTGACTGGCCTGGGTGCGCTGCTGGGCACCGTTACTGAGCTTGAGCGCGGTGGCATTCAAGCCAGCCATGCCGAGGAGTCCAACGGCGAGAACGATGGCGGCGATTAGGACTTCTATGAGGGTGAAGCCCTGATGCGTTGCACTGCACCGGTTAAAGATCGTTTTCATTCGCAGTCACCCTTTTCGAGTTTTTCAAGAGTCATGCGACCTGTAATGTTAATTGTAATTTCGCGTCGTTCATCAGAGACGCATAGTCGGATAGTCCCCTTTGAAAGGTCATCGGAACCGAAGTTCATGCCAGTCGGCCTAAAGCCAATATAATTCTCAAATCGTGAGGGTGCGATGATTTGCACATTGGGACTACTCAGTTGACCGACCCGGATAAGGGCATCGGTACTATTGAAGGCGTTGTCCCTATTTTCGTCCACGTAAATGATCCAACCATCAGTCCAGACAGCATCAGCATCGCAAGTGGGCGAGTCGCCGCTTGTACTTTTAGAAGGGCAGACAATGACATTGCGACCGCGCTTGACAGCCTCGGAACGCGCGAGACGCAGCGATTGCATAAATTGGTTAGTGACGCCAGCCGCACGGTTGCGTTTGATGACGCTCTCGAAACTTGGAACAGCAACTGTCATTAGGATGGCAGCAACCGCAAGGGTGACCATGAGCTCGATCAGCGTGACACCACGGGCTGCGCGGCGCGGGACGGTCGGGTTGGTGCCGGTGGGGCGAACCACAGCGGTTGCCGTTGCTCGCGGAGCGGTTGAGGCGGCCGTGGATGGTGCAGGTAAGCATCGGGATGGCTGCATGGGTTTCTCGACTCTGGCGCGGTTGCAAGACGATGTGATGGGGTATTTACTAATCTCACCGGCGAAGCCTCTTCTCGGGTCGGGAAGAGCAGATGCCTTTACGGAATCGTCTCGGCTGGCTATGGTCTGGTCACCGAGTGGATGCCCTGGCTTTTCCTGCCTTCCGGTCGCCGTCTGGCGTGGCCGATGCCTGGGTTTTCTTGTTACCTTTGAAGTTTAGCAAAGGAATGGGCGCCGAACAGGCTGTTAAGGACCGGCGGGGGTCGTTAAATGATGAAGCAGCGATTGCGGCGACCAAAGGTCGTATTTTCCGGCTGGACGGTTGGTTTTGGAGCTGGCGCCGTGCTTGGTCTTCGGCTGTATCGTCTGGCACTCAGTTCGCGGCCTCGGTATTTTTGTAGTTTGGGTTTCTGGGGCTTGACGGCTGGGCTCCATGGCTAGCAGCACCTTGGGCGAGAATCGGATATTGGATTTCCGGCATGCTGCCGTGGCTCTGGGGTTGCTGATGGCGCTGGTCGCCGGGCTTTTCCTTCGCATCGATAGTCTTGCCATCTGGCTGGAGAACCCGCAGCGCTACTTTTTTGCCCAGCAGACTCGGCCCCTGCTGCTTGGGGTGGATGGCTATTATTATCTGGACATCGCCCGCGATTTGCTGGACGGGACTTATCAGCCATTCGATCCTAATCGCCAGATTCCGCGCGGATTTGAGCGTGCGGCCACACCGCCGCTGCTGTCGGTTGTTACCGCAGGCCTTGCGCGGGCGTTTACCGTGTCGCTTGAGTGGATTGCGATTCTGCTGCCTCCGGTGCTGGGCGCCCTGCTCGCAGTGCCGGCTTTTCTGCTTGGGCGCGCGCTTGGGGCGTCGGTTCGGCTGGATTGGGTGGCGGGCGGCAGTCGCGCCGGCAGTGCCGAAATCATGGGGCTGGCCAGTGCGTTTTTTGCGCTTTTGTCGCCCTTTCTGGTTTCCCGCAGCGGGGTTGGCTGGTATGAGACGGACCCGCTCAATGTGTTTTTTGCCGCTCTGTTGCCATTTTTGGCGCTAGCCTGCGGGGAGGCCGCGCGGACGCGCCGGGCACTGGGCTTTTTTGCTGCCTGGGCGCTGTGCCTGCTGTTGTTTCTGTGGTGGTGGGACCAAAGTGAAGTGCCCGTGCTGGCGCTGGCTGGTTTGCCGATGCTGGTCGCGCTGGGGCGGATTGCGAGCCGTTCGGCGCGCTCGCTGCTGCCTTTCGTGATCGGCTTGGTGGGGCTGGCGCTAGTGCTGGGTCTCTGGAAGGGGGCGGAGCTGCTGGACCCTGTTCAGTACCTGCGCAAGCTGGGGAGCATCTACCGCTATATCGGCGATCACGAGACCTCGGTCTTCAGGCCGACTGGCGCAGCGGTGTCGGAGCAAATGAGCGTGCCGCTGGCGCGTTTCGCGCGCGACACGGCGGGGGGCTGGTTGCCCTTCAATGCTGCCATGACTGGTCTCTTGGGGCTGTTGATTGCCCTGCGCTATCGCGCGCTCTATCTGGTGGCGCTGGTGCTGGTCGCCCTGCTTTCGTTCTCGGCCGCGCGCTTTATGATTTTTGCTGCGCCGCTTTTTGGCCTTGGCATGGGGTTTGTGGCCTTTGTGATCTGGAATGCGCCCGGACTTTGGTGGTGGCGCACAGGGTTACTTGGCTTTGTTCTCGTCAGCATGGGTGCGGTCGCCCTTGCGCGAACCGAGGCTTACGACGGACTGGTGCCCCGTCGGGCGCCGGAGCTTTTTGACGCCATGGTCAAATTGCGCGAACACACACCACCGGATGCGGTTATTTGGGCCAGTTGGGGACATGGACATCCACTGGCGCATTATGCCGACAGGGGCACGCTGGGAGATGGGATTTATCATCCCGCACCGCTGCAGTACGCACTGAATTTTCCGCTGACGACGGCCGACCCGCGACTGGCGGCAAACTGGATCGCCTTCGTGGTCGCGCATGGGGTACCCGGACTGCATGAGGCCAATGCAATGCTCGGAAATGGCCCAGATGACTGGGGGCTGGGGATGGCACGACTGCAACGCCTGCTCGCGCTTGGCGTTGAAGGTGCACGCCAGCAGCTATTAGAGTCGGCCGGGCTGAGCGATGAGCAAACCGCGCAACGACTGGCATTTTTGTTTCCCGGTTCGACGCGGCCGACATATCTGTTTTTGAACGACTTGCTGCTGAGCGAAGCCTGGTATGTGCTGGGGCGCTGGGATTTTTCCCAACGCAACAGCCCGCCGGCGGTTTTTCTCCCGCTGCGACAGTTACAGGGTGGAGACGACGGGGTGTTTGAGGCTGTGAGTCGCGCCGGGCCGACGATGATCGATTTGCAGCGGGGACAGATTCGTATTGGGCGGCAAGACAGTTATCTCCAGCAGGCGACCCTGCTCGATCAAGCGCGCTTGCAACGGCTGACTTTCCATGAGGGACATGGGTTTTCGGTTCACCTGATCCCTGCGGCAAAGCTTGGCGTTTACGCGAGTGCAAACACCGCCAGCACGCTGCTTACCCAGCTCTTTTTTGAGCGGGAGTATGATTCGCGCTTTTTTACACCGACGCTGATCAAACTACCTGACTACTCGGTATGGAAAGTTGAGGGGGAAAGCTCAAGAACCAATTGTCCCGTCCCAGGAGATGGCCATCCGCCCCATGGCGACTGGCGATCTACGCGCCCATGAAGACCCACCACCCGATTTATCTTTTCCTGCGCAGCGGCCCTGAAGCCTTCCGGGTGCTCACGGGTGGCTTGGTGTTGGAAGGCCCCTATAAAAGCCTGCTCGCTGACCATCAAAGGCATCGAGCGCCGGCTCGATGGCCTGGTCGAACCTGACGGGCACGCCGGTCCGACCTTTGTGGTGGAATTCCAAGCTCAGCCCTCAACCAAAAATTTGAATTCCGGGGACAGTATACGTAATTCCCAACACTGATCCCTCCTGAGCGCTGGCCCCGCCAACCAGCCCTGAGGTTCGCGCCTCGGGGGGGGGGGGCAGCCAACCAGATCGCGCCATTGCCTCCCCAAGCCCTGGCAGATCGACTAAACTCCTGCCATGCATCGCGACCAACGCATCCCCTGGCACAAAAAATTTGGTGCCAGGCTCGAATTTATTTCGCGCGTCAACCCCCTCAAGCCACGGCAGGCGCCGATGCCGGTTAAACCCTATTGGATGCCCCCTGTCGAGGTGAATCGGTTAGACTCGCTTGATGAGCGCCAAGCCCCGGATGGCCAATAGCGGCACGCGGATAGGGAACCCCGATGAGCCACGACCAGAACTTCAAGAACCTCATCCTCGACTACCCACGCCAGGCGATTGAGTTTGCCGCCGCGAGCGAAGCGGCGCGGCTGGGCGAGGACGTTCGCATCCTGCCGCTACGCGAGGAACAGCTGAAGGAACGTCTTGGCGAGCGCTTTCGCGAACTCGACGTGCCGCTGCTGCTGGAATGGCCCGACGGGCTCCGCCAGGCGCTGTTGTTTGTGTTCGAGGAAGAAACCGAGCCCGGGCGCTTCTCCATCCATCGCCTGATCCACTATTGCGTGGACATCGCCGAACTCTACCAAACGGAGCGGGTAGTACCGGTGGTGATCTTCCTGCAACCCGGACAGTTCCGTGAGTCGCTCAGCCTGGGCAGCGACACGCGCGTGTATCTGCACTTCAGCTATCTGGCCTGGCCGCTCTTTGGGCTGCTGTATCAGGATCTGATTCGCGCCGAGACGGTCAAAGTCGGTAATCAGCCGCCACCGGTCTTGCCGGTGGTGCTCTACAACGGCGCCTCGCCCCACAAACCATCCTCAAGCCCTGGCGCATCGAAGAAGTCATTGCCACCACCCGGAAACAGCCCACCCCGAGCTTGGTGCTGTCCCCCGAGTTCATCGACCAACACCGTCGCGCCGATGAACCCCATGACCATGACGCCGCCGAGGCGCGAATCCGCTTTGACGTTCAAACCGGACGCTTGCCGCAGCCATCGCTATCGCCAGATTTAAACCACCAAAGCCCACGACATGAGGATCAATAGATGACCCAAGCCAACCCGACGCTAGATGATGTCTGGCGGTTATTCCAGGAAACCACCGAAAAATTTCAGGAAACCGACCGACAGTTCAAGGAAACCGACCGACAGTTTAAGGAGACCGACCGACAGTTTAAGGAAACCGACCGCAAGTTTCAGGAAACGGATCGCCGCATGAAGGAACTGCAAAACCTGTTCGAAAGCCAATGGGGAAAACTGATGGAATCCCTGGTCGATGGCGATCTGGTCAATCTGCTGCAAGCTCGTGGCATCGCCATTACCGACACCACAACCCGCCTGAAAGGACGTCTGCCCGACGGGCGCAACTACGAATTCGACATCTTGGCTCATAATGGTAACGAGGTGGTGGTGGTGGAAGTCAAAACCACTCTTAAACCCCATCATGTGCGCAAATTCATTGAACGCATGAATGCCTTCAAAACCTGGCTGCCGCGCTATGCCGACAATCGCCTCTATGGTGCCATGGCCTGGTTAACGGCGGATGCCGGTGCCGAAAACATGCTGCTTAACCAGGGTCTGTTCAGCATTCGGGCTACCGGAGATTCGGCACAAATCGTCAATTCGACTGATTTTACACCGCGCGCTTGGTAGCATGAACCAGACGTTATGATTCCGTTAGCAGCAATTCATCAGGAGCTTGCCCATGTCAGCACTCGCCGAACAATTGTCCTTCGATGCCGGAGCCTACCTTGCTTGGGAACAAGACCAAGCCGACAAGCATGAATAATGTCGCGGCGAGACCTTTGCCATAGACATTTGGTGCCAGTCTCGAATTCATTTCGCAAGCCAACCCCCTCAAGCCACGGCACACGCCGATGCCGATGAAACCCTATCGGGAGCCTCCCGCTGTCGAGGTGAATCGGTTAGACTCGCTTGATGAGCGCCAAGCCCCGGATGGCCAATAGCGGCCGCGGATAGGGAACCCCGATGAGCCACGACCAGAACTTCAAGAACCTCATCCTCGACTACCCACGCCAGGCGATTGAGTTTGCCGCCGCGAGCGAAGCGGCGCGGTTGGGCGATGACGTGCGCATCCTGCCGCTGCGCGAGGAACAGCTGAAGGAACGTCTTGGCGAGCGCTTTCGCGAACTCGATGTGCCGCTGCTGCTGGAATGGCCCGACGGTCACCGTCAGGCGCTGCTGTTTGTGTTCGAGGAAGAAACCGAGCCCGGGCGCTTCTCCATCCATCGCCTGATCCACTATTGCGTGGACATCGCCGAACTCTACCAGACAGAGCGGGTAGTGCCGGTGGTGATCTTCCTGCACCCCGGACAGTTCCGCGAGAGCCTCAGCCTGGGCAGCGACACGCGCGTGTATCTGCACTTCAGCTATCTGGCCTGGCCGCTCTTTGGGCTCAAGGCGCGCGATTATTTTGATAGTCACAATCTGGTGGCGCGGTTGAATCTGCCCAACATGCACTATGCGCCCGAGGAGAAAGTCGAGGTCTACGCCCAAGCGGTGCGCGGTCTGCGCACGCTGGAACCCGACCGCGAGCGTCAGATCAAATATCTCGACTTTGTCGACATCTATGCCAACCTTGACGAGAATGAACGCCAGCGCTACCAGCAAAACTATGCCGAGGAGATCGAGACCATGAGCGCGTTTGCCGATCGGTTTATTGAGCAGGGCATGCAGCAAGGCATGCAGCAGGGCATGCAGCAGGGTGAAGCCACGATTTTGATGATGCTGCTAGAAGAAAAATTCGGCTCGGAATCCATCGCCGCCCACCGTGAGCGCATCGAGACCGCCGAACCTGAAAAACTGTTGCAGTGGTCGAGGCGGATCCTCACCGCCGAGACGCCCGAGACCATTTTCCACTGACGTTCTGACAGACCTGCCGTCATCACTCTGCACCGCCTGCTAACCCGCCGCTTCGGTCCGCTGTCACCGTGGGCTGCAGAGCGCATCGCCGCCGCCCCCGAGGGGCAACTCGATCTCTGGCTTGATGGCATTTTTGATGCGACCCGGGTTGAGGATTTGCTTGGAGGCGAGAACGAGCGTCATTGACACTGATGAGTCACCTGACGATAAGGCGGCGGGAGATCGGTGGGGGCTTTTTGCATCATTCCTGGTCGGTTCGAAGTGCCAGCGATAATATTGACCAAGCCACCTGTGTCACATGAGCGAACCGCAACCAAACTGCCGCGACCCGAGCCATGACGGCAGCTATAAGTTGCTATACTCCCATGCGGCCATGGTGCGCGATCTGCTCCGTGGATTCATTCCTGGCGAGTGGCTCGCGCAGTTGGATCTGGGCACCCTGGAGCAGCAAAGCAGCAGCTATGTCAGCGACGATCTGCGTGATCGGGCCGATGACATCATCTGGCGCGTGCGCTGGGGCCGTGAGTGGCTGTACATCTACGTGCTGCTCGAGTTCCAGTCGAGCATCGATCACTGGATGGCGGTGCGCATTCCGACCTACATCGGTCTGCTGTATCAGGATCTGATTCGCGCCGAGACGGTCAAGGTCGATGATCAGCTGCCACCGGTCTTGCCGGTGGTGCTCTACAACGGCGCCTCGCCCTGGAATGCCGAGACCAGCCTCGAGCCGCTGGTTGCGCAAGGGCCGAGGATCTTGCGGCCCTTTTGCTTGCAATCTGGCTATCTGCTGCTCGATGAGCGGCGAATTGCCGAGAAGGGCAATCTACCGACGCGCAATCTTTGCACCGCGCTGTTTCAACTCGAGGCCAGCCGGGGTGTCAAACAAGCGCTGGCGATTTTACAACCGCTAATCGCTTGGCTGAGCGCGCCCGAACATGTCAGCCTGCGCCGTGCCTTTGCCCAGTGGTTTGCGCGGGTGTTTTTGCCCCGGCGCCTGCCCGGAGCCCAGTTTCCATCCTTCAACGATCTTGCGGAGGTTTACACCATGATTGCAGACAATGTTGATTCCTGGGCGGATCAGTGGGAACAGCAGGGGATCGAGAAGGGGATCGAGAAGGGGATCGAGAAGGGGATCGAGAAGGGCATCCCCACAGGGACGCGTCGCGTGCTCGTTCGCCAAATCCACCGCCGCTTCGGTGAAGGAGCCGCCGAACAGAGCAAGCCGCTCTTGGAGCAAATCGCCGAAGCACAGCGACTCGAGGATCTCGCCGAGGAACTCCTGCTCTGCACCGACGCTGAAGCCTGGCTGGTCGCCTTGCACACCGCCGCCGAGCAATGAGACGCGAATTCCGGGGACATATACGTAATTCCCAACACTGATCCCTCCTGAGCGCTGGCCCCGCCAACCAGCCCTGAGGTTCGCGCCTCGGGGGGGGGCAGCCAACCAGGTCGCGCCATTGCATCCCCAAGCCCTGGCAGATCGACTAAACTCCTGCCATGCATCGCGACCAACGCATCCCCTGGCACAAACTTTTAGGACAAGCCCTGGCGGACGCCCTGAGCGGGTTACCCTACCAGGTCAGCACCGAGGAAGAACTCGCGCTGCGCAGTCAGCGCCTGGATGTGCTCATCATTGAGCAGGGGCAATCCGCGCAGGCAACCAGCAGACCTGCTGAAGACTGCCCGGATGGACTGGAAGACCTGACCAAGCACAACCTGCTGAGCTTCAAAGCCGCCGACGAGCCCTTCAGCGCCTGGTCTGCCGAAGAATTGCTCAGTCATTCGGTTACCTACCGCAAAGTCGCCTCCCTGCGCGCCCTACGCGAGCGTCAGTCAGACCCTGACCAACCGCTCGAAGAGCCCAAGGAGCACTACCGGCTGTTACCGGCCAAAGACTTCCGCTGCTACGCCATTGCCACGCGCTTTCCGCGCCAATTGGTCAAACAACTGCGACCGGGCAGTTGTCAAAAAACCGAGAAAGCGGGAATCTATCGCTTGCGCTTTGGCACCCGCGACATGCGCCTGGTCGTCATCAACCAGCTCGAGCCCCACCCGCGCAATGCGCCCTGGGGCCTGTTCGCCACCGATGAAGCCCACTGGCGCGCGGCCTATGCCAGCTATCGCTCGCATAGCGACATCGGCATTCACCTGCACAATCTCATTGGTTATTTTCGCCTGGGAGAAGGACACATGGCCTACACGCAAGACGACATGCACCGCGATGCCCGCGAATGGCTCAAGAGCGCGCTGAGCGAGCTTGACCCTGAAGAAGTCCTGCAATGTTACGCCCCCGAGGATCGGCTTAAGGGGCTTGATGCGGAGGAGGTGCTCAATCGCTACGATCCGGAGGATCGGCTCAAGGGACTTGATTCCGCCACCATCGAAGCCTGGTTGGCCAAGCAGCGCCGAGATCACTAAGCGAATCTACATGCACTATGCGCCCGAGGAGAAGGTCGAGGTCTACGCCCAAGCGGCGCGCGGCCTGCGCACGCTGGAACCCGACCGCGAACGTCAGATCAAATATCTGGACTTTGTCGACATCTATGCCAACCTTGACGAGAATGAACGCCAGCGCTACCAGCAAGACTATGCCGAGGAGATCAAGACCATGAGCGCGTTTGCCGATCGGTTTATTGAGCAGGGCATGCAGCAGGGCATGCAGCAGGGCATGCAGCAGGGCGAAGCCACGATCTTGATGATGCAGCTGGAAGAAAAATTCGGCTCGGAATCCATCGCCGCCCACCGTGAGCGCATCGAGACCGCCGAACCTGAAAAACTGTTGCAGTGGTCGAGGCGGATCCTCACCGCCGAGACGCCCGAGACCATTTTCCACTGACGTTCTGACCTGCCGTCATCACTCACACCATAATCAAAGGGGCCGGGCACGAATTCATTTCTCAAGTCAACTTTAAATCAAAGCGCAGCTAACTGATTTGCTGACGCGGGAATTGGAATTCTGGCAGTAAAAACGATAAACTCAATTGATGAAGCGGAAAATATACATTGAAACCTCCGTCATCAGCTATCTGACTGCACGCCCTAGCAAAACCATTATTGGCGCAGCTCATCAGCAAATCACTCTGGCCTGGTGGGATTTGCGTTCCGACTATGACCTGGTTATTTCTCAGCTCGTCTGGCAAGAGTGCGCAGCTGGTGATCCGATAGCTGCACAACGGCGGCTTGCCACCCTTGAGGGGATGTCCGTTCTCGCGGTAACGCAAGAGATGATCCACTTGGCAGAATCGCTTATTGAACAAGGTATTATTCCTGCCAAAGCCATTGAGGACGCGCTTCATATTACTGTTTCAACTCTGCATCGCGTTGATTTTCTTTTGACTTGGAATTGCCGTCATATTGCCAATCCAGTCATTCAGGAAAAGATTGCAGAATATTTTGAGCAACTCGGATTGTTTCTCCCGATTATTTGTACCCCGGAAGAACTTCTTGGAGAAAATATTGATGACTGACGAAATTATGATGGAAGTCCATGCTATCAAAGACGCAATTGGCATTAAGTATGGCAACGATCTTAACGGTCTATTTAAAGATATACAACATGGGGAGGCTAGGCTAAAAGCTGCGGGCTTCGAAGTTTTAGCTCCTCCTGTCAAGTGTAGACATTTGCCTGACTCAGCATTGCAGCGGACCCGGTTTTTTAATCAAAGGTAAGTAAGAACAAATGGAAAAAAGAAGCGCTGGAGCGGTTGTTTTCCGAGTTCCTCGCGCTGCTGTTCCCGGCCATTCACGCCCAGATCGACTGGCGCGTTCTGCCTGGGGACTTGGCGCCCCGTGTTGAAAATACCAGATGACGAAGTGCTAGATAGCGATTTTCCTAGTTGTCCAGTCCCGTGTAATTCCGGTCAAGGAAATTTGGTGCCAGGCTCAAGGAAATTTGGTGCCAGGCTCGAATATATTTCGCGCGTCAACCCCCTCAAGCTGCGGTGCGCGCCGATGCCGGCCAAACCCTATCGGGAGCCTGCCGCTGTCGAAGTGAATCGGTTAGACTCGCTTGATGAGCGCCAAGCCCCGGATGGCTAATAGCGGCACGCGGATATGGGACCCCGATGAGCCACGACCAGAACTTCAAGAACCTCATCCTCGACTACCCACGCCAGGCGATTGAGTTTGCCGCCGCGAGCGAAGCGGCGCGGCTGGGCGATGACGTGCGCATCCTGCCGCTGCGCGAGGAACAGCTGAAGGAACGTCTTGGCGAACGCTTTCGCGAACTCGACGTGCCGCTGCTGCTGGAATGGCCCGACGGGCACCGCCAGGCACTGCTGTTTGTGTTCGAGGAAGAAACCGAGCCCGGGCGCTTCTCCATCCACCGCCTGATCCACTATTGCGTGGACATCGCCGAACTCTACCAGACAGAGCGGGTAGTGCCGGTGGTGATCTTCCTGCACCCCGGACACTTCCGCGAGAGCCTCAGCCTGGGCAGTGACACGCGGGTGTATCTGCACTTCAGCTATCTGGCCTGGCCGCTCTTTGGGCTCAAGGCGCGCGATTATTTCGACAGCCCCAATCTGGTGGCGCGGTTGAATCTGCCCAACATGCACTATGCGCCCGAGGAGAAGGTCGAGGTCTACGCCCAAGCGGTGCGCGGCCTGCGCACGCTGGAACCCGACCGCGAGCGCCAGATCAAATATCTCGACTTTGTCGACATCTATGCCAACCTTGACGAGAATGAACGCCAGCACTACCAACAAGACTATGCCGAGGAGATCGAGACCATGAGCGCGTTTGCCGATCGGTTTATTGAGCAGGGCATGCAGCAGGGCGAAGCCACGATTTTGATGATGCAGCTGGAAGAAAAATTCGGCTCGGAATCCATCGCCGCCCACCGTGAGCGCATCGAGACCGCCGAACCTGAAAAACTGTTGCAGTGGTCGAGGCGGATCCTCACCGCCGAGACGCCCGAGACCATTTTCCACTGACGTTCTGACCTGCCGTCATCACTCACACCATCGCCGCTTTGCGGTGCTATGAGCTGAAGCTGCGGGTGCTAAAAAACTCATGGTTCGCCGGCAGGCAGGTACCCGGCGAAACTCCCATGGCCACAACCAATCCCGCGCCCATGAAGACCGATCACCCGATTTATCTCTTCCTGCGCAGCGGCCCTGAAGCCTTCCGGGTGCTCACCGGCGGCCTGGTGCTGAACGGCCCCTACACAGCCTGCTCGCTGACCATCAAAGGCATCGAGCGCCGGCTCGATGGGCTGGTCGAACCTGACGGGCATGCCGGCCCCACCTATGTGGTGGAATTCCAAGCTCAGCCCTCAGCCAAGGCGCTGTACAATCTCAATACCAAGATCGGACTCTACGGCGAAGAACACCCCGAACGGGAAGTGCTGGGCATTGCGGTGTTTCTGCGCGCGGCCGATATTCCCGACCAGCCAAGCTGGGTGCATAAACAAGGCTCGCCGATTCGCTGTGTCGCACTCGACAGCTTTCTGCGCGACCTGCTTGTGCGCGAACCGGACAACCCATTCGTGGCGGTGTTCGCGCCGCTAATCATCGACAGCGATGCCGAGCTGACCGAGCGTGCCTCGGTTCTGTGGCAAACCATCCAGCAAGCACCAGTTGACGAAGACACGCGCGAGACGCTGTCGAACGTACTGGAGTTCTGGTTTTTTGAACGTTTTCGTGGCAAGACCGCGAAGGAGATCTGGACAATGTTAAATCTGGTCACTCCGATTCAGGAGACGAAGGCGTATCAGTCCATCTTTGCTGAGGGTGAGGAGAAGGGCAAAACTGACGGCAAGGCAGAGGGCAAGGCGGAGGGCAAGGCGGAGGGCAAGGCCATCACCCTGCACCGCCAGCTAACCCGCCGCTTCGGTTCGCTGCCACCTTGGGCCGCGCAGCACATCGCCGCAGCACCCGAGGCGCAGCTCGATCGCTGGCTTGATGGCATTTTTGATGCAACCAGCGTTGAGGATTTGCTCGGTGGCGAGGGCGAGCCTCATTGATTCGGATCGGATTATTTTCAAGCCAGGCTAGCAAATTCCGCCGGATCACAAATTTTCGGAGTTTAACAAGGTGGGGCCGCTTGAGACGCTTGCTCAGAGACCTAGCTCACTATGTGAGCCAAGCCGGATCAGTTGCAACACCCTAGACCGAAAACACCCTCGTCCAGCGAAACACTTCCTTTTAAGATCGATCCGTTGCGGTGATACGATGTTTACCCCGGATTTCACAAAACCGGAACGCGATCTCGCTGGTCGCCGCACTTTCACTCTGACCCCGAGCGCCCTGTTGTTCAAGACTTTTGTGTTTGCAATTCTTCGCCCGCTTGGCAACAGCCTGCGCGATCTCGCACCCATTGTGCTGCTGATCGCGGTCTTTCAATTGCTTGTGCTGCGCCAGCCACTGCCGGATCTGCCTGCGCTACTGCTGGGAATGCTGTTCGTCGTGCTGGGGCTGACGTTGTTCATTGAGGGGCTGAAGCTGGGGCTCTTTCCGCTCGGGGAGATGATGGCCTGGGGCTTCGCGCGCAAAGGCAGTGTGTTCTGGCTGTTGTGTTTTTCCTTTGCGCTCGGCTTTGGCACCACGGTCGCCGAGCCGGCGCTGATCGCGGTGGCCGACGAGGCCGCGACCATCGTCGCCGAGGGTGGCATGATCGCCGATGAGCCTGCCGCGCTCGCCCGTTATGCCGATGGCCTGCGCTACAGCGTTGCGGTTGCCGTCGGCCTGGCCATTGTCATTGGCGTGCTGCGCATTCTGCGTGGCTGGCCCATTCAATGGCTGATCATTGGCGGCTATCTTGGAGTGGTACTGATGACCCTGGTCGCACCGAGCGAAATTATCGGCATCGCCTATGATTCCGGTGGCGTGACCACCTCAACCATCACTGTGCCCTTGGTCGCGGCCTTGGGCGTGGGTTTGGCCTCCAGCATCGAGGGCCGCAATCCGCTGACTGACGGCTTCGGGCTGATCGCCTTTGCCTCGCTGACGCCTATGATCTTTGTGATGGGCTATGGATTGCTGATATGACCGCCAGCCTGTGCCCTTTTGAAGACATCATTCCGCTCTGCGGCACCCTGGTTGATGTGCTGCCGATTCTGGCGGTGCTCATTGGCTTTCAGGTGCTGGTGCTGCGCCGGCCCATTGCCCATCCTGGCCGCGTCGCACTGGGGTTTTTAATGGTGCTGCTGGGGCTGGCGCTCTTTATCGCTGGACTGGAAAGCGCTCTCTTCCCGCTCGGCCGGTTGATGGCCGAGCAACTGACTGCGCCCGCCTTTCTCGGCTTCGATAGCCTGGCGGCTCAGGGCGGCCCGCACTGGAAGGCCTATCTGTGGGTGTATTTGTTTGCCTTCGCGCTCGGCTTTGCTACCACCATTGCCGAGCCGTCGCTGATCGCGGTGGCGCTCAAGGCCGAACAGGTCTCGGCTGGCGCCATTCGCCCGCTCGGGCTGCGCCTGGCTGTGGCCTTGGGGGTCGCCTTTGGTATCGCCCTGGGTGCCCATCGCATCGTCGCCGGCACCCCACTGCATTATTACATCATCACCGGCTATGTCATTGTATTGATCCAGACCGGATTCGCGCCCAAGATGATCATCGCCCTCGCCTACGACTCGGGCGGCGTCACGACTTCCACGGTCACCGTGCCTCTGGTCACGGCGCTTGGCCTAGGGCTGTCGTCTAACATTCCCGGGCGCAATCCGCTACTCGATGGCTTTGGTCTCATTGCCTTCGCCAGCCTCTTCCCGATCATGGCCGTGATGGGCTACGCTCAGATGGGCCAATGGCTCGCACACCGCAGCAGCCACCGCTAAGTTTTCCTGCAACAAAAACTCAGAGCCAGAACCACTCAGGATTGCCACTGCCATGCATTTCAAACTCATAGTTGCCCTGGTGCAGGGCTCAGAGACGGAGAAGGTGCTCAAGGCCGCGCGCGGGGCTGGGGCCACCGGCTCCACCGTGATCAGCCAGGCACGCGGCGAGGGCCTCGAGCAGCAGAAGACATTCTTCGGGCTTACACTCGATGCTCCGCGCGACCTGCTGTTATTGCTGGTGGAAGAACATCTGAGCCGCAAGATTTTGGAGACCATCGCCGAGGTCGCCGGCTTTGAGGACAAGCCCGGCTGCGGCATTGCCTTTCAGATCGATGTCGAGGATGCCGTCGGCATTCGCCATCAGGTCGAACGCCTGTCAGAAACCGTCGAGAAAGAGATTTAACGTGACTGAAGAAGCCATTTCCGATTCCCTTTCGCCCGAATCCCAGGCGCCTGAGGCGCCCATCGTTCGGGTGCGCCATGTGATGAAACGCGACTTCGATATCGTCGATGGCATGGACACCGTCGCTGAGGCACTGGCGCGCATGGTGCACGTCGAGACCAAGTGTCTGATCGTTAAAAAGCGCCATGCCGATGATGAATTCGGCATGGTGCTGATGTCAGACATCGCTCGCAAGGTGCTGGCGCGCGATCGCCCCGCCGAGCGAGTGAATATCTACGAAATTATGTCCAAACCCCTGCTGAGCGTGCCACCGGAGATGGACATCCGCTACTGCGCGCGGCTGTTTGCCCGCTTCAAACTCTCGCGCGCGCCCGTGGTGGACCAACGCGAGGTGGTGGGTATTGTGAGCCTGACCGATCTGGTGGTGAAGGGAATGCTGGAGCGCACGACGCCGACGCCCTGATAGCGGGACCAGGCATCCAGAGTCCCTGCGCTTGTTGCCAGCCATGACCGACGAGACCATGAACAAGCCAATGCCGGATCATCCCCTGTCGCGCGGCTGGCTGACGGCTGCCCGCCCCTGCCCTTCGCCCAATCATAATGAGCGCCCGCCGGGCATGCCTGTCGATCTGCTGGTAATTCACAATATCAGCCTGCCGCCGGGTGATTTTGGCGGACCTGGGATCGCGCAGTTATTTCTCAATCAGCTCGATCCTGCGCAACATCCATTTTTTGCGACCATCGCCGACCTGCGGGTATCGGCTCATCTGCTGATCCGCCGCGATGGGGAGCTGATCCAATTTGTCGATCTGCGCGCGCGCGCCTGGCATGCGGGGGCCTCGGCGTTTGGCGGGCGCGCGGACTGTAATGATTTTTCGATTGGGATTGAGCTTGAAGGGACGGATGAGACGCCCTTTACCGATGCGCAGTATGCGCGGCTGATTGGCGTCACCGAGGTGATTTTGCGCGGCTTTCCGGGTATCGGGCCGGGACGTGTTGTCGGGCATGAGCATATCGCGCCTGGGCGCAAGACGGACCCTGGCCCTTGCTTTGATTGGGCTCGGTATTTGGATAGTGTTTTTGGGTGATTGGCTTTGGGCAAATGAAGTTGAGTCTGCGGATTTGGGATCAGCCGCCTCAGGCTGCTTCGGCCAGGGGTTGAGGGGCAATGTTGTCATTGCGGCCGAGCACTTCGCGAATCTCCGTCCAGCGCAGTAGCTCCATGCGACCGTTATGGTGCTCGACCAGTGCGGTGCAGCTTTCGACCCAGTCGCCGCAATTGCAGTAGTTGACACCTTCAATTTCGCGCATTTCGGCATGATGGATGTGGCCGCAAACCATGCCGTCAACCTGATGCCGCTGTGCCTCGGCGGCCACCGCCTGCTCGAAGTTGCCGATGTAATTGACGGCGTTCTTGACCTTGTGCTTGAGAAAGGCCGCCAGCGACCAGTAGCGCAGCCCCAAGCGGCGGCGGATGCGATGCACCGGCTGGCTAATCGCCAGCACGGTGTCGTACAGGGTCGCGCCCAGCATGGCCAGCCAGCGGCCGTTTTGCACCACCTGATCGAACTTGTCGCCATGCAGCACCAGCAGGCGACGCCCATCGACTGTGGTATGCACCAGTTCATCGCAGATGGCGACACCGGCGAATTCCGCGCCGAGATGGCCGCGCAGTAATTCGTCGTGATTGCCTGGTACATAGGTGACCTGCGTGCCGTTGCGGGCCTTTTCCAGCACCGCCTGCACCACCTGATTGTGGGCATCCGGCCAGTAAAGCCCTTTGCGCAGTGCCCACATGTCGATGATGTCACCAACCAGATACAGCTGCCGACAGGCGGTCGCACGCAGAAAGTCGAGCAGAAACTCCGCCTGACAGCCTCGAAACCCCAGATGCACATCCGAAATCCAGATGGTGCGATATCTTAGCGGCCGCAAGGCCTCAACCTGACTCATTCTTAACCCCCTCGTGACTGAAAGCGCGCCGGCATCCGCATCGCAGTGAAAAACTGCGGGCTATGGTCACCGAGCTTTGTTGCAAAGCCGTTGAGGTGTTGTGAAGGTCTGGTTAAGACGCGCGAGCCCGGCTCAAGAAAGCGCGGTCATGCAATAATGGCGGTTATTCGGTCAATCACTTTTCACGGAGCCTTTGCATGCCCGCAACACAGATTAACAAGGTCGTGCTCGCCTACTCCGGCGGCCTCGACACCTCCGTCATCCTGAAATGGCTACAGCAAGAATATGACTGCGAGGTGGTAACTTTCACCGCCGACATCGGCCAAGGGGAAGAGTTAGAGCCCGCGCGCACCAAGGCGCAGGCGGCAGGGGTGAAGGAGATCTACATCGACGACCTGCGCGAAGAATTTGTGCGCGATTTCGTCTACCCCATGTTCCGCGCCAATGCGCTTTATGAGGGCGAATACCTGCTCGGCACCTCCATTGCCCGCCCGCTGATCGCCAAGCGCTTAGTGGAGATTGCGCGCGAGACCGGCGCCGATGCCATCTCCCACGGCGCCACCGGCAAAGGCAACGACCAAGTGCGCTTTGAACTCGGCGCCTATGGGCTAAATCCGGAGATTCAGATCATCGCGCCCTGGCGGGAATGGGATCTGCTCTCGCGCGAGAAGCTGCTGGCCTACGCCGAGCAGCATGGCATTCCGGTGGAGATGAAGCGCGAGGGTAACAAGTCGCCGTACTCCATGGACGCCAACCTGCTGCACATTTCCTACGAGGGCTATGATCTGGAAGACCCCTGGGTCGAGCCTGGTGCCGACATGTGGCGCTGGACGCGCGACCCGCAAGAGGCCCCGAATACTCCGCAGGAGATCGAACTGCGCTTTGAGCGCGGCGACATCATCGCCATCGACGGCAACCCCATGAGCCCGGCGCAGGTGCTGGCGGAGCTCAACCGCATTGGCGGCGAGCATGGTATCGGCCGCGCCGACATTGTCGAGAATCGCTATGTCGGCATGAAATCGCGCGGCTGTTACGAGACCCCCGGCGGCACCATCATGCTGAAGGCGCATCGGGCGATGGAATCGCTCACGCTCGACCGCGAGGCGGCGCACCTGAAAGACGAGCTGATGCCTCGCTATGCCAGCCTGATCTACAACGGCTATTGGTTCAGCCCGGAGCGGAACATGCTCCAGGCCGCGATTGACCAGACCCAGTCGGTGGTCAATGGCGAGGTGCGCCTAAAGCTCTACAAGGGCAATGTGATGGTCACCGGCCGGCGCTCAGCAAGTGACAGTCTGTTCGATACCAGCATCGCCACCTTCGAAGAAGACGCCGGCGCTTATGATCAGGGCGATGCAACCGGTTTTATTCGGCTCAATGCGCTTCGCCTGCGCGTGGCTGGGCGCAAGGGGCGGCTTTAAGCTCAAAAGCTCAAGCGGGGCCTCTTCATGGGCGCGGTCGGGACTGACGCTGACCGCGCCAGCGCGGCTAATGCCTCTGCGGCAGTTCAGAGGGCGCCTCGGCGCGCGCCTGCAATTGATCAAAAGGATCTTCACCCGCGCGCGTGCGTCCAGCATCGCGCAGTCGCTGCAAATAATCCTGCCACAGCGGCTGCCAGCCACGCCCGAGCTTGTAGAGATAAGCCCAGTCAAACAGCCCGGACTTATGCCCGTCGTCAAAGAAAATCTTCACCGCATAGTTGCCGATAGGCTCCAGATTGGTGATATTCACAGTCTCTTTGCCTATCTGCAGCTTGGCCTGATCCGGCGTGTGCCCTCGCACTTCGGCCGAGGGAGAGTAGACCCGCAGATATTCGCACGGCAGGCGAAAATGGGCGCCATCATCATAAATGAGTTCTAGCACGCGGGATTGGCTGTGCAACTGGATGTCGGTTGGGCGGGGGTTCGTCTCCATCACATTGGGCTCAAGTGATCTAACATTCATTGTGCGAAACCATCCCGGAAGATGGAGTTGCGATTAAGGGAATCGCGCGGCAGCGCCTGAATTTGCCCCGAGAAGTTGACTGCCGGGGTGCGGTTTCACAGAAATACACTTCGCTAGCCGACTGCGGCCATTTTGACTAAATGCGGACAGGCCGCGCCGCTGGCCTGCATCTCTGGCCAGCCGCAGGTGTGGCGGGCAACCAAAGCCGCCAGCATGTCGAGATGCTCGGGTGCATCGTTGAGGCAGGGAATGTAGTAGTAGCTCTCCCCGCCGGCTTCAATGAAATAGCGGCGATTTTCGACGGCGATTTCTTCCAGGGTTTCCAGGCAGTCAGCAGAGAAACCGGGGGCAATAACATGCACGCTCTTAATTCCGTCGCTGCCCCAGAGTTTGAGCGTTTCATCGGTATAGGGTTGCAGCCATTCGTCGCGCCCGACGCGGGACTGGAAGGAGACCAGCCAGCGATCTTCGTCCAGCTCAAGCTGGTCGGCAACCATGCGCGCGGTTTTGTGGCAATGGCAGTGGTAGGGGTCGCCGGCGGTAAAGTAGCGCTTCGGGATACCGTGAAAGGAGAACAGCAGACGCTCGGGCTCGCCTTTCTCGGCCCAGGCGCGGCGGACACTGCTCGCAAGGGCGTCAATGTAGGCCAGCTCGTCGTGATAGTGATTGACGAAGCGTATTTCCGGTAGCCAGCGCCAGGTGCTGAGCTCCTCGGTGACGGCGTCGAAACTGGATGCCGTGGTGGTGCCAGAGTACTGGGGGTAAAGCGGCAGGACCAGCAGGCGGCGCACCGCGTCGGCCTTGAGCAGCTCGAGTGCCTGTTTGACTGACGGATTGCCATAGCGCATGCCAAGTTCGACACGCACCTTTGAGCCGATGCGCTGGCTGAGGCGTTCCTGCAGACCGGTGGCCTGGCGCTGGGCAATGTCGAGTAGCGGCGAGCCGCGATCAGTCCACACGGCCTGGTAAGCGCGCGCGGAACGCGCCGGGCGCACCCGCAGGATGACACCGTGCAAAATGAACCACCACAGCGGGCGTGGGACTTCGACCACCCGCGGGTCGTTGAGGAACTCGGCTAAGTAGCGGCGCACAGCGTTGGGTGTGGGTGCATCCGGGGTGCCGAGATTGAGCATCAGCACGCCCAGCTTTTCTGGCATATCATGCTGAAAATCTACGATATTTTTGTATTTCATGCGGCATCCTCGGGGTCAATTTCATCCTTGAGATAATCATACAGAGTGCGAAAGCGCAGCGGATCGAGCTGCCCGAAAACCGGATCGGCCGCACTCGGTGCCTGCTGCTCGAGCCGCGACCAGTCGTCCGCGCTTAGCATGGTGCGTGCAACGGGAAACACCCGAGCTTCTTCATCGGCGATGTGAGAGCGCATTAGTGCAATCAACGCTTGCCCCTGCCCAGCCACCGCATCACGTGACAGCACTTCCCCGTGGACAATGCCCTCGAGTGCGTCACGAAAAGCTCGGCTCGTGTCCTCGAGCTGCCGATGCTGGTCGCTCAACTCGGTGATGGCCAGAGCCAGCGCCGATGGATCCATCTCAGGTCCCGATGCTGTCGCGCCCAGCCCCTGTCGCAGGGCAGTGAAGATCAGCTCCTCGCTCGGATGGTGAACCTGGTCCGCATAGTCCACGACATATTCCAACATCTCGCACATCAACTCATAGTCCGGCTCATCGCCGCCTTGAAAACGCGCAACCAGCGCGTCAAGCAGCGCCATGATGCGCGCGAAGCGGCGATGATCCCGCGTTAACCGATTCATCAGGGCACTCATCGGGTTCTCCCGTCGCTTGCAACTAGGTTGTCACCAGTTGGCCGATCCGCCACAACCTGGCGATTCATCGACCGCATCAGGTCTGCCAGCGCGCGGGCAGATGCGGGCGCAGCTGGCGCCATAACCAGCCGACTTGCGGCGGACGCCCCAGGGTCGTGCTCAGAACGTCAATATCGACCTGATTCCACCGCATGCGCGTGCGTGCCGAGGCACTGCCGCAAAATAGCAGTCGGTCGCCGGGCTGGATAAGGGTACCATGAGGGTCGGGCAACAAGTCGAGCCGAGTGCCACGCTGATGCAGCAGCGCAATGGCGGACAAACTGGCATCAACCGCGCGCGGGTCTTTCAGCAGATCGACCAGATGCGGCTTGAGCCCGAGATCGGCCGCATCCATCAAGGCCGGCGAATCATCGCCGTCAATGCCAAATTCCCAAACCTCGGGCGCCTGTTCCTGAATCATCGCGGCCACCCGGCTGACCAGGGCGCAGGCCCATTCCTCGTTCTGGTCTCGTGCGAGGTCAAAAAACCTGGCGAGCAGCGGTGATCTGAGCAGGGTGCGAATGCGATTGGCGACAATCAGGCTGGGGTGCATGCGGATGTCCGCGTCCACGGCGGCAAAGAGGTCCTCGTTGACCATGTGATTTTCGCGCACCACCACGAACAGCTCCGGATTCAGCACCCGCGCGGTCATGATAATGGACAAATTGTTGGCATCGTTATCGGTGCCGGCAATCAAGCCAACCGCCTCGCGGATACCGGCCTGCTCCAGGGTTTCAGCCTCGGTGCCACGGCCGTGAATCCAGGCGGTCGACGGCGTGCCGGTGTGCTCGGGGCTCTGTTCGATGACCATGAGTTCGGTGCCGCCCGGGCTCAACTCACGATAGACCGCCTTGCCGAAGCGACCAAAACCGCACAGAATCCAGCGTCCTTCGCTCGGTGGCTTGCGCGGCTCGCCGAGCTGCGCTCCGCGCAGGGCACCGAGCCAGTCATTAAGCACCGTGTGACAATGCGCGGTCAGGGCGACGCGCAGATAGAGCGCGAAGATCTCAAAGGGATTGAGTACATAGTCGGTGTCAAACGACAGCATGTTCGCCGAGATGTCGTGCGAATCCGAACGACCGATAATGGTCACCTCCGGATGCAGCAACTTCGCTGCCAGCGCCACCTTAAGGTTGACCTCGTTAGAGGAGGTCAGAGCGAGCACCGCCTGGCACATTGGGTGGCGCAGACCACCACTCAGCAGCACATCCGGGCATTGCGCATCGGCCTGCAGGGAGGGAACGAATTCGCGCAGCTTCTCGAGTTGCAGACCGTTAAGGCGTTCGCGATCAATGTCAATGACGACGGCACGGCGACGCTCGCTAGTCAGTGCCCGCACCAGGTCGCGACCGGTCTGGCCATAGCCAACGATCAGAAAAAAGGGCGTAGTAATGCGCTTAACACTCGCCGCGAAGCGTCTTTCCGCTAGCGCGCGCTGAAGACTCTCGTCTTGCAGCAGCGCAATCAGCGAGCCGACCGAGTAGATCCACACGGTCACCGTTAAATAGATACAGAACACCGTCCAAAGCCGCTGCGCATCGCTGAACTCGCGCGGCAATTCGCCAAAGCCAATGGTGGTGGCCATGTAGCTGACAAAATAAAAGGCATGAAAGAAACCCAGATACCAGACAGTACCGTCGGCATCCCGCCCTGGGATCAGGACCAGCCCGAACACCGCAACACTGTAGACCGTCACCAAGGCCAGCAGCGGTTTGCGCATGCGCCGCAGAATGAGGAAATAGATGTTATCCATGGGGGCGTGGACACAGGGCGGCGAGCATTCAGGCCGCGATTGGAAAGGCGGTTCGCCGCTTGCCTCAGCGCCTCAGCATCACGGTTTCGGCAATCAAAAGCACCACAGAGATGATATTAGCCACCATAGCGCCTCCGGCAAGTGAGACGATGCTGGCCATGACGCTGGCTGTCATGCCGGATTCCCACACATGGGCTGCCAGAATCCAGATAATGGCCGCACCCACCAGTTGCAGCATCGCGACCAGGCCGGTAGCCAGCAGCATGGCATCGACTTGACTGCGATCCCCAATCTTCATGATCAAGGCCACGGCATTGACGATGAACAGGATGACGAATTCGCGCAGGTGATGGTGATCGGGATTATCGATCTCGCCGACGAAGAAGCCGAAATTCAGCGTCAACGCCAGAAAAATGAAAAACCCGAAGACGACTTTTTCCAGATTCATGCCAAGCTGGCCCCTTCGATGATGGACAATGCAACGCGCGCCGGCTCAGGCTCAGGCCGCGTGCTCCGCTTCTTCGCGCCCCGGTTGCGCCCATTGCAGCACCAGATTGAGCATGCGCATGGTCGCGCCAATGGCGGCAAACACCTGATTGGCATGCACGCCGCGGGTTTTGAATTCGCGTCCCTTCCCTGCCCCGCCGGTCTCCGACCAGCTGATCGTGCACTCGGTCAGGGCATCGGTACGCCCGCCCTTGGGGATGCGGACCTCGTAGTCCGCCAGGGTCGGCAAAGTCAGGCCAAGCCGCTTGACGATGCGCGCCAGGGCGTTATTGAAGGCATCGAAGCCGCCATTGCCGCTGCCAGCTGCGGTCAGAAGCTCCCCATCGATGCACAGCTTGATGCTGGCAGTGGATTCAAGCCCCAGGCTGCTGGACACATTGCAGGCTAGAAGCTCTGCATGATCATAGTCCTTACTCTCGAGCACCTCGGCGATGATAAAGGGTAAATCATCGGCGGTGATCGTTTTCTTAGAATCCCCCAGCTCAACGATTCGTTTAAGCACCTTGCGCTGATTGTCTTTGGACAAACGAATGTCGAGACGTTCAAGATTCTTGATCAGCGACGCCTTGCCGCTCAGCTTGCCCAGAGCATAGGTACGCCGGCGGCTGAAACGCTCCGGCGAGAGCTTGGTGTGATAGAGCCGGCCCTTGCTGTCGCCATCGGCATGGATACCGGCAGTTTGGGTAAAGACATCGCCACCAATGATGGGTGCATTATCCGCCACCCGCTTGCCGGAAAAATACTGCACCAGCTCGCTTGCGCGCACCAGATGGGTTTCGTCGATGCCAAGTTCGATGTCGAGTTGGTCGCGCAGATTCACCACCACCTCGGCCAGGGAGGCATTGCCAGCGCGCTCACCCAAGCAGTTGACAGTGCAGTGAACGGCCGCCGCACCAGCCCGCGCTGCGGCGAGCACATTGGCGGTCGCTAGGCCGTAGTCGTTATGGGGGTGAAAATCAAACCGACAGCCGGGAAAGCGCTCGATCATGTCGCGCATGGCGGCATGGACCCGCTCCGGTGTCATGACCCCCAGGGTGTCTGGCAGCATGACATGGCCGATGGCAGCGTCCTGCAACAACCCCATTAGCTCAAACACATAACCCGGATTATCCGCATAGCCGTTCGACCAGTCCTCTAGGTACAGATTGACATCAAGCCCTTGTCCAGCGGCAATCTGCACGGTCTCGCGCACATCGGCGGCATGTTCGGTCAGGGATTTTCCGAGCTGGGTATGGCAATGTTTCTCGCTACCCTTAGCCAGCAGGTTGATCACCGAGCCACCGGCGGCGCGAATCCAGTCGACGCTCTTGCCATGATCGACAAAGCCCAGCACCTCGATGCGCCGGTCCAGTCCGAGTTCGCGCGCCCAGTCGATCATGGCCGCCACCGCGCTCTGCTCGCCCTCCGACACGCGCGCCGAAGCCACCTCGATGCGATCCACCCGCACCTGCTCCAGCAACACCTTGGCGATGTTGGTCTTCTCATCGCGCGAGAACGACACCCCCTGGGTTTGCTCGCCATCGCGCAGCGTGGTGTCGAGAATTTGCAGATGCCTGGTGTTCGCGGTCATGTTGTCAGGGCGAGTGGCCTGTGTGAGTAAGGGTCGTTACGGGGCAGGATGCCAGCCCTGTCTCAGGGAGCGTCCAGAGTGGTTTTCAGCCGCTCGCGCACCGCAGAAGTGTCGGCGGCAAGCTCCTCGCAGCGACTGGGCTTATCGAGCAGACCTTGCAAGCAGAGCGGCGGCGGCGCGTCCACACCGACAGCTTCGCGCACCGCCTGGTTGAATTTGGCCGGATGCGCGGTGGCCAAGCACACTGCATCTGGCCAAGGTGCGGCTGCACGCACCCCAACGGCCGTGTGCGGACACAGAAGATAACCGGTGCCACTATAGGTCGCGCGCATCTGCTCGAGCGTATCGACATCGCTCACCGCACTGGCAACAAAGTCCTCGGCCGCGCGCTGATGCTCCGTGCGGCTAAACTCAATGCGACCGTCGCGCTGCATGGCAGTGACCCGGGCGCTGACCGCAGCGGCATCCTCATCAAGCAGGTAGTAGAGATAGCGCTCGAAGTTTGAGGCGACCTGAATATCCATTGCCGGGCTCAAGGTGTGGTGCACCGAGGTGAGAGAATAGAGCCCGTGATGCACGAAGCGCGTTAAAATATCATTGCGGTTAGTGGCCAGAATCAAACGCTCGATCGGCAGCCCCATGCGCCGAGCCAGATAGCCGGCGAACACATCGCCAAAATTGCCAGTGGGTACCGAGAAGCTGATTTTTTGCTTCAAATTCCCGCCGCTGAGCCGGCCCCAAGCGTAAAAATAGTAGACCGTCTGCGCCAGAATACGCGCCCAGTTAATCGAATTGACCGCCCCCAGACGATAGCGTGTCTTAAAAGCAAGATCGCTAAAGAGCGCCTTGACGATGCGCTGTGCGTCATCAAAAGTGCCACGCAACGCCAGATTATGGACATTGTCATCGAGCACCGTGGTCATCTGGCGCTCCTGCACCGGCGACACCCGTCCCTTGGGATGCAGGATGAAGATCTGAATGCGCTCCTTGCCGCGCACCCCGGCAATGGCCGCAGAGCCGGTATCGCCCGAGGTCGCGCCGATAATATTCAGCCGCTCGCCACTGCGGGCGAGAAAGTGCTCAAACAGATTGCCAAGAAATTGCAACGCGACATCCTTGAATGCCGCCGTAGGCCCGTGAAACAGCTCCAGAATGCGCCGCTCCCCGGCCTGCGCCAGCGGGGTGATGTCCGGATGCTGAAAACTGGCATAGGAGCGATAGACCAGGTCCTGCAACTCGGCTGCCGATAAATCCTCGCCAACAAAAGGCCGCATGACCTCACAGGCCAGATCCTGAAAACTCAGGCGCGACCAGGCTTGGAGCTGCTCAGCGCTGATCTTGGGCAGGGACTCTGGCACCAGTAGCCCGCCATCGGTTGCCAGCCCCATCATCACCGCCTCGGCAAAACCGACCGGCTCCACACCGCCTCTGGTGCTTAGATACTTCATAACACTCCCAAACATTTAGCGCCCCCAAGGCACCGCACCGGCCAGCTCCAGCAGGACGCGCGCCGGCCAACTCAGGGGCTTTGCTTCAGCGGTGCAAATTAAGCCAAAGTGCGAGCTAGGGCAACCACGAGATGACCCAACCGGCGACTGCGCAAGCAATTACCCACCAAAGTCCGCACCATCAACCACGCACCATTTATAAAGCGCGGCATTGACAGGGAGTATGCACAGACCAGAGAATGCCCCACCGTCAGCGCGTCCGGGCAGGACCCGCTGGCGATAAAAAGCCCAATAAATCCTGTGGGGGTGTCTGCCCGATCGAAATCGTCCGTTGATCTGTTCTGCCATTGTCATGATCCTTACCTGCGGGATCAAACCCACAACGGCAAAGCTCCGTGCCTGGCCTCCAGGTGGCCGCGTTTTCGATCCTCTCGCCCCCGCTTCACACAAGCCTCACTCATGAGGGAGGAACATCAAGGTGACACCCGAAAATCGCGCTGCTTATTGGAAGGCAAATCTAGGTTTGCTCGCAATCCTACTGACGATCTGGTTTATCGTCTCCTACGGATTCGGCATTCTACTCGCACCAATGCTTAACAGCTTCAGCCTCGGCGGATATCCGCTCGGATTTTGGTTTGCCCAGCAGGGCTCAATTTATGTGTTCATGGTATTGATCTTTGTCTATGCCTATCGCATGAATACGCTCGATAAACAATTTGGTGTGGACGAAGAATAAGGGGAAGCATCCATGGATAATCTCTCGATCTGGACCTATTCGGTCGTTGGCGCGACCTTCGCGCTCTACATCGGCATTGCCATCTGGGCGCGTGCGTCGAGCACCGCCGAGTTCTACGTTGCCGGCAAAGGCATTCATCCCGTCGCCAATGGCATGGCCACGGCAGCCGACTGGATGTCAGCGGCGTCTTTTATCTCTATGGCCGGCCTGATCGCCTTCAACGGCTATGGCGCATCGGTATTCCTGATGGGCTGGACTGGCGGCTATGTGCTGCTCGCCCTGCTACTTGCACCCTATCTGCGCAAGTTTGGCAAGTTCACGGTCCCCGAGTTCATCGGCGACCGTTATTACTCGCAGGCGGCGCGCATCGTGGCGGTCATCTGTCTGATTCTGGCCTCAGTAACCTATGTTATCGGGCAGATGAAAGGCATCGGTGTCGCCTTCTCGCGCTTCCTCGAGACCAGCTATGACGTGGGCCTGTACATCGGCATGGGCATCGTTTTTGTCTATGCGGTACTTGGCGGCATGAAGGGCATCACCTACACGCAGATCGCACAGTACTGCGTACTGATCCTGGCCTACACCATTCCGGCAATTTTCATCTCGCTCAATCTCACCGGCAACCCGCTACCGCAGCTGGGACTGGGTAGTGGTTATGTTGAAAACGGCGTAGCCTCCGGCATGAGCCTGCTCGATAAGCTCGATCAGGTCATTATGGAACTCGGCTTTCAGGAGTACACCACACAGAAAATGGGCGGCACGCTTAATATGTTCGCCTACACCCTGTCGCTGATGATCGGCACCGCCGGCCTGCCGCACGTCATTATCCGCTTTTTCACCGTACCCAAGGTCAAGGACGCCCGTTTCTCCGCCGGCTGGGCGCTGGTCTTCATCGCCATCCTCTACACCACTGCTCCGGCAGTCGGCGCCATGGCGCGTCTGAACCTGATGAATACCATTCAGATTGGTCCGGTTGGCACAGAAACCGGTAACCTGAAATATGAAGACCGTCCAGAGTGGTTCAAGAAGTGGGAAACCACCGGTCTGCTGCAGTTTGAGGACAAGAACGGCGACGGTCGCATTCAGTACTACAACGATAAGAACGAGGACTTCGCCGCCAAAGCCGAGGGCTTCGGCTGGGCAGGCAACGAAATGGTCAAGGTGGACCGCGACATCATGGTGCTGGCCAATCCGGAAATTGCCAATCTGCCCAACTGGGTGATCGCGCTGGTGGTCGCCGGTGGTCTAGCCGCTGCACTCTCCACTGCCGCCGGTCTGCTGCTGGCCATTTCCTCTGCCATCTCCCATGACTTGCTCAAGGGCATCTTCAAGCCAGACATCTCAGAGAAGGCCGAACTCAACGCCAGCCGTGTCGCCATGGCCGGCGCCATCGTGGTGGCGGGTCTGCTGGGATTGCATCCACCGGGATTTGCGGCCGGAACCGTGGCCATCGCCTTTGGACTGGCTGCCTCGTCGATCTTCCCGGCACTGATGCTCGGCATTTTCGACAAGCGCATGAACAACACAGGCGCCATCTGGGGCATGGCCTCGGGCATCACTGTGACCATGCTCTATGTGTTCCAGCATAAGGGGATTCTCTTCATCCCCGGCACGGAATTCATGATGGGCATGGACCCCAACTGGTTCTTCGGCATCTCGCCGAACGCCTTCGGAGCTGTGGGCGCGATCATCAACTTCGCTGTAGCTCTGATCGTCTCTCGCCTGACGGTGGCGCCACCAGAGAACATCCAGGCCCTGGTCGAGGATGTCCGCGTGCCACGCGGCGCAGGTGCGGCTCCGCACATCAGCGCGGCGCTGGATCACTGATGTCTGTTCTCTCCTGTTGAGAACGCAAGCCCCGCCCTCGTGCGGGGCTTTTTTTTTGCCTCCTGACAGCCAACAACGCACAAAAGCGCCGCTCCCACTGGACGCGAGCCGCGTGGCGACGCATCATGAAGGCTCTAAACCGCAGCGCTTCGCCGCAGCCCGATCTGCGGCGCCACCCCGGAACAACCTCAGAGCACCCAATGGACATCGAGCTGATCGAAATCCGCGATTTTCTCGCCAGTCATCCGCCCTTCGACGGTCTGCCGGAGGAGGCACTAAACGCCCTGCCTAAACAGCTGACGGTGCGCTATTTGCGCCGCGGCTCCATCTTCCCGCCCGAGGATGAAAGTGCTCCCGCGCTCTATATTCTGCGCCGTGGCGCCATTGAGCTACGCGACCGCGCGGGCGACCTGATCAGCAAGCTGGCCGAGGGCGACACCGCCCCCAGCGCCTGCGAGGATAGGCGCATCCAGCGCCAGTTCACCGGCACCGCTGCGGAAGATTCGCTGATCTACCTGCTGCCCTGCGAGCTACTGGGCCAACTGCGTGCCGAGCACCCGGACTTTGCCGCCCATTTCGAGCAGTCGGTCTCCGAGCGCCTGCGCCAGGCCATTGATCTGGTCAAGGACAGCGGCACCAGCGCCAGCGCCAGCCTGATGACAGTGCGAGTGCGAGATCTGCTCGGCAAAAACCTCATCAGCGCGCCGCCCGGGATCAGTATCGAGCAGGCCGCACGCGTGATGAGCGAAGCACGCTGCTCCTCGCTGATCATCATGGAAGACAAACAGCTGCGCGGACTGCTGACGGTGCGCGACCTGCGCGACCGCTGTCTGGCGGCAGGTCTGTCGCCGCAGCGCCCGGTGAGTGAAATCATGACCCGCACCCTGCACACCACCACTGTGGAGACGCCCGGGTTTCAGGTGCTGATCACCATGTCGCGCCTGAATGTGCATCACCTGCCGGTGCTGCGCGAGGGCGAGGTGGTCGGTGTGATTTCCACCTCCGACCTGGTGCGCTTTCAGAGCGCCAATTCCGTTTATCTGGTCGGAGACATCCGCAAGGCTGAGGATCTCGGCACCCTGATCGCCATTGCGCGCAAGATCCCCGAGTTGCAAATTCATCTGGTTGCGTCCGGCGCCACTGCCGATCAGGTCGGCCAGGCCATCACCGCCGTGACTGACGCCATTAGCCTGCGTCTGCTAGAACTGGCCGAACAGGCACTCGGGGCACCTCCCTTCCCTTACTGCTGGATGGTCGGTGGCTCCCAGGCGCGACGCGAACAGTCCGCGCACTCAGACCAGGACAATGCCCTGCTGCTGGCCCAGGCGCCAACGCCGGAGCAGGACGCCTATTTTAAAGCGCTGGCCACCCAGGTGACCGATGGGCTTAATGCCTGCGGCTTCGTCCACTGCCCAGGTGATGTCATGGCTTCCAACTCCAAATGGCGCCAGCCTCTGAATGTTTGGCATGGCTATTTCACCGACTGGATCGAACGCCCCCAGCCCCAGGCGCTGCTCAATGCCAGCGTGTTCTTTGACCTGCGTGCCCTGCATGATCCCGAGCATCTGTTCCCGGCCCTGCAACGCGAGATACTGCACAAAACCAGCGAGAATCGGATTTTTATTGCCCACATGGCAGCCAATGCCATCAAGCACCGCCCGCCACTGGGGTTCTTTCGCAACTTCGTGCTGATTCGCGGCGGCGATCACGACCACACCTTCGATCTCAAACTGCGCGGTACAGTGCCCATTATCGACATGGCCCGGGTGCATGCCCTGTCCGCCGGCATTCCCGAGGTCAATAGCCTGGAGCGCCTGCGGATGGTCGCCGGCAGTGCCGCGCTGAGCCGCGACGGCGGGGCCAATCTGATCGACGCGCTGGAGTTCATCGGCACCCTGCGCGTGCGCCATCAGGCTGGGCAGTTGCGCGCCGGAGAAGAGGCCAATAATTTCCTCTCGCCCGATAGTCTCTCGCCGCTCGAGCGCGGTCACATGAAGGAAGCCTTCGCGCTCATTGCCTCGCTGCAAGAAACCCTGGGCCAGCGCTATCAGGCCGGACGCTTTGCCTGAGGCTCATGATTCCGGCCACCCCGGAAAATGAATCCATCCCAACGCGGCAAGAAACCTTGTCCCAACACAGCCGTCTGAGATTCGCATGAACAACGATGTCCTGCTCGAAGCCCGCCGGCGCTGGACTATTCACAACCTGCCCTTTGGCGCGCTGCGCGACCATTATGCCCAGCTGCTACCGCGCGCCAGTCGCGACTATCGCGACACCGACTATCTGGCGCTCGATTTTGAAACCACCGGGCTCTACCCGGTAAAGGATCAGATTCTGAGCTTCGGCTGGGTACCTATTGACGGCAATCGCATCCGGCTCGCCGGTGCCCAACACCGGCTGGTGCGGATCGATCAGGCCATCTCGGCGGACAGCGCCGTGATTCACCAGATTACCGACGATCAGACCGCCACCGGCGAGCCGCTGAAAGATGTGCTGTCCGATTGCCTGCGCGCGCTCGGCGGACGGGTACTGGTGGCCCATCACGCACGCATCGAGCGAGGGTTTCTTGGCGCCGCCTGCCGCCAGGTGTTTGGGCAGGAGCCGCTGCTGCGGGTGATCGACACCCAGGCCCTGGCGCGCCGCAGCCTGGAGCGCCGCCAGCAGGCATACCGCGCCGAAGATGTACGCCTGCACGCATTGGCCGCGCATTACAATCTGCCCCAAATGGCGGCTCACAATGCGCTCAGCGATGCGCTCAACACAGCGCAGGTGTTCCTTGCCCAGAGTGCCTATCTCGACACCGGAAAACCCCTGCTGCTGCGCGATTTACTCACCTGACAGCCACAACAATCTCGCTTGGAGCCCCGACCATGCGCCCGTCCCTGCCCATCGCGTTCTGTTTTGTCGCCACCCAAGTCCTGGCCACCCAGGCGGCTTTCGCCCAATCTGATCGCGATATCCTGTTTCAACTCTCCACTATTGATGCCCTGCTGGCTGGCGTTTATCAGCCGCTCGCCACCCTGGACGAGGTACTCGAGCACGGCGATTTCGGCCTTGGCACCTTTGCCGGCCTCGACGGGGAACTTGTACTCATTGACGGGGAGGTCTATAAGGCCGCAGCTGACGGGACAGTCAGGCGCATGCCGGGCGACACGGCCACACCCTTTATCAGCCTGACCTGGTTCGATGCCGATGAACGGCTACAACCGCCACCCGATCAGGATTACGCCGCCTTCAAAACCTGGTTGGAAGAGCGACTGCCTAGCCCGAACCTCACCTACGCGGTGCGGGTGGATGGCCAGTTCGCCAAAGTCCGCTACCGCAGCGTCCCCGCGCAGAAACCACCCTATCGGCCGCTGAAGGAAGTCGCCAAGGAACAGACCTACTTCGACAGCGAGAACATCGCCGGCACCCTGATTGGCTTCTGGTGCCCGAGCTACGTCAAAGGGTTGAATGTGCCGAGCTTCCACCTGCATTTCCTGTCCGATGACCGCAAATCCGCCGGACATCTGCTCGACTTCACCCTGACCGAGGGCGAGGTAACGCTCGACCCGACCACCGGCTGGACCCTAGAACTCCCGATGGACAAAGCCTTTCTTCGCGCCAATCTCGGGGCGGATCGCGCCAAGGCGCTGCACGCTGTCGAGCAGGGCGAACAATGATCGCCGCCCTCGGTAGAGGCCGAAGAGTGAGAAAATTGGAGCGGGGAGAGAAATCGAGAGGGGAAAATAGGGCCCGCGTGAAAATCTTTCGACTGGCCGACCCTCTGCACTGGCGCACCCGCTAGGATTCGGTGTCAACAGGCTCCGTCGAATTCGCCGGCGCGTCCTGTGGTTGCTCAACCTGATTGACGCGCACCAGAGCAACTGTGATGTTATCCACGCCGCCGCGTTTGCAGGCAAGTTTTATCAGGGTGTCAGCCGCTGTCTCTAGGGAGCTTGCGGCGACTAAGACATTCTGTAGTTCCTCGGTGGGCACCATGCCTGTCAGTCCGTCGGAGCACAACAAATAGAGATCGCCCTCGACCAGCTCGGTGGTATCCGTGGTCGCCTTGATGTGCGCAGCCGAGCCTAGGGCACGGGTCAGCACATTGTCGGTGATGCCATATTCGCGGGCATCCGCCAGCGTCGGGAAAAAGCCCTGATCGACCACTTCCTGAATAAAGGAGTGATCGCGTGTGAGCTGCTTTAGCTCGCCGTCGCGCAGCCGGTACAGGCGCGAATCACCGACATGGCCGTAAACCATCCAGCCTTGGCCAAAAAAGCCCATGACGACTGTGGTGCCCATACCGGAGCACTCGGGTTGCTCTTTGGCATGGCGAATAATGGCGACATTGGCCTCATCGACCGCAGCCTCGGTCAGCAGTTGTGCGATGCGAGGCTCTGAGCGGCTAGGTGCCCGCGCAATAAAGCGCTCACCGATCAAGTCAACCGCCATGCGGCTTGCGACCTCTCCCGCGCTGGCCCCACCAACGCCATCAGCAACAATGGCCAGGTAATTCTCGGGGTGCACCGCGACAGAGTCCTCGTTGCCCTTGCGCACCATGCCGAGATGCGTGCGGCTAGCGAACTCCAATGCCGGCTTTTGTTCAGCCACTGCGAACCACCTCTTTCACCTGACCCGCGCAGACCCCGGCAACCCGGAGTATGAATCTGCTGTTTTCACGATAACTCTCATAGCTGGGGCAACCATAGTCGGGGCAACGCGGAGAATGACTCTGCTGTTCTCACAGAGCAACCACAGACGAAAAAATCATCCGCACCTACTTGGAGGTGGCATCGAGCAATTTGGCCAGACGGTCTGGCTCTACATAACCAGGAATCATATCGCCCGATTCCAGCACAATCGCTGGCGTTCCTTGGATGCCCAGCATTTCTCCGAGCGCCATATGCTCCTTGACCGGATTTTTGCATGTCGCCGACGCCACTTGCTCGCCGTTCTTGGCGGCAGTCATCGCGGCTTTCTGGTTATCGGCACACCAGACGGAAACGGCCTTGTCGTAGGATGGGCTGCCCGCACCGCTGCGTGGGAAGAACAGATAGCGGACGGTGATTCCCGCCTGATTATAACCATCGATCTGGTGGTGCAGCTTGCGGCAGTAACCGCAGTCGATATCGGTAAAGACAGTGATTTCATGCTTGGGATTATCGGCGGCAAAAATGATGGCTTCGTCATCCCCAACGCCTGCCATGGTGCGCTGACGTGCCTCGGCCTGGGCCGCTTCGACGATATTCTCGCGAGTCTGCAAGTCAACAATGGCGCCGTCGATCAGGTAGCGACCGTCGGCAGTCACAAACATCACCTGCGGGCCTATGTCCACCTGGTAGAGCCCGTCGATGACTGATGGTTTGACCGTCGTTGGCTTGTCCTCTGGCAGTACCTTGGCCAGCGCGGCACGGATGGTAGCGGCATCGTCCGCTTGCACCGGGCCAGCCAGGGCCAAGCCCAGGGCGACCAAGGGCAAAAGCAAGGCAGCCTTCAGCAATGAAACTCCAGGGTTCTGGAAATGGCTGGGAAGATAGCCGTTGGAATGGCTGAGATACTGGAAATCGCCCTGGGGATTGATGGATACCATCATGCAAAAAACCTCGCTAACAATGTCTAATCGCGAAAATTGGTGAACTGAAGCGGCAGCTTCCAGTCGGTATTGCGCAACTCGGCGATGGCGTCTTGAAGATCATCGCGTTTTTTGCCGCTGATTCGCACCTGATCGCCCTGAATCTGCGCCTGCACCTTGAGCTTGCTGGCCTTGAGCGCTTTGACCATGCGCTTGGCGGTGTCCGAGTCAACGCCCTGCTTGATGCCAACGCGCTGGCGGGCTGCATTCAGGGTGGTGACGGGTTCGTCGATCTCAAGCGCGGCGAGATCGACTGAGCGTTTGACAAGCTTCTGGCGCAAAATGTCCATCATTTGCCCCAGTTGGAATTCCTGCTCGGCGTGCAGCTCAATGGCACCATCCTGCAGCTCAAAACGCGCTTCAACGCCTTTGAAATCAAACCGCGTTGCAATCTCGCGCGCGGCTTGATCGACAGCATTGCGGACTTCCTGCAGGTCGGCCTCCGCGACCACATCAAACGACGGCATTGCACCTCCACCAGAATATTCAGCAGCCTGATTAAGCCGAAAGGCTACCATAGTTTCGCGCAGTGGCGAGAGTGTTTGCGCCACAGCGGGCACGCACAATTGCTCAGGCGCGCGGATGGTGCCGGGCGTGCATTTCCTGCAAGCGCGCGTTGGCAACATGGGTATAGATCTGGGTGGTAGAAAGATCGCTGTGACCAAGCAGCATCTGCACCACACGCAGATCGGCACCATGGTTGAGCAAATGCGTGGCGAAAGCATGCCGCAGGCTGTGGGGAGAAAGCTCCACCACAATCCCGGCCTCGAGTGCATAACGTTTGATCAGCTGCCAGAAGGCCTGACGGGTCATACAGCAGCCGCGGCTGGTCGGAAACACCTGGCCGCACTGGCGCGCCCCCAGCAGCTCGGCCCGCGGCCCGCGCGCAAAGTCCGTCAGCCAGGACAGAGCTTCCTCGCCCAGAGGCACCAGCCGCTCCTTGCTGCCCTTGCCCATCACCCGCACCACGCCCTGATTCAGGCTGACTGAATTCCATTCAAGGGTTACCAGTTCCGTCACCCGCAAGCCGGTGGCATAAAGCACCTCAAGCATGGTGCGATCCCGATGCCCGCGCGCGAGTTCGGTATCAGGTGCCTGGAGCAGAGCTTCGACATCGGCCTCGCTCAGACTGCGCGGCAGCGGGCGCCCGAGTTTGGGTGCATCAATGCGCGTGCTCGGGTCTTTGTCAACCAGCCCCTGGCGCAACAGATAACCGTAGAACTGACGCAGACAGGACAGCACCCGCGCCGAGGAGCGCGGCTTGAGCCCCTTGCCCGCCAGCGCCCCGAGATAATCCATCAAGTCGATACGATCCGCCGCAGCCGGCTCCCGACCTTGGGCAGCTTCGAGCCACTCGCAGTAGGCACGCAAATCGGACTGATAGGCCGAGAGGGTATTGGCACTCAGGCCCCGCTCCATCCAGAGCGCATCGGCGAAAGCTTCCACCATGGCCGCAGTTGCGTCTTTCATGCACCAAACTCCGTCAAATCCACGTTCTCATGCCGCAGCAGCCAGACCTTGATGCACATGGATGCGCCATCGGTCTGTCCAGCAAAACCACCGAGACCGCGCTGCGCCACAACCCGATGACAGGGCACCAGAATCGGGCAGGGATTGGCGCGACAGGCGTTACCCACCGCGCGCGCGCTGCTGCCGAGTTCCGCCGCCAAATCACCATAGCGTTTGACCGCCCCACTTGGAATCCGCCGCAGTGCCTGCCACACGCGCTGCTGAAACGCCGTGCCCACAAGTTGCAAGACAATGCTGAAGTCGTGAGTTGCATCGCGAAAATAGGCATGAAACTCTTGCTCAAGCCAGGCTGGCGCGGCCAAGGTGGGGCGGTGCGCGCAAGCCTTGTGCATCGGCAGGCGCACACAGCGAACCGCACGCCGCTGCCAATGCACGCTGAGCGCACCGAGCGGTGTGTCGATCATGGAGCATTCGCAGTCATTCAGCATCTGGCGCTCAACCCGGGACCGAACATCAGCTTGAGATCGGTATAATGCGGCCATTCTCCCCCCACGCATTCATCAGAGGTCACCCGGTTTGAACGACGCCCACCCGCCCTTTTGGGAAAGCATCCCGCTCGCGGCCATGACGCGGGAACAATGGGAATCCCTGTGCGACGGTTGCGCGAAATGCTGCCTGAACAAGTTTGAGGACGAGGATACCGGGGACATTCATTACAGCAATGTGGCCTGTTTTCTGCTCGATCATCATAGCGGCCATTGTCAGGACTATCCCAATCGTTCCACTCGGGTGCCAGACTGCGTGACCCTGACGCTCCAGACACTGGAAAATCCCGGCTGGCTGCCGCAAACCTGCGCTTACCGCTTGCTTGCCGAGGGGCAACCCCTGCCCAAGTGGCACCCTTTGCTGAGCGGTGAGGCAGACTCCGTCATAGAAAGCGGCCATTCGGTCCTCGGACGTATTGTCTGCGAGACCCAAGCCGACGACCCCCTGCTCCATCTGATCGACTGGGTCCGCTGACCCTTACCCGACCTGCTTTGCTCATGACCACAGCCACTATCGTGCTTGCCTCCAGTTCCCGCTACCGGCGCGCCTTGCTGGACAAACTCGGGTTAGACCGGTTGGGCCTGGAGTGCCGCACCGATGCCCCGGACATCGACGAGCAAGCACTCCCCGGCGAGGCCCCCGCCACTCTGGTCGAGCGTCTCGCCCTGGCCAAGGCGCGAGCCGTGGCGCCCCGCCACCCGAATGCGCTCATCATCGGCTCCGACCAGGTCGCCAGCATTGATGGTCAAATGCTTGGCAAACCCGGTGGGCACCAGGCGGCCATCGCGCAGCTAGAGCGCCTGGCCGGGCGTCAGGTTTGTTTTCTGACCGGACTCTGTCTACTCAATTCCGCAACCGGCCGATCGCAAAGCTGCTGCGAGTCTTTCTGGGTGAGCTTCCGGCACCTGTCGCAAAAGCAGATCGCCGCCTATGTCGAGCGCGAACGCCCTTACGACTGCGCCGGGGCCTTCAAGTCCGAGGGGCTTGGCATCGCGCTCTCCTCGCGCCTAGAGGGCGCGGACCCCAACAGCCTGATCGGCCTGCCGCTGATTCGCCTGATCGCGATGCTGGAAGCGGAGGGAATTGAGGTGCTCGGACCCTGACGCCATCAGCGCAAGGAGACGGTGCCCTCGGCGCCGATCAGCTGCGCCCAGGTCGAGGCGATGGACGCGCCCAGTTGCTCGGTTAACTTTTCGAGCAGATCCCGCTTGCGGCTGTAGGCGACAATCTCCTCGGCGCCAATCAGATCGCGCGCCACGGAACTGCTGCTGCCCAAACCATCGGCCAGGCCAAGCTCGACACTCTCGGCGCCGGTCCAGAACAGCCCAGTGAATAGCTCGTCGTTCTCAGCCAAGCGATCCCCACGGCCTTCTTTGACCGCGTCAATAAATTGCTGGTGCAGGCCATCGAGCATTCGCTGAACAAACACCTCGTCGAAGGTGTCCAGCGGCGAGAAAGGATCAAGAATCCCCTTGTGATCACCCGCGACCAGCAGCCGGCGTTCGATGCCCAGTTCTTCCATCGCGCGCGAAAAGCCGAAGCTGCCGATGCGCACGCCGATGGAGCCGACCAGGCTGGCCTTGTCGACATAAATCTCATCCGCTGCCACGGCGATGTAGTAGGCCCCGGAGGCACAGGCATCCACGGCCACGGCATAGACGGGTTTGTCAGGATATTTTGCCTTGAGCCGGCGAATTTCGTCGTTCACATAGCCTGACTGCACCGGACTGCCGCCGGGGCTGTTAATGCGCAGGATCACGCCCTTGGCATGCTCCGCCTTGAACGCCTTGCGCAACGCGGTGATGATTTTATCCGCGCTGGCATCGCTGTCAGCCGAGATCACCCCATCGATTTCAACCAGCGCGGTATGCTCTTTACCCGCCCCAACCGACTCACTCAGATTCTCGGAATAGACCACCGCCAGCAACACCAACACGTAGGCTAGGGCGGCAAGTTTAAAAAACAGCCCCCAGCGACGCCCACGGCGCTGATCGCGCAGGAACTCGACCGCCATGCTGTTGATCAGCGCGCGCTCCCAGTTGGGATCATCGGGATCGGGCAGTTTGCTGGGGGGCAGTTGGCGGAAGGGCCATGGCTTCATCTGTGTGTCTCCGGTGTCGAATGGCGGTCAGTCAAGTCAGCCGCGTGTGGCGAGCCAGGCGGGTAGTTCAGCGATGGCGTGAATCAGGCCAAGCGGCTCGCAGGCGAGCAGGCGGTCAGCGTCATGCACGCCGTAGCTGACGGCGAGCGACGGCATGCCGGCATTCTTCGCCATCAGCAGGTCAAATTCGGTATCGCCGATCATCAGGGCTGCGTCCGCGCGGATGCCAAGCTCATCGAGCAATTCAAAAAGCATCTGCGGATTGGGCTTGGAAAGCGTCTCATCGGCACAGCGAGTGGCGTGAAAATAAGGCGCGAGCCCAGATTGCGCCAGTGCCCGATCAAGACCGCGACGGCTCTTGCCGGTAGCGACTGCAATCAGCCGCCCTTGTTGGTGCAAGGCACGCACCACCTCGTCAGCCCGGTCAAACAGCGGCGTCGGCGTCGGATCATCGCCAAGAAAGCGATTGCGATAGCCATCCATTAGCCGGGTGATGACTTCAGGCCTCTCCTGCGGACAGAGCGCCAGCATGGCCTCCTCCAGCCCCAGCCCGATCTGGGCGCGCATCTGCTCGGGCGGCGGCGGGCTCAGCGCTTGCTCAACAAAGGCGGCGGTCATGCAGTTGACGATGCGCGCGGCCGAGTCCATCAAGGTGCCGTCCCAGTCGAAAATAATCAGTGCGGGTTGCATGCTGTTGGAGGGCAATTGGCAATCTGCGGTTAGCGGTGTTTCGGTGATTTCTGTCATCAGTATCCCGATGCTCAAGGTGTCGGGGCGAATGGAATCGCCCATTCGGCTCAGTCAGGAGCCTTGCGTCTCAGCCTCTCCAACACCTGGTGCAAATCCTCAGGCAGGGGGGCGCGCACCACCAAGGGCTCAGCCTCTGGATGCGGGCGAAAGCCGAGCTCGGCGGCGTGCAAGAATAAGCGATTCAGCCCCAAGCTGCTCAGATGTTGATTGTGGGTGGCATCGCCGTATTTATCATCGCCAGCCACAGCCGCACCAAGATGGGCCGCATGCACGCGGATTTGATGCGTCCGCCCAGTCCCCAGCCTGACATCCACCAGAGTAAAACCAGCGAGTGTTTCCGCCCGCCGGAAACCGGTCCGCGCCTCCTTGCCCTCGGCATGATCGACCCGCACCACCCGCTCACCACCGCGCAGCAGGTTCTTGCGCAGCGGTGCGCGCACATCGACCCGCTCACGCGGCAAGCCGCCCACCAGCAGGGCCTGGTACCTCTTACGAACCTGCCCCTCGCGCAATTGCTGATGCAACCAGCGCAAAATCGCCGGCTTTTTGCTGATCAGCAAGCAGCCCGAGGTCTCGCGATCAAGCCGATGGACCAGCTCGAGCGACTGCTGCGGTCGCATGGCTCGCAACGCTTCGATCAGTCCCAGACTGAGCCCACTACCGCCATGCACCGCAAGGCCTGAGGGTTTGTCGATCAAAATCAGGCCCTCGTCTTCATACAGGACTGCATCCAACAGCCGTGCCTGCAATCCCGCCGTTGGCGTGACCGCAGGCGCCGCCGGGGTGAGGCGCAGCGGCGGCAAGCGCAGGGAGTCACCAGCCTCGAGCCGGGTTGCCGGCTTGACACGGCCACGGTTCACCCGCACCTCGCCGCTGCGAATAATGCGATAAACCAGGCTGCGCGGGGCACCTTTGAGGTGCGCAAGCAGGAAGTTGTCGATACGCTGCCCCTGATGGTCCGCACCGATCTCAAGGTAGCGAACCCCGCCCGGGGTTTGGTTGCCTGCGCTCGTAGACAGCTCGGCCGGCGGCTTAGCGACCGGCTCAGGAGCCGGCTCAGTCATGGGCACTCGCTGGGGTCTGATGGGTTTTTGTTTGCTCAATGGGTGTTTCGCTGCTATCTTGACAGGTCGCTATCGCAGGGCGCCATTGAACGCAGGCAACCTGTCGATATGCGTTCGCTGCGCCAGCCGGTCTAAACCGCTGGCGCCGCTAACCTGACAGTCTATGTCGGAATTGGAGCCAGCATCCTGCCATTGTAGGCCGAAGGCCACTGCCAGATGCGCGATTTCTCCGGGGGCTTGCCTCCGAAGGTCGGCTCGACCGGCAGCGCGCGAGAAAACCACCGGTTATCAGCCTTGATGACAGTGGCACAAGGGCTTGATTCCCTGGGGTGACCGGGACCAAGAGCTTTAGAAAGGTGCCGATCAAAGCAAAAACCGGCTCGCCGCAATCACACCTGAGCCAGGCTCAGGTGGTGGCAGAACATTCAAGCGCGACCCCGTCGGGGTGCGCAACCATGATTGATCCGCAGGCTCTGGCGGAGCCTGCGGACCGAAAAACAACAACCTAAAGAGCGCGCAACAGTATCGATGCACATCCGGATCAGTGATGAGCGCGCGCGAGGCCACAAGCCGTCGCGCCGCGACCTTGCCCGGACGCCATCGCCGCCAGGCCCCGCTACCGCCCGGGACCTGCACTGGCCGGCTGTGAACAGAGACCCACCATGGGGTCTGTTCACAGCCGCCAGAGCGCGCTGTTCAAGAGATTTTAACCACAATGAAAAGAATGCTGATCAACGCAACTCAACCAGAAGAGTTGCGTGTCGCCATCGTCGATGGTCAACAACTATTCAACCTTGATATCGAGTCCCCCGGTCGCGAGCAAAAAAAGGCCAATATTTACAAAGGGATTATTACCCGGGTCGAGCCCAGCTTGGAGGCGGCCTTCGTCGACTACGGCAGCGAGCGCCACGGGTTCCTGCCTCTGAAAGAAATCGCACGCGCTTACTTTGACGGCGATGCGGCCAAGCCTGGCACCAAAAACAACATCCGCGAGTTGATCCGCGAGGGCCAGGAGGTCGTGGTCCAGATCGACAAGGAAGAACGCGGCAACAAGGGCGCGGCCCTGACCACCTTTATCTCGCTCGCCGGTCGCTATCTGGTACTAATGCCAAACAATCCGCGCGCCGGTGGCGTGTCGCGCCGCATTGAGGGCGCGGATCGCAGCGAGTTGCGCGAGGTGCTCAGTCAGCTCGATATCCCCGAGGATACCGGGCTGATCGTGCGCACCGCTGGCGTTGGCAAGAACACCGAGGAACTCCAGTGGGATCTCGACTACCTCAAACAACTCTGGGACGCCATCAAGACCTCAAGTGAGGAGCGCAAAGCACCTTTCCTGATCTATCAGGAAAGCGATGTGATCATCCGCTCCATCCGCGATCATCTGCGCGCGGATATCGGCGAGATCGTGGTCGATGATCCCAAGATGTACGAGAAGGCACAGGCATTTGTGCGCTCGGTCATGCCGCATAACCTGAAGAAACTCAGGCTGTATGACGACGAAGTCCCGCTGTTCACCCGCTATCAGATTGAAAGCCAGATCGAATCCGCCTTCCAGCGCGAAGTGCGCCTGCCCTCTGGCGGCGCTCTGGTGATCGACCACGGTGAAGCCCTGACCTCCATCGACATCAACTCAGCGCGCGCCACCAAGGGCGCGGACATTGAGGAAACGGCCCTCAACACCAACCTGGAAGCCGCCGATGAAATCGCCCGGCAACTGCGCTTGCGCGATCTGGGTGGCTTGTTCGTCATCGACTTCATCGACATGACACCGGCCAAGAACCAGCGCGACGTCGAAAACCGTCTGCGCGACGCGCTGAAACAAGACCGCGCCCGGGTGCAGACCTCGCGCATTTCGCGCTTTGGCCTGCTGGAGATGTCACGCCAGCGCCTGCGCCCGTCGCTGGGAGAATCCAGCCAAATCGTCTGTCCGCGCTGCAAGGGCCAGGGCACAATTCGCGGGGTTGAATCCCTCGCACTCTCGGTGCTGCGCATCGTCGAAGAAGAGGCGATGAAAGACAGCACTGCGCGCATCCTGGCCCATCTGCCCATTTCAGTCGCAACCTACCTGCTCAATGAAAAGCGGCGCGCGGTGCTCACGGTCGAAGACCGCCACCAGGTCGAGATTCTGCTGGTGCCAAACAAGAGCATCGAAACCCCTGAATACCGCATCGAGCGCGTCCGCGGCCAGGACGTGATCCAATCCGGCAGCGATGAGGATGTCAGCTACCAACTCAGCGAAGAGCTAACCACCGAGGAGATCCTCTCACAGGTCGCAACCAGCCGCCCAGCTGACGAGCCGGCGGTCAAGCAACTCGCGCCTTCCATGCCCGCCCCCCACCGCAGCGAGCCCCCAACAGCCGAACACCGCCATGCGGGCGCCACTGCGGCAGCCACCCATGAGCGCAACGAGAATCTGCTCAAGCGTCTGTGGGTCACCTTCTTCTCGGGCGGCGACAGCCAGGCAAACGCGTCGCAGGATTCGGCCTCCGCTTCTGCAGCCGCTGCCAAGCGCGAGGAACCGGCGCTCGCAAGCGAGGCCCCACCGGCCCGCGGCCGTTCACCGAGACGCGGATCGAGCACTAGCAGCGAGCGCCAAGGCCGCGTGAGCGAGAGGTCGCGGCGCACATCTTCAACAGACAGCCAATCCGAATCCGGCACCTCCGCGACCGAGAGCCGGGCCAGCAGCGGCCCGGCGAGCGACACTGCCAGCGATCAGCCGAGCGACGGGCAATCGCAACGCACGGAGCGCTCACGCTCCAGTCGCCGCGGTGGACGCGGACGCGGCAAGAAATCCCCAGTCAATCAGGACAATGGCGGCAATCAGGCGGAAGCCAGTGCTACGCCCAAAGGGGGACGGAGCTCACCAGCGGAGGCATGGGCCAACCCAGACCGCAAAGGCGCCGACCAACCAGCCAGCGGTGAACAAGGCCCATCCGACAAAGCGCGCAGGGATTCCGCTGCCCAAACCCCAGACTCCGGCAAAACTGACGAACCCGCCGCGCGTGCCGAGCAAAACAGCTCCTCTGACGCGAACAACCAGAACGGAGACGGCGAAGCACCGCGTCCGCGCTCCAGCCGCCGGCGGCGCGGCGGTCGTAACAGACGCAAGCCAACCTCCCCGGCAGCGACCAACGGGGATTCCCAATCCACTGCCGAGGCAACATCAGACACACCGGCAGCTGAGGCCCGTCAAGACGCGCCCACGTCAGGCAATGCAGATTCCGCGCGCTCACAGCCTACAGAAAGACAGAATGCACGGCGGCCGGCCAGGGAAGCGACGCCAGCGCCGTCTGAACCCCAGCGGGAAGCAGCCGACCCAATGCCAGCGCCAATACCAGCACCCGCTTCGATCCCGGCGCCTATCCCAGGGTCCATATCAGCGGAACCTCGGCAACCAGCTATTAAAGGATCGGAAGCATCGCCATCGTCACCTGAATCCATGAGCAGGCCAGCAGAGGCTGCACCTCTTCCCAAAACGGAAAAGCTGCCACCAAGCACGCCGCCCGTTGAAAAAATAGTCTCGGAACCAAAACCACTCGGACAGCCCGGGGACTCACCCGTCACGCCATCAACACCACCGGCGCCAAGGAAACAAGAGCAGCACATCGGGGAGTCAGGCCAGCCAAGGACCGAGCTTCCGCCCCAACCCCGCCCGCCTGCTAGTGAGTCCGGGCCGAGCACCCTGGATAGACCAACAGACCAGGGAAGCCCCCAACGTGAATCAGCAAACTCATCCGCTGGGATGCCGCCGCGCCAAGACAGTTAGAGCAGGTAAGAAATCTGCGGACATGGCCCCACTGCCGTCCGCAGATTTGCGCCCAATTTGCCACCGACAGGTTCTGACCGCGAACCATGTGGAACATATCGACCGCCAACTGGGTTAACATAGCCGTTCAATAATCTATTTCTGGCTGCGCCTGTGATCCCTGGCCCGGCTGTTCGTAAAAGCGCGCCGCCACACTGCATTCGATGCTCAAACTCTTCCTCCTCACATCGAAGCGCTTTGTCAGCCTGGCCATCCAGAGCTTTGCTCGCCATCCGGCAATCGACAACGGATCACTTCGGCTCCGCGCGCGTCGACGCCTGGTGATGATTGGCTTTCTGCCTTTTCTCGCCCTAGTGCTCGCCATCCATTGGCTGGGCTTTCTGCTCGATGAGATCTTCTTTCGCGGTTACCGGAAGGTTCCAATTCGCGAGCCACTTTTCGTACTTGGCGTGCCGCGCAGCGGGACCACCAATCTGCATCGGGTCCTGGCCCGGGATGAGCAATTCACCACCTTCAGCACCTGGGAGAGTCTCTTTGCACTCTCGGTTAGCGCGCGCAAGTTCTGGCTGGGGCTGGCGCGACTCGACCGCTCCCTGGGCGGCCACCTCGCCCGTCTGCTCGCATGGATGGAAAAACATGGCTTCGCCGCCATGGACGATGTGCACCCCATGACACTGAGCGCACCAGAGGAAGATTATTTTGCCCTGCTGCCAATTCTCTCCTGCTTCATCCTGGCGCTGCCCCTCCCTTTCAATGAGCGCCTGTGGGACATCGGACAATTCGACCGGCGCATTCCAGCCGACGAACAGGAGGCGATACTCGCATATTACCGCCTCTGCCTGCAGAAGCACCTCTACGTTCACGGCCCGGACAAACGCCTGCTGTCCAAAAATGCCGCCTTCGCGCCCTTGGCGGGTGGACTCAGCCGCACCTTTCCAGATGCTCGCTTTTTAATTTGTCTGCGCGAACCCGAGCGCACCCTGCCCTCGCAGCTCAGCTCTATTGGTTCGGGTCTTGAGTTCTTCGGCACGAGCGCGCGCAGCCCCTGGGTGCGAGATCGGTTCATCGAACAGCTGCGGTTTTATTACCTGAACCTGGCGGCCCAATTGGGACAAACACCGCCCGAGCGCTGTGTCTGGATCGGTATGAATGCCCTGCGCAAGAATCTCCACAGCGCGCTGACCGACGCCTACCGACAGCTTGGACTGCCGATGTCCGATACCTTCGCCGCCATCCTGGAGCAAGAATCCGAGGCGAGCCGTCGCTATCGCAGCGGACATCGTTATGCACTCGCACATTTCGGGCTGAATGCGGCCGAGCTTGCCCGCGCCTTTGCCGATGTCCATGCCGAACCCCGGCTGGCTGCGATTCTGCCGCCACCAGCGACGAACGCAGCCCCATGCTGAATTCCGACAGCGCATCCACCCCACAGCAATCTAAAGCGGCACCGCTGCGCGTTGCCATCTTCTCGGATGCCGCCCCCGAACGTAATGGCGTCGGTGCCTATTATCGTGATCTTGCCGAACATCTGCGCAGCGCCGGGGTGCTGGCGCAGATCGTCTCTCCGCGCTATCGTAACGGGCGCTGGTATGGCGGTTTTGCGGTTCCGCTGCCGGGTGACCGCACTCAAAAGTTCATGCTGCCCTCGCCCCTGATGATTCGCCGACGGCTCAAGCGCATCAACCCCGATGCCATTATCATTCCCACGCCCGGCCCTTACGGCATGCTTGGGCTGCTGTTTGGAAAAAGGCACAAGGCGCGCATCATTGTCGGCTTCCATACCCATTTCGAGCGCCTCGCGGCCATGAATCAGGACTGGTCCGCGCGCGCACCCAGTTCGCAGTGGTATCTGAACAGCTGCAACCGCAAGCTGTTTCACGACAGCCAGCTTGTGCTTGCCAACTCACGGGAGATGGTCGACATTGCCCGGCGCATCGGCGCCGAGCATGTCGGACTCATGGGCACATCGATTCCCCGACGTTTTATCCAGCAGCCGCCCAAGCCTTTGCAAGGAAGCCTTAGCCGAATCCTTTTTGCGGGACGCCTTGCCCCCGAAAAAAATCTCGAAACTGTGGTCCAGGCCGCCGAGGCACTGCCGCACATGCAATTTCTGGTAGCCGGTGAGGGCCCCATGCGCCCCTGGCTGGAAGGCGAGGCACAGCGGCTCAAGAATCTCGAACTTCTCGGCTGGGTCCATCGCCAGAAGATGCTCCCAATCATCGACAGCGTCGATGCCCTGGTGCTGCCCTCCACGGTTGAGTCCTTTGGCACCATTGCGCTGGAGGCTATGGCCCGAGCGCGCCTGGTGGTGGTGTCATCACACTGCGGCATATTGAGCTGGGATGCGCTCAACCGCGGGCTGTTTCAGATCGAACCACAGCAGACGCTGGCCGAGGTGCTGCACCACATCGCCGAGATGGATCCAAAGGAACGCAGCCGCAAAGCCGAGATTGCCCGCACAGCCGCAACCAACATCAACTCAGCCAATCTCAACCACTGGCTTGAGATTCTGCGCGATGGCCGTCTGACCGGGATCGATGCAACCTCTTAGCATGAAACAGCAAGCGTCATATTCCGGAGTGGCCGGGACCATGCGCCTTAGCGTGAAACAACGCCTTGCTCTTTGCGGATGTCCGGGACCATGAGCCTTAGCCCTGCCCTCGCCTCGCCTTCGGATCCTTTGAGCCTGGTGTCCGTGCATGATGTCATGCCGGAGACCCTGACGGTGATTGAGCGGACGCTGGAAACGCTTTCCAGCCTGAATGTCGGGCCGGTCACACTGCTGGTAGTTCCCGGTCGCGACTGGTCCGCTGCGGACCTGACCCGCCTGCATGCACTTGCCCAACAGGGCCATGAACTGGCGGCCCACGGCTGGCGCCACCAGGCGGAACGCATCGGTGGCCTCTATCACCGCTTGCATGCCTTGTTTCTTTCACGCACCGTTGCTGAGCATCTGGCGCTGGACGCTGATGGAATAATGGCATTACTCAAGCGCAGCCAAGATTGGTTCATTCAGCAGGGATTTCCGCCACCGGCACTCTATGTGCCACCTGCCTGGGCAATGGGCGCTATCACGCGCGCGCGCCTGAGTGCCGAGGGCCCCTTTGCCCGTTATGAAGTCTTCGGCGGCATTTACGAGGCGGCTACCCAGGAATGGCGACCCACCCCAATGCTGGGCTACGAGGCCGACACGCCCGCTCGCGTACTGCCATTAAAGCTATGGAATGCGCTCAATCGCCGCCGGGCACGCGCAGCCGAGGTCATCCGCATCGGCATCCATCCTCATGATCTGGACTATGCCCTCGCCGGTGATCTCAAGGCTGATCTCAAGCGTTTTGACCGCTGCGGTGATTATGCCCAGCGCTCGCCGGGCGGCTAAGTCGCTGCCTGCTCTGTCTGGTTTGGTTTCGGTTTTGGCTTTGGCAGACGCCGAAGTTCGTCGGCAACATCGCGACTAAAATCCGCCAGAGCGGCACTCAAGCCCGCGACCTGTTGGGACACGCCAGCATCGGCGGGAAGGCTCTGGCGATAGCTGTCCTCGCGCATGCTCAGCACCTGCTCCGAGAAAGGATCGATCACAGCCCAGCGCACCTTAAGCAGGGCCTGGTTAGAGGGGCCAGCCTCGAACGCCACCACCTCGGCCATCACGCGAAAATCGAGCCGCATGCGCAGCTCGCTCGGAAACACCACAACGCGGCTGGTCTGGAGCAGCTGGGCCAGATTCTCCGAGAACACCCGCAGAAAATCGTCATCCAGGCTCCCACCCCAGCGATGGAATTCATCCACGCTGAGTTGATTACCACCCTGGCGTTGGACCACTTGCGGGCGATCGAGAAAGCGCGGAAAAGTCACCGGCCCAAGGCCGACCGCGAGCTGTCCGCCCTGAATCGCCCGGTTTTCTCCGGCTGGGCTCTCGGCCATCGCCGTCAGGGTATAAAACGCTGAGGGCGGTGAGCTGGCACAGCCCCCAAGCAACCACAGGCACGCGACCATCAAGGCCAGTGCGCGTGCTAACCATCGGACTTGCGCTCGCCTCACCTGACTCCTCCTTTTCCTCTCAGCAGTGCCTCGGGATGGCGTTCGAGGTAATCCGCCAGATCTCCCACAGACCGGGCCACGGACTGAAACTCTTGCAGGGAACGCAGGGCCTCGGCGCTCATGGGTGCACCGGGCGCAAACTGCGCATTAAAATTCTTAAACGACCCCTGGGCTTCAGTGATCAGCCCCAGAAGCTCTGGCGAAAGCTGCCGATCAGCCATAGCGCTCAAGCGCACCAGATGATCCAGAAGCTGATCGACCTGCGTCAAGGCATCGCGCAGCTGAGTGGAGTCCACCAGAGTGCGCACACCGGCCAGAATGGCCGAGAGATCCTCGCCAATGCGCCTGAAAGGGATGGCCTCGACCTCAGTCAGAATGCGATTGGCCTTGGTAGCCATCGCCTCGGCATCTGTGGGCAGCGTTGGCAACACCGGATAGCCTTGACGCTGACCAATCTCCACCGGCGGAGCATCCGGATGCAGATCAAATTCGACATACAATTGCCCGGTCAGCAGGCTACCGGTCTTCAGCTGCGCGCGCAGGCCATTGGCCACCATTGCCCGCAATAGCGACTGATCCGAGGTCGTTGTAAGGGGCTGCTGCGTCTGCTCAAGAGTCGCATCGCCCTGAGGATCGAGTTCATTCACCCGCTCCGGTTCAATTTCGATCAACACCGGAATCTGAAAATCGATTCGACTGGGATCGAACTCAAGCTGAATGTCCAGCACCTGCCCCACCTGGATACCGCGCACCAACACCGGCGCGTTTACCGAGAGCCCACGCACCGAACCGTCGAACAGCAGCACATAGCGCTTTTTGTTCAAATAGGCGCGTTCATACGCCTGCTTACGGTTGGCATAGAGCGGAAAATACTGCCCGTCACTGGCCTGAGTCCCTTTATCATCCAGCGTGTCTAGGGTATCGAAACCGACGCCGCCGATCAGCATGGAGATCACAGATTCGCTATCCACAACGACACCATCGGCAGTCATGCGCACATCGAAGCCACTGGCATTCCAAAATCTTGTATTTGAATAAACCAGATCGTGGTATGGCTCAGCGATGAAGATTTCAATAGTGACGCCGCCCCCGTCGTCATCCAGACGATAATTCACCACCTGCCCGACCTGAATGTGGCGATAGTAGACCGGAGAGCCCAGATTCAGCGACCCCAGAGATGAGGCGCGCAACGAGAACTGCAAGCCAGGCTGAGAGGTCGTGATGACCGGCGGGTCTTTGAGTCCGACAAAATGCCGCGCCGACTCGCCGTCAATCACCGGGTCGATCGCCACATAGGCACCCGAGAGCAGGGTCTCGAGCCCGGTGATCTGGCTGGGTGTCACCCGCGGCCTGGCGACCCAAAAGCGGGTCTTATGCGTCAGGTAGTGACCAGAGTCTGGTGTGAGTTCGGCGGTGACCAGGACCTTTTCCAGATTCTCGGACAGTGCAATGGCCGTCACCTGACCGATCACAACGTCTTTGAACTTGACCTTGGTCTTACCCGCCAGCAAACCACTGGCGGAGTCGAACTCAATGGTGATGGTCGGGCCGCGCTGGCTGATGGCGTGATAGGCCAGCCAGGCACCGATAACCACCGCCACCAGCGGCACCAACCACACCAACGACAAGCGCTCGCGTTTAACGACCCGGGCCTCGGCCAGCGCCGGCCCGGCATCCGAAGACTGCGTCTGGGCATCCTGACTCTTGGGTTGCGTCATCGGGCCATCATCCTCGCACAAGCGGGCCGGACGGCTGCATACCCGAGGCGCATTCAGGGGTGGATGCATCCCAAATCAGGCGCGGGTCGAAACTCATGGCCGCGAATATGGTGATGATGACCACGGCGCAAAAAAACACCGCGCCCGCCTCGGCCTGAATCGATGCCAGATTCCCTAAATGCACCAGCGCCACCAGAATGGTGACCACATAGACATCTACCATGGACCAGCGCCCGATGGCCTCGGTGATGCGATACAACCGCGTGCGATCAACCGGCCGCCAGCGCGAGCGCAGTTGCACCGAGACTAGCAAAAACAACAGAATCAGCAACTTGAGCAAGGGCACAAAAATACTCGCAACAAAAACCACCAGCGCCAGCGGCCACATATCATGGTGCAGCAAAAACAGCACACCGGACAGAATGGTATCCGACTGCTCACTGCCCAAAGAGGTGACCGTCATAATCGGGAACACATTCGCCGGGATATAAAACATCAGGGCCGCAATCACCAGCGCCCAAGTGCGCTGCAAACTGCGCGGCTTGCGGTGATGCAGCGCACTACCACAGCGCGGACAGGCATCCGTCAGACCCGCCTCCTGCAGCGCGCGGGAAGGCACCACCTGTTCGCAGGTTTCACAACCCAGCGCCAACTCGCCGGCCTTGGGTGTCAGACGCACCGGCGCCTTGAGCGGCACCCGACTCCAGACAAGCTCGGGGTCGAGCAAAGACTGAGCCGCTGCCAGCACAAAGATCAGCACCACAAAAGCAAAGAGCGACACCCCTGCCACAATGGTCGCCATGTCGGTCAACTTGACCACCGACACCAGAATGCCGATCAGGAAAACATCCATCATGCCCCAAGGCAGCAGGTGACGAAACAGGCGGAAAGGCTGCGCCAGCCAGGGCGAAAAACGACCGGCTTTGAGCGGCAGCAGCACGCTAACCAGCAAGGCGAGTTGCAGACCCGGAGCCAGAATGCTGGTGAACAACACCACCAAGGCCACTTCCCATTTGCCTTGCTCAATCAGGCTGAAAACGCCAGTGCTCAGCGTGGTCTCGGTGATCTGCCCCTGCATTTGAAAGGACAAAAAGGGAAAGCTGTTTGCGATTACAAACAGCACCAGACCAGCCAGCGTGAGCGCCAGAGTGTGATCAAGACTGTTTGCCCTGGCGCGGTGCAGCGTGAAACTGCACCGCGCGCAACGAACGACGCTACCAGCCGCCAGCGGCGGGGCATTCTGCAGCAGATCGCACTCGGGGCAAAGATACACAGCCATGGCTGCGCCGGCGAAAACGCTTCTTTAGGGCAGGTCGCAGGCGCGCCCCGCCATCTTGGTGGATTCCAGATCAAAGCCGGCTCAAGGCCGGCTTTAACCCAGATTCAGACTAGGGGCGTTACCGCTCAGGCTAAGGCCCAGTATCAGGCTCAGTCCGGCTCAACCGTGGTTAACCCAACGCTGACCCAATCCTGCATGCCACCGCGATACCATTTCATTTTGTCTACCGGATAGCCGATGCCATTCAGCGTTTTGATATTGATAGACGATTGCGGGCACCAGATGCCATTGCAGAAAAAGACCAGGGTCTTAGCATCGTCGAACGACCATGTTTTGGTTTGCGGGTCCTGCTTGGCGCCGAACTCATCGCTCAGGATGTGTACAAGAGATTCTGCCGCACTTGGCGCCGCGAAGGTCTTGCCGCCTTCATGGTTGATCTTATTCCAGGGAATATTGACTGCGCCCGGAATCGTCCCCTGCATGACCCAGTCGGGCGTGCGCGAATCGACCACCAAAAGAGTGTCATCGCCCTCGCTGATGCGCTGCAAGTAGCCGAGCATGTCAATTTCGCCAATGGTTTCAACGCCTGGCACCACAACCATGGGCTGCACGCAGAAGGGCGGACAGCCGCGATCAGTCTTCTGATACATTTCCGGGAGGGTCGCATTGCGATCATTCCCACGCTCGATCGTGATCAGCTCGCCGTTGTGCATGACCTCCACGGACTCAATCTCCGAGGTAATGCGATTGTCCGCCGCGCTCAGTGTCAGCGGCAGCAGCAGGGCCGCGATCATGCAGCCGCCAAGTACGCTCGAAAAGGGCGCGATTGAAAAGGTTTTCATAGCGACAAATCTCCTTTGGTCAGCAGCGAATACGCATCACCCCGGTCACCCCTGGGACGATAACGCGCTTGTTTCACGGGAAGCTCTCCTGGCCTTCTGCCAAGGTCACCATCTTACCAGCTTGACTCCCCTCGCGCGCTCCAAGCAGCACTTCGCCCTGCACAAGGCAGTGCGCGAGCGCATCCGCTACTTTCGGCTCAAGCCCCCGGCGTTGCCCCATCCCTCAGAGACAGGCGCTTACCTCAAGGGCTTCAAGAGGCGCGACGCACTACCGACATCAACGAACACAAGATCGGCGAGACAGCTTTTCTGTCCTTGCCTTGTAGCACTTCATTTCGACCGAATCCTCTGGTACATTTTCCGGAACGATTGCGCACCGATGATCCGACCGATTGGTTACTCCGGCGCGGCACTAACGAATACTCGCGCATTCGCGCTCGATTGACTCATGGACTCAAAAGCAAAAAACTACCTCGAGCGGTATTTGGCGACTTTGCCTCAAAATGTGCGCGAACAATATCGCCAATTCGACGCCTATCATTTCTGCGCTGACAAGGAAAATGCCGACATTTGCGCCGAGTTGGTGGTCAAAGGCGAAAAAAAAGCAACAGCCGGCCTGGTTTGGAGTTACGAGGCAGAGGCTGAACCTTTGCCGGAGATCTGCAAACTCACTGTCATCACGGATTGGAACAAGACCCCGCAGTGCATCATTGAAACCACAGCAGTCGAGATAAAATCATTCAAGGATGTTGATTCGGCATTCGCGCTCGAAGAAGGGGAAGGCGATAAAACATTAGACTCTTGGAGAAGCGAACACTGGAAATTCTTCAGCGCCGAGTGCGAGGAGCTGAACAAGGAGCCTAGCGAGGAGATGCCGGTGGTTTTGGAACGTTTCAAAGTTGTTTATCTTGGAGTCTAAGGCCAGCACGTCGAACAGGTTGTTTGTTTTTGACCCTCTCGCTCTTATGATTTCAATGACTTAAATTCTCAGTGTTTTGATTCAGACAAGAATCGCCCCCTAATCCTCATGGTTAAGGCAGGCCATACCAAGCTCCGCGACCCTGGCCATGCAAGGTCAAATAGCCCTGCTCGCGCAGCATTTTGAAGTGCATCTTTAGGGTATTGCGGCTCGCGCCGGTAATGGTGACGGCATCAGCGATGGTGACACGCCCGTGGTCGCGCGCATGATCAAGAATTTGAAGCGCCAAATCCGGTAGTTTGGCCAACAACAGCCGTTCACGCTCGACCTTCTCACGCAGCCGGCACATCTGGCGGTGCAGGGCCTTGAGAAAAAACCTCAGCCACGGCTCCCAGTCCGGCGCATCGGTACGCAGACCGGCCTGGGTCTGACGCAGGGCCAGGTAATAGCCTTCCTTGCTCTGTTCGATCACGGTTTCGAGCGAACTGTAAGGCACATACGCATAGCCGGCGCGCAGCAGCAGCAAGGTGGTCAATACCCGGCTCAGCCGTCCATTGCCGTCCTGGAACGGATGAATGGCGAGGAAAACCACCACGAAGATACCGATAGCGATCAGGGGATGCAGCTCGTCCCGCCGTGCCTGGCTGACTGCCGGATTGGACGCCTGGTTGAACCAGGTCAGCAGTTCGGCCATCAATTGCGGGGTCTCGAAGGGGCTCGCGGTTTCAAACACAATACCAACTTTTCGGCCGTCCGCATCGAACGCGGCGACGCTGTTTGATGTTGTCTTGTAGTCACCGCGATGGCGCTCGTCCTTGTCACTGTATCGGAGCAGGTCACGGTGAAGCTGGCGAATATGATTCTCGGTGATGGCGATCTCGGCCCAGGCTGCAAAGACGGTCTCCATCACATCCGCGTAGCCAGCCACTTCCTGCTCGTCACGCGAGTCGAAGGACTGGATATCCAGATTCGACAGCAGCCGTTCAACCTCGCGATCAGACAGGCGGCTGCCCTCAATGCGGGTCGAGGAACCAATACTTTCGACCGTCGCCATCCGACGGAGTGCCGACAGGCGTTCCGGGGCCAGGGTGCCGAGCGCCCGCCAGGCGCCCTTGAACTCGTCGATCTCGGCGACAAGCAAGAGCATCTCGGCGGTGATACGAAAACTGGATGTTTGGAACATGATCCATTTCTACACCCACAAACACCCATTCCGCAACCCACCTATCTGCCGAGCGCCTGCAAGAAAACTTTCATGACCGGGCAGGATGCCGGCTATCTCGACTCGGCGAATGAATGCGCCGCTACGGATGGAAGGAACATTTGTTGCCGGCATCTCGCCTTAATCTTGCCCGGCCTTAACGCCCGGCAGGGGCGTTTTCTTGCCCTCTGCATCCAGCCGCACGAAGGTGACGCACGTGGAAAAGATCTGCATCTCGGCGCCGGTGTCCAGGTCGTCGCTGAAGACGATCACCCGGTAGGCGACCGAGGTAGTGCCACGCCGGCTCTCGCTCGCATCGAAGCGCAGCACCATGCCCTGGCGCGTGCCGCAGTGAAATTCGACATTGTCCATAGCGACAGTCACCAAGCGGCAGCCTGGGTAGTCGCGACTAGCTGCAATCCAGGAGATTTCGTCCACCCATTTGAGCAAGAAGCCACCAAAAAGGTAGCCGTAGTGGTTCAGGTGCTCGGGTCGCACCACCTTGAAGCTTTCCATCTCGACAACAGTCCTCCCCGCTCGTCCCGCCGGCGATCCGTCCGCATCGGAATCATCAAAACCGGAAAAAATGAAGGTTTTATTGCGCCAGGTCCATGAAATGAACTTGCGTTTTGCGTATGGTTCCGCGCCAGCTTTGCGACAAACTTGTGACAGGTGTCGCGGCCGGCGCCACAACTCTGGCTCAACAACAATGACATAAAGCGCTAGCGGGCGCGACTTGAGGGGGTACGCATGACAGGACAGTCCGGGCTCGGCTGGATCGACATTCTGGTTATTCTTCTCTATCTGATCGCCACTGGGTACCTCGGCTGGCTCGGCTATCGCGGCACGCGCTCGGCGGCGGATTTTCTGGTCGGCGGGCGCTCGGCGCATCCGGTCATCATGGCCATCTCCTACGGAGCTACCTTCATCTCCACGGCTGCCATTGTCGGTTTTGGCGGCGTCGCCGGGCTCTTTGGCATGAGCCTGCTATGGCTGACTTTTCTGAACATCGGCGTGGGTATTTTCATCGCCTTCGTCTTCTTAGGCGAGCCCACCCGACGCATGGGGCACCGGCTCGGCGCCCATACCTTTGGCGAGCTGCTGGGACTGCGCTATCAGAGCCGGGCGGTGCAGATTTTCGCCGGAACCCTAGTGTTTCTGTTCATGCCGCTCTACTCGGCTGCGGTGATGACCGGCGGCAGTATTTTCGCCGCCACCCAGTTTGGTATCGACTTCGAGGTGGCGCTGCTGATCTTCGCCCTGATCACCGCCGCCTACGTGGTACCCGGCGGGCTCAAAGCGGTCATGTACACCGATACCCTGCAGGGCTTTGTGATGATCGCGGCCATGATCTTTCTGCTCTGGTTCACCTACAGCCAGCTCGGCGGCGTCGGCGAGGCCCATCGCTTCCTGACCGACATGGCCGACATGGTGCCAGCCAAGCTGCAAGCCATCGGCCATCAGGGCTGGACCGAGATGCCAGCCTTCGGCTGGGGCTCCAACAGCTATAACCTGTGGTGGATTGTGGTCAGCACCATCATCCTCGGTGTGGGCATCGGGGTGCTGGCGCAGCCGCAGCTCGCGGTGCGCTTTATGACGGTGCGCAGCCGGCGCGAACTCGACCGCGCGGTGCCCATTGGCGCTGTCTTCATCATGCTGATGACAGGCACGCCCTTCATCGTCGGCAGCCTGTCGAACGCCTGGTTCGCCCAGCATGGGCCGCTGCTGAATGGCCAAGTGGAGCAGGTAATCGACGCCGACACCGATCGCGCAATGGTCGCGCTGATGCGCCAGAACGACGTCGGTGCCTGGACGCCTATCCTGGGCAAAGACAAGAAGCCCGCCGTGGTGCCCCTGATCATTACCACCCGCGAACAGGCTGCGGATGCCAGCGGCCAGGGGTTCGAGCTGGTCTCCGGGCGCTCGTCCATTATCACCTACGTGAAGGGCGAGGCCGATCAGGTCATCCCAACGTTCATCTCCACTGCCCTGCCACGCTGGTTCGGGATTATTTTCTTCCTCGCCATGCTGGCGGCGGCTATGAGCACCATGTCGAGTCAGTTCCATACCATCGGCACTGCGGCTGGGCGCGATCTTTATGAACAGATCAGCCGCAAGCCGCATGGCAGCGAGCCAAGCCTGCTGGCGATGCGCTTGGCGGTGGTTGTCGGCCTACTGGTCGCCGTCACCATCAGCTACACGGTGCGCGAGGGCTATGTGATCGCGCGCTTCACCGCGATCTTTTTCGGGCTGTGCGCAGCAGCCTTTATGCCGGCTTATATTGGCGGGCTTTTCTTCAGAGGCGTCACGCGCGCCGGGGCGCTAGCCTCCATGAGCGTCGGCTTTGGGGTTTCGGCCTTCTGGCTGGTGTTCATCAAAGCCAAGGAGGCGGGGACCATCGGCCTGGTGCAACTGGTCACCGGCGGCAAGCCCAGCCTGCTCGCCGACGCGCCCAACTGGCCGGTGGTGGACCCAATCGTTGTGGCGCTGCCGCTGTCGGCGCTGACGCTGATTCTTGTCAGTGCCTTCACCCGCAAGCCCGATGAGGCGCACTTGGCCCAGTGCTTCACCCCCCGCCGTCGCGCGCGCGCAACCGCATCCTGACAGAGGAAACCACCATGCTCGGAATCCCTGACCCCTGGGTCGCCACCGCCTATCTTGGCTGCATTCTCATGGCCATCGTGTCCCTGATCTACGGACTGGTGCGCCGTAACGCCGCGCCCGATGAAATCACACCCGTCGACCGTGACTGGGCGATCGAAGAGAGGAAAGCTGACCATGATCTTTAATCCACGCCAGTCCGGCCTGCTCGCCGCCACACTGCTATCCACTGCCGCGCTGGCCGCCCCGGAACAAGCCAGCAGCCCTTTCGACTGGGGCGCGGATATGCGCCTGCGCCAGATCTACATCGGCAACGTCGGGCTGAACGACGACACCGCCACAGCTGATCGCAACTTTGAGCGCCTGCGCCTGCGCCTGTGGGGCAATTACAAGCCCAATGACCAGTTTGGGCTCAATTCCCGGCTGATCTGGGAAGGCCGCCATTATGTGCAGCCCGATGAGGACACTTACCCCCTGCCCGGGTTCCAGGACTGGTACAGCGGTGGGATTCTGTTCGATCAGCTTAATGTCGATCTCAAGCCCATTGCCACACTGCCGCTGACGTTCAAAATCGGCCGTCAGGATCTGATCTTCGGCAACGGCTGGCTGATCCTCGAGGGCACCCCAATCGATGGATCGCGCACTATCTATTTTGATGCCGCGCGTGCCACCTATCAGCTTGAGGCGCTCGACACCACAGTCGATCTGATCTACATCGACCAAGACGCCAACACTGGCCGCTTCCCGCAGCCGCTCAATGGCGTTATCGAAGACCAGACTGAGCAGTATGAGACCGGCGCGATCCTCTATCTGCGCAACAAGAGCATGCTGAAAGATGGCGCGGTCGATGGCTACTTCATCTACAAGCACAGCCGCGAGAACCTGACCGATTACGTCCCCGGCCTCGACACCGTGCGCGAGAACAACGGCGCGCCCTTCCCGTCGCCCTCGGATACCGGCGACGTCTATGGCATCGGCGCCCGAGTCGACACCAAGTTGACCGACAAATGGAGCCTGCGGGCCGAAACCATCTACGAATGGGGCACGCGCAATAACGCCGACCTTAGCGCCTTTGGCTTCAATAGCCGCATCGGCTATTTTATCGGCGGGCCGCTTGAGCAGTCAGTGCACTTTGACTACGAATACCTGTCTGGCGATGATCCAAACAGCAGCACTAACCAGGCGTTCGACCCCCTGTGGTCACGCTGGCCGCAGTGGAGCGAACTGATGGTTTATCAGTGGCCGCTCGAGAGCCGTGTCGCCGAGGCCACCAACCTGCAGCGCCTCAATCTCGGCTGGGGCGCCAAACCGCACGAAACCACCACGGTCACCCTGAATTACCACGCGCTCTTCGCGAATGAAAACAGCACGCGCACGGCGTCGCAACTGGCCAACATCACAGACAACGGCAAATTTCGCGGGCATTTGTTCACTGGCTGGATCAAGACCAAGCTCAACAAGCACCTCTCCGGCCACCTGGTCGCCGAATACCTGCTGCCCGGCGATTACTACGCCAAAGATCGCCGTGACAACAGCTACTTTGTGCGCGCGGAGATCAACTTGGCCTGGTAGCGCCGGGTTAGGTTGCCGCCTTCCCGGGATACGCTGATAATCGCCGGTTGAAACGCTTGCAAACAGAGCTCGACTCCCAATGACTGACTCCCTCACCGAATCCCGCCAACTCCTAAGCGGCGACGATGCCGTGGCCCTGGCCGCCTTGCATGCCGGCACCACGCTCGGCGTCGGCTATCCTGGCACCCCCTCGACCGAGATTCTTGAGACCTTCGACCGCCTAGGCGGGCGGGCGCAGTGGTCGCCGAACGAGAAAACCGCGCTCGAGGTCGGCATCGGCGTGGCCTTCGCCGGCGCACGCTCGCTGGTGACCATGAAGCATGTAGGGCTCAATGTCGCGGCTGATCCTCTATTCACCGCCACCTACACCGATGTCGATGGTGGGCTTGTCATCGTCTCGGCCGATGACCCGGGCATGGCATCGAGCCAGAACGAGCAGGACAATCGCCGCTATGCGCGGGCGGCTGGCATCCCGATGCTGGAGCCAGTCGATTCCCAACAAGCCTACGACTTCACCTGGCTTGGGTTCGAGCTGTCCGAGCGCTGGAAGATTCCGGTCATGCTGCGACTCACCACCCGGGTCTGTCATTCCCTAACGCCAGTGCAGCCACGCGCGCCCATCCCCCCCAAAGCGGTCAAGTTCCGCCGTGATGTACCCGCCCGGGTAATGATTCCCGCCTACGCCAAGCCCGCGCATCACCGACTACGCACCAAGCTCGCGGAGATCGCGGCCTGGAATGAGGCCGAGGGGCCCATGGAAACCGAGATGGGCAGCAAGACGCTCGGCATCATCTCCACCGGCATCAGTGCCATGCATGCGCGCGAGGCAGCGCCCGAGGCCAGCCATTTCACCTTCGGCCTGACGTACCCGCTGCCGATCACGCGCATTCGTGAGTTTGCTCAGCAATTCGAGCGGGTGCTAGTGGTCGAGGAAGGCGATCCGGTTCTGGTTGAGGAACTGCGCACCGCAGGTATTCCAGTCGAGGGCAAGACCGAGCGCTTCCGCTTCGGCGAGCTGGATGTCGCGCGCGTGCACCGCATCGTCACCGGTGATGACAGCGAGGAGCCGGCTCAGCCCAAGGGCAAGCCGCCGGAGCTCTGCCCTGGTTGCTCGCATCGCAATGTCTTTCATGCGCTGCGCGAACTCGACTGCATCGTCGCCGGCGACATTGGCTGCTACACCCTCGGCGTGCTGCCACCCTTCTCGGCCATGGATACCTGCGTATGCATGGGCGCGAGCATTACCACCGGACTCGGCCTGCGTCATGCGCTACCAGAGGTGCAGGCGCGCCGAGTGGTAAGCGTGATTGGTGATTCCACCTTCGTCCACTCGGGGCTGACGGGCCTGGCCGAAATGGCCTACAACCCGCCGGAGACTGGGCATCTGGTGATGATTCTGGACAATGAGACCACCGCCATGACCGGCCAGCAGGAGCACCCAGGCACAGGCCGCTCTCTAAACCACGAGCGCGCGGACCGCATGGACTTCGAGGCCGTCGGGCGCGCATTGGGCATTGCCTATGTCGAGTTGATCGACGAGTCGGCCAAGAATGTCGATCTGAAGGCTCGCATCGCCGACTGCCTGGCGCGCAACGAGACCGCACTGATGATTGTGCGCCAGCCGTGCGTGCTGGCCGCACCAAAAATCCGGCTCTATGAAAAAGCCGCCGACCAGCAATGCGCGGCAGCACCGGCGGGCTGACCGGCAATTGAGATTGAGCTGGGCGTGCCAATTCGCCCCCACGAGTTCTGAGGCGAATCCATTCGTCTCGACAGACTGACCACTCAGACACCCATGCATAGCACCACCAACATCGTGATCGCCGGCCTCGGTGGCCAGGGCATCATCACCGCCTCAGACATTCTTGCCGAGGCGGCTTTCCGCGCCGGCTTCGACGTAAAAAAGAGCGAGCTGCACGGCATGAGTCAGCGCGGCGGTTCAGTGACCAGCGACGTGCGCTTCGGCGAGCGGGTATTGAGTCCCATGGTCCCCGCAGGCCAGGCTGACGTGCTGCTTGTGCTGGAGCCTTCGCAGGTTGAGATCAACCGCCCGCTGATGCGTGCCGATGGCGTGCTGTTGACAACGGACGTCATTCCACCCGACGCACTTAAAAACAAAAAGAGCCTGAATGTCGCCATGCTCGGCGCCCTGTCGAGCGTGCTGGAGATCGCCGAGACCCACTGGCTCGCGGCCGTTCATGCGCACCTAGCTGAGAAGCTGCACCGCCTAAATGACGAGGCCTTCGCGCTCGGGCGTCGGGCCAGCGCTTCGATGCCTGGCTGAGCTGCTACACGGTTTTTTTTTGCCCGCGCGCTCCAAAATCGACGACGAGACAAAAGAGGAAAACGAATGCTCAACGCGCTCTGGAACGACGATGCTGGCGGTTTTCACCCGGCCAGCGCACCGGATTTTCTGCCCGAAAAGCGCCTGAAGGAGGTCCAGCTCCGTCGCCTGCGCGCGGTTGTCAGCCGCGCTTACGAGCGAGTAGAGCTGTTTCGTACCCGGTTGCAAGAACGCAAGCTGACGCCTGAGAGTATTCGCAGCCTCGAGGATATCGAGCAACTGCCCTTTATGGTCAAGACCGACCTGCGCGACACCTACCCCTTCGGGCTCTTCGCCAGCCCCATGTCCGATATCGTGCGGTTGCATGCGTCCTCGGGTACCACGGGCAAACCCATCGTGGTAGCCTATACGCAGGCGGACGTTGAGGTCTGGGCCGAGGTGATGACCCGCACCTTCGCCTCCTGCGGATTACACCGCGGCGATATTCTGCAAAATGCCTTTGGCTATGGACTCTTCACCGGTGGCCTGGGCGCGCACTATGGCGCCGAGACCTTGGGCGCCACCGTAATCCCCATCTCCGGTGGCAATACCGACCGCCAGATCATGGTGATGCGCGACTTTGGCGTTACCGCACTCTGCTGCACCCCGAGCTATTTCACCTATCTGGTCGAGCGCGCCGCCGAGCTCGACGCCGATCTGCGCGACATGCCAGTCAAAGTAGGCATCTTCGGCGCCGAGCCCTGGTCGGACGCCATGCGCACGCGCATCGAGGAAGCCGCCAACATCAAGGCCTACGACATCTATGGCCTGTCGGAAATCATCGGCCCCGGCGTGGCGAGCGAATGCGAGGCTCAGAATGGCCTGCATGTGTTCGAGGACCACTTCTACCCCGAGATCATCGACCCCGACAGCGGCCAAGTGCTGCCCGATGGCGAGGAAGGCGAGCTGGTCATCACCACGCTGAGCAAAAAGGCCATGCCGGTGATCCGCTATCGCACGCGCGATATCACCCGCATCATCCCCGAGCCCTGTACCTGCGGGCGCAGCATCCGGCGTATTCGCCGCATCGGTCGGCGCTCGGACGACATGATCATTCTGCGCGGGGTGAATGTGTACCCCAGCCAGGTGGAGGCGGCACTGCTCGCGGTTGAGGGCACCCTGCCGCATTATCAGATCATCCTGACCCGCGAGCAGGGACTGGATCAGATGACGGTTGAGGTAGAGGTCACGCCCGAGGTCTTCAGCGACGAGATTCGCGCCATGGAGCAGGTCCGCTCGCGCCTGGCCCAAGCCATTGAGCGCATCATCGGCATCCGCGTCACCCTGCGCCTGGTCGAGCCGCGCAGTATCGAGCGCAGCCAGGGCAAGGCCAAGCGGGTGATCGACCGACGCGGGGACTGATCGACCTGGGCTTGTTTCACCGCGCAACAGCCCAATCGGGCGAGACATCTTTCACCGCGACCACTTTCGGAATCTCACCATGAAACTGCAACAACTCTCGCTGTTTCTCGAAAACCGCCCCGGACGGCTGGATGCGCCGCTTGAGGCCATTGCCGCCGCCGGCATCAATATCCTCACGCTGTCGCTCGCCGACACCGCGCAGTTCGGCATCCTGCGGCTCATCGTGCGCGACTGGGACAAGGCCAAGCAGGTGCTGGAAGACGGCGGCTGGGTGGTCAACCTGACCGAAGTCGTCGCCGTGGATGTCGAAGACCGGCCCGGCGGACTGGCCGAAGTGCTCAAGGTGCTGGATCAGGCTGGCGTCAATATCGAATACATGTACGCCTTCTCCTCCTACCGGCCTGACAAGGCGATTCTGATTTTCCGCTTCGAGGACCCCGATCAAGCGGTGAAGGTGCTGCTCGACCAGGGCATTCGCGCGCTCGACGGCGACGAGCTGATTCATGCCGACGGCTGAGTGCATGCAAGACAGCTCCCCCGCTTCCCACACCGCGATCTGGGACACCGAAGCCGAAACCCTCCCGACCCCGCAGCGCCAAGCGCTGCAGCTCGAGCGCCTGCAAGCGCTCGTCGCGCGCATCGGGCAGGTGCCTTTCTACCGCAGTCATTTCCTGCGCCACGACATCAGCCCGGCGCGCATCCGCACCCTTGATGATCTGCACCGCCTGCCCTTCACCACCAAGGAGGATCTGCGCCGGCATCACCCATTCGGCTTCCTGACCGTGCCGCGCAGCGACGTTGCGCGCATTCACGGCTCCTCAGGCACCACGGGCACGCCAACCTTTGTCGCCTACACCAAGAAGGATCTCACGCTCTGGGCTGATCTGTGCGCGCGCTTTCTGGTCGCAGGTGGGCTGCAGCCACAGCACACGGTGCAGGTCGCCTTTGGCTACGGACTCTTCACCGGCGGCTTTGGTCTGCACTATGGCATCGAGCGCGTCGGCGCGGCCATTATCCCCGCCGCCGCTGGCAACACCCGCCGCCAGCTCACCATCATGCGCGAGCTTAACCCCGAAGTACTCATCTGCACCCCGAGCTATGCGCTCACCATCGCCGACGGCGCGCGCGAACTCGGCATCGACCCGCGCAGCCTACCCATTCGCTTCGGCCACTTCGGCGGCGAGCCCTGGACCGAAGACCTGCGCCTGGAGATCGAACAACAGCTCGACATCCAGGCGTTTAATAACTATGGCCTGTCGGAAGTCATAGGCCCCGGCGTCAGCGGCGAATGCAGCGAGCGCACCGGCATGCACATCCAGGACGATCATTTTCTTGTTGAATGCCTGGACTCGGAGACGCTGGAGCCCGTGCCCGAGGGCGAGCCCGGCGAACTGGTCATCACCTCCCTGACACGCGAGGCCATGCCGCTGCTGCGCTACCGCACCCGCGACATCGCGCGGCTGTATCGCGACCCCTGCCCCTGCGGCCGCACCAGCCTGCGCATGAGCCGCGTGACCGGGCGCAGCGACGACATGCTGATCATCCGCGGCGTGAATCTCTTCCCGTCGCAAATCGAGGAAGCCCTGCTGCGGGTCGAGGGCACCACAGCGCATTATCTGATTGAGGTCGACCGCCCCGGCACCCCAGGCAGATCGATGGATGAGCTGACGGTGAAGGTAGAAATCCACCGCGAGATGTTCTCCGACCGCATGGACCGCATGCAAGCGCTGCGCGAGCGGATCGGCTCGGAAATCCATGCCATTGCCGGGATTCGCGCCCGCGTCGAGCTGGTCGAGCCGCGCAGCCTGGAGCGCTTCGTCGGCAAGGCCAAGCGGGTCATCGACAGACGCAACCTCAACGACGGCCCAAAGGCTCCTTAATCCCTTCTGATTTCAGCAGAGGACCGACAGCATGGATGAATCCCTTGTGCGCAAGTATTTCAGCGGCGACCGTTTCGCTGAATATCTTGGCATTGAGCTACTTGAGGTGAGGCCCGGGCGCGCCCGCGCCAAGCTTGCGATTGACGAGCGCCACTTAAACGGCGTCGGCATCGTGCATGGTGGCGCAATTTTCGCGCTAGCCGATCTGGCCTTTGCCGTCGCCTCCAACTCCCACGGCCAGATCGCGCTCGGCATCAACGTGTCCATCGCATACCACAAGGGCGTCAGCTCCGGCACCTTGTATGCTGACGCCGAGGAGATCGCCTTCAACCCCAAGCTCGCGACCTATCAGATTCGCATCTCCAACGAGCAGGACGAGACCCTTGCCAGTTTCCAGGGCACCGTCTATCGCAAGCGCGAAACCCTCGATCAGATTGTCCACGCGGCTGACGCAGCAAACTGAGCAGCCAAGGCTGCCTCGATCACCCCCCCACGCTTGGCACATTTTTTGTTCTCTCGCTTGCGCTCCCCGCACAATAACTGAACAACCGGAGGTCCATCATGGAGCAACTGCAAACCGGCACCGATGTGCTCTTCCTGCTGATCGGCGCCGTCATGGTGCTCGCCATGCACGCTGGGTTCGCGTTTCTTGAAGTCGGCACCGTACGCGCCAAGAACCAGGTCAATGCGCTCGCGAAGATCCTGAGCGACTTTTCGATCTCTACGATCGCCTACTTCTTTGTCGGATTTATGATCGCTTATGGCGTTAATTTTTTTCAAGACGCCAGCACCTTGCAGGACAAGAACGGTTATGAATTGGTCAAGTTCTTCTTCCTGCTGACCTTCGCCGCCGCCATTCCGGCCATCATCTCAGGTGGCATCGCCGAGCGCGCACGCTTCTACCCGCAGTTGATTGCCTCTTTCGTGATCGTCAGTCTGATTTATCCGTTTTTCGAAGGCATCGTCTGGAACGGTAACCTGGGCGTTCAGGGGCTAATCGAGCAATGGTTCGGCGCACCATTTCATGACTTCGCAGGCTCCATTGTGGTGCATGCGATGGGCGGCTGGATTGCTCTCGCCGCCGTGCTGCTGCTCGGCCCGCGCTCCGGGCGCTACCGCAGCGATGGGAGCATCACCGCGCATCCGCCCTCGTCCATCCCTTTCCTGTCGCTCGGCGCCTGGACGCTGACCGTGGGCTGGTTTGGCTTTAATGTGATGTCCGCGCAGAGCGTCGAGGCAGTCAGCGGTCTGGTTGCGGTCAATTCCTTGATGGCTATGGTCGGCGGCGTACTCGCGGCCCTGGTCGTCGGCAAGAATGATCCGGGCTTCCTGCACAACGGCCCGCTCGCCGGTCTGGTCGCTGTCTGCGCCGGCTCCGACCTAATGCACCCTCTTGGTGCATTGGTGGTGGGTGCGGTGGCCGGCACGCTCTTTGTCGTCACCTTCACCCTCACCCAGAACAAATGGAAAATCGATGACGTGCTCGGCGTCTGGCCACTGCATGGCCTGTGCGGCCTGTGGGGTGGGATTGCCGCCGGCATCTTTGGGCTCAAAGCCTTAGGCGGCATGGGTGGCGTGAGCTTCGTCGCCCAACTCGTCGGCAGCCTACTTGGAGTTATCATCGCGCTGGCCGGCGGTTTCACCGTCTATGGCATCCTCAAGGTCACCCTCGGGCTGCGCCTGAGCGAAGAAGAGGAATACCAGGGCGCCGACCTCAGCATCCATCGCATCACCGCCGAGCCGGACTACAATCGCGGCGAAGTCTGACAGCCACGCCAGTCGGCCTCGATCGTACTACCTCCACCAGTGCCGCCCGGAGAAAGCAAGATGCCCCCAAAGCAACAAAAATCCGTCGCCCTGATCCTTGCCGCCATCGGCCTGATTCTGACCATCGCCGGCCCGCTGATTCCCGGTGGCGAACGGCTCGTGCGCAATAGCCCGGCCTACACAGGTCATGTAACCTATCTCTCCGCCGGCAGTCTCGCTGCGGACGGGGGCCAAAGCCTGCCTATGCTCGCCGGCACCTCGGCCGGCGAGATCTGGCAGTATCGGGGCGGCCTGTGGCAGCACCTGCCGCTCGACTTCGGCGAACACCCCATTACCACCATTCTCGGCAATCCGGCGGACAGCCCGGTCGGCACCGCCGGTGGCATCTACAATCCGCCACCCGGCATCGCTTTCAGCGGGCGCGTGGGCGATCTGATGCAAACCCCCGCGGGGCTGGTCGTCGGTAATGAAGAGGGCATCCATCTACTCGGTGCCAACGGCAATCGGCTCATCAACAGCGGCATGAATGTCTATCGCTTTGTCACTCAGACCATTGATGACCAGCTCTACCTGCACGCCGGCACGGTCGGCGCTGGGGTGCATAGCACCAGCTCAGATGATATTGCCAAAGACTGGCCGGCCAACAACGCCGGGCTGCCGGCGGATGCCTATATTTACAGCTTGGCAGTCACCGGAGGCGGCAAACTGATCGCAGGCACCAAAACCGGGCTCTTCTGGCAATCGCGACCCGGGGAGACCTGGCACCCGCTTGATGCCAAGCATGGCGACACCCGGGCGCTATCGCTCTACCTGGCACCCGCCAGCAAAAAGCGCTCGCACCGCCTGTGGATCGGCACCGACAACCACCTACTGCATGCCGATCTGGTCGAAACCCCCGAATATCTGCGCGTGGCCGCCCCCGCCATGGCTGTCTATCAACCCGAGGGCGCCCTGCCCTTCGGCATCAGCTGGATTCGCCCGACACCCAAGGGCGTCATGATCAGCGCCGGGACTGTTTATCAGTGGGGCCCGGTGCGCCTGCCTGGCTGGTACTGGATATCCATCGGCGGCATTGTGCTGCTGCTGATCGCAGGCTGGATGCTACCGAGCCGGGCAGAAAACAACGCACCAATGTAAAGACGCCCAAGTCTCTGGTCGCGATCCTGAGTCCTTATCCTCGCGTCCTTGCAACCTGACCGCAACCTCTGTCGCTAGTCGCCACAGCGCCAAGCGCAGGCTATACTCAGAGGGCATCCTCTCCCGGCCACGCCGGAGAGGATATTCGGTTCTCAGCTTCGTTTCGCACTGCCCTGCCCCTTTTTGCATGGACGAGTCTCGACGTGGCCTGAGTTTGCCGCGGTTTTCATTCGCAACCGCCCACCCTGCTGCCCGAGGCCCACGCCATGGCAAGACCCAAAATCATCTCGACCGAAGCCATTCTGGCCATGCTCTGCTCATCGGTCACCAAGGTGCTGTCCGCCGCCACCAACACCGGCATCAGCTACTCGCCCATGGTGCAGAAAATCACCCGCACCTGCCTGCGCCCGGACATCGGCTGCTTCGTGCTCTTCGACGGGGGCTTTTCCGGCCTGGTGGTGATTAACTTCTCGGCCGATTCGGCCATGGAGATTTACCGCGCCTACATGATGCACATGGGCATGCCGGAATCGGAACTCGCCACCCAGCATACCTCAGAGGAAGTCGGCAACATGCTCGGCGAGCTGATGAACCAGATCGTTGGCGACTTCACCGGCAACGTCGGCCATGAGCTGTTGGTCTCCATCACCCAAAACCAACCCAAAATGCTCACCATCAACAAGGAGGTCATGGTCAGCATCGACACCAACCTCGACCGTCCCCAGGCCCGGCGCGTTGCCTTCAAGACCAAGGAGAACAAGATGTTCTACCTGGAGCTGGCCATGGACAAGACCGAGTTCATCAAGTTGCATGAATTCGAGCGCGAGGAGAACGACCCCGACCGCATCCTGGCAGAACAGAACAATGGCAGCGCCGGCAAGGACGCCGCCAGTGCTCAGTCTGAGATGGATAACGCCCTGTTCGACGAACTGGGTATCTGAGAGGCGCTCCAGCCGCCAAACAGACCAACAACTAGCCAGCCGGAAGCGGCGCCTCCTGCCCAGACGCCGTCGATCCCTGGCTGAGTTGTTTCGCCCTCCGCCGCTCGGTCCCTTTGTCGATCACCTTTTTTAGCGCAACCAGCATCCCGAGGCCAATAAAGGCACCGGGTGGCAGAATGGCCAGCAACGCACCCTGGAAGTTATCGCCGAGCGACAGACCAAAGCCGGCTGCGGCAGGTCCAAGAAGCAGGTCAGCCTGGTGAAACAGCGTGCCCTGCCCCAGCAATTCGCGAATGCCGCCCAGCACCATGAGCACCAGGGTGAAGCCAAAGCCCATCGCCAGGCCATCGACCAGGGCCTTGTCGAACCGGGCCTTGGACGCGTAGGCCTCGGCGCGGCCGATGATGGCGCAGTTGGTGACAATCAGCGGGATGAACAGGCCCAGCACCAGGTAGAGTTCGTACAGGTAGGCCTGCATGGTGAGTTCTACTGCGGTCACGAAAGATGCGATGACCAGCACAAAGACCGGCAGGCGGACCTCTGGGCGCACCAAATTGCGGATCAGGGAGACGGTGCCGTTCGACAGCACCAGCACAGCCGTCGTCGCCAGGCCCATGCCAAGTCCATTGGTGGCCGTGGTGGTGACGGCCAGCAACGGGCAGAGCCCGAGCATGGCGACCAGCGCCTGGTTGTTACTCCACAGGCCGTCGCTGACAAGAGAGCCGTAGGTCGTGTCCGCCATCAGGAGGCTCCCGCGCCGACCCTGTCGGCCCATGTTGTGGTTGGGCCACCAGTTTGACCAGAAGCTGGACCAATGGCTGGGTGATTGGTTGGGTCAGGGGTAGGCGCAGCGGCGGGGGTCGCTTCCCGCTCGGCTCGCGGCGGATCGGTCGCATCCGTAGCCGCCTGGGGCGGCGCTGAGTCTTCGGTGCCTATGGCCGGCTCGGCATACAACCGCTGCTCCTGCTGGCCCACATAGAGCAGGGTGTCGTAGACCGCCTCGACAATAGAGCGCGGGGTGATGGTGGCGCCGGTGAATTGATCAAACACCCCGCCATCGCGTTTCACATGCCATTGCTCCGCTGGCGGATTGCCGATGGACTTACCGGTAAACTCCTTGATGATCCAGTCGGATTTTTTCTCGTCGATTTTGTCGCCTAGGCCGGGAGTTTCGTGATGCTCCAGCACCCGCACGCCGCCCAGGGTACCATCGGGTAGCGCCGAGACCAGCAGGCGTATAGGGCCGGCATAGCCGTCCGGCACCACGGGTTGCAAAATGAGCGCGACCGGCTCGGCACCATCGCGCACACGAAAGACTTCCGTCGTCTCGCCGCCGAGCAGTTCAGGCGCGCTGACTTCGATACGATCAGCCAGCGGATCGTTCTTCAACCGCCCGGAGGGCACGATGGCCTCAAGCTTGTTCAGCATGGCGTTGCGCTGATTCTCGGCAATTTGGCCATCGGTCATCGCATGGGTGACGGCGACCAGACCAACACCCGCTACGGAGAAGGCGCCAAGAACGAAGCCGGCAATCAAAATGGGTGTGGTTTTCATCGCGCAATCCTCGCGGAAAAGCTGGTTCAGGTTCGACGGCCGTGGCCAAACACCCGCGGCTGGGTATAGTGATCAATCGTGGGGGCGGCGATGTTCAGCAGCAAGACACCGAAGGCGATCGCATCCGGGTAGCCGCCCCAGGTGCGGATCACAAAGACCACCACGCCGATCAGGGCGCCGAACACCAGTTGCCCGCGCTTGGTGGTGGCCGCGCTGACCGGATCGGTGGCGATAAAAAAGGCCCCGAGCATGGCCCCGCCTGTAAACAGATGGAACCAGGGCGCCGGGAAATGGTTGGGGTCGAACAGCCAGAACAAGCCCGCCATCACCGCCAGACTGCCAAGCAAGCTCACCGGAATATGCCAGCTGATGACCCGGATAAAAAGCAGATAAAGCCCACCAAGCAGGAAGCCCAGGCCAACCCATTCCCAACCCTGACCACCGACGAAGCCCCACAGCGGGCTTTGGCTGATCTCGCCCATCAGGACGTTCTCATCGAGTCGGGTGCGCAAGTCGTCAAGCGGCGTGGCGGCGCTGATGGCATCCCAGGTGATCTCGGGCGGCAGCGCGCCGGTAAAGATGAGCCGTGCGGAATCGACAAAGGACAGATGCACCAAATCCTTGGCCTCAAGCAGCGTCGGCACGTCGGCTGGCAGCCAGGAGGTGGTAGCCACCGGGTAGGAGATCAGCAGAAACACATAGCCGGCCATGGCGGGGTTAAAGGGGTTGTAGCCGATGCCGCCGTAGAGCTGCTTAACAATAACAATCGCGAACAGGATGCCAAGTAGTGTCAGCCACCAGGGCAAGGTCGGCGGCACTGTGATGGCAAACAAAAGCGCGGTGACAATGGCACTGAGATCGCTGATGGCGGGCAGCGCAGGGCGCCCGCGCGCCTTCATCACCAGTGCCTCGGCACCCACGGCAAAGACGCTGGCCAAGGCCATATTGATGAGTACGCCCCAGCCGAAGAACCAGACCATGGCAATAGTGCCTGGGATCAGCGCCAGGCACACCTGAAGCATGACCTGATCGACGCGATAGACGCGCGCGCTGTGGGGCGAGGATGTCAGGGACCCGGCCATCATTTCTCGCTCCCAGCAGTTTCGGTCGTTTGCTTCGCAGGTGCGTTATCCGCTGCCTGTTGCGCCACTTGTTGCTCGGGTTTTTGTCCCGTTTTTTGCTCGAGTTTTTGTTCGGGTTGAGAAGCAGCCGCCGGAGACGCGGTCTTTTGAGCCCCGCCCACGGCAGCCGACATGCCCGGCACCGCTTTGGTCTTGGGCGTGATGGCTTCTTTTTTCTTGCGCAGTTTCGCCTTGCGCTCGCGCTCCTGGCGCTCCAGCCTGGCCTCGCGCGCCTCGTGGCGCTGCTTGGCGCGCTCAGATGCCTGCTTCTCGCGCTCGCGCGCCCAGCTTTCGTTCTTGGCGAAGCGGTAATACTGCACCAGCGGAATATGCGCCGGGCACACATGGGCGCAGCAGCCGCATTCAATGCAGTCAAACAGGTTGTAATCCTGCACCTTGTCGAGATCTTTTGCCCGCGCGTGCCAGTACATCTGCTGCGGCAGTAGGTTGGCCGGACAGGCTTGCGCGCACTGACCGCAGCGGATGCAGGGCAGAGCGGGACCAGGGTCTGGTGACTCGGCCGGCGTCAGCGCCAGAATGCAGTTTGTGGCCTTGGTGATGGGCACCGCATCGCTCTGGAGGTTGACACCCATCATGGGGCCACCCGCGACGAGCTTGGCCAGCTCGCCCGAGTAGCCGCCACTGGCCGCGATCAGCTCGGTTGCCAGGGTGCCGACGCGCACGCGAAAGTTGCCCGGTCGCGCAACGCCGCGCCCGGTGACAGTGACATAGCGCTCCACCAGCGGATGACCGCGCAACACCGCATCGGCAATAGCGGCAACGGTACCCACGTTCTGGCACACAATGCCGATTTGCGCCGGGATACCGTGCGTGGGCACTTCCTTGCCGGTCAAGACGCGGATCAGCTGTTTCTCGCCGCCGCTCGGGTAGAGCGTGGGGATGGCTAGCACCTCAAGGTGCGCCTGGGTCTCGGGCTGTTGCTCAGCCACCGCATGGCGCATGGCCGCGATGGCCTCGGGCTTGTTGTCCTCGATGCCGATCAGGCAGCGCTCGGCGCCGAGCAGATGCAGAATAATGCGCGCGCCCGTGACGATATCCGCCGCGCGATCACGCATCAGCATGTCATCGCAAGTGATATACGGTTCGCACTCGACACCGTTCAGCACCAAGGTGTCGATGGGCTGGTCCTTGCCCGGATTGAGCTTGACACTGGTGGGAAATGACGCGCCGCCAAGCCCGACCGCACCAGCCATGCGAATGCGCGCGCGCAGCGCATCGGCATCAAGCTGATGAAAATCTGCCACCGGCTCGGGCAGATCCGGTGCCCAGCGGTCCTCACCGTCAGTGTCGATGATAATGGCGGGGGCCGGCAGACCGGAGGGGTGCGGCATGGCGTGCGGCTCAATGGCCACCACTGTGCCTGAGCTGGAGGCATGCACGGGCGCGCTGACATAACCCTGCGGCTCACCGATCATCTGGCCTTTCAAGACATGGTCACCCACCTGCACGCAGGGCCGCGCCGGTGCACCAATATGCTGGGCGAGCGGAATCACGAGGCGCTTAGGCAGTGCCGCCGCGACCACGGAAGCATGGTTGGACAGCGCTTTTTCATCAGGCAAGTGCACGCCACCGTGGAACTTCCACAGCTTAGGGGGCTTCCCCAGCTTGGTCGATGGCTTGGCGGCTTGGGTTGGCGTTTGGATACGTCGGGTCATCTTAAAAGGCTATTCAGCATCAGGGGATACTCAGGCCGCTTCGCGCTCGTCAGAACGCTGTTCAGATTGCTGATTGGCAGCTTGACTGGCGCTTCCGGCAGGCTGCGACAGCCGGGTTGAAGCTGCCATCGCCATGGGTTCAGGATAAGGCCATTTCCAGTTCGACAGATTCTCTTTCACCGGGACCATATGAATGCACCCGACCGGACAGGTGGGGACGCACAGCTCGCAACTGGTGCACTCACTGGCAATGACCGCATGCAGATGCTTGGCCGCGCCGACAATGGCATCGACCGGGCAGGATTGCAGGCACTTGGTGCAGCCGATACAGTCCTGCTCGTCGATCACTGCCAACGCCTTGGGCTTGGACACCACCTCGCCCAAGGCCACCGGCTCGCGTCCGAGCAGATCGGCCAGCGCCAGCATGGTAGCCTCCCCGCCCGGCGAGCAAAGATGGATGTCAGCCTCGCCGGAAGCGACCGCCTCGGCATAGGGCCGGCAGCCGGGATAACCGCACTGGCCGCACTGGCTCTGCGGCAGCAGCGCCTCGGCCTGATCGGCGATGGGATCGCCGTCGATGTGAAAACGAATGGCGGAGTAACCGAGCAGCAGACCGAAAATCACGGCCAGCGCGGCAACGGCTCCGATGGCAACCAGCATGGTAATTATGTCCCTCTTCTGACGGTGGTCGGTGGCGCGCCCCTAGGGGCAATTGATTCGGCTAAAGCCACCTCAATTCGAAACCAGACCAGCAAAACCCATAAAGGCAAGCGACATCAACCCCGCGGTAATCAGGGCGATGGGGCTGCCCTGAAAAGGCTCGGGCACATCGGCCACCGCGACCCGCTCACGCATCGCGGCAAACAGCGCCAGCACCAGTGAGAACCCGACAGCAGCGCCAAAGCCGTAGAGCGTTGCCTCAATAAAGGTACGCTGCTCCTGCAAATTCAGAAGCGCCACGCCAAGCACCGCGCAGTTGGTCGTGATCAGCGGCAGGAAAATCCCCAGTACTTGATAGAGCACCGGGCTGGTCTTGTGCATGACGGTCTCGGTGAACTGCACCACCACGGCAATCACCAGAATAAAGGCGATGGTGCGCAGGTACTCAATGCCCAAGGGTTCCAGCAAAAAGGCGTTGACCATCCAGGAGGTGACCGAGGACAGGGTCAGCACAAAGGTGGTCGCCAGACCCATGCCGATCGCGGTCTCGAGCTTCTTGGACACCCCCATGAAGGGGCAGAGGCCCAAAAATTTGACCAGAACAAAGTTGTTGACCAGCACAGTGCTGACCAGAATGAGCGCGTACTCGGTCATTGGGGGCTTAGGTCTAATTGGGTCTGAAAAGCGACTGGAAGAACGATGGAAACTGCGTGAACGCCTTGGCTTGGGTGGCGGGCAAGGACATCAGCCCTGGGTGGCGGACAGGCTGCTCGAACGCGCCATCTGCACAATGCTCGGCACCGCAAACGCGGAAGTCTAGCGATCTTTACCCACGCGGACAACCGCCATCGCTGAAATGGCCTGCACCAAAAACCTCTGAATCCGCAGGGTCATGGTCACTTCCGACCGGGGTCGGCGCCCCAATGTCCACTCTAACGGCGGCCATGCCTGCCAGATCCCAAACGCCCATCCCAGCAGAGGACCAACCCGATGGAACTGCACTCCTACGCACAACTTGAAATGATTGGCTTCTTTGCCTTTGTTGTCTGGCTGTTTTACTACCAGATCACCTCATCGCGCAAAGCCGCGCGCCAGGCTGAAGAGGAACGACAGGAACGCTCAAACGAGTCGGAGTAATGGGCGCGGCCTGTTGCAACAGCCAGCTAAAGACAATGATTGGAGAGAATAAGGCTGCGTAAAGCGCCCGGCCTCTTCGTTGGCACTGAGCGTCAAGGAATCAGTCCAGCGTCAGAGCCGGGCGTGGCCGTTGTCAGCTATGCCCTGCGGACGACTTTCATTGTTCGGTTATCAGCTGCCCAGTCGCTTCAGTCGTTCGCCCGCGCGCAGGCGCTGTTCCATGTCCTCGAGCGACACCTGGCCCGTCTCTGGGGTGAAGAAAAACACTAGCCCAATCCCAAGAAAACAGCAGAAGGAGAAAAAGTAGAACATCACCGACCCACCCAAAGTGTGCAGCACGATCTCGCTGCCCTGAACCACGCTGGCGGCAAAAACCCAGTTGGCGATGGTGGTAATGCTGATGCCGATCTCGCGCCCGGCAAGCGGAAAAATTTCGGCGCATATGATCCAGACAACAGGCCCGAGCGAGATGGCGAAGGCGAATACATAGACCAGCACGGCAGCGACCAGCAGCACTTCGCCAGTCTGGCTCAGCGTGCCGCCGGCTTGTTCGTACTGAAAAGCGGCGCCGACGCCGGCGAGCATGATGGTCATCAGCACTAGCCCTAGGTAAAGAATTGGCTTGCGCCCCCAGCGGTCGACAAAAAACACCGCCAGCAGGGTAGTCAGCATGTTCACCAAGCCAACGATAATAGTCGCGACCGCCGCGTTGGAGACGCCGGCATCGTCGAAAATCTCGGTCGAGTAGTAGATCACCGAGTTAATGCCGGAGAACTGCTGCAAAGCCTGCAAGGCAATACCGAGCAGCAGCACCTTCCAGAAAAATCCGTGGCGAAAGAGCGCGAAGCCCTGACCGCGATCATCGCGCAGATTCGCCTCGATCTCAGCCACCTCGCCGTCAATTTCCTGGTCGCTCGCACGGATTTTCGTCAACACCGCTCGTGCAGCCGACTGCTTGCCCTTCAGCATCAACCAGCGCGGACTGCGCGGCAGGGTTAGACCCAGTAGCAGCATGACAATGGCTGGCACGGAAATCACCCCGAGCATCAACCGCCAGCTATCAGGATGATCGCCCGAAGCACCGCTAATGGTCGCGTTGGAGACGAACACTAGGAAAATGCCGATGGTGATCATCAGCTGATAGAGCGCGATGATTCCGCCGCGCAGATGGGTGGGGGAAATTTCCGACAGATAGAGCGGCACCACAAAGGCCGCCGTGCCCACAGCCACCCCCAACAGCACGCGACTGGCAAGCAGCACCTCGTAGCTATGCGCCGTCGCGCCAACCAGGGTACAAGCGGCAAAAGCCATGGCCGCGAAAAGAATGGTCTGTTTGCGGCCAAGCACCCGCGCCACCCAACCAGCGATGAGCGCACCGACCGCCGCCGCCCAGGCCAGCACGCCGGAGAAAAAGGCCGCCTGGTCGGTGCTTAGGCCCATCTGCGCCTTGATCAACGGCAAAGAGCCATTGATAAATCCCTGATCCAACCCAAAAAGCAGTCCGCCGAGCGCGCCGATGAAGGCAAAGAGGGCAATCTTGCGCAGAATGCCCGGCGCTTGACGATAGGCCAGTGCAACAGAGACGGTGGCGTGGGGATCGCTCATGGCATAACTCTCCGGTGGGGCGTGAGCTGGCGCGGCGACGTGCCTGCCTGGCTAGAGTGAAAACTTTGCTCGTTTAGCAATCGAGTGACAACCTATTCAGAAATCGAGTGAGATTTTGGCTCCAACCAGCCAGGCATTGTCGATGTCGCCGGTGGCACCTGGATCGAGAATGTATTGAATATCCGGGGTCAGGGCCAGACCGCGCCCGAGCGCGATGCGGTAATTGAGCTCCAGCGCCGTTTCGGTATGCTGAGTGGCGAGCCCTTGCGCACGACGCGCCTTGTTCTGCTCGGCGCTCACCCAGCCGCGGCTGACGGCCAGCCCCAGCGCATCCTGCGCGCGCGACGCGAATGGCCCCTGCCAGACCAGGCCCAGACTGAACTGCTGGCTCATGAGATTGACCTTGTCCTCCAGACTGAGAATCCAGGTCGCGAAGCCCGAAATGCCGCGCTCGCTGGCAGACTCGCTGGCAGCCGTTGGTCGCCACAATGTCTGATCGGCCGTCAGCCAGAGCATGGCATTGCCGCGCACGGTCGCCGCCGGGTCGGTGCTGGACAGATCCTGGTAGTCGCCATTCATCCAGAAACCGCCGAGCTTGTAGCGGCCGTCCAGTCCCGTGGCGGAATCATGCCGGTACTGGAGCTCCCCGGCCAGCACCACGCCATTGTCGCCAAAACTCCAATCAGTGCCATGGCGATTGCGCGCAGGAGCGGTTGGATCACCGCCCTTGAGGTCGATGTCCGCGTCATAAAGCCCAAGCTGGAGCGTCCAACGCGATTGCTCGGCCCCCAGCCGCGCCCGCAGGCCCCATTGCGCGCTGGGATAGGCGCTGAAGGCAAAGGGATTTTCGAAAAATACCGCCTTGGGGCTGCCGCAGATCGCGTTGTTGAGAAACTGGCAGTAGAGCGGCGAGCGAAGAAAATCGTCATTGGCGACCAGGCGACCATAGGCCAGATCCAGCTGGTCGTCGAACAAGCGGCTGTTGAACTGCACATTGGCGAGCTTGAGCGTCTGCCCGCCATAAAGCTCCTGCACCGGAAATAAATTCCCTCCCTGCGAGGGCGCCACATCCTCGATCGAAACGCTGTTGCCGTCGCGCTTGGAGACTTTGACCAGCAGACCCGTGTTGGCCACCCCCAGCAGCTTCGCCAGGTCCAGATGCAGCTCGAGCCCCAGATTGCTCGGCCAGGTGCCACCGATTCTTTCACCGCCAGAGATGTTGCGCATCGGCTCAGCGGTGGCGTTAAAGAACAGCTCCACGCCGGCTTGCTGCCAGTCGTCACGCAGCCCGTTCCAATTACCGGTCAGGTAACGGCTGACGGGAAAGTCGCTTGCCGCCGAGGAACCGACAGGCGCCAGAACGCCAAGAACCAAACAGAGGAGGCAGAAAGGCAGCGCACGGATCATCAGCATCACCAGGTTGGCAGTCAGCCTCAAAGAACCATACTAGAGCGCGGAGCGCTGAGTTCGACATCATCGCTCGCGCCGCAACTGCCTTCGCCCGGCACTGGCTTGGTCAGCATCGGAATGTCATCGGGGTGCGCAGGGTGGGCTCGTATGCAAGCGCTCGCCATCAAGCCGCGCTGTCTTGCTTGAGCAGGTGGTCGGCCAGTCGACTGGCGAGCGACATAATCGTCAGGGTGACATGCTTATCGGGAAGCGTCGGCACCACACCACCATCGGCGATATACAAATTGGGATGGTCGTGGGTCCGCAGATTGCGGTCGACCACACCGTCTTCAGCACCTGACGACATTCGGGTGCTGCCAGCATAGTGGATACCGGTGCCGGGCCGGTCACGGCCACCTTGCAGGAGTGTTCCAGAGCAGCGGCGCAGGGCTTTGCGCACGAAGCGATCCATTTCATCGAGCATCTGCAGCGTGCGCTCGGAGTAGCGATACTGAATGTCGACTTGTGGGATGCCGTGCGCGTCGGTCTCCGCCGAGCGGGTGATGCGATTGTCCGGGTCGGGATCGCCGGGCGCAAAGACCGCGAGGGTCAGATAGCTATTGAACAATTTGCGTGCCAGCCATGGACGGACCGCCCGTGGGAACTTGCGCAGCCCTTCCAGGTAATACGGAGTGTCCAGCACCGTCTGTATCGCATGCCCGCAGAAACTGAATTCGGAGCCGTCTGGAAGCTGTCCCCGCGAGACCAGGATGAGCAGATCGCCGTAGCCCACGTCTGGCGCTGCCGGCTTGCCCCAGAGCTTCAGCAGCGCAGTGGAGAATGCGACCTTGGCATTATCCTGCAAGTAGCGCCCGAGTGTGCCGGAGCGGTTGGCCAGCCCCTCGGGGGCCTGCTCGCAGGCCGAGTTCAGGAGCAGTCGCGGGGTTTCGAGTGCACCACCAGCCAGGATGAAGTGGCGGGCCTTGAGTTGCAGCTGCTCGCCGGATTGGGTGTCCAGGCAGGTCAGGGATTCGATCTCACTGGAACCCTGCTTCAGCGCTAGCCTGATCGCCTTGCAGTTGGGTCTGAGTTCATAATTGGGCAGTGATTCGATCTCGGGCAACAGCCGTGTCGAGAACTTATACATTGCATTCGGCATGCACCCGGAGGTGCAGATGCCCGTTGAGACACAGGCGTTGGGGCGATCAGCCCGGGTCTCGATTGCTTTTCGGTTCGGAATCACATAGGTGTGGGGTCGTCCCATGCCATGGATCGCGTTGATGACCAGCTCATCGGCGGGCCGCAGCGGCTTGGGCGGGATATACTCGCCATCCGGCAGGTCGCCGATCCCTTCGCGGGTGCCACAGACAGTCACGAGCTTTTCGGTGTCGCTGTAATGGGGCGCGAGGTCGCTGTAGCTGATCGGCCAGCCGCCGAAATCCTGCGGCGCAAAGCGCACCGAAACGCCGTTCCAGAGGTTCTGAAGGCCGCCAACCGCGTTGACCTGGTAAGAGAGGAACGAGCGCTCCGCAGCGCGCGACGTGGCGCGCGCCTGCGGTTGCGCGAACAGGGCGTTGCGAAAGATCGCCTCGCGCGAATCCGTGGGGAAGGACATCTCTGGGCGAATACCCCAGTCCTTGCGCGTTCCCGGTGGGTCGATAGCCGAGAAATAGTTCTCGGGCAGGCGCGGGCCTTGCTCCACAGACAACACACGAAACCCAGCCTTTGCCAGCCGGTAGGCCACAATGCCTCCACCGGCCCCGGTTCCCACCACGATGAAATCGTAGACTTGCTCGTTAGCCACCTTTTGCACGCTCCACAAAGCCGTCGGATGCGAAGAAAACCCATTCAAATACATCCTCAATCAGCGCCAGGTCCTTTCGGCGGCGCTTAAACCTTGATGCTGACTTTGGTGAGGATTCGGAGTCGGCGGCTAGGCGATCAAGCAGGGCCGCGATCTGGTGATTTTCGCAAGCGACCCGCAAGACCTGATCATGCATCGGCTGCAGGGCGCTTTGATATCGGCTGCGCGCGAGTAGCCCCTCGAGCAGGCGCTGACGATCAGCTGATTGTTTGTCCTTCATCTGGGCTCTCATCTGGGCTCTCCAGGTTCGCACGCGGCGGAGTTGCCGGATTGGTTAGCCAGCACCGAGGTGCTGTTCACCATACCATTACCCATAACTATCCCTGACGCTGCGGTAAGCCTCCAGCGCCATGACAAAATCGGGGATGCGCTGCAACCCAATCCAGAGCGTCTTCGGTCCCGGGAACCCATCGGATTTGCGGTTGAGAAAGCCGCCCAGGGAGGCGACCATGCGCACCATGGTATCGAGCGAGGGCGGCTGCTCGGGTGGCGCTTGTTTCTGGGTGACCAGATAGACCGCCTTCCATTCCTCCTCGGCAAAGACCGCATCGCAAGGCAACTCCGGGCACTCGCGCCCGAGCATGGTCAGGTACAGCACCCGCCACGCGATGATCATGTACAAAGCGAGCGCCGGCTCCAGGCGCTCGCGCGTCTCGAGCTGCAGCTCCTCAATGCGGCAGCCACTTTTTAAGATCCGGAAAAAAATTTCCACTTGCCACCTGCAAAGATACCAGGAGAGCGTCTCGATGGCCTCTTGGGCGCTCTGCACCGCCAGATTGGTCAGCAACAGCCAGTTGAGTGGCTCCTCGCCGGCGGGCGGATTGACCTCGGTGGCCAGCAAAGCCGTGACCGTGACATCGGGCAAGGTGCGATCCGGGCGCCAGGGTGCCTTCAGGGTCACGCGCACCACCTTGATCTCCTGCGTGACCTGGCGTGCTTTGGCCCCCTTGGTGGCGGGACGCTCGAAGGTGATCTCGGTGAGCACCGGGGCGGCGTCCAGGGCCTCATTGAGCTTTCTGCCATCGGCCAAGCAGCGGTCGCGATGCTGCACCCGTACCAGCCAATCGGCGCTGTTCTCGGGGATGGGCGCTTCAACAAACAGGTCGTAGATGTCGCCCTCGCGATCGGCAACATAGGTCAAGCGCGTGTCGCTCAGTTCCTCGGCCAGCGCATTGACGCGCGCGTAGCCATCGACCCAGCGCACGCTTTCTTTCTCCTCCAGTGGGCGGCGCGAGTCTTTGTCCTTGCCCAGGCTACCGGGCTCGCGCACAAAAGTGTGCAAATCCAGCAGCCCCAGCGCGAGGCGCTCGGGCGTGACCGCCAAGGTGGGATGGATGTACATCCCATAGCGGCTCTCAAAGTTCAGTGGCCCAAGACCGACAATGCCTTTTTTGGTTGTATAGTCCAGCTCGCTGGTATCTTGGATACACAGCACCCGCGGATGCTCGCGCAGACGTTCTTCGGTACAAGCAAAATGGGGTGCGAGGATCTGCTCGGCGGTGACCGTGGGATGATCGAAAAAGCGATAGGCGGCCCGGGTCTCATACCAACCGTTGCAAGCCCCGGGAATACTTTGTGTCGGCTTGGCGCCGAGGGTTTCAAGCACCTGTTGGGCGCGATGATTCAGGCGCTTGTCGCCCAGAGAGATGTCCTGCAGTTCAGAGGCCAGCGCGATCATGCCACCACCCCCAGGGCGGCGCGGAAGTCCGCCGCCAGCGGGTAGACATAGATCGCCTTGCGCGGCAGCGCGGCCCGATGGGTGCGGTCGCACTTGCCGCGTCCGGTGGTTTCGCCCAAGTCGTGCCAGTTGGCGGCACGGTAACAGGTCCCGGCAAAGCGTGGGGTCTCGACAAAGGTCTCCAGCAGCACCAGACGCTCGCCATAGCGGGCGGGAAAGTCGACACTGACTTGCCGCGCGGCCAAGGACAGCACCTTGGAGGCGAGGTGTTTGACCTGCACCCAGGGCAGGATGAGGAAGCGGGCGTTGTTGAGCACCCGTCCCAGGTGTGCTTGGCGCTGCGCGGGCGTCCAGCCAATCCAGCGGTCGCGGGCAGCGACTTTCCAGGCCGCCGCGCCAAAGCCGATGGCGCCGAGCAGACCGCCATCCCACTGGATCAGGTAGCGCAGCTGCGCACCGGGCAGGGGACTGTAGCCGAGGTAGTGGTAGCGTTCGATCAGGCCGTTCCATAATTGCGAGGCCCTTCGATCATCAACGCGCGCCAGGCGCAAGCCGCTGAGCGCGCGCAGCGGGACGGACACTGGGATCGGTTCGGGCCGGGACTCGGGGCGCGGGACGAAGCGCCGCCCATTGCCATTGCCGCAGGTCGGTGGCGGCAGCACAATGAGCCCGGCACGATGCAACCGCAGCAGTCCCACCCGGGCACTCATGAGCTTGGGGCGGCCTTGGATATCGGTCCACTCCAGCGCGCGACACACCCGCCGCGCAATCTCCGCGCGCAGCGGCGGCTGCGCCAGCGCGATCTCCTGGCGAAGGCGCGCTAAGTCGGTCTCGTTGAAAGGGCGCCCACATAAACGGCTTGGAATGGCTTGGTCCATGGTCTCCCGTCCCCTTGCTGAAGATGAAAGGGCATCTCAGCAGAACTCGGGAGCTGTGTCCAGCCCCGGACGACGCTGGGGCGGGGAGATATGGGTAATGGTATGGCTGTTCACCCCTTATAGACCGCCCCATTTGTTTACGGGATAGGCCAGAGAGTGAATCCGAGAAAGTTCGAACAGGAAGCCTGCCGTGGCTGCCAAAAAGAACACGAAGAAGAAGATCAAACACCGCAAATTGACGACCATATTTGAATAGCGCCATTGCCAAGCTGGCCCAGCATAAAATACAAGGGCGCGCGCTGATTTATTCGATCTTTGCGCCTTTATCCCTAGTTAATGCATTGATTAATAGCGTTTTAATTTCATACAACGGACATCAGCATTTCCCTATCGCTATCTCGCATCTTGCCATAGTCATAGAGATCGCGCTAGTGTGAGATGAGCTAACCTGGGCTCTTGATCCTTTAGTACACTAAAACGTCCTAATGCATGCCCTATTCCATTGGGCTAGCGAGGTTAAATCATGACCACAGATGGCAAGCAGAGCACCGCTTTGGCGATTAACGGAGGCACACCGATTCGAACTGAGCCTCTGCCATGGGAGTTGCCCGGCGCCCATTGGATTGGCGACGAAGAGCTGGACCTGGTCTCCCGCGTGGTGCGCGCACAGAGCCCGTTCCGATACTATGGCGCTGATCTTCAGCACATGGTGGACCAGCTTGAGGGCGAATGGCAGACCAGGCTCTCGCGCAAGCACGCATTGGCGGTCAACTGCGGAACCCAAGCCTTGCACATCTGCCTGGCTGCAATGGGCGTGGGTCCGGGTGACGAGGTACTGGTGCCTGGTTACATGTGGGTCAGCTGTATTTCCGCCGTGGTTCGGCTGGGTGCCATTCCGCGACTGGTGGATATCGACGATACCTTCTGCATGTCGGTAACCGACCTTGAGGCCAAGCTAAATTCGCGCTCAAAAGCGATTCTCTACGTGAATATGTCAGGGGCACCTGGCCATATCGATCAGATCAAGGACTTAGCCAAGCAGCGAGGCCTTTGGCTGCTGGAAGACTGTGCGCAGGCAGCCGGGGCCAGCCCTGCGGCGCCTTCGGTGACATGGCCATCTTTAGCTTTCAGCTGAACAAGAATCTGACCTCTGGCGAAGGCGGGCTGATCGTTTGCGATGACGATCATCTCTATAAGCGTGCCTTCGCGATCCATGACCTCGGGTTCTCTCGCAATGCTGCGGGTCGGCTCGATCCAAGCGATCCCAACTATCAACTTTGGGGCGTCGGCGCCCGGATGTCTGAGCTCTCGGGGGCAATGGCACTGGCACAAACGCGGAAGCTCGATCAGATCACGGCGGCAATGCGAACGGCGAAATGGCGCATTCGTGAGCGGCTTGCGGCCATTCCCGGCATTGATCTGCGCAATGTGCTTGATCCGAGCGGCGATAGCGGTCCGTTCATGCTAATGCGGTTTCAAACCGGGGCGCTCGCACAGCAGATTGTTGAAGCGGTTCGCGCCGAGGGGGTTCGCGGTCCTGAAGGTAGTCTGGCCTGCCTGACGCTCAAGGACTGGGGACTCCACTGGTATTTCAATGTGCAGAGCTTGGTGCACAAACGCTCAATCGCCGATTCCGGGTTCCCATGGAGCCATCCTGATAACGCCTTCCACGCGCAGATTGATTACAGTCGTGGAACCTTGCCGGTGTGCGACCATTATCATGATCGAGGGGCGCTCTTAACTGTGGCCTCGCGTCTTAGCGACCAAGATATCGATGACATCGCGTCGGCCTTTGAAAAGGTTTGCGGCGTCCTTTTGATGCCTTGATGGCCTCATCGGTGCTTGCTCCGTTCGCACCGCATTGAACTCATCTAAATAGGGGTATAACGCCCGTGACCCGACTCTCGTCACTGGTCGCGCTTGTCGCGGCCCTTTCCGGCCTGCTCGTCGGCTATGCAACCGGCGTCATTGCTGGGGCAGAGGCGCCTTTAACCAAGGAGTTCGGGCTGCAAGATCAGAATGCCCTGCGCGGGCTTCTTGTCGGTTGCATCCTCATTGGCGGTTTCTTTGGCGCGATCTTCGCTGGCGCCATCGTTAAGCACATTGGGCCGCGGCGCATGCTGATCTTGATCGGCGTCGTATTCGCCGTCGCCAGTTTCGGGATGTCGTACAGCGAGCACGCCTGGCCCTTTATCGCCTGGCGAACCCTTGCTGGTTTTGCGGTTGGGGCTTCAACCATGGTGGCGCCCCTCTATGTGGGTGAGACGGCGCCGCCGAATTGGCGCGGTGCACTGATCACTGGCTTCCAGCTTGCGCTGACGATGGGCATTTTGTTGGGATATTTGGCCAATCTTGCCTTTGCCGAGACTGAGAATTGGCGGCTGATGCTAGGGCTGATGGCCGTTCCGAGCCTGATCCTGGTGGTCGGGATGATCCCACTGACAGAGAGCCCGCGCTGGCTGCTGCTGCGCGGGCACAAAGAGGTCGCGCAACGGGTCTTTCGGCGGATCGCTGGATTCGATTGGCCGCCTCAGGAGATGGCCCAGGTTCTCGCCTCAGGCCAGCTCGAAGCCGATTGGCGCGACCTGCTCCGGCCCCGCTTCAGGCCTGTGCTCTTGGTCGCTGTATTGCTGTTTGCGTTCACCAACCTAAGTGGCATCGACGTGATCCTCTATTACGCCCCGGTCATCTTCGCCGAGGTCGGCTTCGACGGAACGCTCGGACCCATTCTCGCGACGGTCGGTATCGGCACTATCAACGTCCTGGCCACAATCGCTGCGATGTGGATGGTAGACCGCTACGGGCGCCGCCCGCTGCTGATCGGCGGCCTGATCCCTATGGCAATCGCCATGGCCATGATGGTGCCGAGCTTATTGTTCGAGGGGGCTGGCTGGAATGCGATGGCGCTTGTCGCGCTCGCGCTCTTCATCGTCAGCTTCGCGATCAGCCTGGGTCCCCTACCCTACGTGATCATGGCCGAGATCTTTCCGGTGCAGACGCGCGGTGTCGGGATGGGCTTGGCCGCAGCGGCGGCTTGGGCGGTGAACGCGCTGGTCTCGGTGTCCTTTTTCAGCTTGGCTGCGACCTTTGGCATGCCGAGCGTCTTCGGCATGTTTGCACTAATCTGCGTAATCGCGCTCATCTTTGTTGTAATCTACGTGCCGGAAACACGCGGGCGCAGCCTCGAGGAGATCGAGGCCAATCTGGTCGCAGGAAAACCTGTGCGCCGCCTTGGCGAAGTCTTCGATTGACCGGGATTTGCTTCTTCACCAACAGCGCGAATGATGACTCAGCAGGGACGTCGCGCTGGCAGAAAAACACGACGAGCGATAGAACACGGCCAACCAAACCGTGACCTGCTCCGGGTGCGTCCAGGACACTCGGTGCCGGCAGTGCGCAGGAATGTTCATCTAGTCGCCGTCTCTTGGATTCCATCAATACAGATAAGTCGAGAGTGAAGCGCTTCAATCTTTGAAAGGGTGGCATTGTCATGACAAAACTCCAACTCCATTTCCACAACCCTTTGCGGTTTGCGTTTTTCTTCATCGCGCTTTTTGCACTTTGCTCAACAGCGGCGCTGGCCCTGGTCGCCGACGTGCAAAAGCTCGGCGAAGTGCCAATCACAGAAATTGGCGCCAGTGCCGAATGGCTACCGGCCAAAACAATCCTCATGCATACGCCCGGGCAGGAGCTTTTTTTAGGCATTATTCACCCCGATGCAGCCCTGTACGAAAAACCATTCAGCATCAATGGAGCGGCAAATGAACACCAAGAATACATTCGGCTGTTGGAGAAAAACGGCGCTGTCGTTTTTACCGTCCGAGATGCTCTCCTGCGTGGCGTTCTCGATAAGAACGGAAATGTGATCGAAGGAGACGCGCTCGACCGGTTACGGGAGTTCGCCGCGGATTTTTTGACCATCGATACCTCGGCGCTGCCGGAACAGGAACGCACCGCGCAAGAGGCTTACAAAGAAAAGACGCTGCGCGCGCTTGACCCGCAAGAGCTGATCGAGATTATCCTTCTCCGCCCAACGGTTCACCTCCAAAAGACCGACTTTAACACCGGCTTCGAAGCGACATACAGCGAGGCGCCGCTGATGAATCTGTATTTTCTGCGCGACCAGATGATCACCACCGAAAAGGGCGTCGTGATCAGCAAAATGAACTCACAGCAACGCGCAGCGGAAACGCGCGTGATTAAATTCGCGCTGTCCAAACTCGGCGTGACGCCAATTCTTGAAATCTCCGGCGAAGGGCGACTCGAAGGCGGCGACTTTTTGCCCGCCGATGGTTACGCGCTACTCGGGCAGGGTTTACGCACCAATGCCGAGGCGGTTCGCCAGCTTTTGGACGGCGGTGCTATCGGCGCGAAATATTTCGTCGTCGTGAAAGATGCCTGGCAAGATCAGGAACAAATGCACCTGGACACATTTTTTAACATCATCGATTCAGATCTGGCGGTGCTCGAAAAGACGCGCGTGAACGCAAAAGAAGGCGACGAGCGCTTTTTGACCGTCGACGTCTATGACAAAAAGGACGGTGAATACGTCAAAATCAAGGCCGACGCGCCATTCGTCAAATTCGTGCGCGAAACCCTTGGCATGAAAATCATCCCGGTTACAAGCGAAGATCAGCTTCGTTACGGCGTGAACTTTCTCACAATCAGAGGGCGGAAAATTCTCGGCGTCGATGGCGTGAGCGAGCAGTACAAACAGACGCTTGCCAACAATGGAGTTGATGCGACATGGATGGACTTTTCCAATCTGAGCAGCGGATACGGGGCAGCGCACTGCTCTACGCAGGTACTTCATCGCGCAGCGATCACCGCTTTGAAATAGCGTCGGAGCGCTCCGCCGATGGGATTTATGGGGCCAGGGGGGGGATTTATGGCAGGGATTTATGGGGCCAGGGTTGAATTAATGTCCGAGCCACCAGCCGAGCTAAGCCTAATAGCACGCCCATCCGCCGCCGCATTGATCGAATGGCTTTAGTGCACCGAAGCGCCCAAACCCGCATGCGATGGACACATCTTTAACGAGCAACCGGAACTAGACCGACCACGCCCCATTCTTAGGAATTAATTCGACCGCGGCCCCTTTAATTACCCTTTAATTCCACCCCCGTTGGAGAAATCTATTTTTCCGCACTGAGCAATCGCTTCGTTATCCCCTCATACTCCCTGCGAATTTCTTGATTCTCGAACGGCCGGAATTCCGGCATTTGCAAATCACCTAGCGCCTGAAGCATACTCTGACTGTCTTCAATAAGTTCAAATAGTTCACTTACCACGGAAACGGTTTTATAGGTCTCCCAGGCCAATACAATATCTTTTCCAACTTCTCTCCGAGCTTTGGCAATATCTTGCTGGTAAATAACAAGTTCCTTTCGGTAATCTTGGGCCACTTGAATGCTGAACTCTTGTTGGGTTACAAGGTTAGAAAGTTGTGAAGCCCGATCTGGTACCGCTTTAATCTTTTGCTTTGTCTCGGCGACACGGGTTCTCAGTTCCTGGAGAATTTTGTCTATACCGTCAATAAAGTCCGTCTTGATTTTATTGATAACTAAAGTTTGTTCGTACTGGAGAACTCTTAACAATATGACATACAGTCCGTAATATTGCTTTGCAAAGTCAAGATCCTCACCGTTTTCAGTGAGCAGCTGCTCAACATTCTGGGTCAATTTGCGTACTTGGAAAAATACGAAACTTAAATCAAGATAAAGTTCACCTGTCACGTGGGTGAGGTTTGTTAGGCTGTCGACCATTTCCGGGGTTAGTTGCAACCCCATTTCCTGAAGTGTCGACGTAAACTGTCTTCTAAGCTGATCCAGACTGGCTTCATATTCGAGGATTTCTTCCTCTTTTTCAGCGATCAGATTGTTGTAATCAGTTACAGTCTTCTCGGTTAGTGCATTTTCTGGGGCGTTTAATCTCTTTTCTCTGTATTCTACGATTTCTTCTCGTGCCTTCTGTATTCTGCTTTCAAACTCCGCAGTCCGCTTTCTGTATTCGGGTATTTGGGACCGCGAGAGTATTCTGATTACTTCATCTAGCAGCTTGTTGATTGCCTCAGTATTGCTTTCTTGGTCTTTTCCAAACATCCTTTTTTCGGGAAGGTCTTCATGCATCTCTTGCAGAGATAGTGCCTCCACCAATACGGGTCTTGTTTTCCGCCAAGTCTTTGCATCTTCAGCCTTAGGATCTTCAGCTAACAATTCTTGCGACGCATCCCAAGCATCCGCGCTACTGTCTTTCACACCGTCCCATGTTGAAGCTCCAACTTCTTTGGTCTTTTCCCACATGCCCCCCAAAAAATCTGAAGATGAGCTACTCTGTTCGGCGGGTTCATTTGCGCGAGATTTTTCTTCGTCAGTCGTTTCAGTCGCTCTAACTTGCGCAAAAGAACATTCGCAAATCATCATTGATAAAAAAAGAATGGCGACAGCTAGAAACAGCGTCATATCTTTAGTCTGGAAATGTCCACTTGCGGTTAAGTTAATCGCTTCGCGAATATTTTTTGGATCGGTCATTTGGTATCTCCTTACGTATGATTTGATGAGAGGGAAAAGACTTGTCGAAGGATCATTTCGTCTTTGGGCAAGTTGTTGGAGTCGGGCGAGGATTCATGGGGCCAGGGATTTATGGGGCCAGGGTTGAATTAATGTCCGAGCCACCCTAGCCGGGCGAAGCCTAATAGCACGCCGATCCGCCGCAGCATTGATTATATGGTTTTAGTACACCAAGGCGCCAAAACCCGCACGCTAGGGACACATCTTTAACTAGCCACCGGAACTAGACCAACCACGCCCCATTCTTAGGAATTAATTCGAGCACGGCATTCGAAGTAACAACAGTAAGTCTAGCGGGTTAAAGTCCCGTCCGGGGAGTTGTCCGGACGCCTCGGTAGCATGAGGAAGCGGCGTCTTGGTAACAAGGGGTCGTAAGTTTCCACACAGCAAGAGAGCAGGCCGTAACGAAAGTTAACATAAATGTAGCCTCGTGAACAAAGGTTGGAGACGCTGACCCTGTGGCCAGATGCGCCGCTGGGTGGCCACTGGAAGAACGGAAGTGGTGGTCATCGTCTCTCGGGGTAGCAGGGTCGGCATGTTCTTGAAGATTTACTTGTCCAGTGCTGGAGATCCATGACGGGAGGTGGGCAAGGCAACCAACGCCAGCGTATAAGGTAACGAAGTCGCTGTCGCCTATCATGGAAGTCAGAGGGGTGCCCAATTGATCTGATTGAGCACCGTTTGAGACTGAGGGACAACATAACCCCGGTCGAGGGAAGGGACCCTACTTTGTGCATGCCACCGAAGAGCGAAGGATCGGAAGATTGCGTTCAACGCTAGCCACTCCGGATACGATCAGGACGCTACAGAGGTCGCTCTACTTCCAGGCCAGGCAACGAAAGTTGTGCATGCCTCGTTGTGAATTACATCGGAAAGCCGTATGCCGGAAAATCGCACGTACGGTATGATGAGGGAAGCCTGGTTGTCAACGCCATGCCTCAGCTATTTAGGCACCGCCAGACGAAAGGGGCAGCCAACGGATAAGCCGGGACTTGACATTTAACCGACACGCAACCCGAATACTCCACGCACCGACGCGCAAGTTACCTTTCGCGCCGCTAGACTTGATATCGGACTCTCGGCTCACGATTACCCAGCCAGGATTCTAATCCGCTAGAACCCCCGACCTTTACAGGCCGAACTGAAGCCTTAATTTTATGAGAATACGATAGCGAACGCTGGCGGCCTACACCGTTACAGCAACCTGACAATCACCGAAAATCCCTTACAGACATCTTTACGCTACTCACGTTGCTTAACTCTGTCGAATCTAATTCAAAAGGAATTTGGATACTTGTTTTCGAATTGGCAAAAAAAAGCAATTTCCATTGGCTTCGACCTGCTTCCCAAGAACTGTCTTTCGCATAAGCCCAGCCTAAGTCCTTCCATAAATAGTCCATTGGACCCCAGAGAAGTGAACCTTGGCCAGGTTGGCTTAAGACCGTGATATGTCGAAAAATAACCTTTTCATCTTTATCCAGGACTTCAATAAGCACGCTCTCACCAGGGTTTCCATAACGATTAGTCCACCCCTTCGCCGCCTGACTGTTATCGAAGTAAACCAGCATTTTGCTATAATCGTCTTTCTTGGCCATGTCTGCCTTTTCAAGGGCTTTAAAAAAGACTGAATCTGGTAATACATAGCAGCGGTCAACGATGCTCAAATGATTCTCATGCGGACTTTTCGGAATCCGAAAACTTGGATAATCCGTCAAGCACCAGGTGGCTATTCCCTGTTCGTATTTCTCGTGCATTGCTAAAAATCGGTCGAACTGAACAGCGTCTTGAGCTTTTAGAGAAACTTGATTAAGCGCGTTATCCAAGTGCTTTAGGAATTGCTCGTCAAATCCAATTGTAGCGTCAATTAAGAGCGTGGCTTTCCCCTCCGCATTTGGTTTTTCAGGTACGTCAACGTTGTCGATTTGGATTTCGAAGGCGGCCTGTGGATACTTTGATAGGACACTCGCGAGGACACTCGCCGCCTGTTCGGTGGTGTCTTGTAATGTTTGCGCTTTTGTGGCTAGAGAACGTCCGTCAACATCATGGGTAGCAATGTTGAGATCGTTTAGTTTTTCAAGCAAACGCGTCTGTTGTACCGCCCCCATAATTTTAACGTGGTAGAGGCCATCTTCGTCCTGGTATTGTTTAATAATATTGTATCGTTCCAGATAACCAGCGCTATACTCAACAACTTCATCTTTTATGATCCCATCGTTGGCAAGAATGGTCTCGGCCTGGACGAATTGCCCGACGACTTGTTGGATGGCATTTGTAATGGCATTGTTGAGCGCTTTCTCTTGCGTCAGACCAAGACCATCGGAAACAATATCAACAGTGCTTTGCTCTGTGGCTTCAGCGTTATTGCTCGATTTGATCTCAAAGTTAGCCGCGGCAAATGAGTAGGTAGAAAATATCAGGCCAATGAGCGCGAGGACCAACTGAAATAAAAATCGGTTGCCAATCTGCATAAGAAGGTCTCAATAGTTCACTTGTTGGAGGCGACACAATGCCAGGCAAAGGCTGCTTACCGTTGCTGTTGTAGCAACCCCAGGGCAAGTTCGTAAGCCTTTTCAGCATCCTCATCGGCGCCACATTGATGGAGAATATCTCCAGCGCGCTCAACAATCGCCGAACTAAGCGCTGCATCGGGTTGGGTTAGTACATGCCTTGCCATGCGCCCGGCATCTTGAGGTTGCTCAAGTGCGAGAAAACAATCAGCGGCGTCAAGAAAGTATGCCAGCGGTCGAGGACACTGGAGTTGGTGCATCGCCTGATAGATTTGGAGCGCTTCGGAATACTGGTTCTCGATGAAAAGGGCTTGCGCTGTCGGGTAGAGGGCGACGCAGTAGGCCGGAAGGAATTGCTCGACCGACGGTGGTCGATGACGTAATACAGAAAGGTTTTTCACGTCGGTCCAGACGAAAGCGACCGCCTGATCGGCAAGCAGAGTGGCGCGACTTTGCACTCCACGAAGAAGTCGACCTGAAGTATCTGCCTCTACCGCGACCAGGGCCTGAGCAATGGCTTCTCGGTTGGAATAGCCAAGTTGCTCAAAATGCTCTCCGACGGCGTACAACAATAGCGCATGGCGTGCTTTCATTTCAGCAACACCGGATTTGCTTATCCTAACCGGTCCTGGCATTCCCGCAGCCAAGGGCAATGCCACCAGAACGTAGACCCGTCCGTCCTGCTCGGTCAACCACTGATTCGACTTCGGAGACACCTCGCGTCGGGCCCGTAACGCCTCCCGGGCTGACACCGGCATCGGGAGGTTGCCAATCCAAAGATCGATATGATCCGAGCCGCTTGGTGAATAAGCGCCCGACTTGAATGTCACGAGCGCGAGCAGAATAGAAATCAGCCCGGTTCTCACGAGCGATCTTGCCCGCGCTCGTGGCGCGGGTGTAAATCGGTGGGTCGAATCACAAATCCTGATCATTGTGAATCTGGCCCGTCGGACCCTGCAGTATCGTCGCGGGTGGACTCCCAGCAGCGGGGTTCGTTGTTTTACCTGTTTCCCCTGATCCACTCCCGCCAGTAACGGTTTGAAGCGGCTGGATCAATTGTGCGTCACCCATCTCTTTCGCGGTATCGGCGGCCATTTTCGTGATGGAAGGAATGTAAACAGCAAGAGCATACACCTCTGCTTCATCCGGGCTTGCGAAGCTCTTGCGCTGAACCCCTGGAGGAAGTACACCGCGTCGCAAAGACCGGAACTCCTCGGAGCTTGCCTGGGTATTGACGAAGGTCGTTCTGGCTTGCTCGAAACGTTCGCGGGTGACATCACCACTTTCTCCTTCGCTATCCTCGAACTCGGCGATGATTTGTTGCGTTTGATCGTCTAGTTTGCTCTTCCAACTCGTATCATCTCCAATCAGTAGCCCAACGAGTGCATCTGACGCACGCATGTTAGCGATTTTTTGCGCGTTCAATTTCTGCTTAGCCTGCAAACTGGCGTTAGAACTCGTGCGTACCACATCAGACCCAAAGCCGACAAAGGCCATCTCGCCGGTCGCCGGAACGGAAATGATTCGACCACCGACGGGCGGAACTAAGCCGTTTTTTATTTCAGTCAGTACTTGGTCCAGGCCTTCGCGTACTGAGGTCGCCTCCAGACCGTTCCCGGTCGGTCGATTGAACTGACCGCGTGTCTTAGGGGTAGTGACAATACTGACAAACACCTGTTTGCTCTCGGTATTGTCTTCGACTGAATAAACAACGAACCCTTTAAGCAGCATCTGTACCGCCTGCTCCAGCTTTTCTTCTTGCGTTGATGTGAAGTTGGCCAAGTCCGCTGCGGCGTTGGTTTCGGACTCCATCGCTTCCAAGATGACAGTTTGCCCCTCGCTCGACAACCCGTCCAGAGCCTCGGCCAATTTCGCCTTAGCCTCCATGAAGGCCCGCACGTAGGCATTGCGTTTTGCAATCCGGGTCGCCGTCGGATTCTCCATCACCTCGTAACTTCCTTGTCCGGTGGCCACCCAACCAATACCGGAGCCGAATCGCATCATTTCTGCACCAACCGAGCGTTGATTGACAACATAGTTGATGGCATCTTGGGCGGTTTCTGCTTGCACCACCTGTTCGCCGGTGACGGAGTCATCGATTTCCTGAACGGGGCCTTCGATCGTGGTCAATTCCTCCGCTTCAGCGGGTGTTGCAGCCGCCACGGGAGATAGGAAGTCATCGGCAGATAGTTCTTGAGCCATCACATTGCCGGTCAAACCGACGCAGAGCCCAAGAAGGAGTGCCGCGTAAACTGGTAAAAGGCGAAGATCAATCAATTTCGTGATATTTCTTTCGCACCGGAAAATCTGAGCTTGTTGCATAAGGTAAATCCTCGCTATTTATCCATCAGTTCAATTCGAACATTCTTAATTTGTTCGATTTCGTCAGTTTGAAGGGGCATCTCGGCTTCTAGGACATAGTCGTGGGCGGGTTTCAACTGAAAAAGCCCTGGATATATATTGCACCATCTATTGTCATTCAACGCAGAGAACCGTTCATCAACAGAGACTGAAGTCATACCAATTTCTTGATTTTCTTTATCCAGAAGAGTCACCCACAATTCCTTTTCAAGCAAATTCTCAAAAACAGATTCAGCAATCACGCTCTCGTCAACAGTATATGGGCTATAGAAACCTCTGTTCTTCTTGTGCCATGGGAAATCAAACGCGTAACTAACCCATTTCGTTTGCTTAAAATTTGAACTTCGCCAAGTATTAATATTAATAGTGTCACAACCATAGTCAGGATTGGGGCGATTTATTCCGTCAGATTCGTAGAGGTGCGGCTTCTTAGAGGAACTAATTTGATCAGCAACAACTTGGAATTTTTTCACCGCGGCATCGTAAGCTTCGAGGTTTGGACGAACTCTAATCGGGATAATCAAAGTATCCTTAGCGCCCTCTTTACTTTTTATATCCCCTCCAAGCTCAAAAACAAACAGCGTCGGTCCAATAAACGGCTTGAGAACCTCAGCTAAGAGTGCCGCTGCGTCAGCCTGCGCCTGGTCCTTAGAAACCACTTGGCTATGAATGCTCACCCCGTCAACCCGCGCTGTTGTTTTCAAGATTGGCGTCACTTTCTCAAGCAACGGTTGCTTGAGCACTAATGCCCGGATCCTGACATGGTGCAAGCCATCTGCGACACTTTCATCAAGGATATCAACCTTTTTGATCAGGCCACGGGAATGCGTCAGCACCTCGTCCTTGACCAAATCACTGTTCTGTACCAGCATTTCGGCGTCTACATAGACTCCAAGGGCCTGTTGAATGGCATTGCTGTATGCATTCTTCAGCGCACCTGCCTGATCAATACCGACACCGCCCGCGATTACTTCAATCTGCTCTTTGTCGACTGCTTCCCCGTGATCGCGGACTGCCGTTCCGGATTCAGCGACGGTTATTGGATCCGTGGCTTCCTGCTTACCCGAGAACTGTGGCTCAGCGGAAGGAATATTTAAGGCTATGCCATTGTCTTCCGAAATCGTGCGAGTCCCGGAAATAACGGGGACATTGGATGTTAGGGAAATTTTTAAGGCCTGGGCGTCCGCCTCGGGTTGCCCTGAAGCCTGATCGTTACCAATCAGGGACTCAGGGATGTTGCCTAATTGGTTGACCCGCACCATCGCGCCACGCCTTAAAAGGGCGGCTCCGTCCCGCTCACCCCGTTTCAGTAGTGTATCGCTCCTGAAAGTGCGCCTTCGGTTCTTGTGAACGGCCGTAGGAATCGCCTGTGGCTGACTGGGCAACGTTAGCGGATCAGTCATTTGACCGGCCAAATCATGATCCGCCTTTCGAAAGCCCCCCCCCCGCGCCTCGGGTATTGTCGACCCGCTTTCATCGGCTATGATTTCAACCAGCTCCACCTGGCTCGCGGTAGCAAAGCCGGTGCCTAAAGCTTCAACAACGGCTATCACCAAGAGAACTCTCAGGTGTTTGAAATATCCATCTATCATCACAGCCAATGTCCCCCTAAAACATCATATAGTCGCAGGCCTATTAATCTATCGATACCACTTCATGCACAGATCGCCTGCACGATCAGGATAAAGGTAACGGTACCCCGACTCATGTGTATTTAGCATATCGAAGATACCGTTGAAAGGAAACTTTTAAAAAATACACCCCTAATAATCATTCGTCGATTTCAAGCCAAATAGACCAAAAAGTGTAGCGCTCTGAAATTGTGAATCTAAAGGAATTGGCAAAACACTTTTTTACCGATCCAAGGCCAGTCTTTCTTGGTGCACTCCACTTGCTTCTTTTCGTATGAATCAAGCAAAGGCGCGGTGACTTCATACTGGACCGCTTCACTCTTTTAAACATCCTTTATATGGAACGGGCCATCAATAAATCCGCTGTTCCTTCTGCTGTGAAGAGGTTAATACTTGAATACTCGTTCCTGTTATCCAAGGTGTCATTAAAGATAATATGTATATTGTATCCACTCATATTCAAACCCAGCATCTCCTCAATCCTTTTTCGATCTTCTGGCATAAGCCCATAGTAACTTAAAAGGTCAGAAGCAATTACAGGATCAGTCGCTTGATGTGAATCGCCTAGCTCCGGGCTTGTCAAATCTCTAAAATTGATCATGTACGTCACACCCCTGTCATTTCCCCATCTTTTTTCTTTGCTTTGATCATCCCCGAGGTAAATGAAAACATTGTCAAAATACACATATTTGCCCTGACTGTTTGGCGATTTCGTTGACTAAGTTTAGCTGCCTTCCGCCATTGGTATAATTAGAAAGGTTGTATTCTCCTCAAATAATTGGAAGTTCCGAGACACTAAAAACTGAACAAGTCCAACTAGACAGGAAATAACGGCAGCAACAAATGCGGCGATACGATATAGTTTTTTTTGGGCCTAAATTTGTATTTTCATCATCTGACATGGTTTAATGCTCCTTGTTGTTCAATCGTTATAAAAAAACTATGCCCTTTAAGCAATTGAATTAATGGGGCCAGAATTAATGGGGCCAGGGTTGAATTAATTTCCGAACCACCCATCCGGGCGAAGTCTAATAGCACGCCAATCCGCCGGCGCATCGTTCACATGGTTTTCGCGTACCGAAGCGCCCGAACCGACATCCGATGGACAAATCTTTAACGAGCCGCCGGAACTAGGCGGACCACGCCGCATTCTGGCGAAGTCCTCGCTTTTATACACATAACGGAGTCGCATTTAGCAACCGCCGGGCAGCAGGCGTGGCCGACGAACGTCTAGCGCAGCGTCTAATGCTTCGGTGTTCACATTCACGTCATCATAGTATAGACGATTAAACAGTGTCACCATTTTTTTCAGTCCTGCGGCCCCAAGGCTGCATGACCGGTAACGGACGTCCCTGCCTCATCACCCTACCCTGGCTCAAGCGACGGCTTTCTCCTGTGCATCCGAGTCAAGCCGAAGGTTCAGAACAATGGTCGGTGTCAGCAGGCCAAACCGTAGCAGGAAGAGAGCGCCTACCAGGAAACCGCCTATCTCCAACACTCGCCGCGCAATCGGGAGCGGCTCGACCGTGCCATTCAGGACATTCGGTGTGGCGTTTTCGAGCAACAAGCCTCCTGATTAGCAAGATTCCTCAGCAGCCCGAAGCCAGCGTTGCGGGCGTGGTCCAATCGTGACCGCTGCGACGAGCAAGCGATTTTGAATTGTGTCGAGGTCGAAGCGGCGGTTGAAGCGATAGGCTAAGGTGGAAAGATAACGTTTGCCATATTTGGCGAAATCAAAGGCGTGGTAAGCGCCGCCGAAGCTAGTTTTGAGGTTGCCCAGGACGGTGTTGACCCAAGCAAATTGCGGCAGATCCCTTGGCTTGAGGGCACCAACGACGATAGGGCTGTGCTGGCATCCAGCATCGGTCACGCCAGCAAAGCAGCCCAAGCCGTCGGAAGTTACCCGACACCCAGGGGTCAAGTCACTGGCTGCCCAGTTGGCAATGGCCTTGCGAGTGAAGCCTGGGACGGGCGCCATTTTCGCGTACTGCGGATACCCCTCGGGTGTCAGCGAGACGGCCGCAACGAAGGGCACTTTGTTCTCCGAGCCCCGTCCAGCTGTGCCGCCGGTGAGCTCTCCGCCGAGATAGACATCATCGACCTGGATGTCACCAACGAGGGTATAGGCGCTGTCGCGTTCGCACATCGCCTGCATGAGTTTGTGTTGCAGCAGCCAAGCGGTCGGATAGCTGACGCCGAGTAGGCGTTTCAGTGCCAAGGCCGACAGCCCGGTCTTGGCCTGGCTGATCAAATAGATCGCCAGAAACCAGAGCGTCAGCTCCAGATGCGTGCCTTGGAACAGGGTCCCGGCGATCAGCGCGGTTTGCTTGCGGCACGCCCGGCACTGAAAGGTTTTGTGTTTGCTACCTTTGAGAATGTACGCATGGGCATGCCCGCAGTCGGGACAACGAAATCCCTCAGGCCAGCGTGCCTGCTCCACGGCGTTTTCGCACTGCGCCTCGGTGCCAAATTGCGCGAGAAAATCCGGCAACGACAGGCCGGTTTGGAATTGAACGCGATTCATCGGCATGGTTTGGTCCTGAGGCAGAATGAGGTAACTCAGTGTGCGCCATTTTTCAGTTTGTCGTCGGCAATTCTGGTAGCTGAAGAAGCTTGCTAATCAGGACAAGCCTTGCTCGATGATTGCTAAGCGACCCTGGCACCCAGTGTTAACGACGGGAACGCGGATGGCCATCGATCAAGTGGGCGCATGCCGGGGCATCCGATTCTCACAGCATCGACCAGCAGCAAAGAACCACGCTGCTGACAATGTGCCGGAAACGCGCGGACGCACCTTTAAGGAGATTGAGGCCAATCTAGTCGCAGGCAGAGCTTTGCTCCGCCTTGGCGAAGTCGTCGATTGACCGGGCTTTTGCTTCTACACCAACAGGGCGAATTACGACTACAAATTGACTTTATGATTTATATAAACACGACTAGCGATAGAACACAGCCAACCAAATAGTGACTTGTTCCGGGTGCGTCCAGGACACTCGGTGCCGGCAGTGCGCAGGAATGGTGATGTAGTCGCCGGGTTGTAGTTGCACATCATCGCCATTAGCGAATTGCAGCCGACCTGCCCCTTGTAACACCATCACCCATTCATGCTCATCCTGATCGTACCAGCCTGATTCCGGGGATACATGGCCGCGCGAGAGGATGCGCTCGATGCGAACATTTTCGGTGCGAGCCAAATCCTGGACGACTTCATCCCGCAAAACACTGGAAATATCGTCAAGCGCTGATCGCACGTCAGTGTGGGGGACGTTTTCGGGTGTTGTCATCCTGTCGCGTATTGCGGTTTTTTCCAGCATCAAGCGCGCAATACCCGCCCGGAGCGCCCGTCGCGAATGCAGGATGGGCGGTGCTCCCCGCCGCAGTCTCCGACCAGGACGTCGTCCGGCAGACCGCCGAGGCGGCGCCTGAGTTGCCGGGCATGGCGCGCCGGGGGGCGAGAAGCCAGATTGGCACTGGTCGAGACCAGGGCGCCACCGAAAGCGCGACAGAGCGCAGCGGCCAGGGGATGCGCAGTAACGCGCACTGCCAGGGTGTCGAAACGCCCGCTAAGCAGCCGGGAGGTCTCCGGGCGCACTGGCAGCAGCCAGGTGTTGGGCCCCGGCCAGGTGGCGAGAATCTCGGCCATGCGCTCGGGTGCAAGATCCTGCACATAGGCATGCAGGCCAGCAAAGTCTGCGGCGATTAGAATGAGTCCCTTATCCGGCGCGCGGTGCTTGAGGTGCAGCAGACGCTCAATGGCTGGTTCGTTGCGGGGGTCGCAGCCCAGGCCATAGACGGCTTCGGTCGGATAGGCGACTACTCCGCCGGAGCGCAGGCAGTCGCGGGCCAGTCGCAAGCGATGGGTCATCGTTCGATCCTGCCAGCCAATCCTAACGGCCCAGTCCTGCCGTCAAACCTCGGCTGCGGCGGCTTCTTGCTCTTTGGACTTTGGCTGTCCACCAGGTGCATCGCCCTGACCTTCGAGCAAGGACTCATCCGCCGCCGCCACATAGCCACATTCCTTTTGCGGGCAAGCAAACTGCGCGCCCTTGGACTTGGTGACCTTGAGCGTCAGCACCGGCCAGCTGCATTGCGGGCAGGGCTGGGCCAGGGGCTCGTTCCAGACCGCGTAGTCGCATTTTGGATAGGTGGAGCAGGAGTAGAACACCTTGCCGCGACGCGAGCGTTTCTTCTGCAAGCTGCCCTTGTTGCACTTGGGGCAGGCGACCCCCGTATCCTCGGGCTTCTCCAGCGGCTCGATATGGCGGCACTTGGGGTAGCCGCTGCAGCCGATGAACTTGCCGTAACGCCCGCGCTTGATTTCCAAGGGCGAACCACAGTCGGGGCAGGTGCGCCCCTCGACGATCTCCGGCTCCTTGGCCGCCGCGTCGCCGTCCTGGTGCAGATCGCGGGTGTAGCTGCACTCCGGGTAGTTAGTACAGCCAATAAAGAGCCCGTTGCGGCCGAGGCGCTTGGACAACTGCCCACCGCACTCGGGGCATTTCTCGTCGATGGCCTCCTGAGTCACCTCACTGCGCTGGACGTTTTCCTGGGTGTAATCCACCCGCTCCTTAAACGCCTTCCAGAACTGCTCAAGCACGGGAATCCAGTCGCCCTCCCCGCGCGAGACGGCGTCGAGGGAGTCCTCGAGTCGGGCGGTGAAGTCGTAATCCACATAGGAGGTGAAATGCGCGGTGAGGAACTTATTCACCACCCGCCCGACATCGCTCGGCATGAAGCGCTTGTTATCGAGCGTCACATACTCGCGATCCTGCAGAGTGGAGATGATGGAAGCGTAGGTCGACGGCCGCCCGATGCCGAATTCCTCCAGCGCCTTGACCAAGGATGCCTCCGAGTAGCGCGGCGGCGGCTCGGTGAAGTGCTGCTCGGGGCGGATGGCGAGCAGATCGACCAGTTCGCCTTCCTCGAGCGCCGGCAACATGCGTTCCTCGTCATCCTCGGCCTGCTTGCTGTCATCACGGCCTTCGAGATAGACGCGCATGAAGCCGGGCTCGGCGACGGTCGAGCCGGTGGCACGGAAGCGAATCCCCTCGGGCGCGTCGGGCCCGCCGGCGCTCAGCACGATAGCCACCTGATTGATCAGCGCATGGGCCATCTGGCAGGCCAGAGTGCGCTTCCAGACCAGCTCATAGAGACGAAACTGCTCGGAGCTCAGATGCGCGCGCACCGCCTTGGGCTCACGGAAAATCGAGGTTGGTCGTACCGCCTCGTGCGCCTCCTGGGCGTTCTTGGATTTGGTCTTGAACAGCCGCACCTTGTCGGGCAGATGCCGGGAGTCGTAGCGCTCGGTGACATAGGCCCGGATTTCATCCAGCGCCTCTTGCGCCAGATTGACCGAATCGGTGCGCATGTAGGTGATCAGACCCACGGCCTCGCCGCCCAGATCGACGCCCTCATACAACTGCTGCGCGACGCGCATGGTGCGCTGCGCGGTGAAGCCGAGCTTGCGCGCGGCCTCCTGCTGCAAGGTTGAGGTAATAAAGGGCGGCGCCGGGTTGCGCTTGCGCTGCTTGCGCTCGACCTGATCGACATGCAGCTTGCCTTGGGCCGCATCGGCGATGCGCTTTTCGGCATCCGCCGCCTGCTCGCCATTGACGATACTGAACTGCTCGACCTTCTCCCCGCCCAACTCCACCAGCTTGGCGCTGAAGGGTTTGTGCTCCTTGGCCGCATCGGGTTTGGCCACATCGGCATCGACGCTCCAATACTCGCGGCTGACGAAGGCCTCAATCTCGTTCTCGCGCTCGCAGATGAGGCGCAGCGCCGGGCTCTGCACCCGCCCGGCGGACAGCCCACGGCGGATTTTCTTCCATAGCAAGGGCGAGAGATTAAAGCCGACCAGATAATCCAGCGCGCGCCGCGCCTGCTGGGCATTGACCAGATCGACCGACAGCTCGCGCGGGTTGGCCACCGCATCCTGCACCGCGTTCTTGGTAATCTCGTTGAAGACCACCCGGTAAACCGGGCGCTTGCCAATCTGGCGGCGCTTTTTCAGCAGCTCATACAGATGCCAGGAAATCGCCTCGCCTTCGCGATCCGGGTCAGTCGCGAGATAGAGCGCATCGGCATTCTTGAGCTTTTTGGCGATGGCCTGGACGTGCTTCTCGTTGCGCTCGATGACCTGGTACTTCATCTCAAAGCCATGCTCGGTATCGACCGCGCCCTCCTTGGGCACCAGGTCGCGCACATGGCCGTAGGAGGCCAGGACCTCAAATTCCTTGCCGAGATATTTCTCGATCGTCTTGGCTTTGGCGGGGGATTCGACGATGACCAGATTCATGAAATCTTCCGTGGGGCTCAACTGGAGCATATACCGAAACCCTTTGAGATTTCGGCTCGTTCTGGGTCGCCCGACCCAAAACCGAAAACCAGTTTGCGATTGGTATAAGAGATCGCCGCCGAGGCGGCACTGTCCTTATCAGGAAAGACGATGCCGGCGCTTACGTCAAGGGAGGGAGCGAGATTTTCCACTTTCGTTCGCGGGCGCGTCAGCCGAAGCGCTGCGGTAGCGGGCGATCTGTCAGACCGAGGCCATGGCGGTAATCAGGTGACGCGGTTTAGAGCAAAAGCGCGGGCTGTCAGTGCAGATAAGCCGGGGCCTCATCGTAGACCATGTCTTCCATCCGAAAGAAAGCCTGTTCCTGGCCTGGACGGTTCATGAGCACCAGCAGGACGATCCACTTCAGCTCCTCGACCGAGACCACGGCCTGGCGGATAGCCAGGGCGCGGTCGATGACCAGCTCGCGGCTGACTGGATCGAGAATGCCGCTTTGTTCGAGGAACATCAGCAGGCTGCAACCATCAACATCGAGTTTTCGTTGCTCGGGGTCGGAGTAGACGCGCATGGAGCCACCGCCGGCGGACAGGCTCTCACCCGTGCCGGTGCTCATGCGGCTGGCAAGCTCATCAAGCCAGTGCAGGGCTTGGGAGATTTCCATGGTGCCGAAGCCGGCCTGACTGAGCTCCTGCTCAAGCTCGTGCTGATCGACAGGGGAATTCTCCTCGTCGGCCATGTAATTCTCGAACAGGTAAATCAGGACATCGACCATGGTTTCTGACATGCGATCACCTCAAATTTGGGCTAGGGCGGCATTCTACCGGCAAGGCCGGCGCACGGCGACAGGAAAAAATCTCGATCTTCTTCATCGAACATCAAGCATCGAGCATTCAGCCGAATCTGACGCTCATGGGCCCGGCCACCCCGGAGAATTGATCCATGAGATTACGGTCAACGTCAGGCATCTCAGCTCCGGCTGTAACGTCCACCAGGATGGGCATTGACCAACCCCTGGAGCTCGAGCAGCAGCAGGGTGGAGGCCACCTCCCGCGCCGGCATCTGGCTGCGCTGGATAAGCTCATCCGGCGTGATGGGATCGTACCCAAGCAGATCCAGCAGCTTGTGCTGATCGGCATCAAGACCATCCGTAAGCCCTGCTTGGTCAGTCACCTCCAGCCCTGTCGCAGCGCCGGCTGGAGACCTGGACAATTCTGTCAGCGGCTTGAGCTGCGCCTGTAATTCCTCCAGCAGTTGATCGATGCTGTCGATCAGCTTGGCGCCATCGCGAATGAGTGCGTGACAGCCGCGCGCCAGCGGATTGTGAATAGAGCCAGGAATCGCAAAGACCTCACGTCCTTGCTCGACCGCATAGCGCGCTGTAATCAGAGAGCCGCTGCGGGGCGCGGCCTCGGTGACCAAAACGCCCAGACTCAAACCGCTGATGATGCGATTGCGCCTGGGAAAATGGCTACTGTGCGGCCCCACACCGGGAGGAAACTCGGTCACTAGGGCACCGGCTTTTAGAATGTGGCGGGCCAACTCGCGGTTGCACTGGGGATAAATCCGATCCGGCCCGGTCCCGAGCACGGCGATAGTGCACCCGCTGGTCAATGCTCCCTGATGCGCGGCGCTGTCGATACCCATGGCCAGCCCGCTGGTAATCACCAGACCCAGCCCGGCCAGGGCGGCTGCAAACTCGCGCGTGGTCTCGGCGCCACTGGCCGTTGGATTGCGACTGCCAACCACACCAAGCTGGGGCTCGCACAGCAGCGCCGGGTCACCAAGGCCAAACAACAGCGGCGGCGCACTGGCGATCTCGGCCAGCCTGGGCGGATAAGCCGGGTTAGATCGCGCCAACAGCCAGGCGCTTTCGTGCTCGGCCCAATGCAGCGTCTGGTCGACGCCGTGCCAGTGCGGGCGCGCAAGCTCGGCCTGGCTATCCGCCGGCAGGCGCAACTCGCTCCACAGTCGCTCGCCCGCCGCCAGCGCCGCCTGGGCGCTGCCACAGCGCGACAGAAGCTGATCAATGCGCCGTGGGCCAAGGCCCCGGGTCTGCACCAGCGCGATCAGGGCGCGCAGTTCGTCCGTCACAGGTTCCGCGATGACGGGCGCTATCATGTGAAACGAGCCCCCATCAGCCGGGCATCCGGTCTATTGCGGCGGCGCCGAGACAGGATTGCCGACATGGAGCGCCGCCCTGGCACTCATGATGAGCGCGAAACTGACCCGGGGAAAGCTTCTGAAGACCATGGCCGTGCCCGCCGGCCAGAAGGGAACCACATAGTCATCGGTCTTCTTGCGCGCTTCCACATGCAAGGGCAGGGGCGCGTTGTCGCTGAGTTGATTGCGTCGCCAGCCGGTCACCTCCCAGTCGCCGTACCAAAAGTCGGCATCCAGCGGACTCTCGTTGCGCCAGTTCCATTCGTCTTTGCGCGCCTTGACCTTGTCCTGTTTGACATCGCCCCCGCGGTAAACGCCGAACACGTCTCCAACCTGAACATCGTTGTCGGTGCCACGATCAATCACCACCACGTCATACTGTCCGATCTGCGACACGCCATTGAGCACCGCGATGACATGCCCGCTGCTCGCATCGGTAACCGGGCGCGGCAGGAAGGCGCGGATGGCCTTCTCGTCCTCGGCCGGACGCAACCGATCCCCAGGCATCGACTGCTGGGTCATCCGAGTGATTGTCAGCGTTGCCGGATCGCCGCTCTGCACCAGTTCGGCGCTACCTACATAAGCGGCCTCGAAGCCCAGGGGCTCGCCGGTTTCGTAATCGAGGAACTCCTTGCCCGGTCGCAGAATCTCCCAGCGGGTGCCGGGCTCGGCAAAAATACTGCGCACAAAGATGGTATCTCCAACTCCGGCCACGGCGCGGTCATCCGGAAATCCGACGACATAGGGCGCGGCGTCGATTTGCTTTTCATTTGCTACCACCGGGCGCGACAGGAAAGGGCCGATTGCACTGACTGGGATGGTCGGAATGGCAGCATCGAGTTGCTCGGAGCGCACCCGCGGCTCGAGACGGACCACGCGCATTCCGCCCTCCACCCGCACCCGAGGCTGACCCCCGTGGTAAGTGACCGTCAGCACATCCCCTGGGTAAATCAAATTGGGATTGGCAACGCCCGGGTTTTCCTGCCAAATATCACGCCAGCGCCAGGGCGCGTCGAGATAGCGCGAGGCAATGCTCCAAAGCGTATCGCCCACTTTGACGGTATAACGCTCGGGATGATCCGGGCGCAGTTCGACCGCGCCGGCGGTTGCTGTGATTGACAAGCCAGCGACCAGCAGCACTGCTGCCGTCGCGCCCAGCATTGAAGGACGGACCCAAGTCAGCCCGCGATGAACCAATGGCCGAATTTCTCGCAACATGACGCCTCCTGACGCTGTTATATCGTCCGATCCGGATCGCGGCCGGAATCTGACTCGATGCCTCGCCTGCATACTTTAATCATGGTGTATCATGGTGATATTAGTCATTAAGCGCCAATCTTACCAGCTATCTGAAGAAAAGAGTTCAACTCTATGGCGAAACTCGAAATCCTAACCTTTCCAAATGCCCGGCTGAGAAACCACGCTGAACCGGTCGCGCAGGTCGATGCGAACATCCAGCGCATCGTCGACGACATGCTTGAAACAATGTACGCAGCCCCTGGCATCGGGCTTGCCGCCATTCAGGTCGGCATCGCCAAGCGCATAGTCGTGATCGATATTTCGGAAAATCATAACCAGCCGGTGGTGCTGATCAACCCGGAGATTCTCGCCCTCGAGGGTGAGGAGGAAATGGACGAAGGCTGCCTGTCAGTCCCCGGCTACTACGAAACCGTGCGACGCGCCGAGCGCGTGCGGGCGCGCGCGCTCAACCGCAAGGGCAAGTCATTCGAGCTGGAAACCGGCGGGCTACTCGCCGTCTGCATTCAGCACGAGATCGACCACCTTGAGGGCAAGCTGTTCGTCGATTATCTCTCGAGCCTGAAGCGCCAGCGCATCCGCCGCAAACTCGAGAAGGACCAGCGCGCGCCGCGCCAGGCCCCACCGCGACGTGCCGCCGCCCGCCAGCAGGCGGCCATCTGAGCCATTTGTGATTCATGGGCGCCGCTGGCGCCCAACGCCTGTAGACCCCATGCCTTCATCCCACCCTCCCCTGCTGTTTGCCGGCACGCCGGAATTCGCCGTGCCTGCGCTCAAGGCCCTGCTTGCCGCTGGCTATCCGATCGCAGCGGTTTACACCCAACCCGACCGCCCCGCCGGGCGCGGGCGCAAGCCGCAGCCAAGCCCCGTCAAGCAAGCGGCGCTCGATGCCGGGCTGGCTGTTGAACAGCCTGAAACACTCAAAGATCAAGCCGTACGCGAGCGCCTGAGCGACTATGGCGCACAGCTGATGGTAGTGATTGCCTATGGGCTGCTGCTGCCGTCCGCCGTCCTTGCCGCACCCAGACTCGGCTGCCTGAACATCCACGCCTCCCTGCTGCCGCGCTGGCGCGGGGCCGCGCCCATCCAGCGCGCCATTCTCGCTGGCGACAGCCGGACCGGGGTGGAGCTAATGCAGATGGAGCGGGGGCTAGATACAGGTCCCATCTTCGCGCGACGGGAGACCGACATTGGCCCCACGGAGACCGGTCGCAGTCTGCATGACCGTCTCGCCACCCTGGGTGCCGAACTCCTGATTGACACCCTGCCAGCAATTCTTGCCGAGCAGATTGTGCCCCAACCCCAACCGCAAGAAGGCGCCTGCTACGCGCACAAGCTCACCAAGGACGAGGCGCTGATCGACTGGACCCAGAGCGCGGCGGAAATCGACCGCCGCATTCGCGCATTCAACCCCTGGCCAGTCGCCCAGACCCAGCTGGGTGAAGAGACCATCCGGCTGTGGGCCGCCGCGCCAGACGCGCACAACAGCCCAGAGCCCCCCGGCGCCGTCCTGAGTGCCGACAAGTCCGGCATTCTGGTGGCGACTGGCGACGGCGCCCTGCGCATCGGCGAACTCCAGCCGCCAGGCAAGCGCGCGATGTCGGCGGCCGATTTTCTCAATGCCAGGCAGATCCATGGCGCACGCTTTGGCTAACCCAACCAGCACGAGCGCTCATCCCCGTCGTCGCCACCAGGCCCCTCCCACAGCCGAGCCAGGCGCAGCCGTGCGCGCCGCTGCGGCTCGGGTGTTGACCCAGGTGCTGGAACAGGGTCGCTCGCTAACAGCCGCGTTGGCGCCCCATGGCGAGGACGCATCCGCCAAGACGCAACTCCCTGCGCGCGACCTGCCGCTGCTGCGGGAACTCTGCTTTGGCGTCCTGCGCAGCCTGCCGCGCCTCGACGCCCTGAGCGATTGCCTCCTGCAACGCCCGCTGAAAGCGCGCGATCAAGACTTGCGCTGCCTACTGCGCATTGGGCTCTATCAGCTCGATGCCCTCGCGCTGCCCGAGCATGCCGCAGTGGCGGCAACCGTTGGGGCCAGCGCCAACCTGGACAAACCCTGGGCGCGCGGACTCCTCAACGCCACCCTGAGGCGCTTTGTGCGTGAACGCGCCGAACTTTGCGCAAGTATCGAACAAGACGAAGCAGCCCGCACCCTCTTCCCACCCTGGCTGCTCGCGCGCCTGCAAACCGCCTGGCCCGAACACTGGCAACAGCTCATCGCGGCCAGCAACGAAAGGGCACCGATGTTCTTGCGCGTGAACCGCCTGCGAATTGCGCAAGACGCCTACCGCGAGCAACTCCATACCGCCGGCATTGATGCCTCACCGCTGGCCGACTGCCCGGACGGACTCCAACTGCACGCCCCCATGCCCGTCAGCCAGCTGCCCGGTTATCGGGACGGACTGGTGTCAGTGCAGGATGCCGGAGCCCAGCATGCAGCAGCCCTGCTTGGTGCCGAACCCGGCCAGAGAGTGCTGGACGCCTGCGCCGCACCTGGCAACAAAACCGCACACCTGCAAGAACTAGCCGGCAACCAGCTCAAGCTCTGGGCACTGGACCATGACAGCTCCCGCCTGCAAAGCCTGGCCACCAACCTCGCCCGCCTGAAGCTGCATGCCGAAATCCACCAAGCCGACGCCACCCAGCCGCGTGGCGACTGGGCCGAACAAGACTATGATCGGATTCTGCTCGACGCACCCTGCTCTGGCACCGGGGTCATTCGCCGCCATCCGGACATCAAGTGGCTCAGGCGCGATCAAGATATTGCCGCACTGGCCGACACCCAGGCGCGGCTGCTTGATGCCCTCTGGCCCCTGATCAGGCCCCGGGGGGAAATGCTATACGTGACATGCTCCCTGTTACCGGAGGAAAATACGCAACAGATCGCTGCCTTTCTGGCGCGACATCCCGACGCCCGGGAAGCCAGAATCCCGGTCGACTTGGGACTGGAGTGCCAATATGGTCGCCAACGACTGCCGAGCGCCCATGGCAGCGACGGTTTCTTCTTCGCCAGACTGGTCAAGGAATGACAGACACGCACATCCAAACTCATGCCCGCTCGACCGCCCCCCACGCACGGGCGACCAAATACCAGAGCACGGCGCCACGGCGGCTGAGCGCTGGTCTGCTTACTCTGCTGAGCATGGTTTTCCTCGTCAGCATAGCCACCCCAGCCAGCGCTGACTTCAAGGTGATGGACGCGAGCACCCGTCTCGAGGACGGGCACTTCATGCTCAATAGCCGCATTAACTATGGGTTTAGCGCCAAGGCGCTCGAAGCGCTCGATAACGGCGTGCCCCTAACACTTCTCGTACACATCCGGGTGCGGCCCGTCAAATCCTGGGTCTGGACGCCAAGTCTGGTGGATCAGTCCTTCCGCTACCGCATCCGTTACAAGCCGCTGTCAGACTCCTATCTGGTCACGCAACTCCCCGGCACCGGAGGGCGCAGCTATGTCAGCCGCGATGCCGCCATTAATGCGCTCGGCGACATCCGCGACCTGCATCTGCTCGACCGCGACCACCTCGAGCCCGACACCAGCTACCAGGTGCAAATCCGCGTCTCGCTCGATATCGAACAGCTGCCGCTGCCACTGCGGCCCACCGCCTACCTGCATCCAGCCTGGAAACAAGCCAGCGACTGGACGAACTGGCCGCTCAAGCCCTGAGCTGGCCAGGCATCGGCCCAACATCCGCCAGATATCTGAAAGTCATCAGCCAAATTCCGCCAATGGCCCGCAAACGCCCGCGTCTGATCAACATCGGCACCATTGGTATCGGCGCCCTGCTGCTGGTGCTGCTGGTCGCGCTCGACCTGATGAGCAACGCGGTGCAGAACTCCGAGAGCCTGAGCCGCATCTTCGTACCCTTGCTCTTTCTGGTGCTGATCGGGCTCATGGTGCTGGCGGTCACCGTGGTGGTCAGCATCATCCGCTTGACCGGACGCTACCGCCGCCAGGCCGCCGGCTCGCGTCTGACCGGTCGCATGCTGGCATTGTTCGCGCTGATCTCGCTGTTGCCCGTCGGTGTGGTCTATTACTACTCGCTTGGCTTTCTGCTGCGCGGCATCGATAGCTGGTTCGACGTCGAAATCGATCAGGCGATGGAAAACGCCCTGACGCTCAATCAGGCCTCGCTCGATCTCAACCAACGGGTGATGATGCGCTATGCCTCGCAGTTGCTCGCCGGCATCGAGGACCGCTCAACCACGGCACTAACGCTGACCCTCGGGCAGTTACGCCGCCAGGCGGGCGCTCAGGAGCTGACCTTGTTCAGCAACTCCGGCGAAGTCATGGGCACAGCAAGCGATGACCCACTTCAGCTTGTACCCAATCAACCCGAGCGCAAACTCATGCAGAGCGTGCGCGGTGGCGAAGATTACGTCGGACTCGAAACAACCGACAATAATCAGCTGCAAGTGCGGGTGCTGGTCAACGATCCACGCGCGCGACCCCTGATTCTGCAGGCCATCTTTCCCACCTCCGCGCGCATCAGTGAACTGGCCGCGCAGCTCGAGGATGCCTACAACCGCTACACCGAACTATCGTACCTGCGCCAGTCGCTGAAGTTCAGCTTCTTGCTGACACTTTCCATGGTGTTGATTTTCGGCCTGATGGCTGCGCTTCTGGCCGCCTTTCGCACCGCGCAGCGCCTGGTCGCGCCCATCGCCGATATTGCGCGCGGCACCCGAGCAGTGGCCTCGGGCGATTACGATCAGCAACTCCCGCTGCCAACGCACGATGACGAGCTCGCCTTTCTGGTGTCATCCTTCAATGCGATGACCAGACGGGTTGCGCAGGCACGCGATGAAGCCGCCCGCAGCCAACAGAAGGTCGAGGAACAACGCGCCTATCTGGAAACCGTCCTCGGGCGCCTATCCTCCGGCGTGCTGGCCTTCAGCGAGGAACTGCGCCTGACCACCAGCAATCCGGCCGCGCGGCAGATTCTGCGCCTGGAATCACCGCCACAACAAAGCCCATCGCTCAACGAACTCGAAGCCTGCCACCCGTGGCTCAGCCACTGGGCGGAGACCCTGAGACGCCAGTTCACCAAAACCGCTGACTGGCGCGCCGAGGTGACCCTGTTCGGCGGCGAGGGCCGCCAGGTGCTAATGTGCCGGGGCAGCCGGCTGCCGGTCTCGGGCACCGAGGCAACCGGCTATGTGCTGGTATTTGACGACATCACCGAGCTGATCCGCGCCCAGCGCGACGCCGCCTGGGGCGAGGTCGCGCGGCGCCTGGCCCATGAGATCAAGAACCCGCTCACGCCTATTCAGCTCTCCGCCGAGCGCCTGCGCCACAAGCTGCTAAAAAAGCTCGATGAGCAGGACGCACGCATTGTCGACCGCTCCACCACCACCATCGTGGCGCAGGTCGAGGCAATGAAGGCCATGGTCAATGACTTCAGCAGCTATGCCCGCTCGCCGGAAATCCAGCATCGCCCCTTCGAGATCGATGCCCTGATTCGCGACGTGCTTGAGCTTTACCGCGGCGGGCCAGTGCGCGTCCAGGCCGATCTCAAGGCCGGGAAGGCGTGCATCCGTGGCGACTCAAAACGTCTTCGCCAGGTGATCCATAATCTCATTAAAAATGCCATTGAGGCGTTGGAGAATACTCCTAACGCCGAGGTCACAATCCGCTCGAGCTTGAGCACCGGCATCGACATCCCGGCAGTGGTCATGGATGTGGAGGACAATGGTGCCGGCTTCGACGCAAAACTGCTGCAAAACGCCTTCGAGCCCTATGTCACCAGCAAGACCAAAGGCACTGGCCTGGGGCTTGCCATTGTGAAAAAGATCATTGAGGAGCACAGCGGTATCATTGCTGCGCAGAACACCGAGCATGGCGCGCGCATCCGTGCCCAACTGCCCCTGTGGCAAGCGCCTGATCAGGCGCCTGATCAGGCACCAGGTCAAGCGCCAGATCAAGCAAAAGAACAGGTAACAGGTCAAGAATCAGGCCAAATTGCAGATCAGGAATCCGCCCAACAATCCACCCTAGCCCCCGATCCACCCGCTCCACCCGGGGCCAAGCCGCCAGAGTCCGCTGAAACATCATGAGCGCGAACCACATCTTTGTCGTCGACGACGAGCCCGATATTCGCGAAACCGTCAAGGAAATTCTCGAAGACGAGGGCTTTGTCGTGGTCGGCGCCGAAAATGCCGAGGCCGCCCGCCGCGCGCTGCGCGAGCGCCGCCCGGACCTGATGCTACTCGACATCTGGATGCCCGATCTCGACGGCATCAGCCTGCTGAAGGAATGGTCCGAGGATGGCGACGGCCTGCCCTGCCCCATCATCATGATGTCCGGCCATGGCACGGTCGAAACAGCAGTTGAGGCCACCCGACTCGGCGCCTACGACTTTCTGGAAAAGCCCCTGTCCATGGCCAAGCTGCTGCTCACCGTCGAGCGCGCGCTTGAGGCCGACAAGCTGGCAAGAGAAAACATCGGCCTGCGCCGACGCACGCCCCTGGTGCATGAGCCAGTTGGCCGCTCGGCGGTCATGCAACGCCTGCGCGAACAGGTCAAGCGCATCGCCTTGCACGACACCTGGGTGCTGATCACCGGCGAACCCGGCTCCGGGCGCGAGACCTTCGCGCGCTTTCTGCACTCCCAGAGCGCGCGCAAGGAGCGGCCCTTTGTCGATCTTGGCACCTCCGCCATCGCCCGTGGCAACGCAGCCAGAGAGCTGTTCGGCAGCGAGGAAAACCAGCGCATCCACTACGGCAGTCTGGAGCAGGCCGCTGGCGGCACCCTGCTGCTTGATGAAGTCGCCGACATGGACCTTGAGGCCCAGGGGCAATTGTTCGGCGCGCTTGATACCGGCTCCTTTCTGCGCGTCGCCGGCAGCGAGCCAGTGCCCATCGACGTGCGCATCATCGCCGCCACCCAGCGGGATCTGAAAGAAGAAGTCCAATCCGGGCACTTTCGCGAGGATCTCTTCTATCACTTAAATGTGGTCCCTCTGCACATTCCACCGCTGCGCGAGCACCCCGAGGATATCCCCGACTTGCTCAACTATTACGTCGATTACTTCGCCACCCACGAGAAACTCAGCTACCGGCACTTCAGCGTCGGCGCGCAAAACTTCCTGCGCAATTACCCTTGGCCCGGCAACATCCGCGAGCTGAAAAACCTGGTACAGCGGGTGATGATCCTGGGCGCGGGTGACGAGATCTCCCCAGGAGAGGTTGAAACCGCCCTCGGCAGCGCCCCCGTGGTGCCGACCCAGCCGCTTGAAGGCATGGTGTCCTTTGACCAGCCGTTACGCCAGGCGCGCGAACTGTTCGAGAAAGCCTATCTCGACTACCAACTCGAGAAGCACAATGGCAACGTCAGCAAAATGGCCAAGGAGGCGGGCATGGAACGCACCCATCTTTACCGCAAGCTGCGCTCGCTCGGCATTGAGATCAAAGAGCGGCGCTGAGCCACGAGAGCGGGGACACCCCCTATGAAAATCATTATCCTCGGCGCCGGCCAGGTCGGCAGCTCAGTCGCCGCCAATCTGGTTAGCGAGGCCAACGACATCACCGTGGTCGACCTCGACCCCATCCGCCTGCGCGAACTCCAGGACCGCTTTGACCTGCGCACCCTCGAAGGCCACGGCGCCCACCCGGACGTGCTCACGCGCGCCGGGGCCGAAGATGCTGACATGATCATCGCCGTGACCAACAGCGACGAGACCAACATGGTCGCCTGTCAGGTAGCCTACACGCTGTTTCACACCCCGACCAAAATCGCCCGCGTGCGCGCGCCAAGCTTTTTGGAGCAAGAGAAACTCTTCGACGGCAGTGCCTTCCCGATCGATGTGCGCATCAGCCCGGAGCAACTGGTCACCGACTATGTCATGCGCCTGATCGAGCATCCCGGCGCTCTGCAGGTAACGGACTTCGCCGAAGGCAGGGTGCGCCTGGTGGCAGTGCGTGCCTACTACGGCGGCCCGCTGGTGGGCCACGAGCTGCGCACCCTGCGCGAACACATGCCACACATCGAAAGTCGCGTGGCCGCCATCTACCGCCACGACAGAGCCATCCACCCAGAAGGCGACACCGTGATTGAGGCCGATGACGAGGTCTTTTTCATCGCCGCGCCCAAGCACATCCGCTCGGTCATGAGCGAACTGCGCCGGCTGGAGAAGCCCTACAAGCGCCTGATCTTCGCCGGCGGCGGCAACATCGGCACCCGGCTCGCCCGCGCGCTCGAATCCCACTACCGGGTCAAAATTATCGAGCACGACCTCACCCGCTGCCGCCAGATTGCCGAGACCCTCGAGCGCACCATCGTGCTCCACGGCGATGCGGCGGATGAAGAATTGCTGCTCGAAGAAAACATCGCCGACACCGATGTCTTCTGCGCTGTCACCAACGACGACGAGGCCAATATTCTCTCCGCCATGCTCGCCAAGCGCCTGGGGGCGCGCAGAGTCATGGCGCTGATCAACCGACCGGCCTATGTCGATCTGGTGCAGAGCGGCCCCATCGATGTCGCCATCTCTCCACAGCAAGCCACCATCGGCAGCCTACTGCGCCACGTGCGCCGGGGCGACGTGGTCATGGTCCATTCGCTACGCCGCGGCGTGGCTGAAGGCATCGAAGCCATCGCCCACGGTGATGCCAACTCAAGCAAGGTGGTCGGACGCCCCATCGAGGACATCCGCCTGCCCAAAGGCACCACCATCGGCGCCGTCGTGCGCGGCAACCATGTTCTCATTGCTCATCACGACCTGATCATCGAATCCGACGACCACGTCATCCTGTTCATCCAGGACCGCCAGCGCGTGCCCGAGGTCGAAAAGCTTTTTCAGGTTGGCGTCACCTTTTTCTGACTCTGACCCGCTTTCTATCCCACTTCTGGCCCAACTTTTCACCAGGCTTCCGACCCGACCACAAGACCGATTCGGCCCTTTGGATTGCTTATCGGGTACAATACCGCTTTTTTTCACCTCATCACTGAACCGGCCCACCGCCCTTTGGGTTCCGGTCATTGTCAAACATTCCGGCCGATCACGAGTTCCCCATGCAGACAGCCGCCGAACCCACGCGCCAGCAACTCGCGCAGCGTTACCTGCAAGTGCGCGCCTTCTCCGAACAGCTTTGCGAACCCCTAGCCATCGAAGACTACGGACTGCAAACTGCGGTAGAAGCCAGCCCGCCAAAATGGCATATCGCGCATGTGTCCTGGTTCTTTGAGAACTTTTTGCTGCGCCCGCTGCTGCCCGGCTACCAAGTATTCCATTCGCGCTTCGATCATCTGTTCAACTCCTACTATGAACAGACCGAGAGCGGCTTCTGGCCGCGCGCCAAGCGCGGGCTACTGTCACGACCAACGGTGGCCGAGGTCTACGATTACCGCAAACATGTCGACCACGGCATGCAGCGGCTGATCCAAGAGTGCGACGGGGAAGACTGGCGACTCGCGCAGGAGCGCATTCTGATCGGCCTGAACCACGAGCAACAGCATCAAGAACTGCTGCTGACCGACATCAAGCACCACCTGGCCTTCAACCCGCTGCGCCCGGCCTATCGATCCGACCTCGACACCAGCGCCCCCGAGCAGGCAGTTCCGCTCACCTTCACCGCCATTGAGGGCGGCATGACGGAACTCGGCGCCACAGGCGCAGGCTTTGCCTACGACAACGAACATCCGCGCCACCCAACCTGGCTCGCGCCCTACCGGCTCGCCGACCGGCTGGTCACCAATGGCGAGTATCTGGAATTCATCGCGGATGGCGCCTATGCCAACCCCGCCATCTGGCTGTCCGACGCCTGGGCGGTGATTCGCCAGCAGGGCTGGCAGGCACCGCTGTATTGGGAGCAAATCGACGGCAGCTGGCACGAGATGACCCTGGCTGGCCTGATCCCGCTGCAACCCGCACTTCCGGTGTGCCATCTCAGCTACTTCGAGGCCGAAGCCTATGCACGCTGGGCTGGCAAACGCCTGCCAAGCGAGGCCGAATGGGAGCATGCCGCCGCGCAACGCCCAATCGAAGGGCTGTTTGTCGACTCCGGGCGCCTGCACCCGCGCGCGGCCAGTGTCGGCGAACTAAGCCAACTCTATGGCGACTGCTGGGAATGGACCGGCTCGGCCTACCTGCCCTACCCCGGCTATCGCCCGGCCGCCGGTGCCATTGGCGAGTACAACGGCAAGTTCATGTGCAATCAAATGGTCCTGCGCGGCGGCTCCTGCGCTACCTCGCGCGATCACCTGCGCCCGAGCTACCGCAATTTCTGCTACCCGCATGAGCGCTGGCAGTTCAGCGGGCTGCGCCTGGCCGACGCCATCGACGGGGGAGCGGCATGAATGTCAGTTTTTTCGACGACCATCCCGAACCCGCCGACATTCGCGCCGAAGTCCTAGCCGGGCTGACACAGCCGGAAAAGCGCATTCCGCCCAAGTTCTTCTATGACGAACAGGGCTCGCGACTGTTCGACGCCATCTGCGAACTGCCCGAGTACTACCCGACCCGCACCGAAATTGGCCTACTGCGCCAATATGGCGCCGAAATGGCAGAATTACTCGGACACGATGTCGTCCTGATCGAACTCGGCAGCGGCAGCAGCCTGAAAATCCGCACCCTGCTCGCGGCGCTGCGACCGCGTGTCTACATTCCGGTAGACATCTCGCGCGAACATCTGCTGCGCTCGGCCGAAGGCCTGGCCGCCGCCTTTCCAGACATTGAGGTACGCGCTGCCTGTGCCGACTACTCCCGCCCCTTCAGTCTTCCACTGCAAGCCGATGACCAGCCGCGCGCAGCCTTCTTCCCCGGCTCTTCCGTCGGCAACTTCGAGCCCCCCGACGCCGAGGCATTCCTGCATCGAGTCGGCACCCTTCTGGGCCCTGGCGGCCACCTGCTGATCGGCGTGGATCTGCGCAAGTCCGAGGACCTACTCCATGCTGCCTACAACGATGCCCAGGGCATCACTGCTGCCTTTAACCTGAACCTGCTCACCCGCATCAACCGCGAACTCGAAGGCACCTTCGATCCCGCCGCCTTTCACCACAGCGCCTTCTTCAACCCCCACGACAGCCGCATGGAGATGCACCTCGTCAGCAACGCACCACAACAAGTCCTGGTTGCAGGCGAAACCTTCCGCTTCAGCGAAGGCGAAAGCATCCACACCGAATGCTCCTACAAATACAGCGTCAAAGATTTTCACGCCCTAGCAGAGCGCGCAGGCTTCAAACCCGTGCGCGTCTGGACCGACGACCAACAACTCTTCAGCGTCCACGGACTGCGCCGAGGGGACGACTGACAAATCCGCACGCGCTTTCCAGACTCCCTCCGGGCTTCGCCATCTAAACCACCGCCGACCTCCCAGCCAAGTCAGAAAAGGGCATCCTGAGCAGACAACGCGCGTTCCTTGAACCGCCCGCCTCCTCTTAGCGTCTTACAGAAAGAACAATAGGCGCTATAATGGGCGACAGAGGGAGCGCTAATGAAATCCATACGTATCGAACACGCCTTACGAAAACTCGGGGCTGACATCCGTGACGCGCGTCGACGCAGGCGCATTGGGACTGAACTGATGGCTGAACGCATGGGCGTCTCGCGCGGAACACTCAACCGGCTTGAAGCAGGAAATCCGGCTGTCTCGATCACCGCCCAGAGCGCAGCGACGCTTTTTGGCGTCCGTGTGCATTTGCCTTGTTAGCCATGGTTTGATGATACAGCTTTGATTTTCCTTGAAAGATACCAATAGTAAGCGGCTATAAAAATAGACAGAAACACGATCTGCATTGGAGTGCTTTCGATGGTTTCTTCATCAAGAGATTCAGGATATAAAAAAACAGCTTCAAGAACTCCTCCAACAATAAATACTGGGATCATCACGACCAGCATACGAATCATTACAGGAAGACCGATGCACATCATTCTAACTATGAAGTCCTTATTGTCAGAACTGGAATTGATTTTATAACAATAGTAAACGCCAAATATTGACATACCGAGCATTACGATAGACCCAATAGTGTCGTAATGATTGTAGGAAGCCCCAATATATAAGGCAGGATCTGATGCCAATGCCATAGCAACGGTAAACAACAGCATGTACTTGAACTCTTCTTTTTGGCTCACGTTTTCTGACTTGAAGTCTTTAACGAGAGAATCGACTTTCCACAGATACATTGATTTCTCCTTTTGTGGCTAACGCCAAGCTAAGCCACGCCGCTTTTGGGCGTCGGCTGGAGTGTTTTGTTAGCCATCTCTCATTATAGTGACACTGGACTTAGCAGCAGATGCAATAGCTGCATCCGGAGTTTCTGCTTCGATTGTTTGAACGTGATCGTAGCCTCTTTTTCTTAAATTATTGTTTCTCCAGTCATTTCCTTTTGAGCCAAACCAGAAGAATACTCCAAGCTCTAGCAGAAGCATTACTCCGACACCGCCGTCACTGCCTCCTTGCTCAAATGCAGTTTCTATTGTTACCAGAACCAGCATGATTCCAATAAATGCGAAGCCCATACCCCATAATTTCTTAATGAATGCCCATATCCATGAAAAGAAGAAAGCTGGCCAACAGAATCCTCTTTTTACCGCTTCATGTCCCCGCGTAGGATGCTTGTAAACATCAAAGGTTTTCATTCTTAACTCCTTGCCATTGTTTTATGGCTAACGTCAAACCTAAGCCGACCATACTGCGCTGCTGTGACACTGAATGAAGCCACTGAGCTACGCGCGCAGTATGGGGTCGGCTTGAGGTGCGTGTTAGGCAATTAATTGTTGATCTTCCCATCGAAAAAACTGCCTCCAAAATCCAGAGTCGGCATCCACAAAATAGATCGGATTCAACTTTGGTACCTCGCGAAAGTCGGAGGGGTGAACGTCGGAACCTAGTAGCAGTGTCGCACAAGAGGCTATTTGAGGCGACGGACGCGTCAGAAGAGAATTAGCATTTTGTTTCCAGTCATCTGTTGGATGGCTGTTGATTAAGATAACTATCAAAGGGCAAAAATCTCCTTGGAATAGGTTCGATACTGCCTTCACTTCCTGGTTAATGCGATAATCTAAGATGGCGCAGGCCGCGCCTAAAGCCAATTCGCCGGCGCCTTCAGGAAATATAAGCGAAGGCCGCCAGCGGTCTATCGGAGTAAGCGGATCTTTCGTCCAAGCGTCGCTGCTTGCTTGGATAAGGCTTACATATAGCGTCTCAAGTGCATACGGATCTTGTACTAAAGCATTCTTTAGACCATGTAAACGGTTCCATATGGCCTCAAAGGAGGCTTTCCCCATTTTAGGTGAGCCGCTAATCACGAAATACAATGGAAGCCTACGTTCCATGGTAAAACCTTGCGTATGTCAGTTTCCGTAAGCCTAACGCCAGCCTCAGCCGCCGCGAGCGGACCGAGCGGTAGGACTGGAGGCCATTGTTAGGCAATCAATTGCGCGTTGATTTACAGTCGGGGAAACAATTCCATCCAGACCCCTTCTTCGACCTCGCTCAGGCCGGTTTCATCCACACCGACTTGGTACGGACCACAAGACGCGCGTTGGCAAGGTCGAAGCCCTCATCGACGGCCAACTCGCGCTTCTTTTCCGTGGCCAAATCTAGCAGGGTTACTGTTCTGCCAGACAGAAATACCTTCGCATACTGTGGTTGCGCGTTAGGCATCTCCGCCAATTTCACATCGGCGTCGGCACCGCAGCCGAATAGTACCGGCTTATCTCCGAGACTGACAGTGATCGTGCGTTCCTTCTCTAGCGACAGCCCGGAGGGGCGAATGGTTACCTCCAACCAGGCGTGCCGGAACGCCGCCTCGGCGAAAGCGATCACCAGGCCGATGACCGCTCCGGTTGTTGCTGTCGCCGCCACGAGCGCGGACACCAGGTACATCAGCGCACAGCCGAAGAAACCACCCGCCGCGCCGGCGAGACTCGCCGTCACACGCTTGAGATTTGGCACCACCCAGGACACCGCGAAACCAACAGCTGCGCCGCCCAGGGTCCAGCCAAGGAAGCGCCCGGCATCGGTGCCGCCGCCCAGCGATTCAGCGATCGGGAAGCCGATCATCAAGGCGATGAATCCCCCAATCATGCCGCCAATCGCGCCCACCAGCAGTGCTTTCCAGAAGGATTTCGAGTCGAAAGACTTGCCGACATAGCGTGCCTGGCCCACGGCCAGTAAGGCCGCAATGAACAAACCGTCGAATCCGGTTCCAATAATCCAGCTTGCCCACTCGCTACTATTATCGAGGTCGGAAACGCCGTAGATGATGCCGCTCAACAGCCCACCAATGGCTCCGAACCCGGCGAAATAGACGTACTTACTTGACAGTAGAATTTTCATGACGATAAGTCTCTCGAATTTATTGAATAAATAAATATGTCAATGAATGAATGACGCTAACGGGCTTATATCATAGGCGCTACGCCGGCATTAGACTCTGTCTAGGAACGAGGAAATGGGGCCTTTGCGGTCTTGCCAGGCCGCACTGACCCGTTTGATTTCAGCTGGCGCGAGCTATATGACACAGGCGACGCCATCAAAGCAAATTCGGTGCAATCAAAACTCGCACTAGGAAATACACATCACCGAGCATCCACCATTTGGACAACGACCAAACGTCCGCCCTGCGCTTTCTCAAGCAGAATTTGCTGTCCGTCCTTAAGCTCTAACTTACCGCCAATAGGTACGGGGGTCTTGCTATCGACATCCAATAGATCCGGAAGTCCCTCGTTGACCAGCCACCAGCGCGAATGATGGAGAACGAAATAACCGATTCGCCGTTTTTGGTCATCGGTTAACTTTTCGTTGGGAGCTATCCGACTGTTCGCGTGCCAAGGGAAAAGAGACTGTCCGGTCCATACCATCAGACGATGATTATCTGGTCTGAATTGGCCCTCCTTGCGCGACGAGTATAAATTTAGCACCGGCAACTGACCATGATAGTTGGTGCCACAAAAAGGACACTGGGGCTTGAAACTATTGTCAAAGACGTACCATTTCTGGTCGCAATCCGGGTTCTGACAAGGCTGTACCAGATCGACGGTCTTTACCAGTGCTGTCTCCCAATCGTTGGCGGATGGGCGTTGAGCCGGATCATGCAACCCCTTGATGAACGCTTGCTCGAATAACCGGCTGAGATAGGGTCCAGTTAAATTGAAGGGGCGCTCGTCGATATTGGCCCACGGCAACTCGCTTGGTTTGACGCTTGCCAGCCGTATTCGGTTACTCGCATCGCCAGGATGTTCGACGAAAAGGGCTTTCTCGCCCATTGATAGCATCTCGTCTCGTTGTTCGTCGGTGGTGTCGTGGACCTGACTGCCTCGTAGTGGGTGCCGATATAGCAAGTACATGTAAATGAGCACCGCTAGCGCGTGCAGGTCAGTCTCTCGCCGTGGCAGCCGTCGTGTTGGATCATCCTTCGGCAGATGGCTTGTCATCACTACTTCTGGTGCGATGAAATCCGGAGTTCCTACCACATCGGGGGGGTACTTGCCGGGCACAACCAAACCGTCAACGTCAATGACACAGGCCAGCCCCCTCGAGGGATCGACCAGGACATTCTTGTAGGAGAGGTCGGAATGGGCCAGGCCAGCCATGTGCAGGCGTCGCACCGCGCGCGCCAACAGTAGGCAAGCCTTGAGGTGGCCTAGCCAGTCGCCGAGCTCGCGCGGATCGAGGAAACGTTGACGCAGACTGGCAGCGGCAAACCACTTGCCCTCTTTCTCCTTTCCTTTGATCTTAAGCATGTCGCCATTTTTTGCTCCATGCTCGAAGAAAAAATGCCCGGGATAGGTCGGTGCCACCAAACCAAGCCGTCCTTCGTGCTCGAGCACCCCTGTTGGCCAGCAAAACAGATTTTGCCAGTAGTCACCGCCGATCTGATTAAAAATGCTCTCGCGATATTTACCTGTGATCATTTCCAGACGCTGGCGCGCCTGATAATCCTGCGGGGTCCGATAAAAAGCAACAACATAGGAGCGATCCGGAGAGAAATATACATCCTTCATGGCACCGGACCCGATCACTTCGTCGACGAATTCAACCTGCTCTCCGTCCAAATTCTTGCAAGCGATGACTCTTGCCATCAGCATGTCCTCTTGACTTGAATGATGCGACGGCACCGAAATGACGGATAAATACAATTCATAAAGATCCAATTACCGGATAGCACACCTTTGCTGAAAACCGGCGCTGGGCCGTTCCCGCCGAAACTCTCTACGCGGTCTCTCCCGGGGCGTTCGCGTCTGGCCGCACGAGTGCGATAGTGCGGTCATCGTGATTGCCTTGAGAGAAGAAATCGAGCCACTGAACCAATGCCTGGTCGGGTGCGGGCTCACGCAGCAAGGGCTCCAGCTCGTCCCACAGCCGATCCCACCGAGTCCCGTCCATCAGACCTTTATCGGTCTCAAAATAGGGATCGGAAACGCCGTCTGTCATCAGCACGACAGCCGTTAGGTCGCGGAAATGTCCGATGCCGATGCGTTTCGCGAATCCTTGCTCCGAGAGTGCCGTCCGGTCGAGAAAGCGGGTTTGCCCCGCGAACTCACCACTATCAGGCGCACCCATGAGACGAACCTTACCGCGCGGTCCGTAGGCCGCGATGGCACCATCGCCCATCCAAAAGCTGGACAGGAAGAGCGCGCCATTATGTGACTTAGCAACGGCCGCGAGCAAAGTGGTGGAATAGTCCCTGAAACTGCTGCTCTGCTCGTTTGCTGCCTGTTCGATCGCTTGTACGGCATCTGTCCCTGCTTGGTGGAAAAGGTAATGCAGATCCGCATTCATGGATTGCGCTGTCGTGGTGGGATCAGAATCCCAGTCCGATAGGGCGGTCGCGAGCCGCTCGCCGGTTTCGCCTGCAAGTGCGAGAGTCAAGACATCCCCGGCTGCTTTCACTGCAAGCCGAGCCCCTTCTCTAGAGAATTTCGCGCTGCCGGCCCCATCGGCGACAATCAGGGTGCTCCAGCCACCATCGGTATCCGCATGGATGAAAAAATCGTCGTCACGAAAGGTCCCGGCGTGCTCGTGCGAGCGCCCGCGACGGCTAGCTGCAAAAACTTGAACCCCGTCTCCAGCAATTCGGCGACCATCCAGATGGGGCTTCGGATAGGGTGCGTCAGTAGGTGGCTCAATAATCTTCCACAAGCTTTTCGGGTCTGGATTGACGATCAACAGACACTCGCCTGAATAGCTGGCGCTGTCACCTTCAGGAGTCCAACGGAGAGGAAGACGGTAATCGCCGTCGACTTGAGGGGTGCCCCGCAACTCGCCGTGCTCGCGATGGAAGCTCAGCCCAAGATCAGCAGGCACCTTGACGTCCAGAATTTCTAGCGGTCGGTCGTCAGCAGCGCGACCATCGATCACGGCAACATACTCGACACCGACTCGCGCATTAGGCAGATGAAAAGTCGCTCTTAGTGCGGGAGACTTAGTTGGCGGGCTTGCGCTGGAGGGAACTTGGCCAGGTTGGATTGCGTTTGGATCAGGTTGGCGTTCTGGCTCAGGATTTTTCTTGTTGGAGATATCTTGTGGCTTGTGAGAGGTATCATTATCCGCATCTGATTCGTCCGGCTCCTCCATGATGGGAGGTAACCTGTGTTCGCTCTTAATGACAGAATTTTCTGGTGCCTGGTCTTTTGGCGTTGAAACAAATTCTGAGATTTTTTTTGAATCCGGGTCAATAGAGTCTAATGGCTGTGTGGTTTGTGGCTCCATATCGTTTTTCCGCTCGATGCGTTTGAGGGGAATATCTGGGTATAGCTGCTCCCAGGCTTTCGCGATAGCAAGCTGAAATTGGCAAGTCGCGTTGAAGGCTTCATCATTACAAACAAAAGCCTCAATTTTTTCAGAAGATATCTTGCCGCGATCATAGATGGGCTGTCCGCGGTCCTCGAATAATCGCCAAACAAGATCTTCGACATAAGGGGTGAGTTTTTCGCGTTTTTTCGCTGTCGACTTATTGGAAATCTCGGCCATTTGCTAGCCCCGCCCACGGCCAACGTCAACGCCATGCCCTTCGCCCGACGCCCCAAGCTCGAAGGAAACAGTTTTTTCACACCATGGACATACAGCATCGCCCGGCCCGTTCAGACACATGAGTTTTCCACAACCACAAACAGCGAAGGCGGTAGCATTGCCGCAGTGCGGACAACTCGGCGAGCCAATCAGCTCGGATGTGTTGACCATCTCTCCCGTTGCACGCGGATCAGACCAGTCAAAATAGCTTTCATCGAGCGGATAGCACCCTGTAAGCCGGTACATGAAAAGCTTCAATTCGAATTCGCTGCTCTCGAGCTTCTGGCTTTTGCGCTCATATTTGAGCAAGTAAGGCTTGTGATTATTCTGGCAGCGTCCGACTAAGGTCACACAGGAAGGATCGACAACGCTAGGCGGGGGATCTTTCACCAAACGCATGATGCGCTCATCGAACACCTCGCTGAGCGGTTGTTCGGAAAGCTCGCCGAGGCTCTTGCTGCGCCAGAGAACCGATCCGCTAATCCAGTCGACAAATTTTTTATAATCGCCGGGTCGGGACTCCTCAAATAGGAGCACCTGATCCGTCAGCCGTTTAAGCACCGAAAAGTCCGTATCCCGTCCCAGCCCCACCGCAACGATAGTGGCGGATCGGTCATATTCTTGGCGCCAACGCTGAATCGCGGCATCAGGGGCATCGGTTGGATGACCGTCAGTGAAGAGATAAACAATCGGCCTCCAGTCGCCCTTACGTTCCGGGCCACTGCGAACAACTGATCGGTCGATTTCGGACATCAAGGTATCGAGAGCGGCACCGAGACTGGTGCCTCCACCCAAGGGAAGTTTTGGCGGATAAAAGGAGAAAAGCTCAATGAGGGGGACAATCGTCTTGGCGAAACCCGCGAATGCAATGACGCTGACGTGGACTGTCTCAAGCGCATGGGGGTCCGAACGCAACGATTGCACGACAGCATGCAGCCCTTCCTCCATCTTGCGGAGGTTATCTCCAGCCATGGATTCCGAACAATCCAACAGGAAGAAAACTGGAAGTCTACGCATGATTTGCCCTCACGCTTATAGTCCCCGACACCCTTAAGAGAATGAAAGGCTCAGGTTTAACGGTAAATCTTTGCTCTCGCGGATAGGCGCCGAAACGACGCAATACTAAAGCACCAATTGGACCTCGGCTGGTGGTGGTGGCAGATTCACCTGTTCCTCCAGCCCCGCGCTGCTCGAGCCGACCGAAACGCTCGCGGATACCCATTTGAAAAAGTTAGAAAACGCGGTCGAATCGAGCGTGTCGAGCTTGACAACCCGATCAGTTAGCTCGTGCAAGAGATCGAGTTTGACCTTAGGCCCCGCCGCACAGGCAACAATGGTGCCAAAGTTCCGTTTCTTGATCGCTAAAATCGCCTCATGGTAAGCAAGAAGATCCGATGGGCTGCCGTCTGTCATGACAAAAAGAAGTGGCCGCCAGTCGCCTTTCGCATCGTCTGTGCTGCGGCGCACTTCCCGATCAACCTTGGTAATCAACAACTCCAGTGCGGCACCGAGAAAGGTAGCCCCAGAACCGGGAACCGAAATTTCTTCCAAGCGAACCTCATCCAAGGGGGTGAGCGGCAGGTATTCTCGCGCCTCAACGTCGAAGGTGACGATTGAAATGTGCACACTTTCCAAAGCATAAGGGTCTTGGCGCAGCGCACTCAGCATTGCCTGCAACCCAACATTGACTGAATGGATAGGCTCGCCACGCATCGACCCTGACGTGTCGAGCAAAATATAAACTGGCAGCCTCCTCACGCTCATACAGACACCTCAGGCATACTTTTTGAGCCAATCAACGAAAGAATCGGATTCCGAAGGAGTGCCAATCGCAGTTAACTTCCAGTTTTCGGCTTCGCGCTCCAATTCGGCAAACAGCATCGAGCGACAGCTTTGATATTCGACTCCGCCAGATAGATCGAAACGCGCCATTTCTCGTCCCTTGGCGTCCTCGGCCCGGATAAATGCATTCCGGACTTGGCCAAAGCTCTGTTGATTCTCGATTCCCTTATAAATCTGTACCACAAAAACGACCTTGGTAAATTGGCTGGGAAGATCATTGAGTCGAACGATGATCTGCTCGTCGTCTCCCTCGCCCTCGCCAGTGCGATTATCACCCGTAAGCCAGACGCACCCAGAGCCGTGATGCATGTTATTGAAGAATATGACATCGCTGTCGAGCAGCGTCGCCTTACCGTTCGCATCTCGACCCAAGTCCAATACCTTGCCATCGCTTTGACACAGAAAGGCAACGACATCAAGGTCGTAATCTTCGGCTTTTTTTCCGAACAAATTACCAAGCAGACCTTTGCCCTTTTCTTCGTTAATATCCCATCCAAGGCCGATAGTGACTTGGGATAAGTCGTGCTCCGTCTTGCGAAGGCTAATGCCTTGGCCCTTTTTTAGCTTTACGCCCATCGCGCACCTCTTCAGATAACCAGATTGACTTCGGGCGGTGGCGGCGGCAAGTCGTCAAGGCCAGAAACTTCTTTATTGCCCTGCTCGACTTTTTGGCTGCCGGTTGAAATCGACGCCGAGACCCACTTGAAAAACGCCCGAATAGTATTCGCGTCAGCCGTATCTAGTGCGACTACCACCTCGGTGATCTGCTTGAGAATGGTCTGGTCGGCACCATGTCCAGCTGCACAAGCCACCACCACTCCAGTTCTCGCCAGCTTGAAACGGTCGAGGCCTTTGCGCCAATCGTCGGTCGGAGAACCATCGGTCATAATAAACACCAAGGGCTTCCAGTCACCTTTCGCATCGGCAGTGGTGCGAGCAACTTCTGCATCAATACGCTCAGCCAGCAACTCAAGCGCCTCACCGAGAGCCGTTGTGCCGGTTGCATTAAGGGGCGGTGGCTGAAAGTTGCTGAGCTCCGTCAGTGGAATCGCTTGATGTGCGGTGCTGTCAAAGGTGATCACCGACAGATAAGCGGTCTCAAGTGCATAGGGATCTTGGCGCAAGGTTGAGACCAACACTTGAACGCCATTCTTGACCGCTTCGATGGGCTCGCCACTCATGGAACCCGAGGTATCGAGTAGCAGATATACAGGAAGTCTTCGCATCTTTATCTCTCCCGTGCATTTACCAGTTACACTGGTCGCAATTATTATGCAACATCGACGCCAAACTGATGGCAGAGCCCTTCCAGCCCCCCAGAAAAGCCCTGTCCAACGGCCTTAAATTTCCACTCAGAATTTTGGCGATAAATCTCCCCAAAAATCATCGCCGTCTCAGTACTGTAATCTTCCGACAAATCAAACCGTGCAATCTCCCCATCAGTATCCAAATTGACGATCCGAATGAAGGCATCGGAGACCTGCCCAAAATTTTGCCGTTGAACTTCGGCATCATGAATTGTTACACAAATGACGATACGCTCTATTTTTTCGGGCACTTTTGTGAGTTCAATCTCAATCGCCTCATCATCGCCTTCGCCAGTGCCAACCTTGACATCACCAGTGTGCGTTACTGAGCCGCATAACGAAACGAGTTGATGATAAAAGACGAAGTCCTCGTCCCGACGCACCTTGCCGCTGCCCCCGAGAAGGAATGCACTTGCGTCAAGATCAAGCTCTTCTCCATTAGTTGCTCTTTCCTGCCAGCCAAGCCCGACAAGAATCCGAGTAAGCCCGGGCTCAGTCTTCGATAATGAAAGGCTACCACCTTTCTTCAGAAGTACTGCCATAGATCACACCTCTTTCTTCTGGTCAAAAAACGTCTTCTAGGTTAGCTAGTCCCCATCCTGCGAAGGATTATCTTTCTCTGGGAAGAGTATGGAGGCGACAACACCAAGAGTAAGAGTGCCAAATACAATGCCCAGGCTTAAAGCTGGAGAGATATGCACACCAGTATCCCCAATAGCATGATTCCATGCCTGCAAAACCATTTTCCCCGCGATAAAAAAAAGCAGCCCGATGACCGCCTTTTCCAAGTGAACAAGAAAGCGAGTCAACGCTGCCAGAACGAAATAAAGACTACGTAAACCGAGTATCGCGAAAATCATCGCTGCATAAACCAGAAGGGGCTCTTGGGTGACAGAGATGACGGCAGGAACAGAATCAAACGAGAATGCAATATCAGATGTCTCGATCGCGGCCAAACAGAGAAAAGCTGGCGTCGCATAAAGAGCACCATTGCGTGTGACCGACCTTTCCCCATCTGGAGAATCCAATAGCTCTCTGTGCTTGATAAAGAACCGATTCAAGTGCAGGCGCGTATAGATAGGCATCATTTTTCCCGTCAACCTGACGCTCCAATGATCCGAGTAGTCCTCAATTTCTTCACCGCCTCCCCCAGCCTTGAGCATCTCTACCGCACTCCAGGCAACCAGTGCTGCAAAAATAAACCCGACCCAAGGGCTTGCCATAAAGAGACTCGTGCCGATCAAAACGAAAATCGCGCGGAAAACCAGCGCCCCGAGAATTCCCCAATACAAAATCCGGTGTTGAAGTCCTGACCGAATGCTGAAGGAAGCGAAAATTGCCATGAATACCATGAGGTTATCAACAGATAGACTCTTCTCAAGAAAATATCCGGCAAGAAACAGATCCGCCCATTCTTTCGTAAATCGCCCCCACAAGTAAAGGTAGAAGCAGAGCGCCAAGGAAATCCAAAAAACGGACCACTTCGCCGCATCAGTTACGCTAATTACAGTCGTTGAGCGATGGGAAAAAAGGTCAGCATAAAGCGAGACACCAATAACGATCAGGAAAATGACTAATGCCTCGATAGGAAAACCGAAATGTTCCATGTATACCCCAGGTTAACTCTTGATAAGCGGTGCTGTCTGCAAAAACAGTGACGTCGAAACTGTCGTAACATGCATATTTAGCTTATTAAGCAAGTTTTAAATCACGACACTTACTGCTCGTTCAGTCTTTGTGCCGCCCTATACGCCGACGCTGATTGTTTACCAGCGCAATGCTCATTAAAATAATTAATCATTTCTGAGTGACGAGAAATATTCCGATTGTATGCGTCGACTGACGCTTGGCTAGTTCGATCCACAAAAGATCTACTAATATTTTCACTTAGCCATTTGGCTTCATTGTAAAGTTCTACGCATTGTTCCATGGCAGCATCAGAAATAACGGGAACATTTGCGCTAGTCGTACTACTTGGTGGGACCTCATAATCTCTAGCATTAGCATTTATACTAAACAAGACGGCTAACAACACCAGAAAGTACCGACAAATATTGTTCTGGAGCTTTAAGCTTTTACGTTGGATTTTACCGGAAAGATGACATCTTTTCGCCATTTCTATTTCCTCTATCTTAAAATATCAACCCACCACTTGGAGAGTTGTTTTGAGTATACAGAAGTTCCGCATTTTTTAAATATTTAAAGGTTTTTCGATTGTTAGTTGATATACTTTGCTTTTTTTCAGGTATATTCAATTTGCAAGAACAGTTTTTGTTCGCAAAGAAACATGAGCGTTTGACACATCGAAACTATCATCAGGTTTGATTTCTCGGGACTCTCTTGTTGTCATATTTACAAGAGTTGTTTTACCACCAGACACCGACACTTTTACATAATGACAAGATTTCACTTCTGGTATTTCGGAAACCTTTACGTCAGCGTCACTAGCACAACCAAATAGTACTGGCTAGTCGCCAAGCGGAGTGCAAATAGGCTAAATTGTTGTTGCTTGGAAGGCTTTAGGATAACTTCTCGTTCGAGGAATCTTCGAGATTAGCCTCCTTCCGCGAAACGGTCAAGAGATATTATCCACTCCGTAATATTTTCTCTTTTCCGTGCATGGCCGCCCCGCAATTTCGGCTTCATGGCGCTAAATCTTGTAGGGAATTTTCCTACAAACGTACTCGGAATATGGATTTGTATATGATTCGAGCACGCATCTTTGTTCATTTCGCGCTCTTCAATTTCTCGTAATAGGCAGAGAGTGTTTAGATTACTCTGATAATGTGCTCACATTGAACCCAGGGCACTATCAAGCACGACAATCAAGAAAAATGCAGCATCAGCACCTTTGGTTTTCTTGATGCTGCCAGCGCTCTGCTTCCGAAGGGCTGACCTGGATCAGTCTCGTTCGACAGACGCGACTCGCTGCTGCCGGGGAGGCAGCATCGTCCGCTGAGGCATCAGAACGCCCCCGGCTTGACGATGCAGAACTGCGGCGATCCGACGGCTCGCTACTGTCGCTTGATTGACTGCGGGCAGTCATGTATTCATGCTTACCAATGCTTCATGAGGTTTGAATTGTGGCAAATGACGATGGCCACGAGGCTCTACTGATACCGGGTGAGGGGTTACTTGGCTACCAGGCTCCTCCTGCGGCCAATGCGCGTCAGCAGCTTGAGTTGCAAGACTCGGCGATGTCCGGCGGGGATCGCAAGCTGACTCTTGATCAGGTGGTCGAGGACTTGCTTGCCGATGGCCTGATTACAGCAGAGACTGCGAAAGACCTGTTGCGTCGCTGCGCGGGCGCAAAGAAAGATGGCCTGCATCTGCTTGAGCGCATCGCCGAGCAACATCCGATGAGCGCCCAGGTGCCGCTCCGGCAGCTCGATCTTGAGGCACTGACGGTCTGGCTGGCGGGGCGTTGCGGTCTGCCCTATCTGCGCATCGATCCGCTGAAGATCGATGTGGCCACGATCGGCGAGTTGACCACCATCGCCTATGCGACCTGGAACCAGATCCTGCCGGTCGCATTAACTCCCGAGAAGGCCGTTTTTGCCACCTGCGAGCCTTACCTGACCGATTGGATGGCAGAGCTTCAGCAGGTTCTGAAGCGCCGTATTGAGCGTGTCGTTGCCAATCCGCGCGATATTGAACGCTTCCGCCGCGAGTTTTTCTATGACGAACAAGAGCCGCAGCTGTTCGACGCCATACGCGAACTATTGCCGAACTATACCAACGAGCGCCTTGAAAGTACCACTTTCTTTTCGACATTCATACCCGAAACGAATCGAGTCATCCGGTGCGACAAGCGCTACAGGAAGTGCATTATAATTTTCCGCTAGATATCGTTTAGTCCGAAAGAATATTTCCTCGGTAATCACTTCCCCGTTCTTTGGGTGGAAGAACGCAAAACGAAGGCAACGATTAACAAGGAAATCGTTATAGAGCTTCCTCACCTCCGGCTCATCAGCGATATGCACCATAAGCTGGGACATGATGTTATTAATAATAATTGTATTTCGAAACCTAAAAGGACTTCGCTCTAAAGCCGTTGCATACTGTCGCTCTTTAAATACAACGAGAATATTGTCGTTTATCCTTCTCTTTTCAGCGCTCGACAAGTCAAGATTCGTGTGAATTAAACTCAACAACTTCATCGTAACCAGATAGCTATCTTTGTCGGGCAAAGATAAAATAATACGATCATACTGCGTGATCTCCTCGACTAACAGGGCATCGAGATTATCGGCTACAGTAATATCACAATCTAAGAATGACCCACAATCAATCAGCTCCCGCCCGATTTGCAGAACCTTGTCAAAACTCCGATGAGATTGCATATAAAAATCCACTAATTCCTCGTGTCGAACCTTTCTAAATTGAGGTTGGGATATTGCACTTTCCAATTTAGCGCGGTCCGATATTACGATGAGATCTATCAACGGCACGTCTGCTTGCTCAATCGATATTCCGGGCTTTGGAAAAATCTCAGGCCTTAGATGTCCATCGTAATGATCTTTACTGGACACACCTATTACTGACCCCCAACATATTGAATCGATAACATCAAAAAAGTCCAAACCAACCAGCGCGTCGTCGTTTGAAAAGGTCCGCAAAGGAAAATATGTTATTTGATGATCCTGAGAAAAAAACAGTTCACGGTAAATCCAAAATATCTGTGGGTTCTTTATTGCCTCCGAAATGATTGGGCCCACATACTGTGAAGTATGTACGATAGAAAAAAAAGGTTCACGCGAAAGCGCCTTTTTTCGCGCTTGCGAGAGTTTTTTTGCCCGGAAATCATCTCGGACTTTGATAAAGAGACGTTGTGTAAAAGGACTTTGGAATACGGGATCTGAAACCTCATCAAATGACTCAATCATTTTGCTCAAGGACAGCGCCATGACTTCTCTAAAAATTGAAATGCTATTCTCGTTTGACACCTCCAAAAGGCATATCTTTCTTTTCTCGAGGAGATATGCTTCGATCAGCTTCAAAACAAATGTTTTATCAGAGAAAAGAGCAGAAAATATTTGAAGATTATAGGTGTCTCCCATTTTGGAATCGCCACCGTCTTGAGAAAATTCCAAATCAACAAAGATCAATATTTTATTAGCGTTATATACAAAATAACGATGCCGAAGGAACGGCTCGGAAATATCGGCTGTCTTAAATTGCAAAGACAATTTCCTTGTGCTGCGCAATATATTTTCGAAATCAGAATCTATATCCGATGTCTTTTTCCGAGTAAGAACCAATGCGTCCCTTTTGAACTTCGCCTTCTCACGTAAATCGAAAATTTCGATAATCCTGCGCAATTTTTCGTCAAAATTGATAAGAAGAATCGGCTCCTTTAAGTTGAATAGATTTCCGCCTCCGTCTAGATCCCGTAATTCATCGCGAACCTCCTGCTTCAGAAAGTTTTCCTTCGACTTTGCCATATTTTCAAGTATGACGGACGTAAAGAGGTTCAAAAAAACAAATACTGTCAGCACAATAAATGAGACAAAAAACATCCAGTGCAGTGGATGAATTTGCTGAGTAGCGTACATGACATCTGTCCAGTCCTCGAATGTCAAGACGCGAAAGAGAGTCAAAAATGCCGTCGGTACGTCGTGCCACAATTTTTCGGTTCCGGGAAAGCTTCCGTAAAGATGAACTCCAATGACGGCGTAAACATAAAATATGATAATCAACAACAAAATGATGCTCAGAATCGGCTTAATGGAGTCACCTAGTGCTGTTAAGATATTGCGCAGTGAAGAAATGCCTGAAAATAGCCTTACCACGCGGAACAGCCGGATAATTCTGGCTGTAGCTATTCCAATTGCTTGCTCAAATGGCAAAACGGTCAAAACAACAATTATAAAATCGAAGAAATTCCATCCATCTGAAAGAAATTTTTGAAATGTTTTTTCACTAAGTATTCTGATAGATATTTCTGCAATAAAATAGACGATAATAAAATAGTTTATAGCGCGAAAATAATAATCCATTTGCGGCGTTAATTTTAAACTAGCCTCTAGTCCAGCTGCCAGAGCAAAAATGACAATTATGACGTTTGTTACAAGATTAAAGAGTGGACTTCTTGCGACTATAAAAAAGTGATTACGTACTTTTTGGATAAGAGCAACCAATAATGTGAAACGAAGAGCACGTAGAACAATCAGATAGTTTGAGCTAGTCGCTGGTATCACACTAAGTATGATAATTGTTGCATCAAGCCAGTTCGGCCAGTGCTTAAAGAAATTAGCACGCTCTTTGGAAGAAACTAAACGCAGGAAAAAGTCTCCTGCGAAGAGAGCAGTTATAAGAATATTACTGTAATGTAGTGTTTCGGAAAGTAGCGCAAAATCGGGGAAATGAAAAGGGATACCAAGAAGGCAAATATATAAGTAAATAATTATCAAAAACGAAATATTGTAAGCGTCATGTGTTACTACGTTGGTCGCAGTTCGCTGAAAAATTAAATCGTAATCCTTGACACTCCTCTTCAGTAGCATGTTTTTTGCCTTGTTTATCGAAGCCTCGACTATAGTTAAACGTGGTCGTTTTGCGGAGAATCAAGCAGTGAGTACTTATCTCCTGCAATCACCATATGCTCCAGCGTTCTTGAGCTGGGCTCATAAACAATCAGAAAGCGACGCGCGTACGCACACATAATGTCTAGCCGCCATGAAATGGAGAAATTTGCGCTGTCGAGTTTTTGGTCCCCGCACAGACGAGTCAGTAAAATACTTTAGAAAACCGGCACTAGGGGATTGTGCTGCCGCAAATATATTTATTGTCAAAGAGGTATAGATTTTTTTTACACGAATTTCGACAAACTTGCATCAAACAGCAAATTCTGTCCAATATTTAGAGTGAACAGCGTATTCGGCCTTACCAGTGCACCTGCAATAGACGATTAATCCTTAGCAAGATCAATTATGTAACTTGAGTAATTTTGCAATCAGTATCACTTGATCTGTCAGGATATTGTGAAAACTCGGCATATCCGCCTTTTTTTTGATTGTGTTTTCCTTTCTTTACGACATTAATGAAGTCTGCGGCTAATATAGACTCCGGGATATTCGGAGTTCCTGTTAAATCCCAAATGAACCAAGATAATCCGTAAACGCCATACTTTCCTTCCCTGCGGTCTCCATGACATCTTGCGCATGCTTCAATGTAAAGTACTTAACCGGTCAACCCAGAACTTTGCGGCGAATAGTCATCAACGTCGACACCACATGCTGTAAGGAGTATTGCCGTCAAGATGAGTGGTAAACGGAAATATCGGATGACTGCGCCATCTTCCAAAGGATACGCCATTTCCATTTTTGAACCTCACGAAATTTAGATCTTTAAAAAAACGAAATGACTCGGTTGCACTTAAGCCGCTCTTTACGCGTCTATTAAACTAAGTAAACTCAGTTTTCCGGACATAAGACACATGCCGACAAACGGAAATCACCGCAATTGAAATGTAAACTAGCATTTAACGCGCCATAACGTCTTTTTCCAAATTTGCATGTAGGGAATTTAGACTCTTCTCCGGTTAACTGGAGACCCGGAAGTCTGAACTCACTCGTGTCTATAAGACAAGATTGCAGGAGTGGCTATTTTTACTACCCGGGGCAATTTAATAAAGTTGAGTGCTTTAGTATGTGCGTCTTCTTGAACCATTTACGTATTCTTCAGTTCGACCGTTTGCAAGAGATACCGCTACCGTACCAGCAGACACTTGTACATTTACAGCGTTTGAACCGTAGGTCCTCTTTCGTGAACCGTTGACGTATTCCTCGACACGGCCATTCTTTGTTACGGCTGCTACCAAAGTTCCGTCAGTGCTCGCCGCTTTGACATTTAAACCATAAGACCTTTTCCGAGAACCATTTTCATACTCCTCGACTCTCCCATTATTAACCTTTACCACCATTGCCATTTTTTAACTCCTTACTTGCTTAAGATGCGACCAATGTAAGATAGATATCGTAGACTGTTTTTCTGTTGTAACTTTATACCAATGAGCATGAAACAGCTCACTTATAAAACAACCTGATTACAGCTGTTCATTATTATTGCTTCGCTTTAGTTCCTGCAATGATAATGTTTCTGCTCCTCTTGGCATTACGCCGCATTGCACCTTAGCTGCCGGACTTATGGGTAATGGTATGATCAAGACCTACAACGCCGTACATAATGGCACTTCCTAGCCCTCCAATTGCCCCAAATACGAAAAAGTATATGTTCTTATTAGAAATCAAATTTTTCATTAGTCACTCTATGTCTTGATTTAAATAAACCCGATCTGTACAAAGTATCAGCCTTCTTGAGTAAGTCAGACCACCTTGGGCCTCCAAGCGGAGTGCAGATAGGCTAAATTGTTGTTGCTTGGAAGGCTTTAGGATAACTTCTCGTGCGAGGAAACTGCGAGATTAGCCTCCGTCCGCGAAGCGGTCAAGAGATATTATCCACTCCGTAATATTTTCTCGTTTCCGTGCATGGCCGCCCCGCAATTTCGGCCTCATGGCGCCAAATCTTGTAGGAAATTTCCCTACAAACGTACTCGGAATATGGATTTGTATATGATTCGAGCACGCATCTTTGTTCATGTCGAGCTCTTTAATTTCTCGTAATAGGCAGAGAGTGTTTAGATGACTCTGATAATGTGCTCACATTTAACCCAGAGCACTATCAAGCACGACAATCAAGAAAAATGCAGCATCAGCGCCTTTGGTTTTCTTGATGCTGTCAGCGCTCTGCTTCCGAAGGGCTGACCTGGATCAGTCTCGTTCGACAGACGTGACTCGCTGCTGCCGGGGAGGCAGCATCGTCTGCCAAGGCATCAGAACGCCCTCGGCTTGACGATGCAGAACTGCGGCGATCCGACGGCTCGCGACTGTCGCTTGATTGACTGCGGGCAGTCATGTATTCATCCTTACCAATGCTTCATGAGGTTTGAATTGTGGCAAATGACGATGGCCACGAGGCTCTACTGATACCGGGTGAGGGGTTACTTGGCTACCAGGCTCCTCCTGCGGCCAATGCGCGTCAGCAGCTTGAGCTGCAAGACTCGGCGATGTCCGGCGAGGATCGCAAGCTGACTCTTGATCAGGTGGTCGAGGACTTGCTTGCCGATGGCCTGATTACAGCAGAGACTGCGAAAGACCTGTTGCGTCGCTGCGCGGGCGCAAAAAAGGATGGCCTGCATCTGCTTGAGCGCATCGCCGAGCAACATCCGATGAGCGCCCAGGTGCCGCTCCGGCAGCTCGATCTTGAGGCGCTGACGGTCTGGCTGGCAGGGCGTTGCGGTCTGCCCTATCTGCGCATCGATCCGCTGAAGATCGATGTGGCCACGATCGGCGAGTTGACCACCATCGCCTATGCGACCTGGAACCAGATCCTGCCGGTCGCATTAACTCCCGAGAAGGCCGTTTTTGCCACCTGCGAGCCTTACCTGACCGATTGGATGGCAGAGCTTCAGCAGGTTCTGAAGCGCCGTATTGAGCGTGTCGTTGCCAATCCGCGCGATATTGAACGCTTCCGCCGCGAGTTCTTCGGTGCGTCGACTTCCATGCGCGGCGCACGCTCCAAGAACCAGGCCCAGCAGGTCGATCTGCAAAACCTCGAAGCCTTGGTGGAACTCGGCAAGGTTGGCACCCTGGAGGCGACGAATAGCCATATCGTGCACCTTGTTGATTGGCTGCTGCAATATGCTTTCGATCAGCGTGCCAGCGACATTCATCTGGAGCCACGCCGGGAGGCAGGCAATGTGCGCTTTCGCATTGATGGCGTGATGCACCAGGTCTGCCAGATTCCGGCAGTAGTCATGACCGCCGTGACCAGCCGCATCAAGATTCTCGGGCGCATGGATGTGGCCGAAAAGCGCCGACCGCAGGACGGTCGCATCAAGACCCGCACCCAGGGGGGACTTGAGGCCGAGATGCGCCTGTCGACCATGCCGACTGCCTTCGGCGAGAAATTGGTCATTCGCATCTTCAATCCGGAGGCGCTGCGGGAGGACTTGAGCGTCCTCGGCTTCGAACCCGAGGAAGAATCGGCCTGGCAGCGCATGATCGGGCAGCCGCACGGCATCATCCTGGTGACCGGGCCGACCGGATCGGGCAAGACGACCACGCTCTACTCGACCCTGATCAGCCTGGCCACGCCAGACATCAATGTCTGCACGGTCGAGGACCCGATCGAGAATCTGGTGCCGGCGCTCAACCAGATGCAGGTCAATCATGGCATCGGGCTCGACTTCGCCAGCGGTGTTCGCACCCTCTTGCGGCAGGACCCGGATGTGATCATGGTCGGCGAGATCCGCGATCTGGAAACCGCAGAGATGGCCGTGCAGGCGGCCCTGACCGGGCACCTGGTGCTCTCAACCCTGCACACCAACGACGCGCCCTCGGCCATCACCCGATTGCTTGATCTGGGCGTGCCGCATTATATGATCAACGCCACCCTGATTGGCGTGCTGGCGCAGCGACTGGTACGCACCCTTTGTCCGCACTGCAAGAGAAGCGCCGCGATCAATCCCACCCTATGGGAGTCCTTGGTCAATCCCTGGTCGCTCGCTCCGCCCGCGAGCATCGCCGTGTCCGATGGATGCGATGAATGCCGCCAGACGGGCTATCGCGGACGCACCGGACTCTATGAAATCCTGACGCTGACACCCGCGATTCGCGCGCTGATCAGCGGCGCCATTGACGAACCTGCGCTGCGCGCTCGCGTCTATCAGGAGGGCATGCGTCCGTTGCGCATCAGCGGTGCCCGCAAGGTGGCGGCTGGCTTGACCAGTTTCGACGAGATCTTCCGCGTCCTGCCGGCTGCGCAAGACGTCTGAAATCGTGCCGCCATGTCTCTGCTTGCGCGGCCTGCTGCTGTTGATCAGTCCGGCTCATAGCCCAAAACGCCGTTCTGGCATGACAGGATGGGAGACCATGGAACCTGGTACTTCACATTTCAGAAAATGAGGCTAACCACTTGTCCGATCACAGGCCGTCGCATGCAACAGGTCGCATCACCACCGCCAGCTTCCGCCCGGCCTGGTGGCTACCGGGTGCGCATCTGCAAACCCTCTGGCCAAGCCTGACCCGCACTCGCCCCGGCTTAGTAGCACTGAACCGCCGGCGCATTGAGCTGACGGATGGGGATTTCATTGACCTGTCCGTCTCTTCCAGTAGCGGCCCCAAGGTGCTTATCATCCATGGACTTGAAGGCGACCTGAATTCCCATTACAGCGCGTCCCTAACGCTATCTCTGGCCGAAGCCGGATTCTGCCCCCTGTTCATGCACCTGCGCGGCTGCTCGGGTGAACCGAACCGACTGGCCCGCAGCTATCATTCGGGCTCCAGCGACGATTTGCACCAGGTGCTCCGCGACTTGGCCCGCGACCCAGAGGATTTTCCAACAGCCGCCATCGGCATCTCCCTCGGAGCCAATCTGCTGCTGAAATATCTGGGGGAACGTGGGAGGGAACGCGGGGAGGAAGGTGACGGCAAGCACCACAGGATGCCGGATGATCAGCAGGCGGCCTTTCTCGACACCGCCATCGCCATCTCCCCGCCCTTCGTCCTGCGCGATGCGATGCTGCGGCTCAACCATGGCGTCTCACGGCTCTACCGGACGCATCTCCTGCGCCGACTCAAGCGCAATTTCAAGCGCAAGTTTGCCAGTCGCCATTGCCCGCTCAACGTCAATCTCGACAACATCCGCGACTTCAATGCCCTCGACGAGCAGATCACCGCCCCGCTGTGCGGCTTTGCCGGTGTCTTCGACTATTACAACCAAACCAGCTGCCGCAGCTACCTGCCCGCCATTACCACCCCGACTCTCATCCTGCACGCGCGCGACGATCCCTTTCTATACCCGGCCAGCATCCCGTTTGAATCCGAGCTTGGTCCCGGCGTGACTCTGGAGCTCAGCCCCCACGGCGGACATGTGGGTTTCGTCTCCGGCCCCTGGCCCTGGCAAGCTGAATACTGGCTTGAGAAGCGCATTCTCGAGCATCTCGAGTGCTATCGTACCGGCTGAACCACAGTCGCAATGGGCAATAAAATTCCGTTACAACTGCTTGTCCCGCCACGCCGCCGTGGGATTGATCTCTGTCAGCATGGAGTGTCACCGTGATAGGTTTGAACGAGTACCATTTCAGCTGCAATCGGCTTGGTTGGAAATACTGTTTTTACCAAACACATCGCAGCAGTCCGATGCAGACCACCGCGTGAGTGCGCAGATTCAGGCGCTCGCCGTAGATGTCTTCCAATCGGCGGCGATAGACCGTTAGTTGCGCCTCGGCCTCCGCTAGGAGCGGGGCGATCTCTGGGCGCGCGCGCAGTTGCTCGCGCGGCAGCTCGGCCAGGGTCTCGCTGTCGAGGCCGGGCAGATCAGCGAGCTTCAGATGCTTGAATTCAATCACCTGATCCAGAAAACCGTAGCGACGTGCATCCGGGCGCACAATCATCGACAGATCGCAGTAGCCGCGCCCGACGGCGGTCTCCGAGTCCATGATGTAGCCCAGATCGTCGAACAAGGTGACCAGGAAAGCGGTCTTGACCACCAGCTCGTTGGACCAGCGCAGATCGCGATTATCGAACACCGGCAGGAAGCGCTGCTCGATGAAACGGCAGACCGGCTCCAAATCGCCCTCTGAATAAAAACGCACGCAGGCGGCGCGGCGCTCGCGGTCAAGTGTATAGCCCGGTAGCAAGGACTCCTGAATTCGCTCGACATAGAGCTTGCGCACCACCAGGTTGGGGATGACCAGCTCCAGGTGTCGCAATAGCCCGCGCCCGCCATAGGTGAGTACGCCAAAAAAGTACAGCAGTGAGGCGAGAAAACCCTCGGTCTGCGGGGCATGAAGCATCCGATCAACGCCGAAGCGCCGCTCCAGTTGCTCGACGGTCAACGGCTCGCCGCGATCGAGCGCCGCCGTGACCACCGCTTCACCATTGGGTAAGCCGGCAATGTACTCGATGCGATTGCGATCCATGGCCAGATTGTTGTCGAGCATTTCCTCAGGGTACGAGCACCGTTTCGCGAAATGCTTGAAAAAATACAGCGCGAGCGTCGGGTTGTAGATCTGCCCGCCCTCCGGGCAGAGGGCGAAGTTGTAGCCGTTGTAGAAGCTGCGCATCATCGCCAGCGCCTCGGCGGTCTGTTCGGTCGGTAGCTTACACTCAGCAATGAGCTGCCCAAGCACAGCGGCGATCTCCGACTCGTGAAAGCCGCACAGATCGGCCAGCTCGGGTTCCAGCGAGATGTCCTCGACCACGTTGTAACCGCTGGTGATGTCGGCCATCACCACCGGCGAGACCCCAGTGATAAACACCCGGTCGAGTCCGCGCCCCTCAGCGGCGGCCTTGATCGCTTTAAAGACCGTCTTGATTGCACCCTCGCCGCCGACCAGGGCGTTGTAGCGTTCCTCGCCGCGATCACGACTGACCAACACCTCATTGGCAAAGTTGTCGTATTCGTCGATCAGCAAATAGAGCCGATGCGGGGTCTGGCTGACGGCTGCGAGCAGGGAGCGGAAGGAAGTCAGCGCATCGTCCTGAATCTCAACGGTGCCGGGGAGCCAATCGCCATATTTTGAGATGGTCGAGGCAATCTCGGCGTTGATATGCCGATACAAAGCACCGCGAATTTCCTCGGCGTCGCCCATCGGATCGACGGTGGAGAAATTCCACTTCATGACGAAGTAGCTGTTGCGCCTAGCCGTCGGCGCCCGACCGATGGCCAGCGACCCGAAGAGCTGATCAAAGGACTCGGCGCAGGCCAAGTCGTAGTAGTTCTCCAGCGTCGACAGCCACAGCGACTTGCCGAAACGGCGCGGGCGCAGCAGCAGCAGTTGATCACCCGCCTCCTCGATCAGGGCGATTCGGTCGCTGCGATCAATATAGAAATAGCCTTGCGTGGCGATCTTATGGAAATTGCTAATGCCGTAGGGAAAACGCATACGCGCCTCGGTGTCGATCTGGGTTGGCTTGCCGGAAAAGGTACTGTCGAAGCAAAGCCCGCGCAAGCCTTGGCCGCGCTGATGATCAATCCAGTTCCAGGTGCCTGATCAACTCGGCGACTGGCAGCGGCGGGGCTGCAATAAAGCCCTGGTAGCTATCACAGCCTTCTGTACGCAGAAAGTCGAGCTGTTCCGCGCGCTCGACGCCTTCGGCAAGGGTGCCGAGCCGCAGGCTGCGCGCGAGCGAGATGATGGCCGAGCAGATAGCGGCATCCTCGCCGTTGATATCGCATTCCCCGACAAAAGAGCGGTCGAGCTTGATGACATCGACCGGGAAGCGCTTGAGGTAGCTGAGCGAGGAATAGCCGGTGCCAAAGTCGTCAATTGCGATGCCAATCCCCATCGTCTTAAGCTGGCGAAGCACGTCGATGCACATCTGGTTGTTGGACGCCAGCACGGTCTCGGTGATTTCCAGTTCCAGGCTGCTCGCTGGGAGCCCTTCTTCGTGCAGAATGCTTGCGACCAGTTCGGCAAAATTTGGCTTCAGGAATTGTTTGCCGGACACATTCACGGCCACACGCGGAATCGCGAGCCCCTGTGCCTGCCATTGGGCCTGCTGCCGGCAAGCGGTGCGCAGAACCCACTCGCCAACGGTCACGATCAGACCACTCTCTTCAAGAATTGGAATGAAAACACTCGGCTGAATCATGCCTTCGCGCCCGTGCTGCCAGCGCAGCAGTGCCTCGGTGCCGATTAGCGCGCCGCTAGTGAGGTCAAACTGGGGCTGATAGAAGAGCACGAATTCGCCTTGCGCCAGCGCGTCGCGCAGACTGTTCTCGCGGTCGAGGCGCTCGGCGTGCTCACGCGCGAGTGCAGGTGTGAAGAACTGAAAGTTGTTACGTCCGGCATCCTTGGCCTCGTAGAGCGCCAAATCCGCGTTGCGAATCAGCAGATCGGCGGTTTCGCCAGCCTCGGGATAACGCGCGATGCCGATGCTTGATGGTGCATGCACCGCTTTGTTGTCAAGCCGATGCGTCTCGGCAAGCCGGGCGATGAACTCGCTGCCTTTGTTGCGAACATCCTCCAGTCCACCGACGCCGAGCAGCGCGATGACGAATTCATCGCCACCCCAGCGCGAGACTAAGTCCTCCTTGCGGGTAAGTTCGCGCAGGCGCTCGGCGACACTGCGAAGGAGTTGATCACCCACATCGTGACCCAAACTGTCGTTGACCTGCTTGAAGCGATCAAGATCGAGAAAAAGCACTGCTACCCGCGCCGATGGGTCCGTCAGCAAAAAGTAATCAAGCTGCTGGCGGAAATGGCTGCGATTGGCCAGCCCGGTGAGAATGTCGAAATGCGCCAGCTGATGCAGGCGTTGCTGCACTTCGCGCTGGCGGGTGACGTCGCGGATGTGAAAGTTGTATTCCAGCCTGGGTCCACCGCGCACCCGAGTGATGCTGAGTTCGGCCGGAAAGCTCTCGTGGGAAACGCGCGTTAGCACGAACTGGATGCGTCGATCGAGCACAAAGCGCCCTTCGCCGCTAAAGCCGGCGTTTAGCGCGGCGTTGAAGGCTTCGCGCTGATCAGTTGGAATGGCAATCTCGCCCAGTTGGCGACCCAGAGCCATGCGCCGCGAGCAGCCGAAGGTGCGCTCCGCGGCCGGATTAAATTCCACCACTTGCCCGCGACCGTCGATGGTAATAATGCAGTCGAGCACCGCATCAAGAATGGCGCTCTTGCGGGTTTCGCTCGCAGCCAGATCGTGCAGCAGCTGTTCCCGACGGTGAATTTCGTCGTTCACCCGGGCGAGTACATGATTGTACTGACGTGCGATCTGGCCAACCTCCGTGTGGGGCTCGCAACTGACGGGATGCGAAAAATCCCCGCGCCGGCTCTGTTGCTCCATCTCCCCGAGAAGATCGAGAATCTCGGTACTGGCACCATGCTCGGCGACATTGAGCCCCAGCCGTTCTTCCTCAAACGTGACGCGCAGCGGGTAAAAACGGTTAATGAGCCAGAGCGCCGCCAGACTCACCATGAAACTATAGGCGCCAATGCTCAGCACGCCGAGCGCCTGCACGCCGAGTTGCACAAGCCGGCCCCCAGTCGTGCCAAAGCTGTCCGCCGGCGCAAACAGCGCCACCGCCAGGGTACCCCAGACGCCGGCAAACAGATGCGCCGGAATGGCGCCCACGGCGTCATCGATGCGCCGGCGCTCGAGCCAACTCGTGCCCCAGGCGGCCAGCAGGCCGGCCACCAGCCCGATCAGGGCCGCAAAGGCTGGCGCCTGCAAGTGACAGGAGGCGGTGATGCCGACGAGACCGGCAATCACACCGTTTTGCAGATCCAACACCACCGGATAGCCGCGCCGAACATAGCTGTAGATCAGGCCACCGATACCACCGGCGGCACCGGACAGAAAGGTGTTGAACAGCACCAGAGGAACATCGGCATTCAGCCCTAAGGTGCTGCCGCCATTAAAGCCAAACCAGCCGAACCACAGCAGAATCACCCCCAGGGACGCAAGCGGCAAGTTGCCACCGGCAATGGCGCGGATGCCATGCTCGCTGAAGCGCCCACTGCGCGGGCCAAGCAGAAGCACCGCGACCAGGGCCGTCCAGCCGCCAACTGAGTGCACCACGGTGGAGCCGGCAAAGTCGATGAACCCAAGCTGAGCCAGCCAACCGCTCGCCTCGCCGCTGGCGGCACCACCCCAGGCCCAGTGCCCGGTGACGGGATAGATGAACGCCGAGAGCAAAATCGCAGTCAACCCATAGGCCAGGAAGCGCATGCGCTCGGCCACCGCTCCCGCGACAATGGTGGCCGCAGTGCTGCAGAACATCGCCTGGAAGAAGAAAAAACTCATCAGCCAGGGCGAGCCCGCGCCGTCGAACAGGAAACTGTCGCTGCCGACCAGCCCCGAGAGACTGGTGCCGAACATCAGCGCATAGCCGAACAGCCAGTAGACGAGCGCCGACAGGCACAGGTCCATCAGGTTCTTGACCGCAACATTGATGCTGTTTTTCGCCCGCACCAGGCCGGATTCAAGGCACAGAAAGCCGCCCTGCATCAAAAACACCAGGAAGGCGCACAGCAATATCCAGGCGATGTCTAATGCAGCGAAATTAGGCTCTGTGCTCATTGCTTAACTAGCCGCAATTGCGGGTCCGGCGGTAACAGCGGTGTATGATCGCGCCGCGCTCATTGCCATGCCGTCGGAATTGCGACCAGATTATGTTCGGCATTTGGCCAGTCTGTCGGCCCAGGCGCCGGGAGTGCGTCGCCGCTCGGCAGGTTCTCAGGTTAAAGGAATGTCACTTCCCCAGTGCTTAGATCGTGCATGGCTGGAACCACCAGCAGGTCGCCCTGATCCACCAGCGCTTTCAGGATTGGACTGCGGCGCAACACGTCGGCGACTTGCATTTTGGCGTTTGCCTCGGTGACGGCCTCGACGAATTTTCGATTGGTTGCATTGCGCGCCGCATCGGCAGCGACCGGCGTTGCATCAACGGCAGGCATAATCTTGTCCAACAACCCAGTCAGGTGACCCATTTCTACCCCGTCGCAGGCACCCATGACAGCACCGCACGCGCTATGGCCCATGATAACGATGACCTTGGAGCCAGCAACCTTGGTCGCAAACTCGAAGCTACCGAGCATGTCATCGTTGATCACATTGCCCGCCACGCGCGCAACAAAGAGATCACCCACGCCCTGATCGAAAATAATCTCGGGGGCCGAGCGAGAATCGAGACAAGAAAGAACCACCGCAAAAGGATATTGACCGGAAGCCGTGCTTTCGGCCTGCGCTCTAAGGTCACGATTGTGCGCATCCCCTTCAACAAACCGACGATTTCCCGCTTTAAGCTTTTCAATGGCCGAAGCCGGTGTCATCGCATCCTGCTTGGCGGCATCGAAGGTGATATAGGAACGATCAGTTGGAAGCTCCGCCGCAAACACCAGGGTTGGAACAAGAAACAAAAGGGCAATCGAGGTAGAGAAAAACCGGTGTGTCATATTTAAATCTCCCGCATGGCCAGAATGAATAAACTGCAACGCGTTACGCTGAAATCCCACACGCATGAAAGCGAGTGGCGCGCTTCGGTCAATGCGACTATAACATCGCCAGAGTCTACGCATACCCATTCAATGACTGTGAAAAAGCAGACTCAATCTGCGAGGAGGCCGGGACGATGAAGCTTTCCGCAAAACAGCAGATTCATTCTTCAGAGTGGCTAGGGCCATGAGCGTTAGACCGGCTAATGATCGCTGGCATCATGGCAACGCTGAAGTCCCCGTAAAGATAGCCCTCGCGAAAGCTCACCTCAGCACCGAGTTGCTCGGCCCATTGGCGGATTTCATCCGGGTGGCGGCAGTTGAATATCTCCGAGTCATCGGTCCCGCGCAGCAGGTTAAAGACAAAACCCTGCTCACTTGCGGCGAAACAGCGCTCGATGAAGCAGAATGTCTCGTATTTCGTCAGGGTATTCATCGCCCCGCTGCACAGATAATAGTCGGCGGCTGGCAGCGGATCCGTGAGCGCATCAAGCAGGCGGATGTCCTCGCCGGTGCGTTCGCGCGCGACTGTCACCATGCTCTGAAGCGTGTCCAAGCCGATGTAACGCCCAGGCAGGTCATTGTCTCGGGCGAGGTAGCGATGCAGGTCGCCAAATCCGCAACCAACGTCGACGAGCGTCAGCCTGCTGATATCCTCCGGCAGCAGCGCCCGCAGTGCCTCAAAGCGACACTCCTGGGTGTGGCGCGAGTTCCAGTGCACGCCCTCGGCCGTGGTTCCGTGTTGGTCGATGGCTTCTTGATAAAATTCCTGGGTGTCAACGCGGGGCATGGGTGAGCAAGGGCTGAACAGAGTGGATCATTAACAATGGATCAGTGAAACGGGCTCGATCATCGCGAACGCTGGCCTGATCCGGCTGGGCGCTATAGTACCATCGGTGTTTCCCCGAACTGCGAGAGCAAGACCGCCATGATCGATCAACCCGAGGCCGAGGCCGTTGAACAGTATTTGCTCAGCCTGCAGACACGTCTGTGCGATGCGCTCGCGCAGGCGGACGGCGGGGGCGTCTTTGGCGACGACCGCTGGACGCGAGCAGATGGCGGCGGCGGATGCAGCCGGGTGCTTGAGGAGGGCGCGCTGTTTGAAAAAGCCGGGGTTAATTTCTCCCATGTGCATGGCGCCGCCTTGCCAGCCAGTGCCAGCGCCGACCGACCCGAGTTGGCCGGACGGGGGTTTTCTGCCATGGGCGTGTCCCTGGTGCTGCATCCGCGCAATCCCTATGTGCCCACCACCCATCTGAATGTGCGTTTTTTCAGCGCCGAGAAGCCGGGGACCGAGCCGCTGTGGTGGTTTGGCGGCGGCTTTGATCTGACGCCCTATTATGGCTTTGAGGAGGACGCGCGTCACTGGCATCGCAACGCGCGCGCCGCCTGTGCCGACTTTGGCGATGCTCTTTACCCCGAACTCAAGTCTGCCTGCGACCGCTATTTTTATCTTAAACACCGCGCCGAGGCGCGCGGCATTGGCGGGCTCTTTTTCGATGACTTCAACCGCTTCGGCTTCGCGCGCAGTTTTGCCTTCATGCAGTCTGTTGCCGAACACTTCCTGCCCGGCTATCTGCCCATTGTCGCGCGCCGCCGGGAGCATCCCTGGGGCGAGCGCGAGCGGGCTTTCCAGATGATGCGCCGGGGGCGTTATGTGGAATTTAACCTAGTGCATGATCGCGGCACGCTGTTTGGGCTGCAATCCGGCGGACGGACCGAGTCCATTCTGATGTCCATGCCGCCAAGCGTGAGCTGGCGCTATAACTGGCAACCGGAGCCCGGCAGCCCGGAGGCGCGGCTGATGGAGGTTTTTCTTGTTCCCCGGGACTGGCTGGCTGGCTCGCAGGCTGGGGACGACAGATGCCTGGACAAATAATTCTTGCTGCAAAACAGCCGCTTCATTCGGTCAGGATTTTCGCCGACATCCTCTTTGCCATCATCGCCGGCAGGCTAGCGCGACTGTGTAGTGCGAGCCCTGCTTGAGCTTGTCGTAGTTGCCGAAGATGTCTTCCAGATAACGCTTGATGAACTGCCGCAGGCCATTAATGGTAACCACATAGAGCATGCCACCCGGATTGAGCCGCGCACGCGCGTCGTGCAACCAGAGCGTGAGCAGCTCCTTGCCGACTTTTGCCGGAATGTTGCTGACAATCAGATCAAAACGACGCTTGGGCTCGATCTGATCAAAACCATTGCTCAGGAGCACCTCGGCATTGTCCAATCCATTGAGCGCGATATTCTTGCGTGCAAACTCCACCGCGACAAAATCCTTATCCACCAGCAGCACGCGCCCCTGCGGGGCCAGACGCGCCAGGGTGAGGCCGATGGGACCATAGCCGCAGCCAAGATCGAGACAGTCGGCGTCGGGCGCCACCTCGATTCGCTCCAGCAGCAGTCGGGTTCCAGCATCAATTTCGCGCGGGGAAAACAGCCCCCAGGTTGACTGAAGATGCAGTGGCTGCCCTGCCAACTCGGCCTGAAAACTGATGGGACGCCGCAGACTGGCGAGCTGGGATGGATCGATCATGGCGTTTCCTGTTGGATGTGGATCACGGGCAGCTTGGAAAAGACAGGCGGAATTCTAACGCCTCGGCCCGCCTGACATGGCCTGAAAGACTGTCACCATTCTTTAACCAATCGGCCATAAACTAGCTGCCCCGGACTGCCTTGACACGCATTGCCTTGATACTGGCTGGCCCCCTAGCCCACCGCGCGGCTTGCGCCAGACCAGGGCCATCTTCGCAAGCAGTTGCTGACCCCAATTGTCGATCTTAAGGTGCCCCAATGCCGACCGTTCTGATCGTAGACGACGAGCCCGACATTCGCGAACTCATTCGCTTCAGCCTCGAAGAAGCCGAATTTCGCGTCCTTGAGGCCGCGCACGCCGATGAAGCCCGCAAGCAGATTAGCGGCGATCCGCCAGACCTGCTTCTGCTCGATTGGATGCTGCCGGGCCGGTCAGGCCTTGAGTTAGCGACGCAACTCAAGCAGAGTGCGCGCACCAAGAACATCCCCATTATCATGATCAGCGCCCGGGGCGAAGAGGAAGACCGCGTCAAGGGCCTGGATACCGGGGCCGATGACTATATCGCCAAACCCTTCTCGCCGCGCGAAATGATCGCCCGCGTCAAGGCCGTGTTGCGCCGCAGCCAGAGTGAACAGCAACAGGATGCGATCGAAATTGGCGGTCTGCGCATCGACCATATTGGCCATCGCATCAGTGCCGATGGCCAGCCCATCACCATCGCACCAACAGAATACAAGCTGCTGCATTTTTTCATGACCCATACTGATCGCGCCTTCAGCCGCTCGCAACTGCTTGATCATGTCTGGGGGGATCAGGTCTATGTGGAGGAGCGCACCGTCGACGTGCATGTCCGGCGCCTGCGCAAAGCGCTCGAAAGCACTGGTCATCAGCATCTGCTGCAAACCGTGCGAGGCGTTGGCTACCGGTTCTCGGACAAATGACCCAGCCAGAAGCAGAGGACACAAGACCGCCGGGGCCGATAACGCCGGCCACCAGCGGTTTTCGCCCCCCGCAGCCATGGTTGGATCACTGGTTATCGCGATCCAGCAACAACCTGGCGCGAGACACACTCGCGGAAGTCGGCGCCTTGCTGCTGGTGCTAGGCGCTGCAGCTGGCCTGCAGCTGGCCGGCCTGCACTGGGGCAGCGCCCTGGTCATCGCCCTGATGCCCTATCTGGGGCGTCATCTGCTGTTACTCGTGCGTCTGGTGCGATTGATCCGCAAGCAGCATCGGCTGATCCCACCCTTTCCGCTTGGGCTCTGGGGCGAAGTTTATCGCACCATTGCCCGCTATCAGCAGCGCGGACGCAAGGGGCGCAAACGCCAGTTGCGCTTCACACGACGCTTTCGCGAGGCGGCCAATTCGGTGCCCGATGCACTGGTCGTGCTAGACAAAAACAGGCGCGTGGAATGGGCCAATCCCGCCGCCGCCGCTCTGATGAACGTGCAATTCCCGCGCGATGAGGGCAGAGAGCTAACAGACGTCTTTCCGCACGAATCGCTCGAAGACTATATTTCCGCCGGCGACTACAGCCGCCCGATTGACATGACCCCTGAGCACAATCAGTCACTGATGCTGTCGGTGCGGCTCACGCCCTTTGGCGAGCGCAAAAAGCAGCGCCTGGTCGTTGGGCGTGATATTACCAAGGTGTACCATCTAAACATGATCCGGCGCGACTTCGTCGCCAATGCATCGCACGAGCTGCGCACCCCCCTGACGGTCATCACCGGCTTTCTCGAACGCCTGAACGACTCGCCTCAGACACCGGCAGGCCACCGTCGCCCGCTCGCTCTGATGCGCGACCAGAGCGAGCGCATGCGCTCCATTATTGAAGATTTGCTCGTACTTTCGCGCCTGGAGATGGACCATCGCACCACCCAGATCACCGCCGTTGACGTGACGGAACTGGTCAACGCTATTGTCTCCGAGGCACGTATTCTGTGCAGCGAGAGCCATCCCTTCACGCTGGACATGGACCCGGAACTCAGCCTGCTTGGCAATCAGAACGAACTCTACAGCGCTTTTTCCAACCTAATCTTTAACGCGGTCAAGCACACTCCAGCCGGCACTGAGGTGCAGATTCGCTGGAGGGAGATGGGCATCAGCCCGTGCTTTTCTGTGAGGGACAGTGGTCAGGGGATCGCGGCTGAGCATTTGCCGCGTTTGAGTGAGCGCTTTTATCGCGTCGACAAGGCACGCTCACGCGAGTCAGGGGGGACCGGGCTTGGCCTTGCGATTGTCAAGCATGTGCTTAATCGCCACGACGCGCAGCTTAGAATTGCCAGCGAGCTTGGCGCTGGCAGTCTCTTCAGTTGCTATTTTCCGCCAGCCAGCCGTCTGCGTCAGGACTCGGCTGTCGCACTGGTAGCCACCAGGTAGCGCTTTACCCAGAAAGAAACAGTGGATTTACCCGCCAAGGTGAGCGGGTCCGAAGCTTTGAGAGTTAGGCCATCAAATCAATCAGGGTGCCAACCATCTCATCGGCAGTGCGGATCACACTCGCCGAGGCCTCGGTTGCGCGCTCCCCAACACCAAGATTGACCAGCGGCCCCGCCAAATCGGCACTCGAACTCTCACCGGCATTGACCGTGGTCTGCTGGGCGATGTTGTTCGCCGCGTTAGTCACCGTCTGATAGCCGCGTTGCATGCCGGTGAGGCCAGCGCCCATCATCCCAACACTCATGTCTGCCATTGCTTCCTCGACTTGGTTGCTTGTGATTGGTGTTGCCTGACTCTCATGGTCCCGGTCACCCCAGAGCAACAATTCCTGCGACCCGTTGTAAAAGTCTAGTCCGCCAGAGGGCACTTAGCCCATACCCCGCCAAAAAATGCGACCCCAATCACAAAAATTGATCAGCCAAGACGCTTCCCATTGCGGTTTCATTCCAGAGCGGCGGCCCCCAAGTTCTCGACTTGAGCGAAACCGCCAGCTTCCCATTGTGACCTTGTTGGTTAAGAGGTCGGGAGATTCGCGCAAAAAGCAACCGCATTCGAGCCGAGGCATGTTTTAAATGATTTTCGCCTTCGACAACAGCTATGCCCGTCTGCCTGATCGCTTCCACGCCCGGGTTATACCCACAGCGGTCGCACAGCCGGCCCTGCTGCAGGTCAACGAGGATTTTGCGCGGCAGCTTGGGCTCAACCCAAGCGAGTTGCACACCCAGGAGGCAACGGACATCTTCGCCGGCAACCGCCTGCCAGAAGGCGCCGAGCCCCTGGCGATGGCCTATGCCGGGCACCAGTTCGGAAGCTTTGTCCCTCAGCTTGGAGACGGTCGGGCGATCTTGCTTGGCGAACGGGTCACGCCGGATGGCGTGCGCGTCGACATTCAGCTCAAAGGCGCGGGGCGCACGCCCTTCTCGCGCTCCGGTGACGGGCGCGCCTGCCTCGGCCCGGTGCTGCGCGAATACTTGATCAGCGAGGCCATGCATGCGTTCGGCATCCCGACCACGCGCGGACTGGCCGCCGTCGCCACTGGCGAACCAGTCTATCGCGAGCATCCGCTACCGGGCGCCATCCTGACCCGTGTGGCGAGCAGCCATGTCCGTGTTGGTACCTTCGAGTACTTTCGCGCACGCCAAGACTCTGAGGCACTCAAAACCCTGGCTGACTATGTGATCGCCCGCCACTTCCCCGCACTGGCCGAAACGGATCAAACTTACTCCGGATTGCTGGACGCAGTCGCGACGCGGCAGGCGGATTTGATTGCCGCATGGATGAGCGTTGGCTTTATTCATGGGGTGATGAACACCGACAACATGTCCATTGTCGGCGAGACCATCGACTACGGTCCCTGCGCCTTCATGGACAGCTATGATCCGACGACGGTTTTCAGCTCGATCGACTATCGCGGTCGCTATGCCTACGGCAACCAGGCGCGCATCGCCCACTGGAATCTCTCCAGCCTGGCGATGTCGCTCAAGCCGCTGCTAGAGCAGGAATCCGACCAGGCTGCGGCGCGTGCCACCGCCGCGCTCGATCATTTTCAGGCGCGCTTCGATCAAGCCTGGCTCGCACGCTTTGGATGCAAGCTGGGCCTAGCCGATGCGCAGTCAGAGGACCGGGCGCTGATTAAAGACTTTCTCGACCTGCTCGAACAACACCAGGCCGATTTCACCAACAGCTTCCGCGCCCTCAGCTCGGCGCTCGAGGATGGTGGCGACGCCCTCGCTCGGGAGGTTGGGCAGCGTGACCATGGGCAAGCCTGCTCCCCCTGGCTTGCACGCTGGCGCGAACGCCTGGCTGGCGACCCGCTGACGGATGCCGAGCGCAGCCAAATGATGCGTCAGGCCAATCCGGCGGTGATACCGCGTAATCACCGCGTCGAACAGGCACTGGATGCCGCAGAGAAGGGGGATATGCAGCCCTTTGAGCGACTGCTCGCAGTGGTGCGAGAGCCCTGGGATGATGCCAAGAACAATACGGGCGACGATGCGCGAGATTATGCTGAGATCAGCGCCTTCTATCAGGCCCCACCAAAACCGCAGGAAGTGGTGCAATATACCTTTTGCGGAACCTGAGCGCGCCAGCCGGACGCTCGCAAACGACTGCCGCCAGCCGCCACATCTTGCTATGATTCGGGCTTCTCGGGACGAGCGGATCTGAAACAGGTCAAAATCCCCGTCCAGCATTTACCGGAGCCACGAACGCCATGATCGACAAACGCCTGCTGGAAATCCTCGTCTGCCCCGTCACCAAGGGTCCGTTGGTCTTCGACAAGGACAAATCCGAGTTGATTTCCATCTCCGGGCGGCTCGCTTATCCGATTCGCAACGACATCCCAGTGATGCTCGAGGACGAGGCCCGTCAGTTGAGCGAGGACGAGGCCGAGGCCCTGCGCAAAGGTGCAACCGCCAGCTAAGTCGCCCCAACAGACCCACCCGCCAATGCCGGGCAACACCTTTCCATGTGATCACTCAAGGGGCGATCACTTAATGGGGGATCACTTAAGGCCCCCTGCCTGCATCAATGGTCTGGTACCGGTGCTGCGATCAGGCCGCTGGTCTCGCTCATTGGGCGTGGTCGCTGCCTGAGCGTCTGATCCTCCTGCCATGTTCCTCGCCTGGATTGTCCTGATCCCATTCATTGGCGCCCTGCTGCCGCCCTTCGCAGTGTGGTTGGCGCCAAAACCCTCCTGCGGAGCGGCGGCGGCCTTCGCTGCGGCATTGGTCAGTTCTGCTGCGCTGATCATTGCACTCAACCACACGCCGGATGTCTTTGCCGGCGGCGAGGTGCATGTCGCCATCCCCTGGATTCCGCAAATCGGGCTGACGCTGGCGCTGCGCTTCGACGGCCTGGCCATGGTTTTTGTGCTGCTGATATTAGGCATCGGGCTGCTGGTCATTCTCTACGCCCGGTTTTATCTGGTGAAATCCGATCAGGTCGCGCGCTTCTTTTCCATTCTGCTGCTGTTTCAGGGCGCCATGCTCGGCATTGTGCTCTCGGATAATCTGCTGCTGCTGGTGGTGTTCTGGGAGCTAACCAGCCTGACCTCCTTTCTGCTGGTCGGTTTCGACCCGCGCTCCATTGAGGCAAGGCGCGGCGCGCTCATGGCTCTGGTCATTACCGCCGGCGGCGGACTCTGTCTACTTGCGGGCTTTCTACTGCTGGGTTCGGTCGCTGGCAGCTTTGCGCTGTCCGAGGTACTGGCCGCTGGCGAGCAAGTCCATCAGCATCCGCTCTATCTGCCCATCCTGATCCTCATTTTGCTGGGCGCCTTTACCAAATCAGCCCAGTTTCCTTTCCATTTCTGGCTGCCCTCTGCCATGTCGGCGCCCACCCCGGTGTCGGCCTATCTGCACTCGGCGACCATGGTCAAGGCGGGGATATTTCTGCTCGCGCGCTTCTTTCCCGTCTTTGCCGAGACCGATGTCTGGTTTTATCTGGTCGGCGGTGTGGGGCTGACCACCTTCTTGCTCGGCGCCTATTTCGCCATCTTCAAGCACGACATCAAGGGGCTGCTGGCCTATTCCACCATTAGCCATTTAGGGCTCATCACCTTTCTGTTCGGACTGGGCACGCCGCTTGGCGCGGTAGCCGGGCTCTTTCATGCCATGAACCATGCAGTGTTCAAAGCCTCGCTCTTCATGGCCGCTGGCATTATCGATCATGAAACCGGCACCCGGGATATGCGCCGCCTGTCGGGATTGTGGCACTTCATGCCCATCACCGGCACCCTGGCGATGGTCGCGGCGGCGGCTATGGCCGGCGTGCCGCTGCTCAATGGTTTCTTAAGCAAGGAAATGTTTTTTGCCGAAACGGTGCATCATGACTGGCTCGGCCATCTCGACTGGCTACTGCCGGTCGCCGCCACCGCCGGGGGTATCTTTGCCGTCGCCTACTCGGTGCGCTTTATTCACGATGTCTTCTTTGGCGGCCCTCCCCGCTATCTCGACCACGCCCCCCATGAGCCTGCGCGCTGGATGCGCATCCCGGTTGAGATTCTTGTCGCGCTCTGCCTGGTGGTGGGAATTTTTCCCGAGCAGACCGTGCGCCCATTGCTCGATATCGGCGTGCGCAGCATGCTGGGTTTCGAGCCGAAATACGATCTGGCCATCTGGCACGGCTTTTCCTTCCCACTGCTGATGAGCTTTATCGCGCTAATCGGCGGAATGCTGCTGTATCGGATGCGCGGGTGGCTGTTTAATCTGCACGATAAACTCTTCCCGCCGACCAGCGCTGCCTCGGCCTTTCAGCGCATCGCAGCCGGAATGCAGCGCTTCGCGCGCGCGCGCATGCAACGCCCGGCTCGGGCATCGCTGCAAGGCTCCATTGCCTGGCTGTTGGCCACGGCACTGGTGGTAGCCATTCTGCCGGTGGTACCGGCACTGATGGGAATCAAACTCGGCGCGCTGCTCGAGTTGCTCGGCACCTTCAAGCTCAGCCCGGTCGACCTGCCGAGCATTGGCGGTGCCGTTATTCTGGCGGTGGCCCTGGCTGGCGTGGTGGGTCTGCGCCGGCAGCGCCTGCAAGCCACCATTCTGATTGGCGTCATCGGTCTTGTCTTAAGCCTCGCCTTTGTGCACTTCTCAGCGCCCGACCTGGCGTTGACGCAACTCTCGGTCGAGGTGGTCACCACCATTTTGCTGCTGCTGGTGCTGTATTTTCTGCCCCAGGCAGATATTGCGCGGCTGTCGCGCTGGCGGCGCACGCGCGATCTACTCCTGGCCGTCGCCGCCGGCTCCGGCGCGGCAGCCCTGTCCTTCGCGATTATGAGCGCCGACTCACCAAAAATTGCCGGCTATTTTCTTGAAGCATCCAAGCCAGCCGCCGGTGCGGGCAATGTGGTCAACGGCATCCTGGTCGATTTTCGCGGCTTTGACACCCTGGGCGAGATCACGGTGCTGGCCATCGCCGCCGCCGGTATCTTCGCCATGCTGCGCGGCATTCGCCTGCGCACGCCACCGCGCGATCTCCTTGGTCACACCTGGTCGCCCGACGCACATCCAGTCATTCTGGCCATGCTCTCGCGCCCGCTGCTGCCAATGGCGCTGCTGGTGGCGGTCTTTATGCTGCTGCGGGGGCACCATGAGCCGGGGGGCGGCTTCATTGCCGGATTGATTGCCAGTATCGCGCTGATTCTCCAGCAGCTGGCCAGCGGTCAGCAATGGTCAGCCGAGCGCCTGCGGCTGAATTACACCCGGCTGATCGGCGCGGGCTTGATCCTGTCACTGGGCACGGGGCTCGCGGCCCTGGTCTTTGGCCGACCTTTCCTGACCAGCGCCTTCTGGCATGGCGAGCTGCCACTGATCGGCGAGCTGGAATTCGCCAGCGCCATGGCCTTTGATGCCGGCGTCTTTCTGGTGGTGCTGGGGACTGTGATGCTGATTCTCGACAACCTTGGGCGGCTAAGTGGCCATCGTCAGCGTGGAAAAAGGGCGCGCCGGCAAGGTCCTGACGGTATCGATCAGGGATCAAAGGCCAAAGCGCCGGTTATTGCGCCCGCCATTGCACCGGCCATCTCACCGGCCATCGCGCCTTCAAGGGGTGTCCCATGGAAGCCCTGATTGCGGTTTGCATTGGACTCCTGGTTGGTGGCGGCGTCTATCTGCTGCTGCGCTCGCGCAGCTTTTCCGTCGTGCTCGGACTCACATTGCTGTCCTACGCAACCAATCTGTTGCTCTTTGCCTCTGGTGGACTCAAGACCAACCAGGCGCCTCTCATCCACCAAGGCGGCCCCTTCGCCGACCCCTTGCCCCAGGCGCTGGTCCTCACCGCCATTGTGATCGGCTTTGCCATGACAGCCTTTATGTTGGTGCTGGCCCTGCGTGCGCTCAATGACTTGGGCTCGGATCGCGTGGACGCCAGGCAGCGTGGGGAGGAGCGGTGAATCACCTGCTGATCGCGCCAGTTGCCCTGCCGCTCACAGCGGGCGCGGCTCTCTTGATCCTGTGGCGCGCACCCCTGCGGCTGCAGCGGGCGCTGAGCCTGCTGGCCAGTCTGGGGCTGGTTGGCATTGCCACCGCGCTGCTATGGAGCGCCAGTCATCAGGGCATTCAGGTGTATCTGATCGGCGACTGGCCGGCGCCCTATGGGATTTCTTTGGTGCTCGACCGCCTTGCGGCCCTGATGCTGGCGCTAACGGCGCTGCTTGCCCTCTTTGCGCTGGCCTATGCCATGACCGGTGGCGACCGCGCCGGGCGGCATTTTCATGCGTTGTTTCAGTTTCAACTGCTGGGCATCAACATTGCCTTTCTGACCGGCGATTTGTTCAATCTGTTTGTCGCCTTCGAGATCCTGCTGATCGCCTCATACGGCCTGCTGCTCCACGGCGGCGGTGCGGAGCGCACCCGCGCCGCGCTGCACTATGTGGCGCTCAATCTGGTCGGCTCGTTGCTGTTCCTGATCGGCTTGGGCACCCTTTATGCCGCCACCGGCAGTCTGAACATGGCCGATCTCGCCAGCCGCATTGCGACGCTACCAGCGGAGGACGCCAAGCTGGCCCGGGTCGCCGCCATGCTGCTGCTGAGCGTCTTCGGGCTCAAAGCGGCGCTAATCCCGCTGCATTTCTGGCTGCCAGGCACCTATGCCGCCGCCTCGGCAGCGGTGGCCGCCCTGTTCGCCATCATGACCAAGGTCGGCATTTACGCCATCATCCGCCTGACCACCCTCGTTTACGGCTCGGGTGAGACGCCGATGCTCGAGTGGACGGCACCCTGGCTGCTGGTGGCGGGGCTGGCCACCATCGCCATCGGCACCCTGGGCGCCATGGCCAGTGACGATCTGCGCGAACTGATCGCTTATCTGGTGGTGGTCTCAGTCGGCACTCTGGTGGCTGGCATCGCGCTGGCCACCCCGGCAGGCTTAAGCGCCAGCCTCTACTATCTGGTGCACAGCACCCTGGTCACGGGCGGGCTGTTCCTGCTGGCCGAGCGCATTGCCAACGCGCGCGATGGCAGCGCGCGGCTCAGCGATGGCAAGCGTCCGCCGCCCTCGCATCAGCTCAGCTGGGTGTTTTTTCTGGCCGCCATCGCCGTGGTTGGCATGCCGCCGCTCAGCGGTCTGATCGGCAAAGTGCTGCTGCTGAAGGCCGCACAGAACCAGAGCGCACTCATTCCGCTCTGGACCCTGGTGCTGCTATCCAGCCTTCTGCTAGTGCTGACCCTCACCCGCGCCGGTATTTTGCTGTTCTGGCGCGGCCCCATGGCCAGTCTGACCCAGCCAAGACCACTGCCCTGGCTGATCGCGACCGGACTGCTTGGCATGAGTCCGCTGTTGGTGATTCTGGGCGGGCCGATTGTCAATTGGACTGAAGCCACGGCGGCACAGACACTCGATGCGCAGGCCTATGTGCGCGCCGTGGAAAAAAGCGCGCCTATTGTGCTGCGGGATTCTGGAGACCACTGATGCTGAGATCCCGACTGCGCACCTGGTTTCCCCATCCGCTGCTGAGTCTGACGCTGCTCGCCATTTGGCTACTGCTCAACAACAGCCTGAGCCCGGGCAACATTTTGCTGGGCGCGACCCTGGCTTTAATTCTCTCGCGCCTGACGGCCAATTTCTGGCCGGAGCGGCCACGGCTGCACAAACCGCTGAAGCTGCTCGCCTATCTGGTGCAGCTGTTTGGCGATATCCTCGTCGCCAATCTGCAAGTGGCGGTGCTGATTCTCGGGCCGCGCAAACGCCTGCGCCCGACCTTTGTCGAGTTGCCGCTGGAGCTGACCGACCCCTTCGCCATCACCGTGCTGGCCAGCGTGATATCACTGACACCGGGCACTGTGTCGGTCGATGTCATCGCCCCCTCGCCAGGTCACAAAGCCAGCCCTGCGAATACCCGCTCGACCCTGCTGGTGCATAGCCTGGATGCCGAGGACGCCGAGCGCCTGTGCCAACACCTGAAACAGCGCTACGAAGCCCCGCTGCTGGAGATTTTCCGATGATACTGACCACCACGGTGCAGATCGCACTCGCCATGATGACCCTGGCGCTGCTGCTCAACCTGTGGCGACTGATGCGCGGCCCGGATACCTCCGACCGCATCCTGGCGCTCGATACCCTTTACATCAACACCATCGCACTGCTGGTGCTGCTCGGCATCCATTTTGACCGTCAGGCCTATTTCGAGGTCGCGCTCATCATTGCCATGATGGGCTTCGTCGGCACTGCGGCCCTGTGCAAGTATCAATTGCGCGGCGACATCATCGAGTAACACCTGAGCCTTCAAGCACACTAGCCCGAGCAACCAAGCCCATGATGGTCGAAATTCTGATCTCCGCCTTCGTGCTCATTGGCGCCTCCTTCGCCCTGATCGGCTCCATCGGCCTGCTGCGCCTGCCCGACTTCTACACCCGCCTGCACGGCCCCACCAAGGCCACTACCCTGGGCATCAGCGGCATGTTGATCGCCTCCGGGCTCTACTTTAGTACCACCACCGAGGGCATCAGCCTGCACGAGGCTCTGGTGCTGCTGTTTTTGTTCATCACAGCCCCGGTCAGCGCCCATCTGCTCGCCAAGGCAGCCCTGCATCGGCGAGTTTATTCCATCGCCAAGCCACCGGAGAGCCGCCCCCGCGTTTGACCGACAGCCCTGTCCAGGCCAAAGAGGCGCATCAATTCACACCTATACCAAAACCCTTTGAGATTTCGGCTTATTCTGGGCCGAGTGACGGACACGGGGGCGCTGAGGCTTTTGTTGACAGAAATCCAGTTAAGGCTTACGCGCCTTCGCAAAAGCGGCGGCCATGGCGGCACTGGCTGGCGGTGTTTGCGATGGCATCTGCTCTCGGCCGCCGGGACCTGATGGACGCGAGGGGCCTTTGCGCTGATCGTTCCTGGAATCTGGCCGGCTCCTGCCGCTGTCGGCCTTAGCGCCAGCGGCACCGCGATTAAGCCCGGCGTCGCTGTTGTCCTGGCGCATGCTGAGTGCGATGCGCTTGCGCTCCAGATCGATTTCCAGCACCTGCACTTTCACCAACTGGCCAGAATGGACCACCTCGTGAGGGTCGCGGATGAAGCGATCAGCCAGCATGGAGATATGCACCAGGCCGTCTTGATGCACGCCAATGTCGACGAAGGCGCCGAAGTTCGTGACATTGGTGACTGTTCCTTCCAGCACCATGCCGGGCTTAAGGTCGGCGAGGGTCTCGACGCCCTCCATAAAGCTCGCGGCGCGGAACTCCGGGCGCGGGTCGCGACCGGGCTTTTCCAGCTCGACCAGAATATCGCGCACCGTGGGCTCGCCGAAGCGCTCGTCGACAAAGTCCTTGGCCTTAAGGCCGCGCAGTGTGGCACTGTCGCCAATCAGGGACTTGATGTTCTTGCCGGCCTGCTCGGCGATACGCCGCGCGAGCGGATAGGCTTCGGGGTGCACCGCTGAGCCGTCGAGGGGATCATCGCTGTCGTTGATGCGTAAGAATCCGGCGCACTGCTCAAACGCCTTTGGCCCCAGACGCGGCACCTTGAGCAACTGCTTGCGGCTGGCGAAGGCACCGGCCTCCTCGCGGAAGCGAATGATGTTCTCGGCCAGACTGGCGTTCAAACCAGACACCCTTGAGAGCAGTGGGGCCGAGGCGGTGTTGAGCTCCACCCCGACGGCGTTCACACAGTCCTCCACCACCGCATCCAGACTGCGCGCAAGGCCGGTCTGATTGACATCGTGCTGGTACTGGCCCACGCCAATGGCTTTTGGGTCGATCTTGACCAGCTCGGCCAGCGGGTCTTGCAGTCGTCGGGCGATGGACACCGCCCCACGCAGGGAGACATCCATGTCCGGCAGCTCGCGCGAGGCGAACTCTGAGGCCGAATAGACCGAAGCACCAGCCTCGCTCACCACCATGGAGCGCAGACCCAGTTCCGGGTGGCGTTTGATCAAATCTCGCACCAGGCGGTCGGTCTCGCGCGAGGCGGTGCCGTTGCCGATGCTGACCAGGGTGACCTGGAATTTCTTGGCCAGCTCCGCCAGGCTGGCGATGGACTGATCCCACTGCTGGCGCGGGGCGTGCGGATAGATGGTACCGGTCGCGGCCACCCGCCCAGTGTTGTCGATGACAGCCACCTTCACGCCCGTACGCAGGCCGGGGTCGAGTCCGATGGTGGCGAGGCGCCCGGCCGGGGCCGCCAGCAGCAGGTCTTTCAGGTTCATCGCGAAGACGCGAATGGCCTCGGCCTCGGCGGCTTCCAGCAACTGACCTTTCAGGTCCAGCTCCAGGCGCACCAACAGCTTGACACGCCAGGCCTTGCGCACGGTTTCCATCAGCCAGGCGTCGGCCGGGCGGCCGCGATCGGCAATACCAAAGCGCGAAGCGATCTGATGACGGCAATCGGCGTCGGGATCATCGCCCTCCCCCGCCAGCAGCTCCAGATTCAGAATGCCCTGATTGCGTCCGCGAAAGAGCGCCAGCGCGCGATGCGAGGGGATTTTCGCCATGGGCTCGCGGTATTCGAAGTAATCGGAGAACTTGGCGCCTTCGGCCTCCTTCCCGTCCATTACTCGGGAGACCAAAATGCCCTGCTCCCACAATCGCTCGCGCAGGCGACCGGCGACTTCCGGCTCCTCGGCGAAGCGCTCCATCAGTATCTGGCGCGCACCTTCCAGCGCCGCTGCGGCATCCGCCACGCCCTTCTCGGCATCCACATAGGCTGCGGCCTCGGCGCTCGGGTCGCGCTCAGGCTCGGCGAGCAACACATCGGCCAGCGGCTCCAGTCCGGCCTCGCGCGCGATCTGCGCCTTGGTGCGCCGCTTGGGCTTATAGGGCAGATACAGGTCCTCAAGCTGCTGCTTGGTGGTGGCGGTCTCGATCTGCTCGCGCAGCTCGTCGCTCAGCTTGCCCTGCTCATCGACGCTGTGCAGGATGGTGGCGCGGCGTTCTTCCAACTCGCGCAGATAGCCGAGGCGTTCCTCGAGCAGCCGGAGCTGGATATCGTCCAGTCCGCCAGTGACCTCCTTGCGGTAACGAGCGATGAAAGGCACGGTTGCGCCCTCGTCGAGCAAGGCCACGGCGGCCTGAACCTGGGACGGGTGGGCAGCCAGCTCTGCGGCCAGCCGGTCGGTAATGGACTGCATAGGATAGGTGGATTCCGATGGATGGATTCTGATAGGTGGATGTTTCTGAAGTCAGCCGACGCTGCAACGCTCGCCATAGACAGCCATGATGGCTTGCAGCTCCGCGAGCAACTGCTCGCGCTGCCGTGCATCGAGCCTCTTGGCCTCGGGCACTGTCTCGCCGCCTGCCAGACGCTCAATGTCGCGATGCACCTGACGGCAACCTTTCTGGCAAATCGCCTCGATGGCCGCATCCAGCGACAAGGCCGGCTGGGGTGATGACCCTGCCCCGCATGCACGGGACGAACCCCGAGCCTGGTCAGCCCCTGTCGATGAAGCATGAAAAGACGCCTTCATGGCCCGCCATTATCCCCGACCGCGCGGATCACGGACAGCCCTGGATAACATCACCGCTCAAAGCAGTGCATCCAGCGGGCTGCGCACCCCCTGACCGCCACGGTTGAGCACATGGGTATAAATCATCGTGGTTGACACATCCGCGTGCCCCAACAACTCCTGCAGGGTACGAATATCGTAGCCAGCTTCCAGAAGATGTGTTGCAAAGGAGTGCCGCAGGCTGTGACAATTCGCCTTCTTCGCGATTCCAGCGCGCTGGCCCGCCGCCTTGACCGCCTTCTGCAACCCGTTTTCATGCAAATGATGGCGGTGCATCTTGCCACTGCGCGGATCGACCGACAGCCGACCGCTCGGAAACACATACTGCCAGATCCACTCCTTTGCCGCATTGGGCGACTTGCGCGCCAGGGCATCCGGCAGAAATACCTCGCCGCACCCCTGAGCCAGATCCTGCTCATGCAGGACGCGGACCTTCCGCAACTGCTCCCTTAGGGGTTCCTCCAGGCTCACCGGCAAGGGCACCAACCGATCCTTCTGCCCCTTGCCATCCCGCACCAGGATCTGCTGGTACTGGAAATCCACATCCTGCACCCGTAGCCGCACGCATTCCATCAACCGCATCCCGGTACCGTACAGCAGCGCCGCCATCAAATGCTGCGTCCCTTCGATACCAGCCAAGAGCCGAGCGACCTCGGAGCGCTCCAACACCACAGGCAGCCGTTTCGGTCGCTTGGCCCGAACAAAGTCACCCAGTTCATCCAGCGACCGGCCAAGCACCTCCTTGAACAAGAACATGATCGCATTCAACGCCTGGCTTTGGGTACTGGCCGAGACATTGCCTCGAACCGCCAAATCCTCAAGAAAGGCACGGATGCGATCAGCTCCAATTTCAGTCGGATCGCGATTGTCGCAGAACAAGATAAAGCGGCATACCCAAGACTCGTAAGCCAGTTCGGTGCGGATCGAATAATTGCGCCGGCGAATCTCCGCTACCATGCGCTCGAGCAGTACCCGATGCGTCTCGCGCGCCTGATCCAGCGCCAATGGCGCGTTCTTCTTCTCCTTGAATCTGCCGCCCGACACCGTCGGATCCCGACTCCCGTCCGTCTGAACCGAATGCGCCTCCCGCGCAATCGTCGGATGACTCGGCTGCAGCGTGCGCGCCGAAGCCCGCCAAAACTCCCAGTCCACCTCTGTCGCAACCGGCGCTCTCGCGGTGACAAGCAAATTCTGTATAGCATCGACGATCTGGACGAACTGCCAGTCCACCATTCCGTCTAGCCTCCCGGCTTGCTCGAGGTAGCCGGTCACGTCGGCGACGGTATGCTGGTTAAGCCGCTTATCTAAAAATGCTTTTAAATAGGTCTCAGCACAACGCACATGCCACCGAATCGCATTCTCTTTGACGCCGTTTGTCCTGGCAAGCGCGATAAATCGCTCCCAGAAGCCTTCTGTTGCGGTTTCGGCCGTTGCTTGACGCTCAGGCATGTGCTAGTGTCCGAATCGAAAGACAGAAAGTGTTAGTACTCGTTGGCTCCATAGCGTCTGGCACAGATCCGCCAAGGGCGCTAGACAGAATCCATACTATCGGAAATAGGCCGAATCTGTCTAGCACACCCGACCGACATTCCGTCTAGTTAACTGTTGGATTCAAAACGTGTAATATTGATTCTCAAAGTGGCCGATGATTGTCCGCCTTGAAAAATGTCACTGAAAAATTCCAAAATGTATGATATCAAAAGCGAAAGCGGTTTCTGGATAACAAGAAGTTAATCCAGAAACCGCTTTCGCTTTTGAGGTGATAGGCATTTTTCAGTGGCGCTCACGGGCGGACGTTTTCTGCAAGGGAAAGTTGTGACGGCAAGTCCGAAGAATCCAACAAGTCGCTGAAGCAGAAATCGCCCTCGCTCTCGCTCGGACGATTCTGCTTAGCTCTAACGTTGAACTAAACCGCCTTCGGCGGGGCTTGTTGCGAAGCCGATCAAGACGATGCGGGAAGGACGGGCTGGTCAGCTCGACAGACGGGGGCCCCGTCGGATTCAATGATGCAGTGTGATCGGTCACTTTGTTACAGAACGATGAAGATTATCAGTCGGAGAATGCGAAAAGATGAATCTTTACAGAGATATAGCTGCACTGCGTCCGAATCAAAGAGCCGATACAATTTTCCTATAGCACGATCCTTGCCATCTCCAGTCCTGCCAGCTGGATCGGCCGCAGCGGAAACTCGCGCGGCGCTTAAGTCGGTTTAGTCCAACAGGCATTTATCCATCGGGCGCTCAACGTTCCGCGCGGAATCGGACTCACGGCTTAGCGCCCGATGGATAAATGCTTAATAGTTATGCCAATATACTAGCGAGTCATCAAAATGAAAAAGACTGGCAGTAAATCATTTGAGGATTTTCCCTCAACTACTTTGTATCTAAATGATCTAAAAGATCTGATTAATGTTCTGGCTGAAAATTGTGAAGAAGTTAAAATTCGAACGGAGGGATATGACGACATATCTCCTGATGAAATAGATGAACTGATAGAGAACTTAAATAAAGAAAAATTTGAAGATATTTTTATCTCAGCATACCGTCCATATATTACCGTAGACCTACGTTCATTCGGTATTCGTGTCTATATCAGCGAAGACAATATAGTTGAACGGGGAGTGGTTTCAAAAATACGAGAAATTACTCATAAAAACGTAAGCATTTTGGCAAGATCTCGAATTTACTTCCCCTGATACCAGCATCAATAGTCGGTATCCTACTAGTTGAAGGCATATACGATATTTCTGCATTGATGACAGTTCTTACGCTGTTTATGATTTATCCGGTAGTTAAATACCAGATGAACAATAAAGTTATTGTTATTAGTAAAGACAAAGAACTAAGGCCATCATTTCTTGTTAGAAAAAAGGATGAATTAATTGTTGCTTTGGTGGCTGCTTTTGTAGGGGCATTGATTTCTTTTGTCTTACTTAAATATTTTGGGTGATGAAAGGGGCCAGGGTGGAATTATTTTCTAGACAGTAAATCAACGCGCAATCAATCGCCTAACGATGGCCTCCAGTCCGACCACTCGCTACGCTCGCGGCGGCTAAGGCTGGCGTTAGCTTTACAAACATAAAAAAGGAGACGACGGTGTGTGCTGGGGGTTCGTAGACTATGAAAACACTGGCAGTTTAGAAGGCATAAATGTTAAATCTTATGAACGCTTACTTATATTTTGCGGACCTAATAACAGTAAACTCAAATTAGGTGAATTATCTACAACAGAATTCACAAAGATAGAGCTGATCGGCATTAAGACAAATGGTGCGAATAACCTAGATTTTCATTTAGCATTTTATCTAGGTCGATACCACGAAATAGCAGCTAATAATGTAGAGTTTCACATTATATCAAATGATGATGGATTTAACGGAATTATAAACCATATCAAGAATATCGGACGCAAATGCAAGAAAGTACACACGAGAAAAAAGACCAATCAGCCAAAAACTAAAAAAACAAAAGCATCCACTTCACTCAGCGAGTGTGCTGAGTTGATAATATCAGGATTAAAGCAGATAAACTCAAAAAAACGTCCAAAGAAACAGAAGACCTTAACTAACTGGATAAAATCTCACTGCAATCATCTGAAACCAGAAACAAACGCAGAAGTAGTGTTTCGAGAATTATCCAATAACTCCATAATTTCAATAAATGATTCAAATATAGAGTATAAAATTTGATGCTAACAAACGCCTCCAGTCCGACCGCTCGCTACGCTCGCGGCGGCTGAGTCTGGCGTTGAACTAAACCGCCTTCGGCGGGGCTTGGCGCCAAGCCGATAACGAGGAAATATGGATACTCGGCGAACCACTAAGATCGCAAGATGGCGTGTCTGATTCGATAGTGCGATGCAGATTAGCAGGATTGTTACAAAATGATGAAGGCTGCACCCTCAGGAGACAAGAAAATGCTTGTTTACAACAAGATAGAACCGCGCCGCCTGACCCAGACGGCCGATACAATACCCTCTTTAGCGTAATCTCTGCCAGATCCACTCTCGCCCGTCAGTTAGGCCGTTCCCGAAACTGGTACCGCGCATAAGGCGGTTCAGTCCAACAAACATTTATCTGCCGTGCGTTCAAAAATCGGTGCGTCAACTGCGAGAACTGTCTGGCGCACGCCGGATAAAATGCTTTTTCGTTAGGTGAAAGACTAAACGCACAACATTTCATGAATACAGAAAAGAAAGTTTCACAAATGATTCTGGATGTGGCCGCACAATTTATTGAGTTGGGTACAACTGAAGAAGAAAGACAGACAAATCTCGATATAGCCTGCAAAGCATGGAATTTGTCAATTCTACCAAAAAGCAAACGAAATAAAGAATACAACAAGTATCTTGATGAAATGAGATTACTAATAAATGACAAAGAAGTTATGAAGTGGTTAAAAGAAGATCTCAATGGATTAATGCAAGCAAAGGTAGAGCTTTATCCCAATGAAATTAGGCCAATTGTTTCAGCGCATTTGAAAAATATTGAAACTGATCAGTATGAAGTGACAGCTTCATTTGCTAGACAAGGTCAATTGCATTGAATAATTCACCTAACAAGGCCGCTCCAGCCGAGAATCAAAGGGGCCATTAGGGTGGATTTTTTTCCCAGTAAGGTAAACAACACTGAATCAATCGCCTAACGATGGCCTCCAGTCCGCCCGCTCGCTTCGCTCGCGGCGGCTAAGGCTGGCGTTGGGCAGAAAGGTAGATCTGAATTCAATCGCAACAATGAAACGTAGAATATATACAGACACATCAGTAATTGGCGGCTGCCTCGATGTTGAGTTCGAGGAGGGGTCTCTGTCGTTATTTCATACTTTCAAGTCAGGCTCAACGGTACTCGTAATTTCAAATCTTACAATTGCCGAACTGGAATCGGCACCCCAAGCTGTTCGTGATGTCTTGCTTTCTGTGCCAAAGGATCATATCGAATTTATAGAATTTACTGAAGAAGCCAACGATCTAGCAGATACATATTTGCAAGAAGGCGTTGTGTCTAAGAAAAGCCGAGTCGATGCGCAGCACATTGCAACGGCTACAATCAGTCGTGTGGATGTTCTTGTAAGTTGGAATTTCAAGCACATCGTGAACCTCGAAAGAATACACGGATACAATTCTGTGAACTTAAGACTCGGATATCCGATATTAGAGATTCGCACTCCAATAGAGGTCATAGATTATGAAGATTAAGTCTGTTGAGTTAATGAGAAATATCAGAGACAGGATGTCACAAGAAACCCAAGGTATGTCATGGGCACAAGAAAAAGAATATCTCAAGGCGCATAGCGGCACTTTAGATGTCTTGCTTGAAAAGATGCCCAACAAGGCCATCCACCCGACTGCTACAGTCGCTAGCGCTCCTTCCGCGTCGGGTGATGGCTAACGTCAGCACCAATGGAAGTTTTTTCCATCAAACCACCTCAGGTGCCACATGAAATACAAAGTCGCTCTCCGAAAAACAGATGAAGGCTTTAGCGTATCCTGCCCAGGTCTACCTGGCCGCGGATACCGTGGTAATTGTAGTACCCGCGCAGCTTCGCATTGAGAGCCGCGAAGAACTTGTCCTTGTGCATCCGGCAGTGTGCCCGACACCAGTCTCGAAAGCGAATCGTTGTCCGCAGGCGTCCATGAGGCTGGGATTGCGCGCAAGCTCGCGTAACAGCGACTCGGGACTCTGATGCTGAAACACGATGCCGGCGAGCAGCGAATTCCACATCGCCCGCGCCGGATAGTCATCACGCCCGTGCCCACGCATGACCTCAAGGTATTGCACCAGACGCTCATCGGGGAGATGATCAATCGCCAACGTCAGCCGCGAGAGGTCGCTGCGCGCCTCGACGGCATCCCAGGAAAAGAGGTTCGCTTGCACCATGGCCGCCATGGGGTTCTCCTTCTCTAAAGGTCGTCTCGACAGCGACTATGATCCCTTGGCGGCCGCCCTTTTTCATCCCCCTTTAGCGGCTTTTACGAGGTACAAACCATGACCGATCTGCAACAAAAAGACTGGTGGGGGCGCAACTGGAAGTGGGTTGTACCCTCTGGCTGTGCCGGGTGCCTCGTCGTCTTCATCGCGTTTTTCTTGATCGTGTTCGGCGCCGTGATCACGTTACTCAAGGAATCACCGGTCTCCCAGGAAGCACTCGGCCAGTTGCAGGCCAGCCCGGTGGTCACGGCAGCGCTCGGCGCGCCCATCGAAATCGGCGGCGGCATACCTTCCGGAAACGTCAGCACAAGCGGCGGCTCCGGCGAAGCCGACTTGGCCATCCCGGTCCAGGGCCCCAACGCTAAGGGTACCCTCTATCTCAAGGCCACCAAGAACGCGGGCCGCTGGTCCTTCTCCCTGCTCGAGCTCGCCATCGAAGAAACCGGAGAACGGATCAATCTCCTTAGCCCCTGACCCTCTGGCTCATGGCAAGTCGACTGATGCGGAAAGCCAACCCCCTGCCTGTTACCCAAACAGCTAGGAACTCGGGGTGGGCAAGAACTTGCTGATCCACAGTCCGAACTGCCTGGCCATTCGGGTCTGCACCAGTATCTTGCCTGGCCCCGTGAAGCGGCACACGATAGCTTCTCCCGAGGTCAGTGCCGCGACGATGCCGATATTGGCTGCCTCCAGGCGATAACCCATATTCTTGGACCAGGCGACCAAATAGCCGTTGTCGACGATCTTCTGCTCCCCTGGCCCCAGATTGAACTCATGGATAGCCCCGTAGGACTCCAGGAACAACAGGCCACGTCCCTCGGCGCCCACCACGAAAAAACCCTCGCCGCTGAACAATCCCTGGGCCAGGTTCTGTAACTGGGTGTTCACCTGCACTTCCTCGGTGCAGGCCAGGAAACCATCCTTCTGGATGATCATCGCCTCGTTGTTCAACTCCACCACCGCGATATCCCCCGGTGACGATGGCGCGAAGTACACCGAGCCCGCTCCCCGGGTAGCGCTGAGGGTCTGGAGAAACAAACTCTCGCCGGAAACCATCCGCCCCAGGCCACCGAGGATACCCCCCTCCATCTTGCCCGCCACCTCCACCGTGGGACTCATGGCAACCATGGCGTCGGACTGGGCTCGGAGTTGACGCCCGGCCGGAAGATCCACCCGGGCCAGGGCATAGGCGCCCCGGTAGAGGATCTCGTAAGTGAGCCCAGCGACACTGGATTGAACTGGCTGGCTGCCGGTGGGAAGCACCCCGGTGGTGGGGGCCTTGGCCATGGACAGCACTCCCACGGCTCCTACCGCCGAAGCCCTCGACACGGGTGTGGCTGGCGGTGTCTTTGCTTGATTGGGGGGTGCTTGACTGGGCGATGCTTGACTGGGGGGGTCATCGTCCGCGATATCCACACCGAAGTTTCGCGCCAGTGGCCCCAGCCCCCCGGCGAAGCCCTGCCCCACGGCCCGGAATTTCCACTGGTTATTGCGCCGGTAGACCTCACCGAGAATCGAGGCCGCGTCCCTCATCTGGCTAGTGGGGGGGCGAAAGCTCGCCAGCTCCTGACCTTCAGGGTCAAGCACGCGGATATGAAGGCTGCTGGCCGCAGCCAGGGAAACCCGGCCGAACAAGGTCAGACAAAAGGCGATCTTGTGAACCCGCGCCGGCACCGTGCCTAGACGAATCTGAAACCCCTGACGATCCGGGGCTTGGCCTTGACTGAGTTGCAACGAACCACAGCTCGAGCGGGGATTGTTGTAAAAGACGAAATCCTCATCCCCTCCCACCCGCTCGTCCTGGCCCAGCAGAAAAGCGCTGGGGTCGGCATCCTGGCCACCGGGATGCTCCGGCTCCCAGCCCACCCCTAGGGTGATGCTTTCCACAGCGGGCAGGAGGATGTTAGCTCCCTGCTGTAGTTCCTGGCTCATACTCAACCACTCCGTCGGTTGGGGATCAGCGGACGCACCCAGGCACCGAAGGCCGAGGGGTTACGGCTCTGGATATAGACCTTGCCCGGCCCCTTGAAGCGACACACCAGCCCCTCCCCGGAGGTGAAGCTGGAGATCCAGCCGCTGCTGGCCTTCTCTAGCTTGTATTGCATGGTCTCTGGCCAGGCCACCAAATGGCCGTTGTCGATGATCATCTCCTCCCCGGAGGGAATGTCGATCTCATGCACCGCGCCATAGCTCTCGACGAACAGCATGCCCCGTCCTCGGGCCTTGAGAACGAAGAAACCCTCGCCGCTGAACAAGCCCTTGGTGAGATTCTGGGCGGTGGTGGAGATATCCACGCTCTCGCTGGCAGCCAGGAAGCCATCCTTCTGGATCACATAGGGCACCGAGCCATCCAGTTCCACGGGTAACAGATCGCCGGGCTGGGCCGGGGCCAGATGGGCCACCCCAGGGCCACGAGAAGCCCTCAGCGTCTGGAAGAAGAAGCTCTCGCCGCTCAGCATCCGCCCCAAACCGCCCAGTAGACCACCCTCCATTTTGCCATCCACATCCACCGTGGCATCCATGGCCACCATGGCATCGGACTGGGCCTTAACGCTCTGACTCGCCCGGAGGTGAACCTCCAGCATGGCGAAGGCGCCGCGATACAGGACCCGGAAGGTCAGATCCTGCAAGGTTTGCAGATCGGATGAAGGTGCGGTCATGGCCATTGCCTGGAATGAAGTGAGGGGACGGGACAGATACCTGGCTGCGCGGTCCACTTTTGGTCAGCATGTTCTACTTTCCCGCCAAGGGATCGGGGCCGTACTTATTTTCGCCCTCCGTCCCCTTTTTGAAAAGCAAAACCAGACCAAAATAGATGTTGTAGATTGGGATCAACAAAAGCCAGTAGTGCGTGCCAGGACGATCCATATCATGGAGTCGTTTGACGGCTTGGAACGCGGCAACGACAGCAATTCCAATTGCCACGATAAGGGCAATCGTGAGACTGGTCACGAATGCTGTTTGGGGATCGCTGACAAAGTTACTGACAGCCATGCCGATGCCCGTGCTGACGAGTTGTCCGACGAGTACGATCACGAGCACGACCCAGAAGTACTTCGCTCTGTTGTAACGACCTTGCATTGAGAAAAGATCCATAACTCACTCCGTTCGCTTTGCCACTGTGTTTTTTTCGCTGGACGTCCGAGGCAGTGGCGCTCCTCAGTTGCCAACCGTCAACCAATCGGCGTGTCGGTCGCGTGCGCGAAGTAAATACTGGTGAGTATTGTTAAAACAGGCCCGCTCCGGCACCTTGGCCACGGAGCGGACCACTGATAGCTGTGTGCTTACTTGATGACGATGGATTCCATAACGGACTGTATTTTTGGATCGTTCTGATGATCCTTGCCCATAAGGGAGATGGTAATTTTGGAGCCGTCCTTGAGCGCAGAGTACTGGGACTGGCTTCTGCCGTTGGCCTCATAGGTGGTCTTGTAAAAGGTCAGACCCTGCATTTCCACCTTCTCGGGTTCCGTGCCTTCGTATCTTTTAACCAGACCGGCCATGGAGTCGAGCAGGTTCTGTTCGGTCATGTTCATGCCAGCCTTCTCGATCTGAACCATATAGGTGCCGGCTCCATTATAGGTCTGGATGGTTCCGTTGTTGAAGTCGCTGAATTTCCAACCATCGGGAACCATGATGGAAAAGTCAGCCGTTTCCTTCATGGTTCCCTCGGCCGAAGCGTTGCTTATGGTGAAAAAAGACAGGGCTACCAGACACATCGCCATGGAGAATAGGGTCACTCGCTTCATAAATACCTCCTGATATTGGTTGACTGCCTAAATTCCGGCCAGGAGAGCTGTAGGCCATCCTGGGAGTTGGAGAAAGGCGCCGTTTGCTTAGGTGCGGCACTTGCGCGATTGCCGAAACACCAAGCGGGGGCAATTTTATCCTCGGCATGAGCAAATGTCTAACTTTGTCTCGTGAAAGGAAAGCGACGGCTCGAGGTGTTCGAGTACATGGAGACATGGTCGGACAATTTTTGGCAGCGCTGATAATGCGGGGTGGTGGGGGATCTCAGCTCGCGGAGAATCGTGAGTGCTTGCCCGAGGGTGTCGGGGCGGGCGCGGGGGCGCGCCGACGCAGGCGGTCAGTGCCCGGGCGGCGGATTTACAGAGGAAGTTATCGCATTAGGCCCCGATTACTTGAAGATCACCGTATCAAAGGTCAGGGACGCGCTGGTTTCATAAATATCTTCGAATCAAACGGGTCAGGATGTTGCACTCTACACATCATGAAGAACAACAAGGTTGGCTAATGGATTTGACAGCGTTTACGAATCTTGTTATGAGGCGGCAGGTAGATCATGGATAAATGCTCTGACAAGCCCATCCAGCCGACGCCCAAAAAGCGGCGCGGCTGATGGGTGTCGTCAGCACCAATGGAAGTTTTTTCCATCAAACCACCTCAGGTGCCACATGAAATACAAAGTCGCTCTCCGAAAAACAGATGAAGGCTTTAGCGTATCCTGCCCAGGTCTACCTGGATGCTGGTCACAGGGGAAGACAGAACAGGAAGCTTTAGAAAACATTGCGGATGCAATCAATAATTATGTTGCTGTTTCGGCAGAATTGGCCGCAATGGAAGATACTGAACTGCGGGAAGTTGAAGTGGCTGCATAAAGATGCCAAAAATCCCAGGTGTAAATCACCGCGATGCTGTTCGGGCTTTACGAAAGGCCGGATTCCGCGTGATCCGGGAAAGCAAGCACATCATAATGTCTGATGGCACGCGAATCCTAACCATTCCGAGGGGAAATCCTGTTGATGCTTTTACACTTGGCGGAATCGCTAAGGATGCAGGCTTGACTGCAGAGCAATTCAAGAAATTTCTTTGATGCGAAAAGCCGCTAACGCGGTGCTCCAGCCAAAGCCGGTTTCGCTCTCGCTTAACCGGCTGGGCGTGGCGTTTTACGAGAAGGTTAGATTGTCCAACGACGCGTTTTGCTGGCAAGGCAAGAAGCCTCAGATGCAATTCCCGTTGTTTTCCCATGGCGAGATGCTCATTGCCGATATGTTGGCCTGCGCTTGGAGCCTGAATTTGACCAGGGCTTTGGACCGGCGGCACGATTTCACCGACAATCCCGACCCATGATGGACCAAGCACCACCGCTGATTGTCTGGCGCACCGACTGGAATGACGACTCGCACGCCGGAAACTCGCTTATGGCGCGCAGTGGCGCTGCGCTCCCGCCGCCGCGCCCCGGCGACCTGCATCTGTGGCGCATTCATGCCGATGCCGAGTTGCCTGATCTTCAGGCGCGCTGCCAAAGAACCCTGTCAGCAGCGGAACTTGCGCGCGGACAGCGGCTACGCATGCCAAATCTACGCCGGCGGTTTCTACTCTCGCATTATGCCTGCCGTCGGATTTTTGGCGCTTATCTGGGCTGCGCGCCAGAGGCTATCGATTTTTCCTATTCAGCCACCGGTAAGCCGCGCATCAGCGCCCCAGTGATTCGGGCTGGATCTGAGATCGGGTCCGGAGCTGGATCAGGGATTGAATTCAATCTCAGCACCACCGGAGATTTGACACTGCTGGCTCTGCGCTGGCAGGAGCCTCTTGGCGTCGATGCTGAAATCTTGTGTGAGCGCGGTGATACGCTCGGAATCGCCCGGCGCATGTTTGGCGAGGCGGAAGCCGAACGCCTGAGCCGACTGCAAGGTGAGGCGCGTCTGCTGGCCTTTTATGCGGCCTGGACGGCGCTGGAGGCGCGGGTCAAGCGCGATGGACGCGGGCTACCCGGACATCGTCAGGCGGATGCACCGGAGATTACGGTGGCCCATGCCCGGCCGCGCGGGGATGCCATCTGCGCCATCGCCGGTCGCGCTCTGCCGCCGCTTGGCGACTGGATCACGCGCGAGTGGATTGCACAGGATTGGCCGGATTTGCAGGACTGGCCGACCATCAGCGGTCGGCCAGCTTTGGAGGTTTATTAGCTGGCAGCGATGCGCAGCTCGGGCTTGGCGACGGAACTGCGGCCTCCAGCGAGCACCCGGTTGCTACCGGCATGCTTGGCAGCGTACAGGGCGCTATCGGCCTGATTGTAGAGCTGATCCAGGGTCATGCCCTCGTGATGCATGGCAAGGCCGATGCTGGCACTGACGCGCACCCCGGCTGCCTCTGGCGCCGAGAGTTCAATCTCCCCGATCGCCTGGCGAATGCGCTCGGCGCAGTCCATGGCGCTGGTCACATCGGCGCCCGGCACCAGCACGACGAATTCATCGCCGCCCATGCGCACGCAGACATCGGACGGGCGGGTGCTTTCGCGCAGCACGCGCGCCACTTGGCACAGCAGGCGGTCGCCCTCGGGATGACCGAACCGATCGTTGATCGGCTTGAAGCGGTCCAGATCAAGCGCCAGCATGGTCAGCGGACGATGCTGCCGCTCGCTATCAGACAACCAGCGTTCGCCTTGGGTGTGGAGCGCGCGACGGTTGCCGAGGCCGGTCATGGGGTCGGTCTCGAGTTGCAGGCTCAGTTCGTTAAAGCGCAGCGCGTTGCGCAGAGCTGGCGCTGCCAGTCCGAGCAGGCTTTCGATCTTCTCCTGCTCTTGTTCTGAGAAGCGACGGCCGCGAGTCAGGGTGAGGTGGCCCATGGGCTGACCGGCCGAGCCAAGGGTATATTCCACCTGGTGGCGGTCGACCTTGCCATCGCTCAACTGGCACAGCGGCGCCTCGAATTCGGCAGACTGGTATCTATACTCCCAGGAGCGCAGCGCAACCAACTCGCTCAGGTAACCCATGGCGGTACGCACCACATGGTCCAGTTCGAGCGAGGCGGTGATGGCCTGCAAGAACTCGACGCCGTCGATGCTCTCGCGCGGCTGCATTTGCGGCGCGGCATTAGAGGCAACGAGCGTAAGGTTCGGAGTTTCAGCTTGGATGGCAGCGCTCATGATGTTTCCCTCGATGTCTGGCAATTTCGGATTTGCCAGCAGGGAAGCGATTAGCGTGCCAACTTTATTTATTATTTATAATCAACGTCTTACAAAATTTTACCGAGGAGCGCGTCGAAATTCCGGCAGACGCTTGCCAGATGTGGCAACCGATTGCCGTCAAAAATTCGGCGGAATTCAGGGCTTCTGTCGAACTGTCGGCCGCTCGAGCACGAACATGGGTTTGCTCTTGGGGCCGATCTGATGCGCGCGCGGATCGAGCGCGTGCTTTGACAGTGGACTGGTCACCCAGGTCGGTTCAAGGCGCAACCTGAGCCGCGAGACTTTGCGGTTCACCGCTTGGATGCTCGAAGAGGAAGAGCTAGCCCGCGCCATCGCCGGCGTCAGCCGAATACCCGTCAGTTTTTGTGCTTCTGGCGAATAGGGCTCAATGCCTTTTCCGCGCAGGTAGGTTGTCAAGACCCGGTGGGTATAGACCTGGGTTTCCGGGTAGGTGACATAGCCGTTGCTGCGCTCAAGCGCTCCTTCGCCCGCGTTGTAGGCCATCACAGCCTTGCCGATGCTGTATTTGCCGAGCAGGCGCTTGAGGTGGCGAGCGCCTGTTTGCGCATTAATGGTGGGATCGAACAGCTTCCCGGCATCAGTCACGCCATAATCGGCGCCGGTTTTCGGCATGACCTGCATCAGCCCGACGGCGCCAACACGAGAGACAGCATGCGGGTTGTAGTTCGACTCGGCGCGCACAATGGCATGCACCAACGCCGGCTCGAGCCCATATTTGGCAGCCGTGCTGTCGATAAGCTTGACCAGCTCGGCGCGGCTCGGCACCGGCGTGGCGGGCGGTTTTGGCAAGGCAGCTGGCTCAGCCGTTGCCTTGGTTTCTGGTGCCTTGGTTTCTGGTGCCTTGGTCTCTGGTGCCTTGGTCTCTGGCGACTTGGTTGTTGGCTCTGGGGCCTTGGTTGCCGCCGCATCTGCCAGCGCCGCTTCGGTCAGGCCAACCGCCACCAATACAGCCACCAGCACATGGCGGCCGACCCGAGCTTGAACAATTCTGTTAGACATTCAATCACCTGTGCTGTTTGGCTTGGTTGAAACTCTGCCATACGACCGGGCTCAAATAGGTGGCAACGACAGCCACAATCATCATTTGACTTGCATTCGCCCGAGCGACGCGCAGACAATGCCTGGGTTGTCGCTGAAACCCTAACCGCGAACCAGGCTAAGGCTCATGGTCCCAACCAACCCGGCCAAAAAATTCTCGGTCATTCACGCAAACCGCGAATCCACCAAACCCGGCCTTTCGCCTTGCCCTTGAGAGTTGTTGCCCGTCCATGAGCCAGGCTATCAGCAACGGAACCATCGCGGAAATCGACAACCGCACCTGTATCTACTATCTCACGTTTCGGAGTTCAAAAAAGCCATACTGGCCGGCTCAAGCCTCGATAGAACCGGGCTCCACGCCTTCTAACCGAAGGGTAAACTCATCGAGTTGCAATGCCTGGACAAAGAATCGCTGCACCCGCTCATCGATGGCGCTCATCACCAGCGTGCCGGCCGGCCCGAGCGTCTTCTGGAGTCCATCGACGGCCTCGGCGATCAAGGCGCGGAAAAAGCCCCACAGGCGTTTGGCGAAATCGAGCTCACTGAGCTGCGTGCCGACGGCCGTGCGGACTTCGCAGACCCGCGTCCCGGCGCCTTGGATCTGGGCGAACGCCAGCAGGCAATAGCGCACGGCGGTTAAGTGGATCGAGGCCAGATGCGAGGCAAAGGTCTCGGTTTGCTCCCAGAGCAAGCCCAGAGACTGCTTGGCTTCCTTGAAGTACACCTCAATGCTCCAGCGCAAGGCATAGGTTTCCAAGATCGCCGCCGGGGAGAGACCGCGGTCGGTGCTCAGAAACAGCGCCCAGGATTTCGCCCCAGCAGGACTGTCGGCGTCTTGGTTGATGCCCCGGACAAAGAGCAGGCGCACCGGAATCCACTGCACCTCGCCGTTGTTCTCAAGGCTCAGCTCCACGTCCAAACACTGGCACTGATAGGGCAAGCCGCTGAGGGTCTTCCAGTGCTTGCGCACGCTCGTCTGATACAAGCCGTTCGCATCGAGCATCGCGGTGTGCGCCTCGCCATTCTTCCAGGTCGTCAGGCGGTACTTCATGGCGTTTTTCTTCATGCGCAAGATCGCCGTGAGGTTGAGGTCCAAGGCGGTGCTGATCATGGTCTTGGTGCCAAACCAGGCATCGGCGAGCAGGACATCGGCCTCGATGCCCTGACGCAGCGCGCGGCGCAACATGTCCGCAGCCAATTCTGGCTTGGTGCGATCACGTGCCTCAGCATAGCGGCGCGCCTCGACGCTGCGGCCATCGTGAAAGTCCGCCTTCAGCGGGTGCGCCCCGACGTTGCTGATAAAGATGTCGCTATCTAGGGGCAGGAAGGCCTCTTGCGTGGCCAATCCCAAGGTGAGGACCTGCTGGCCTTTGACGGTGCGCCCACTGAGATGATCGAAGTGCCGCGAGACGCCTTCCAACCGTTTGCCGCGGCGCGTCTTCACGGAATCGTCCAAAACGTAGGCGCGTACGGGACTGTTCTTCAACTGACCGGCGCGATAGACCTTGAGCGCGACGGCCCCATGAAAGGCGCGCCAATTGAGATCTTCGCGGGCCAGCACATCATACAGGGCGTCCTTGTGGGCATCGGCGAAACTGCGCAGCGATTGACGGGCGAACAGCGCGATACTCTCGCGCCCAACCCACACCCAGATCAACAGCAGATAGACGATCCGCGGTGCTTCCAGACCACTGCGCTTGTGAAACCCGAGCTTGGTGAGCAGCCTGGAGAGCCCCAGGCTGCGCCACAGGTCGGCGAACAGGTTATCGGCTAGGGTCCGTGTGTCGCTCAGCAAGGATGCGGTCAGACTTGGCAAGGATAGGTCGGATGTGGGAGTCTTCATCAGTGGCCTCTTGGGTGGATGTCTTGTTTCAACTGCTTGACATTATACCATCCATGAGGCCGCTTTTGCTTAATAAACAGAGACTTGATTTAACAAAAGCGCGATTTTTGAACTCCGAAACGTGAGCTACTATGACGGATACTGGGTCAAGCACTACGAGCCCCCGCCCGAGAGCCTGGAAGCCAAAAAGGCGCTAATCGAGGCGCTGACGCGACGGCTGTTCAACCACGTCGAGCACGGGGTTAATATCCCCGGCATCCGTCTGGCCGAGGCGCGCGAGGCCTATCAGCGCGAGAACGACCCGGAACGCAAGCGCGTCAATGGCGCCATGCTGGCCGGCGCCCTGTTCAACCGCGCTGCGGCCATTTTTACCAAACTGGTCGAGCTCCAGGCCGACGGCGTTGAAATTGAACCCGACAATGCGCTAATGCGCGAATGCGGCGATTATCTGCTCGAGGCATTGGACCTTGGCCAGATGGTGCGCCACCGTGGCGGGGATGAAGGCATCGACGAGCTGTGGGGCGAGCCCTTCAAGGCATTTAGCCAGCCGATCGCCGCTTTCTACGAGAGCCGTTATATCAAGATCGCCCAGACCATGCGCGATGTTGATCGTATCACTGCCACCCTGACAGCGACCTTTGAGGGTAGCACGCAGATGCCCGACATCAAGCCGCTGCTGCTTGAGTTTGGCGAGGCCGCCAAGCGCAAGACCGAGATCTTGCGCACCGATCCGGCCATTTTCAAGGTCTGGCCGGCTTTTGTCGTGGCACGCGATCGGCTGCAGAACATTCAGCCGCGACTCTCTCCGGCGCCCTCACTCAAGGAAATTCACGAGGCTCAGGAGGGTAACCGCATTCTAAATGCCGGCACTGCGCTAGTGACCAATATCGTTCGCGCCCGGGTGCCCATGCCCAAAAGTGCGCGCGACCTGCTCGGCAAATGCGATCAATTCCGCCGCACCTTCCTTGACTCGCGCGCGCCAGCGCTTTGAAACGGGTCTATTTTCGATATCTGTTATTTCTGACGCTCGGCCTGACGCTCTCGCACGCCAACTTCGCGGTCGTGCATTTTCATCATCAGCCGCACATCGTTGCGCGATTCGGCATGGTTCAGGGCTTCATCCATCGACACGCGTCCATCACGATAGAGCTGGAACAAGCTGTTATCGAAGGTTGACATACCCTGATCGAAATTCCTGAGCATGATCTCCTTCAGGGAGTCGAAATCATCGCGCCGGATGGTCTCGGCCACCAGCGGGGTGTTCACCAGAATCTCGAACGCTGGCAACACACCGCCATCGTCCTTGCAAGGCACCAGCATTTGCCCGACGATCCCCACCAGATTCAGCCCCAGTTCCGACAATATCTGCCGGCGGGAATCCTCGGGAAAGAGATTAACCATGCGATCAAGCGCCTGCCGGTAATTTTGCGCATGGATGCTCGAGAGCACCAGATGCCCGGCCTCGACGAAAGAGATCACCTCTTCCAACGCCCGGCGGCTGCGAATCTCGCCAATCATGACCACATCCGGTGCCTGACGCAGCGAATGATGCAGGGCGACCTCAACCGCATCGGTATCTACACCAACCTCCCTCTGAGTAACAATACATCCATCATGTTCATGGAGAAATTCAATCGGGTCTTCGATGGTGATGATGTGCCCATTCGTATGGCGGTTGCGGTGCCCAATCAGCGCCGCCAACGAAGTTGATTTGCCGGACGAATTGCCGCCAACCAGCAGCAACAGTCCGCGACTGGCGTTGGAAAGCTCCACCAGCATCGGGGGCAGGTTGAGTTCCTCGACCGTCGGCACGCGCGACTCAATGCGTCGCAGCACCATACCCGGACGGTCGCGCTCCATGAAGGCGCTGACCCGAAAGCGCCCGACGCCTTCTACTACAAGCGCAAACTGGCATTCGTGGCTTTCCTCGAACTCAGCGCGCTGTTTATCGCTCATCACCCCAAACACCAGGGTGCGGACATCCGCCCCTGCCAAGGGCGCGGCATTCTCAACCGGCTTGATGACACCCTCGATCTTCAAGCTCGGCGGCAGATGCGCTGTAATGAATAGGTCGGATGCCTGTTGCGCGACCATGGTTGCAAGTAATTGCTTAAAGTCCAAAGGATTATCCTCACAGGTAAAAGGCGGCCCAAGCACGCCCGTACAGGGACTCGAACAGGGTGGCAAAGCAACGCCCGCTTGTCGCGGCGACGCGCGAAGACCATAACGCATCAGCCAGGCACTGTCGGAAATCCGGCGCGTGGTCCCATCTCGTAGCGATCACGGGCGTAAAGCGGTGGGCTCTGCATGTAAATGGCGACCAGTTCGGCGAGGGATTCCAGGGCGTCCTGATGGATACGCTCATATCCATGGGAGGCATCAATACCAAAGGTAACCAGCGCTGTACGCACGTCATTGCCCGCCTCAAGCGCGGCGGCACTGTCGGAGCGATAGTAGCGGAAAATGTCGCGCTGGTGAGGGATATAAAACTCCTGACAAATCTGAATGATACGATGGGTCAGGTGGTAATCGAAGGGACCGCCCATGTCGGCCATGCAAATGGTGACGCCAAATTCACTGGAGTTCTGACCCGGTGCCGTGGTGCCGTTATCAATCGTCAGCATCTCGGCGACGTCCTTGTGCAGCGCAGCGGAGGCGCCCGAGCCGACTTCCTCTGAGATGGTGAACAGCGGATGGCAGTTCACCGGCAAGCGCGCGTCCTGCTCGACCACGGCCTTGACCGCCGCCAGCAGCACGGCGGCGCCGGCCTTGTCGTCGAGATGGCGCGAATTGATAAATCCCGTCGCGGTGATCTCGGGCTGGGTATCGATCGCGACGAAGTCTCCAACATGCACACCAAGTTGCAGCAAATCGGCCAGGGTGGAGACGCGCTCGTCGATGCGAAACTCGACGTTCTGCCAGCCGCCGGGCTGGTTGTCAATCTCGGGGCCAAAGGTGTGGCCGGAGGCTTTCAACGGCAAAATGGTGCCGCGATGCTGGCCGATGTCGGTGAACAGCGTACAGCGCGCGCCCTCGGCGAAGCGGGAATTCCAGTGACCGACAGCCACCAACTCCAGTCGTCCATTGGGCTTGAGCGCCTTGACCATGGCGCCCAGGGTGTCGATGTGCGCCACCACGGCTTTGTTGGGCCGCTCCATCTCACCTTTCAGGGTGGCGCGAATGGCACCGCGGCGGGTCAGCTCAAAAGGAACGCCAAGGCGCTCCAGCTCCTCGCACACCAAGTGCACCACTCTGTCGGTATAGCCGGCTGGACTGGGGGTGAACAGAAGCTTAAACAGAATATCTTGCAGATACTCGAGATCAATCGAAAGCTGCTTCAAACGGGTACCTCACGCGGAATAGTTTGCGGGAACAGCAGATCGACAAAACGCTCCGCTGTCGGCTGGGGCTCGTGATTGGCCAGCCCCGGCCGTTCGTTGGCCTCAATGATGACATACTCCGGCTCGGCTACCGAGGGCACGATGAAATCCAGCCCGGTGACCGGGATATCCAGCGCCCGCGCCGCCGCCTTGGCGGCTTTTTTCAGCTCTGGGTGCAGCTTGGCAGTCACATCATGAATGGTGCCACCGGTGTGTAAATTAGCCGTTTTGCGCACCTGTAGCACTTCGCCATAAGGCAGCATGGCGTCCATTCGATACCCGGCCTGTTGCACGCAGCGCTCGGTCTCATCATCGAGCGGGATAGCACTCTCGCCACCGGTCGCGGCGCGCCGGCGGCGGCTTTGCAGATGAATCAACTCGCCCACCTTGTGCCGCCCGGTGCCAACGACCTGCGCCGGCTTGCGGATAGCGGCGGCCACCACTTCAAAGTTGATGACAATGATACGCAAATCATCGCCGCTAACGAATTCTTCCAGAATCACAGTGTCGGAAATCCGCCGCGCGCGCTTAATCGCCCGTTCCAGCTCGGCGGCATCGCGCACATCCACGCTGATCCCGGCCCCCTGCTCGCCCCGGGTCGGCTTGACCACCACACTGCCCTGCTTGGACAAGAAGGCCTCAGCCTGGTCGAGCGCCTCGACCTTGATCTGCTCTGGCACCCGCAAGCCAACCCGATGCAGCAGACGATGAGTAACGGCCTTGTCATCACAACGGCTCATGGCCACGGCCGTGGTCAGTTCGCTTAAGGATTCGCGACAAACGATGCGCCGACCGCCGAGGCTGAGCGCGAAATAGCCACCCTCGGCATCGATGACCTCGGTGCCAATGCCGCGCCGGCGTGCCTCGTTGACGATAATGGCGGCGTAAATATTGAGATCGGCCACCGGCTGACGGCCAATAAACAACGGCTCGTTAAAGGCGTTTTTGTTCTTGAGCGCGAAGACCGGCACCCGCTCGAAACCAAGTTTCTCGTACAGACGGATGGCCTGTTTGTTGTCGTGCATCACCGACAAATCGAGAAATGACCGCCCGCGCGCCTGGAAAAACTCCGCCACTTGTCGCACCAGAGTCTCGCCGATACCGGGATAGGGTGCCTGCGAGTCCACCGCCAGCGCCCACAGGCTGGCACCGTTTTCCTGATCGCCAAAGGCCTCGACATGATCGACGCCATTGACCGCGCCCAGAATAGAACCGTCCTGTTCATCCTCGGCCACCCAAAAGTGCAGCACCTTGGAGGCATGATTCTCCCAGATAAACTCCGGCGGCGGCGGCACCATGCGCCGGGCGCAATACAGCCGATGGATTGCCTCGGCATCGCTGCGGCTGTTGAGCAGGCGCACCACAAAGCCCTTGGGCCGGCGCGAAGAATAATGATAACGCTCCAGCCACAGCCGAAAGGTATGGGAGGGGTCAAGAAACAAATCCTGGGGCGCAAAAGAAAGCACCACGTGCGGGTCGCGCAGATAAAGCGCCACATCGCGCTTGCCGGGGCGCTCTTCCTGCAGCGAACGCGCCAGTTGCGCCAGATCGGAGAAGGTCTGGCCGAAAATCAGCCGGCCCCAGCCACAATCGACCACCTTGTCGTTAGCTGGCACATGCTGCTCGCGTTCCCGCGCTTTCGGCTGCCAGTTGGTCAGGGTTGGCGCATTCTTGCGCGCGAGCCGATGATGGGTGCGGTCTCTGATCGCCATAAATACTCCCGCGTTCCTAACGCTCATGGTCCCGACCACCCCGGATAATGCATCCGTGTGATTCGCAGTAATGGGAGGGGGCAGATGGATTCTCGCCCCGTCAGGACCGGCCAGGCGGTCCGCCGTGATTCGGAAATGGGCTAAAGCCCCTGCTCATCCAACCACAAATTCAGCAGCGCCACCTGCCACAGCTTGGAGCCACGCAAGGGTGTGATGTGCTCCTCAGGCGCCGCCAGCAGCTGATCGACATAGTCCGGCTGAAACAGCTCGCGCTCGCGGGCGCGCGGCGAGGTCACCACGCCGCGCACCATCTCCAGCACCTCACCACGCAGATATTTCAGCGCCGGCACCGGAAAATAGCCCTTGGGCCTGTCGATTACCTCGGACGGGATCACCTTGCGGCCAATGGCTTTGAGGATGCCCTTGCCCTCATCGGCCAGCTTGAGCCCATCTGGCACCCGCGCCGCCAGCTCGACCAGTTCGTGGTCAAGGAAAGGCACCCGCGCCTCCAGCCCCCAGGCCATGGTCATGTTATCCACGCGCTTGACCGGGTCATCGACCAGCATGATGGTCTGATCGATGCGCAGTGCCTTATCGACCGGCGCCTCGGCTCCGGACTTGGCGAAGTTCATGCGGATGAAATCCCGGCTGTGATCATCGTCATGAAAACGCGGATGCACTGCCTGGCAGAACTCCGCATGATCGCGATCGCAGAAGGCACGCGCGTAATCCCCCAGAGGATCGGCACTGCCCACCATGGGCGGATACCAGTGATAGCCACCGAAGACTTCATCGGCGCCCTGCCCGCTCTGCACCACCTTCACATGCTTGGCCACTTCTTGTGAGAGCAGATAAAAGCCGATCACGTCATGGCTGACCATGGGCTCGGCCATGGCGCGCACGCAGCCAGGCAGATTTGGCAGCAGCCGGGAGTTGGAATCGACCTGAATCTTGTGATGCTTGGTGCCGTAGTGCTTGGCGATAATGTCCGAGTACTGGAACTCATCGCCCACCTCGCTGCCGACCGTCTCGAAGCCGACCGAGAAGGTATTGAGCCCGGTCTGCCCCTGCTCGGCCAGCAGGCCAACGATGAGGCTGGAATCGAGCCCTCCGGAGAGCAGCACGCCGACATCCACATCTGCCACCAACCGGCGGTCGACCGCGGTGCGCAAAGACTCTAGCACCAGCGCCTGCCAGTCCTGCTCGCTGCGCTCGGCGTCTCCGGTCTGAGCTTCAAATTGCGGCTCCCAGTAGCAGTGCTCGCGCGAGCGGCCATCTGCCTCGATGACACGGATGCTCGCTGGCGGCAGCTTACGCACCCCGCGCAAAATGGTGTAAGGCGCCGGCACCACGGAATGAAAATGCATGTAATAGTGCAGCGCAACCGGGTCGAGATCGGTCTCGATGCCGCCGCCGGCGAGCAGCGCCGGCAGGCTGGAGGCAAAGCGCAGACCGCCCGGTACCTCGGCCAAATACAGCGGCTTGATTCCTAAGCGATCGCGCACCAGGGTCAGCCGGCCGCTGTCACGCTCCGCCACCGCAAAGGCGAACATGCCATGAAAGCGCTCCACACAGCGCTCGCCCCAGGCGTGAAAGGCCTTAAGCACCACCTCGGTGTCGCCATGGGAGAAGAACTGATAACCCTTGCCGATGAGCTCTTCGCGCAAAGATTGGTAGTTGTAGATGCAGCCGTTGAAGGCCACGCTCAGCCCCAGGGTGTTATCGACCATGGGCTGGGCGGCATGGGTGCTGAGATCGATAATGCTCAGACGCCGGTGACCAAGGGCCAGCGCACCCTGCTGAAACAGCCCGCGGCCATCCGGCCCGCGCGGCGCCATCTGGTCATTGATTGCAGCCAGGGCGGCGAGATCAATGGGTTTGTTATCGAAGCGGATTTCTCCGCAAATTCCACACATCTGAGGTTACTCCCTGCCGCTGTCGCGCGCGTGCCGTTGAGATTTGCTGTCACGCCCAAGTCGGGCGGCGAATGAGTCTGAGGACCAAAGTCCGGACGCAAGATGGTCGCTGGCGCGATGGCATTGCTGTTTGATTGACCTTAGATTAACCAGGGAGCGCAAACGACCGGCCAATGCACCCTTGACGCGCACCCTTGCACTATCGCGCGCACCATCGCGGAGCATGTTGATCAATGAGCGGTCCGGGCGCTTTTTGGGCGCCATGAGTTAAAAACGGATCACGAAAAGTTTTATAATATATCGGGAAGATTTCGCATTCTATAAGGCCACGCAAGTATCCGTAGACTTCTCCGTCCTTGCCATGCCATTCTAACTGATGCGCTCACACACTTCCAGCATGCATCCCCGGCACCCGGGTTCTGGTATGCCGGGCGCCATGGTTCGCTCTCCAAAGCCCCAAACAGGCATGATGCCGAGCAATCTTCGCTGTCAGCCCTCTGATTTCTGTAATCTAATCCGAAAAATAAGCATGTTCGATGCCACCCTAACGCCCAGAGTCCCGGCCACTCCGGTGCCGGCATCAAGCCCAAACCGCCGCCAATGAAGGTCCCCACGCCGGACAAGACCATCAACACCGCCCTGGCCCTGCGCCAGCAGGCGCGCGTCTACCACCAGCGCCGGCTGCTGCTACTTGAGGGCGAGGCTGACTGGACGCTGGCAACCGCGCAGAACATTGTTGCCGCCTTGACGGCGGATCAGCGCTCGCAATGGCCGGTTCACTGGCTCGGCCGCCATCCCTCGGGCCAAGGCCAACTGATCACAGCCGCCCAGAGACTGCTCGGCAGCGAGTCCGAGCTAATCATTTACGACCTCTTCGCTGGCCTGGACGCCGACGCCCTGGCCGCTGCGGCTGGCGCCCTGCGCGGCGGCGGTCTGCTGCTGCTGCTCGGCCCACCACTGGACCAGTGGTCTAAATTTCCCGATCCCGCCGCTGCGCGCATCGCAACCCATCCCTACCGGCCCGAGGATGTCGGGCATGGCTTCCTCACCCGCATGGCCGCTCTGCTGGAAGATGCCCCTGGGAGCCGGCGCATCGCCCAACTCCCGACTACGGGCTCAGACAATGCCTCCGAACAAGCCCGTGGGCATTCCCCCTGCACAGACGAACGGATTCGCCGAGTCGGGATCAGCTCGATCACCCCCGAACAGCAGCAGGTCATCGCCGCCATCCGTGCGCTGATGACCGCGACCGACCCGCGCCCGCTGGTTATCAGCGCCGGGCGCGGGCGCGGCAAATCGACCGCACTCGGCCTGGCTGCAGCCGCATTGTGCGACACAGAGCAAACGCGTGTGCTGGTCACGGCCCCCCGCTATCGCGCCGCCCGCACTCTGCTCGAGCAAGCCGGGGCTGGCGAAAAACACCAGCAAGACCCACCATGCCCGCACTTCCTGCCGCCCGACCAAATCTGTCGCGACCAGCCCGCGACCGACCTGCTTCTGGTCGATGAGGCCGCCGGCATCCCCGCACCGCTGCTGCGGGAACTGGTCGTACGCTATCCGCGCATCGTCTTTGCCACCACCACCCAAGGCTACGAGGGCACCGGTCGCGGCTTCGCGCTGCGCTTCCTCCCGCTGCTTGACCAGAGCAGACCCGGCTGGCGCCATCTCATACTCAAGCAACCGGTGCGCTTCGCTGCCAGCGACCCGCTGGAAGCCTTGATCGACCGCCTGCTGCTGCTCGACGCCGAGCCAGCCACAGATGATCAGATCAAAGCCAGCTCCAATCAGCCGCTGCGCGCAGAACTCATCGAGCGCACGGAATTGAGCCGACAGGAAGAGCGCCTGCGCCAGCTCTTCGGCCTGCTGATGCTCGCGCACTACCAGACCCGCCCGAACGATCTGCGCCATCTGCTCGATGGGCCAAATCTGAGTCTGACCATCCTCAGGCGCGGAGACACCCTACTCGCCACCGCCCTGGTTGCCAAAGAAGGCGCATTCGATGACGCCTTGAGCGCCGCCATTTTCGCCGGCGAGCGCCGCCCGCGCGGGCATCTACTGCCCCAGACCCTCTCCGCGCACGCCGGTCTGATGGGCGCACCCCGGCTCCAATACGCCCGCATTGTGCGCATCGCCGTGCATCCGGCGGCAGAGCGTCAGGGCCATGGCCGCGCGCTCCTGCATCAGATGATCGATCAGGCCAGCGCCGACGGCTGCGACCTGATCGGCGCCAGCTTCGGCGCCACCCCGGAGCTACTCGCCTTCTGGCACGCCTGCGACTTCATCCCGGTGCAGCTCGGCAGTCACCGCAATGCCGCCACCGGCGCCCATGCCGCCGTGGTCCTGCGCGCACTCAGCCCGCCCGGCCAAGAACTGCTCGCCCAAGCCCGCGCCCAGTTCACCGACCGCCTGCCACGTCTGCTACCCGGTCGGCTGCGCGAGCTTGATCCAGCCCTGGTGGTCGAACTGCTGCGCGCCGGCAGCGCTGATCAGCCTGATTGCGCGCAAAAAGCGCGGCTGCCGGCTCAAATTAAAGCCGAGCTGCACAGCTTCGCCCACCACCAGCGCAGCCTCGAAGCCGCCCTCCCCGCACTCGCCCAACTGGCTCCCCATCCCTTGGCCCGGGCGCTTGCACAGTGTCGCCTTGGCGTGAATCACAGGGCTTCATTCTCTGAGGTGGCCGACACCATAAGCCTGAGCCAACCCCAAGCCGAGTGCTTCATCGCCGCCGCGCTCCAGCAACATCCGCCCGAACAGATCGCCCCCCGCTGCGGCCAATCCGGGCGCGCCGCTGTGATTAAACAGCTCCGTCAAATCACCGCGACCCTTCTGGACGCGCTTTGATGCGCTTTGAACTGTAATATGCTATGAGCAGAAGATTGATGTCAGCGTCGGGATTTCAGCAACGGGCTCTCAGCCTTGGCGTCGTCGCCCTTCACCAGTTGCAATGGGCCTGATGTCAAAATCCAGCATCACGCGCCAAGAGCCGCCATGATTGGAAATCTGAAAATGCATCACATGACGCTCCGCCCTCAAGCCATCCAACCGCTCCTGCTAGCTCTCAGCCTGACCTTCATCGCCGGCCAGCTCGCCGCCGAGCCTGAGGGCGAAAGCACGCTGGCGCCAGACAGGCCAAACACACTGACCGACACCACGGCCAGTCCAGATGCGCAGCCAGGACCGGTGCTGACGCCAGAGCCTGCATCGGAGCTGGAACTGGAACCACCACCCCCACCGGAAAGCGATGCTCTCGCCACCAACCCGCTGCAACCCAAAACCAGCGAAGCCCCAAGCGCCGATGAACTGCGCTCGCTCGAAGCCCTCGACCGCGCCCTGACTAGCAAAGAGCAACAGGTCAGCGAGGTGCAGCAGCAACTCATCGCCGCCGAGGACAGCGTCACCCAGCAGGATCTCACCGAGCGGCTACGCGCGCTGAAGGACGAGCTTGAGGAACAACGCCGTCAGTTCGAGAAATTCGCCGTCAATATCGATCTGCGTCCTTTCATTGATGAGGAAGAAAAGCCCTTCAACTGGCAGGATGAGCTGAGCAAACTGCTCAAACCCATCATTGCGGAGTTGGAAAACGCGACCAAGGAATCGCGCGCCATCGGCGAATTACGCGCACAGATGAGCGAGGTCGAGGAGCGCAAGACCCTGGCCACCGAGGCAACCGAACGACTCCAAACCCTGCTCGCGCAAGAGCCCAACGCTGCGCTGCAAGAGCGCTTGCAAGAACGACTCGCGAATTGGCAACGCATCGCCACCGACAGCAGCAACAGCTACGCGGCCCTGGAGTTGCAGCTCAACAAGCGCCTGGAACAACGCCAGTCGATGCTGGAGGAAACCACGGGCTACGCCAAGCGCTTCGTGCGCACCCGGGGGTTGAATCTGGTGCTGGCGATCGCCGCCTTCGCGCTGGTCTTCATCGGCGTGCGCTGGCTGGCCAATGCGCTGCGCCGGATCTCACCAGCGGCGGAAAACCGCTTCAGCACCCGCCTGACCACCCTGCTGTTGCACGTCTTCAGCGTGCTCGGCGGTCTGATCGCCATGCTGATCGTGTTCAATATGGCCGGCGACTGGTTCATGCTCGGCATTATTTTGATCTTTTTGATCGGCATCGGCTGGGCCAGCATCAACACCCTGCCGAGCCAGATCGAGACGGTCAAACTCATTTTGAACATTGGCCCGGTGCGCGAGGGCGAGCGTTTGGTCTTCAACGGCTTGCCCTACCGAGTAGAATCCCTGGCCTTCACCGCCAGGCTGGTTAATCCGCTACTCGATGGCGGCGTCCAGCAGATGCCAGTCAAGCACCTGGTTGGGCACATCTCCCGTCCGCCCGGCGAAGAAGAGCCCTGGTTCCCGACCGAAAGCGGCGATTGGGTCGAGCTGGCCGACGGTCGCCTCGGCCAGGTCATCCACCAAAGCCCCGCCAGCGTTATGCTGCAAGAGCCCGGCGGCGCCGAAGTGCGCTACCCCGCCGATGGCTTTATCGCGCTCAATCCACGCAAACTCTCGCAAGGATTCCGCATCATCAGTCGCTTTGGCATCGACTACCGCCATCAGGCCATTGCCACCACCGAAGTCCCCAAGCGCATGCGCGACGCCCTGGACAAAGCACTCGCCAAGGTACTCGAAAACGCAGGAGTCGAAAAACCAGCCGCGAACGCCATCAAAGCGATTAATGTGCTTTTCGCCCAGGCCAGCGGCTCGTCCCTGGATTATCTAATTCACCTCGACCTTGCCGGCGAGGCAGCACCCATGACGCCAATCATCCAGGCCAGCATCCAGGGCATTCTGATCGATGCCTGCAACACCCAGGGCTGGGGGATTCCGCTAACGCATGTTGGTGTGCATCAGCTCCAGGTCAGCGCTTAGCCCGGTTTACATAGAGCAATCATCTTCAAGCAGCCACCCCCGCCCTTACGCCAGGCACACGCCTCGGAGCAACATGATGAAATGGTTTCGAGATCTGAATTTCTCCCTGAAAATTATCGGGCTGTTTTCCGTGATCTTCCTGGCCGCCATGCTCCTGTTCGGCAGCCTGCTGATCGACACCATCGTCGACGACTTTCTGGCAGAGAAAACGCTGGTGTCCCAGTCAATTCTGGCCCAAGGCGAAGCCATCCGCCGCCAGATGGGAGAAACCTGGCAAGACAGCCTGTTCAAAGAGGAAGTCTGGAAAGACGCGCAGCGCTGCCGCGAGGAAACCGATCGCGCCGCACGCCTTGCCTGCGCTCGGGAGACCAAGCTCCACAAGGTGATTCCGGTGATCATGATGCTCGAAACGGGCGCGCACGCAGCCGAGGAGGCGGGGTTCAAGCTGCGGGCGGCCAAACGCACCCGACCGCGCGACCCCAAGGCCCAGGCGACACCGGCTGAACTGCGTCTGCTCGAGCGCATGCAGCAAGAACAGCGCAGCGAGCTCTCGCTTAGGGACGAGGAGAGCGGTCAATTTCTCTTCGCCCGAGCAATCAAGGCCGATACCGGTTGCCTGGTCTGTCACGGCACGCCCCAGACCAACCCGCTCGGGGATGACAAAGACGTCTTCGGGTTTGAGCTGGAGGACTGGCAGATTGGCGAACAGGTGGGCCTGCTGACGCTGACAGCGCCCCTGTCCGAACTGCACGCGGCCCAACGACAGGCGCTGCTGAAGGTCGGCGCGCTGATTCTTGGCATTCTGGTGATTGGCGGTGGCATTTTTGTCAGCGTCATCCGCCGTTTCGTGCAGCAACCCGTGGTTGCCATTGCTGGTGGTCTGACCCAGCTTGCCCAGGGCAATCTATCAGTCAAGGTCGCCACCGAGTGTAACGACGAGGTTGGTCAGGCCGGCAAGGCGCTCAATCAGGCAGCCGCTAAGTTGTCGGAGATTCTGCAAGAGGTGATTTCCTCAGCGGAAAGCGTCTCGGCCTGTAGCGAGGAACTATCCGCCGCCGGCGCACAGATTGCCGACGGTGCCTCCCGACAAGCCGTCAGTATCGAGCAGACCAGCGCCTCAATGGACCAAATGTCGCAGCAGGTTGCAAGTAATACTGAAAATTCGGCGCAGACGGAGCAGATTTCCTCACGCGCGGCTGCCGATGCGCAGGAAAGCGGCCAAGCGGTGAAGGAATCGGTGGCGGCGATGAAACAAATAGCCGAGAAAATTTCAGTCGTCGAAGAGATCGCTTACCAGACCAACCTGCTGGCTCTCAATGCCGCCATTGAGGCCGCGCGGGCCGGACAGCACGGCAAAGGCTTCGCGGTGGTGGCGACCGAGGTGCGGAAACTGGCCGAACGCAGCCAGACAGCTGCGAGCGAAATCACCCAGATCGCCTCCTCCAGCGTTCAGATATCAGACAAAGCGGACACGCTGCTGCGGGAGTTGGTCCCGAGAATTCAGGAAACCGCCCGATTGATCCAGGAGATTTCATCCAACAGCCACACCCAACACCGAGGCATTGATCAGATCAATCAGGCGATCCATGAATTGGAAGGCATCATCCAACAAAACGCCAGTGCATCCGAGGAAATGTCCGCCACAGCGACCAATCTCTCCACGCAATCGTCGCAGTTGTTGCGATCAACCGGCTTTTTCAAGATCAGGAAATAGGCCAGGGAGATGAGGGACGATCCGGTGCTGCGGATTGGTAACTGGCATCGGCTCAGCGCATGGCACGCCCGTGAAGTTCGCCGTGGCGGAAGCAACTGACCAGGTGGTCGTTCACCAAACCCACTGCCTGCATCAGGGCGTAGCAGATGGTTGGGCCGACGAATTTGAATCCGAGCGCGCGCAGATCACGGCTCATGGCGTCTGACTCCACCGTGCTTGCGGGCACCTGCTCAAGGCTTTGCCAGCGGTTCTGTCGCGGCTGGCCATCGACCTGCTGCCACAGGCGGTTATGCAGTGTATCGCCGGCCTCCCAAAGCCGCAGCAGGGCGCGCGCATTGCCGATGGCGGCTTCGATTTTCAGACGGTTGCGCACGATGCCCGGATCAGCCAGCAGGCGTTCGATGTCCAGATGGTCGAAACCCGCAATGCGCTCGGGGTCGAACCCGGCGAAGGCTTCTCGGTAGCCCTCGCGCTTGCGCAGAATGGTGATCCAGCTCAGGCCGGCCTGGGCGCCCTCTAGCAGCAAGAACTCAAACAGCCGCCGCTCGTCATGCTCGGGCACGCCCCATTCGCGGTCATGGTAGGCGACATAGAGCGGGTCGCTGCCGCACCAGCCGCAGCGCACAGGCTCCGGGTTGATCAAGCCGGACCTCCGCTGGGCATGACCGCGTCAAGCAGTTGCTCAAGCACGGCATGAACCTGCTCGAAGGCCGCCGGTGGCGCTGCGCACATCTCGCCCGCCGTCTGCACGAAGGGGCCGGGACTGAGTTCATCGGCACAATGCTCGCACAAGGCCGCGACACTGCCTGGCATCGACTCCAGATGACACTGGAGTCCGAGCACCCGGCCCTGGTAGAGAAAAGCTTGGGCGTCGCAGGCCTGGCTGCGCGCGAGATGCAGCGCACCGGCAGGGATGTCGAAGCGCTCGCCATGCCAGTGAAGGGCGTCGAAGCGCGCTGGCAGGCCAGCGCAGCAAGGCTCGGCCTGGGCCTCGGCGGTGAGTTCGATCGGGAACCAGCCAATCTCGCGTTCGGCATTCTTGGTGACCGCAGCGCCCAAAGCCTGGGCGATCAATTGCGCGCCCAGGCACACGCCAATCAGCGGCCGACCAGCAGCAATGGCGTTTTCGATACAGGCTTTCTCGGCACCGAGCCAGGAGTGCTCGGCCTCGTCATGCACGCTCATGGGCCCGCCCATGATCACCAGCCCATCGAAGTCTTCGAGCGCTGGTGGCGGGTCGCCGGCATAGAGATGCGAAGTGGCGAGCGCGTGCCCGCGCCGACCGGCCCAATCGCCGATTCGCGCCGGGCCTTCAAAAGGGACGTGTTGCAGCACATGCAGACGCATAGGGTTTCTCCGTTTGGGGCTGAAGCCATGAAATCAGCCATTGTTTGCCCGCGCTTTCAGATACGCAACATGACCGTTGAGATCATCGAAGACAAAGGGGTTCAAGAACTGGCGTCGCCACAGTAAGGCGCGATCCGTCGGGTTCAGCGCGCCCCCTCCTCCCCTGTGGCCGCTCCTTGCAACGCCAGGCGACCCGCACGCCCCGGTAATTCGCCCCAGGCAATGCGGTGGCGCGGCAGCCGGGTCAAGTCCAGACCGGCGGCGATATCGCGCAGCGAGACCAGTTCGTCGCCAGCGCTCTGCCACATAATCAGCAGGCGCTCTAGCACTGGCTGTAACCTCATCCCCTCAAGCTCGGCATGCAGGGCAAACACATGAGCGCTGGGCGCCAGCTCGCGCGAACATTGATAGAGCACCTGATGCAACTCGTGGTCGCGTATCTCGGGCTGATTCATGAGTTCATCCAGCGTGGGCAGCGTTGTCGGCATCTGTGGACAGGCGCGCGTCGCTCCCGCAACAACCGGCACAAAGGGATGGCGCCCGCGAGTGTCGCTGGCGTATTGAATACCAAGCTCGGCTTCCAACGCTGGCACAAAATCATTCAGCTGCCAGCCGGCCGCGCCATGCACGCGCGCGGGTTCTTCGAAAATGCGCTGAAACGCCTCGCTGGCCAGGGTCAGCTCTGCGCGCGTCCAGGCGCGATCACGCCGCGCGACCAAGTCCTGCCAGCGCACGTGGTCGTAAGATTGAATGCCCACCTCGTGGCCCGCCGCACGCACCTCGCGTAGGATGCGCGCGCCACGTCGGCCGATATCCGGTGACGGCAGCAGGGTGCCATTAAGCAGGGTGCGAATCCCATAGTAGCTGACCACCGAGGCAAGCCGCCCCTTGGCGAAAAAACCGGGGCGAAAGATGCGTCGCAGCGCGCGCCCGGTGTTGTCAGGCCCCAAGCTGAACAGAAAGGTGGCCTGAATTTCATGGCGCTCGAACAGCCGCAGCAGATTAGGCACGCCCTCAAGGGTGCCGCGCAGGGTTTCGACCTTGACCTTCAGCCCGATGCGCATGTGTTTGCCCTGGCATCGATTTCTCGCGCGTTCAGCCTAAACTTCATAGTCCCGACCATCCGGAGAATGGCTTCATGTCATTCGCAGCAAGGCAGATAGCATTTACCAAAGAGCACGCCAATAACATCTATTAGAAACCAATAGTGTCCAATAAAAGGATTGACGCCAAAGACTGGAACATTCATAAAAAGACGTTACCAGGCCGCGCCTGCCCAATACGGCCCGCAGTCTAGGCACCACGCCCGGACGCGGCAAGAAGCGCGCGGATTATGCACAAGTAAAGATTGGGGGCCGCTGGATGTCCAAACTGCGCCAGGCGATGACCGAAAACGGCTTCGAGTCCAATGACGACTACGAATTCCAAGTCCGCTGCCTGCTTGAGGAACCGACCCGTCATATTCGCACCCTGAGCATTGAGGGCGACAGCGACAGACGCAAGACTGCCTTTGCCCATGCACTCGCGCAAGCGCTCGAATTCCCGCACCTGCTCTATTACGACTTTACCGAGCAGAACCCACCGCCGCCTGAGATCATCTTGCCGCCAAGCCAAGATGAGCTTGGCCGCGAGGAACCACCGATTGATCCGCTCGATGATATCGCCAGCAAGGCCTGCGCGCTCAGCGAGGCGGAAAAAACCGTGCTGATTCTTGATCAACTCCAAGCGGCAGATTTCCGCGAGCATATCCGCATTCACCGCCTGGTCAAGGAACGGCGCTGGACCATCAGCGATGCGCCCTTTTTCGCCAAACCGGCCAATCTGCTGCTGTTTTTGATCAGCGACGAACCACTTTATCATTCGCTTAAACGCTATTGCTTTCGCGTCTGGATCAGCCGCGTCTCAGAACGGCGGATTGATTTCCATCCGAGTGATTTTGATCTCGGCTCCGATGCCGCGCCCCTGTTCGGCGCCCTGATCGATCTGTTCAGCGCACTCGGGGCTACTCCCACCCGCAGCGAGCTAGGACGCATTCTCGACGACCTGCAACTGCGCGTCAGCGACGAGGACCACCTGCGCCACTCCATCTTCGGGCGCTGCGAGGGGATAGCCCATGATGCCCTGCGCAAGGAGGCCGTCGCTCCCCAGCTCAAGCAAGTGATCGAAGCGTTGCGCCAGTATCTCGGCACTGAGCATATCGAGCTCAGCAGCGAATGATTCGCCACCAGCGTTAGGCTTCAGCGGCTGAAAGGTCTATGCTTAAACCCACAGAGCTGGATTGCAATCACCAGACCAGGAGCCCTTCGATGACCGCCATCGCCAACGATCAACAACTCCGTGCCCTACTCCAGTCCCTGCCGGCGGCCGATCAACGCCGCCTTGGTCTGGGTTTTGTCGAGAGCGTGCTCCACCTGTGCCAGGATGAGCGCGTGAAGCGCGCCATTGCAACCGGCCAGCGCGCGGACGCCACTGCCGACGAACTCGAAGACGCCTATCGTGACGCCAAAGCCTGGGCGACCAAAACCTATACCGACTGCGGCAAGGAGACTGACTGGCTGGCCCAGGCCGATCATTTCGTCGCCGCAGCTGCAGCGGCGGCGTTGATGCCGGATGCGCTGCTGACTGATAAGACCAACCGCGCATGGAAAGCCGCCATGCAGGCGCGCATGGCGAATACCTGCGAACTGGTCGAGGCCGAAGACTCGAGCGCGGAAGGCGAGGCCGAGCGGCAGTATCGCATTGCAGCAAAGTTCGCACCTGGCGGCTGATGGCCCGAGCGAGCTCGGCCTCGGCCGGGCTTGCAAAATGACAGACAGGCGAAACTTCCATCCATCGAATTGACATTCGTCAATAATTAGCTCGATTTTCCACCTGGCAGGGGCGCACCGAACTCAACAGCGACTAAGATAAAGGGGTTATGGATGAAGCGCATCTCTCTTCCAATTCAGCCGCCAACGGCTTGCCTGGCCAGACGTCCAGCCCGACATGCACCCCCGTGCCAGCGCGCTTCGGCTCGGCACCTGCCGTACTGCATGAAATCCGCCACGCGCTCGCGCGCTTGATCGAGACCGGCGAGCCGACCTGCATCGACCTCGCCGCGCTGCCCTTCGGCCCCAGCGACCAGGAGCAGCTGCTCGATGCGCTAGGTTCCGGCGAGGTCCGCGCGAGCATCGACGCGCTCGGCGAGACGCGGATTCAGGAGACCCGCTACAGCGGCGTCTGGCTGGTCGATTACTACAACACCGAGGGCGAGCGCATCGGCCTGCAGATCGAGATCGCGACGGTGCCGCGTCTGTTGCAAGCCCAGCCCGAGGGACTGCCGGCTGCCCTTGATGCGCTGGCGGCAAGGCTCGCGACCATGCCCTCGGCCGATCCGGCATCCCCGGCAGTGTCCCATCCCGAGGGCAATCCACTTTCCAACCCGTCCGTAGCAGGGAGTAAACATCATGGCTGACCGCCCGACCCCTAACCTGCAAAAAACGCTTGATTCTCCGGGGGGGCACCACAGCATGACCCTCGGCGAGACGCTTGAGCGCAACGGCATCTCCCGTCGTGGCTTTTTGAAATTCTGCGTGACGACCGCCTCATTGATGGCCTTGCCGCCGACCGCCGCGACAGCGATTGCCGAGGCCTTAGCGAGCGCGCGCCGCCCGTCGGTCATCTGGCTGTCATTTCAGGAGTGCACCGGCTGCACCGAGTCGCTGACCCGCAGCTTCGCGCCCACGCTCGAGAATCTGATCCTGGAGACCATTTCGCTCGACTATCACCACACCCTGCAGGCTGCCGCTGGCGAGGCCGCCGAATTGGCCCGCGAGCAAGCCATGCACGCCAACGAGGGTAAGTATCTGTTGGTCGTCGATGGCTCCCTGCCTGGGCCCGGCTCCAATCCGGGCTATTCGACCATCGCCGGTATCAGCAATCTTCAGATGCTGGAGGAAACCGTCGCCGGCGCCGCCGCTGTGGTCGCGGTCGGTACCTGCGCGGCTTTTGGCGGCTTGCCGGTGGCCGATCCCAATCCGACCGGCGCGGTGCCGGTGTCCGCCGTGGTGCGCGACAAACCCGTCATCAACGTCTCCGGCTGCCCGCCGCTACCGATGGTGATCACCGGGGTGCTGGCGCACTATCTCACCTTCGGCAAGCTGCCGGAGTTGGACGAATACGGTCGGCCGCTCGCTTTCTTCGGGCAGTCGATTCACGACCGCTGTTACCGCCGCCCCTTCTACGACAAGGGGCGCTTTGCCGAGACCTTCGATGACGAGGGCGCGAAGAAGGGCTGGTGCCTGTACCGTCTCGGCTGCAAGGGGCCCATGGCCTACAACGCCTGCGCCACCATGAAGTGGAACGGCGGCACCAGCTGGCCGATCGAGTCCGGGCATCCGTGCCTGGGCTGCTCGGAGCCGGACTTCTGGGATGCCGGCGGTTTCTACAAGGCGCTGTCGGTGCCGACCGGCAACATTGGCGGCACCGCTGCAGTGGCTGGTCTGGCCGGCGTGGCGGCTGGTGCCGTCGGCGGCTACCTCAGCGGACGGGCGAAAAAGGACGCGCGTACCGCGCATCGCCAGGTGACCGCTGACGAACTGGAGCAGAAACTATGATGACGCCAATGGACTTCCTGCTGCTGGTGCGCGGCCCGCTGTTCGTGGTCGCGGTTGCTATCTTTATGCTCGGCTTTGGCATTCGCCTGGTCGAGATCCTGATGCTGGGACGGGCGCGGAATTTCGCCGAGCCGCGCGGCTCGGCCATGCTGGGCGGTTTCAGGACCGTCTACCGTCGCTTCTCCCCCGACCCCGGCACCTTCGAGCGCGCGCCCTTCGATGTCGTTATCGGCATCCTCTGGCATGTCGGCTTCATTGTTGCGCTGTTTTTGTTCATCCCGCATGTGGAGCTGATCCGCAAAACCTTCGGCATCGCCTGGCCGGCACTGCCCAACCCCATGATTGACGCCATTGCCGTGATCACCCTGCTGGCGCTGTTCGCCGCCCTGGTGCAGCGGTTGCGTGATCCCGTGAAGCGTTTCCTGTCCACGCCGCAGGACTATCTGGTCTGGACCCTGACCTTTCTGCCGCTGCTGACCGGCTACCTGGCCTATCACCGGATGATCAATCCCTATCCGCTGATCCTCGGGCTGCATATCCTGTCGGTTGAAATCTTTTTGATCGTCGCGCCTTTCACCAAGCTCACCCACATGGTCACGGCCTTTGTGGCGCGCTGGTACAACGGCGCGACCTTCGGGCGCAAGGGGGTGCAATCATGAGCACAGACAACACAGTCACTGCCAACACCGCAGCCGCCTCCGAGAGCGGATCTGCTCTCGGGCCTTTCTCGCTCGAGCGCGGCTTGCAGGCGTTGCGCGAGGAGATGGACGCGCCCACCGCGGCCTTTTTCTCAAGCTGCGTGCATTGCGGTCTCTGCGCCCAGTCCTGCCCGTTTTTCGTCGAAACCGGCGATCCGAAATACACACCCATTCATAAGCTTGAGCCGCTGCGCCGGCTGTGGGAGCAGGAATTCACTCTGTGGGGCAAGCTCAAGGCGCGCCTGGGCTTCAGCCAGCCGATTGACGATGCGCTGCTTGAGGAATGGGAGCCGCTACTCTATGACTCCTGCTCCATGTGCGGGCGCTGCTCTTTGGTGTGCCCGGTCGGCAATGACATCCAGGCCATGGTCCGCAAGACCCGTGAGGGCATGGTGGCCAGCGGTCATTCGCCCGAGGGGCTGATCGCCGCCTCGGTGCGCGCGGTTAATACCGGCAGCCCCATGGGCTTGCAGTGGAAAACGCTCGATGTGCAAATCGGGCATGTCGAGTCCGCCAGTGGGCTCACCGTGCCGATCGACCAGGCCGGCGCCGATTATCTGGTGCTGCTCTCATCGATGGAGATCATCAACTTCCCCGAGTACCTTGAGGCCATCGCCAAGATTTTCGCCCATGCCGGGGTGTCCTGGACGCTCAGCAAGGACTGCTTCGAGGCCACCAATGCCGGGGTGCAGATTGGCTCCAAGGACATCGCCGCCGTGCTGGTGCGCCGGGTGGTGGATGCGGCGGTCAAGCTCGGCGTGAAAAACGTCATCAGCCCCGAGTGCGGCCATGCCTACACCGGCATCCGCTGGGAGGGGCCGAATGTGATCGGCCAGCGTTATCCGTTCAAGGTGTTCCATATCATTGAGGTGCTCGATCAGCTCCGCGCCGACGGCCGGCTGCGCACCGAGGGCATGGAGACCGACCGGCTGTCGATGCACGATCCCTGCAATCTCGCCCGCAAGAGCGGCGTGATCGATGAACAGCGCAACCTGATGAAGCTGGTCGCCGAGGACTTCGTCGACATGAAGGAGCACGGTAAGTACCAGTGGTGCTGCGGTGCCGGCGGCGGCGTCAGCTCCAACGAGCGGGCCGAGGAGCTGAAAATGGCCGCTTTCCGGCGCAAGAAGGCGCAGATCGAAGAGATCCGCCCCGACCGGCTGGTGACCATGTGCGCCACCTGCCGCACTCAGCTCGAAGAGGGCCTGGAGGAATACACCATGGACATCCCGGTGGTCGGGCTGACCGAAATGATCGCCGAGCATCTGGTTGAAGATGCGCCACCCACCGCCGCCGCCCCTGTTAAGGAAGGAGCCCCCTCATGACCGAGCGCATTGTTGTCGATCCCATCACCCGCATTGAGGGGCATCTGCGCATTGAGGCCGAACTGGACGGCGGGCGCATCGCCTCGGCCTATTCCTCCGGCACCATGGTGCGCGGCATTGAGAACATTCTGCGCGGGCGCGATCCGCGCGACGCCTGGGCCTATGTGCAGCGCATCTGCGGTGTCTGCACCCTGGTGCATGGCCTGGCGGCGGTGCGCTCCGTTGAGGACGCGCTCAACTACCCCATCCCGCCCAATGCGCAACTGGTGCGCAACCTGATGATCGGCGCCCAGTACATCCACGACCATGTGATGCACTTCTATCACCTGCACGCGCTCGACTGGGTGGATGTGGTCTCCGCGCTCAGTGCGGACCCCAAGGCCACGGCCGACCTGGCGCAGAGCTTGAGCGCCTGGCCCATGTCCTCGCCCGGCTATTTTGCCGAGGTGCAGCAGCGGGTAAAGACCTTTGTCGAATCCGGCCAACTTGGTATCTTTGCCAACGGCTACTGGGGACATCCGGGCTACAAGCTGCCGCCCGAGGCTAATCTGATGGCCGTGGCGCATTACCTGGAGGCCCTGGCCTGGCAGCGCGAGGTCGCCAAGCTGCATACCATCTTCGGCGGCAAGAATCCGCATCCCAACTTCGTCGTCGGCGGCCTGCCCTCGCCGATTGATCTCAACTCGGACTCGGCCATCAACTCCAAGAAACTCTCCCAGGTCGCCGAGATCATCAGCAACATGCGCACCTTCGTCTCGCAGGTGTATCTGCCCGACACCCTGGCCATTGCCAGCTTCTACAAGGACTGGGGCGAGCGCGGCGAGGGGCTCGGCAACTTCCTCTGCTATGGCGATCTGCCGACGACCGACCTGAACGACCCCAGTGGGTTTCTGTTCCCGCGCGGAGCCATCCTCGGGCGCGATCTCAGCACCATTCATCCGGTCGATCTCGACGCCGAGGGCGAGATTCAAGAATTCGTCGCCCACTCCTGGTACGACTACAAGGCCGGCAACGACCAGGGCCTGCATCCCTACCAGGGCGAGACCAACCTTGAATACGACAAGCGCGGCGGCCCTGAACCCCCCTACAAGCAACTCAATGTCGAGGAAGGCTACTCCTGGCTCAAGTCCCCGCGCTGGAAGGGCCATGCCGTCGAGGTCGGACCACTCGCGCGCATGCTGCTGCTCTATGCCGACACCAGCGCCCAGGCCCACGCCCAGGCCAAGGAACTGGTCGACTCCACCCTGAGTCAGCTCGACCTGCCCGTCACCGCACTCTATTCCACCCTCGGGCGCACCGCCGCGCGCACGCTGGAGTCGCAGATCGTCGCCGATGCCATGCAAGGCTGGTACGACGCCCTGGTCGCCAACATTCGCGCCGGTGACACCAAGACCTTCAACGAAGCGCTGTGGGAGCCCTCAAGCTGGCCAGCGGAAGCCCGCGGTGCCGGCTTTATGGAAGCCCCGCGCGGCGCCCTCGGCCATTGGATCGAGATCAAGAACGGGCGCATCAGCAACTACCAGGCCGTAGTCCCTTCCACCTGGAACGCCGGCCCGCGCGATGTCGAAGGCGTCCCTGGCGCCTACGAGGCAGCACTCGCGGACAACACCGAGTTGTATGACCCAGCCCAGCCGCTGGAAATCCTGCGCACCATTCACTCCTTCGACCCCTGCATCGCCTGCGCCGTGCATTTGCATGATCCAGACGGCGGCGATTCGATCACGGTTCGCGTGGTCTGAGGTTGAATTCTCTTTCTTCCGGATCTGATCCCCGCTCAGATCCTGATGCTCATCCCAGCCCTGATCCCGGTTCTGATCCGGGCATCAGGGCTCTCCACGAGCGCGCGACCGGCCAGACACCGCTCGCGCACTCAATCAGCTGAAATGGCTGCTATGCAGGAAATCGATCACTGTCCAATGGCAGTCGCTGATCTCCTGCCCCTGCGCAAGCTTCTCGACCGGTTGGCTTTGAACAGCTAGCGTCAACGATGGAAACCCCAAACGCGCCAAGGCTCAAGTCAATCCTGCTCACCACCTTGGCGTCGGGGATGTTCGTAATCCTGGCCGTTGGTCTTTCGGCATTGCTGAGCCACGATCGGTACTGGGCCAATCTCGAAGTCCACGCGATGGTTGAGACGGTAGGCGCGATGGCAGCCCTGCTCCTCGCTTATCTCCTCCTGCACCCCATCCAAGCCGACGAACAATCCAGTCAACCGGCCAATCACCAAGCAGGCCGCCACCTTCACCCATGGAACACCACCGGCGTCGCCCTCGGCCTGGCCGCGCTGGCCATTGGCGATGGCTTGCATGCGATGGCCCCGCCTGGGCAGGCGTTTGTGTTTCTTAAGAGCTTCGCGAATCTGGCGGGCGCGGTTGGTTTCGCCTTGAGTTGGGTGGCGCTCTGCGGTTCGTCGGATCGTTGTAAAGTTCGCACCGCGCTGGCTGTGATCTGCCTGATGACCGCTCTCGGCACCTGGGCGCTGGCCTTTCCAAGCCAGCTGCCGCTGATGGTGGACAATGTCGACTTCACGCCCTTGGCGATCGGTGTGAATGCGCTCGCGGGGTTGTTTTATCTGGTTGCTGCCGGGCGTTTCGGGCTCGATTTCGCGCACACCGGCGACCGCGACAGGCTCGCTTATCTGGCCACCGCCCTGCTGTTCAGCCTCGGGAGCTTCTTCTTTTCCGAATCCATGCTGTGGGACAGCCACTGGTGGTACTGGCATTTCCTGCGGCTCACCGCCTATCTGATCGTCCTCTGGCTGGTGATCAAGACCTATCTCGAAGCCGAACGAACGCTGATCGAGAACGCCTACAAGTACCGCGTCGTCGCGGACAACACCCATGACTGGGAATACTGGACGGACCGCAGCGGCGCCTTCCTTTATTCCTCACCCTCCTGTGCCGATGTGACCGGGCGCGAGTCTGACGAGTTCTTCCAGCAACCGCATCTCTTAGAAGAGATCATCCACCCGGATGACCGCCCGGCCTGGGCCGCGCATAAAAAGACCCTGTATGAGGCGAATCGCCAGGGCGAGCTGGAATTCCGGATTCTCCTTCCCGGCGGCGGCGAACGCTGGATCGGCCATGTGTGCCGGCCGGTTCTCGATGACGCCGGTCGGCTCGCGGGACGCCGCGGATCAAATCGCGACATTAGCCGCAGCAAGAAAGCGGAAGAGGACATCATCCACGCCAAAGAGGCCGCGGAGCGGGCGAACCGTTCGAAGTCGGAGTTCCTCGCCACCATGAGCCATGAAATCCGCACGCCCCTGAATGGGGTTCAGGGAATGCTGCAGCTTATTAAGGCCGCTGAGCTCGGCCCGGAGTTGGCGGAGTACGTCGACATCGCCATGGAGTCCTCGCAGAACCTGCTCACCGTGATCAACGACATCCTCGACCTCTCCAAAGTCGAGGCGGGCAAGATCACGATTGATCGTGACGGCTTCGACCTAGACGCCCTGCTAAGATCGATCAAGGCCACCTTTACCCAGCAAGCGGCATCCAAAGGCCTGACCCTGGACTTGGACATTGCCCCCGGCGTCCCTGCCGCCGTGATTGGTGATGCGATTCGGCTGCGCCAGGTGCTCTTCAACCTGGTTGGCAACGCCATTAAATTCACCGAACAAGGCGCCGTGCGCCTGGACGTCCGTGTTCTGGACCAAATAGATGCTCGGCACTTGCGCCTGGGATTCGCCATCACTGACACCGGCATTGGCATCCCCGCAGACCGAATCGGCGAGCTGTTCTCGCCCTTCACCCAGGTCGACAGCTCCAGCACCCGCCGCTTCAAAGGTACAGGCCTGGGCTTGGCCATCGTCAAGCGACTGGTAAACCTCATGGATGGACAAATATCGATCGAAAGCGCTCCAGGTCAGGGCACGACGGTGCAATTCGATATCGCGCTGGGAGTCGCCGCCGACGCCGACTCGATCACCACAGATACGGCGCCGGCACGGCGGCCGGTCGCGCCGGGACCGACCACGGCCTTGCGCATCCTCGTGGTTGACGACGAACCCATTAATGCAAAAGTCGTGACCATGATGCTTGGCAAAATGGGGTATACCGCGAGTTCCGCTGTCAATGGTCGCCAGGCGCTGGACGCCCTGTCAGAGCAGCCCTTCGATCTGGTGTTCATGGATATCTCCATGCCCGACATGGATGGAGTCGAGGCAACCCGGCAGATCCGCGCAAACGTCGCCGGCAACCTCGATCCATCCACCCCCATCATCGCCCTCACCGCTCACGCGATGAAAGGTGATCGCGAACGGTTTCTCGCCGCCGGCATGGATGACTACCTGCCAAAGCCCGTCGAGGCCAAAGCGCTAAGGGAAGTCATGCAAAGAGTGCTCGCGCAGCGCAATTGAGACGATCGCTGCCGCCTGTGCAGAAGCGCATCTGAGACTGCGCTATGGTTTCGCCAGTTGATTGCTGGCAATTCGGTTGAGACTGACATTTGCCTCGCTGCCCATTGGCAACATTTAGGTGCGATACTAGCAGAATCAGATGCCAGGAGAATCAGACGATGAAAAGCATGAACTTACGACCGTCAGGCAGGTTGACGATAGGAAGGGTCCTGCTCGTTTCGGTGTGGCTACTAACCGCCAACACGCTGGTTGCCGGGGAAAGCCGCATTGAGCTCGAGGATGGCAGTCTGATCACGGGTGAGGTGCTGAGCAGCGACGGGCGCAGTTATCGCATTCGTTCGCGCACCTTGGGGACCATCGAGATTGATGCGGAACAGATTCGCAGTCTGAGGCCGTCGGGTTCAGCGGGCACCAGCGCCGGGACCTCGGCGGGCGCGACTGCCAATAATCAGCGCGTCGAGTCGATTCAAAAAGGCATTGCGGCCGATAGCGGTCTGCTCGGCAGCATTATGGCGCTGGAGAATGATCCAGCCCTCCAAGAAGCGCTGGCCGACGATGAATTCATGCGCGCCATCTCGGAACGCGACTTCGAAACCCTACGCAATCACCCGACCATCCGCAAACTACTCGAGAATCCGCAAATGCGCGCCATTGTCGACCAAATCCAAGGGAACTGAGCGCGCTTGGCGCTCGCCTCCGGTCTTGGGGCTGAGTGGGGCTGAATGGTCGGCAGACTGGGAGCGGCTAGCGTGAGCGCAGCTCGGCAATCCAGGCTTTCTGGGGCGAGACCAGGCCGTTGTCCCTTCCACCTGGAACGCCGGCCCGCGCGATGTCGAGGGCGTCCCCGGCGCCTACGAGGCGGCACTCGCGGACAACACCGAGCTGTACGACCCGACGCAGCCGCTGGAGATCCTGCGCACCATTCACTCCTTTGACCCCTGCATCGCCTGCGCCGTGCATTTGCATGACCCTGAGAGCGGTGATCCGATCACCGTGCGGGTGGTTTGATAAGCTTAATGGAACCCATCGCGCATTCAGCCATTAGTCAGGATGTAACGAACTCCCGATGCAGGACCGTCAACCCTCCAACTCTCACGCCGCCTCCTCGATCTCAATCGCCGGGCGTCTGCCAACAGCGAGCAACGCTTGTTCCCAGGCTCCACTGAAAGCTGATTCAGTTAGGTTCAACCAGTGAGATCATCCAGGCTCAGGGAAAGTTGCTTGAGCATGGCATGCAGGGTACTGGTTTTCTGCTATGCGCACCAATGCCGAAACCTGATTGTGCATCAACCATCAGTATATCGTGTAAAATCGCTTCGTAAAGACGTTCAACGAGGCGCATCTAAAGTGCGCATGCGCTTGGCGATCATTATTCGCCTCAATCACCGGCAAGAACACCAGCGGCAAAAACACCTAACGTGTTTAAGAAAAAACGCGCGCGAGCTGCCCCACCCCGAAAGCTTTCGTCAAGCTCCCAGGGATGGGTTCACAGCGTTCCCCGCGACCTTTGCTCCGCCGGTCACGCGCGCCTTGAACGATTAGCAGGAATGGCAGTAGTAATCCGGCAAACCGGCAATCTGGCAGGCCTGCTTGCAGCCGCCGTCCGGAAACAGCCCTTCGAGCTTGCGCTTGGTGCAGGGCGTATGGGGGGAGAGCCGCTGTCCCAGCTCGCGGATGAGCACCTTTGGCGTCGGCGGCATTTCATGGAACTCATAGTAATCGCGCAGAAAGTCGATCACCGCCCAATGGCACTCGCTCAGTTCCAGCCCCTGCTCGGCCGCCAGGGCAGCGGCCACCTGATGATTCCATGCGTCAAAGTCGGCCATAAAGCCTTTCTTGTTAAAACTGACGTCAACCGCTGATTGTTGGGCTGCATACATGGGACACTCCTCCTTTGCTGGTTTTTTTGTAGTTCGCCATGGCCCTGGGCAGCGCGCCCACAACCATGCCGCAAAGCCTTTATTAGCCTATTCGAAAATAAGCAAATAGCTTTAGAAACAAAGGCTTTGCCTTCCAACTCAGGATAGCGCAGATTTATCCCCAGTGCGCGCTTTCATGCCGACAACCGATGAACGGCCGTTTAGCCTCAGACAGAAAAGAAAGCGGTGACCAGCTTCCCGCCCCCTCCGTGCAGGTGTGCAGCCCGATGCAATCGGCCGCGCCGGCCTTGAGACGCGAGAAGTTATCAGGTTTCAGGTATGCCGGGCAGCAGTTCTCGGTGTAGCGTCCGCGGATGTAGACCATCCAGAAGTAGTTGGTCCATACCGGCAATTGGCGAAAGACATAGCCAATGGCGCCGCGCACGAAACCGGCCACACCACTGTCGTGTTGCTCTTGGACCTCCTTGCGCTGCGGATGCGGCACCCCGAGCATGCTCATGGTGAGTTGGCGCGACAGGGTCCAGTTCAGGCCTTTGGTCCAGATCAAGGGGTCGACCCGGGTGTCGTAGATGTGGTGCTGTTCTTCCAGGGTGCGGGCATCAAAGAGTTCGCGAATGCTGGCGGCAAGGCGCGGGCGCACCTTAAGACATCGTGGCGGGCGTTACAGTGGGCATTTTGGTTGTTCTCGATGGCATTTTGACCAGCCGCCCGGGGCGACACCCTCGACCATAAACCCCGATACGCTACAGTGTTTTGATGACGGTTTAATGGCAGCTACCCGCGTTTGCGGGACCTGACCCGACACAGCAGTTCAGCAAGACCCCGCGCCGGTTCAAGGCAAGGGTTCATCCACACCGGTTGGCGTTCCGTCCGCAACCCAGGGATGAACCTGGGCACCCACCGGCGCCACTGTGGCGTCGCGCCCAAGGTGAAAGCTCTGGCGTTCGACGATCCGCTTGTAGGCTTTGTTGAGCGCCAAGGCGCGCGGTTTTGAGGCGAACAGCAGAAAGCCGATGTCGCGATTCAGGACATCGAGCATTTCTGGGATGGGCTCCCCTTGGTCGTCGAAGAAGAGCGCGAGAATCTCTTGGTTAGCGCGGAATTCATCGCCGGCGCGATTGGCCTTGAGGTAGAAGGCGTATTCAGGCTCACCCTTGTCAAGCACGGGCTCGGGCAGCCCAGCGAGGCTCTTCTGGCTCCAGTGATACCAGCCACGCTGGAAGCTCTCGACATCGAGCTTGCGCGGGAAGGCAAGACTGGCGTCGGTATTGGCCCCCATGCCGCCGTGACAACCAACGCAGTGGGCAAGCTCCTCGTAGGTCTGGGGCCGCAGTTGTCCGCCCGCGTCCTCGATCATCCCAGCGTAAACCCAACCCGCGCCATTGCTGACGCCCGACTCCATGTTGCCGCGAACCGTCTCGACGCGATCAGGGAAGTCGTGCTTTTCCTTGGTTTCCTCGGCGGCTTGCAGATCGAGCGCGGCATAGGTCATCCAATATGCCTTGCGTGCGTAGCGCAGTTCCTTCATGCGCGCAGAGAGGTGATTCACCGCGCGTTCGTCAAAGTCAATGTAGCGCAGACTCTGCAGAAACTCGGTGCCTTCCGGGTACAGGCGCGCCGCGAGATGAACCTCACCAGAACGCTGCGCTTGCAAGGCCTGGCCAACGTACCACATCAAACGCCCGTCGCGCGGTGACCAGTCGTACTTCACCAGGCTTGCGGTGTCAAGCAGGCCATTCTTGTTTAGATCAACGCCGCCTAGCGCGCGCTCTTCGACCGGCTCGATCGGTACATCGGCTTCACGAATCATGGCCTCGACGATGGCGAGGTTGGTCTTGTAGACGCTGAGATTGAAGTCGCCATTGAGGTCGCGCTGAAAGATGTCCGGCAGGCGAATGAGCGCATCGGCCGTGGACCCATTGGTCGGCCAATGGGTACTCGGAAAAGGCGTGTAGGCAAAGGCCCGCCAGCCACTGTAGCCTCCATCTGGAGTGCGGTCGAAGCCTTGGTCGTCGAAATCGAACCAGGCATCGGGAACAAAGCCATCCCAGCGCCCGTCCCCGTTGTAGTCCCTGCCCTCCGGCAATTCGGCCAGGGATTTGACCGGAATGATGCCGCCCGAGGAATCGACATAGTTGCTTTCGCGAATGTAGGCCAGGATCTCGGCATCGCTGATGCGCTCGATCGCGGCTCGACGGTCGGTGTAGAGATTCTTCCAGGGATTCTCCTCCGCCGGCGCCGGGAAGTCGTAAACAAGCTGCAGATCCGAGTCGTCGGTATAGTTTGGCCGCACCGGGCGCCTGTGGCAGGTGTAGCAAGGGTTGACGACCCGCCCGTGATCATCTTTCGTTTTGGTGTAGCACTGCGATGGAATCTGCGGTGTTTCATTAGTCAACACCCGAGTGGTCAAATCGGCCGCCGCAACGAGGCCAGGAATCAGCAGGCTTGCCAAGGCGGCACCCGATGAGAGGAGAAGGCCCCTGGCAAGGCTGTTCGACAGGGCTTCGGCTGGAATCCCCGTCGCGGGGAGCTGACTGGTGCTTGAGGTGAGATTTCGCATCGGTATCTTGCTTGCAATTTTCACTTGGCTGGACACGTTTCTCGCCGGGCGGCCGCTTCGCTCAGTAGCCGAGCACTGGCTCGGTCACGCCAGTCAGCGTGCCTCTCTGGATATACTGGTGCACATTTTGGGCAGGTTTGACGAGTGGGATTCCCTTGTCCTGAGGCGTCATCGCTCTTTCATGTCTTGCTGGTGGCGGCGCCGATCCGCTCGACCGACGCCGCCCGCCTCCGCATGGCTATTGATCCATCGCGGGGAAAACCATGTGGCCGGTGTAGGCGAACGCCTCGGAAGGCTGCTCGAGCTTGTCTTCGTCGGACTCACCATAGGGATGCTGGATGACCGACATCAAATAGGCGAAGCCATTGATGTTCGGGTAGAAGTAAGGTGAGGTGGTCTCGGAGCCATAGGGCGTGGTCTGGATCCGGGTCAGGCTGCCGGACGGGATGTTATAGGCCCAGATCATGTCGTTCTGGTGCCCGGAGCCGGTGTCCTCGCCAATGATCAGGGTGTTGTAACCCGGCATATAGGTGATGTTGTCCGGGTTGGCGATGCCGTTGATGTCGCACTTGTTGGTGCCGTCATAGTCCGGCGAATCCGCGTCGGCACCGTAGTCTTCGGTTATCGGGGTGCCGGAAACCACCGGCCACATGTGGGTGGCCGTGTAGGTCCCGTCCAGCGCAAGACCATAGACGACGCCACACTTATTCCCCTTGGCGATCGTCATGTGGTTCAGGCCGCCAATGTCGTATTTCACATAGGGTAGTGTCTTGCCAGCACGATTGTTATCCAGCATGCCCCGGTCGGTTTCCGACATCGCGAGATACAGAACGTTTGCATCGGGGTTGTAGGTAATCCCCTCCATCTTGCGGAACTCAGTGGTGCCGCCCTGCATGGCCGCCCAGCGCCGGGTCTCCAGACGCGAAGCGATATTCCAGTCGGACAGCCAGACACCCCCGTCACCATCGATATCGCGCAGCTTCAAACACTGATGATCGCCGTCGCCATGACCGGCGTTGATCGAGGTGAAACCCTCGGGGCAGGTTCCGGTATCCTCGTCGTTTTGCATGATTGGATCGGCTTCGTCGAAGACATCGGCAAATTTATACAGGTCCTTCCACTCGCGAACCTCGTCATTCGTCGCCCGCCCGAGATAAACCCATTGCAGATCGGCGGCGCCCGCACCCTCACTTGTCTTTTGCGACCAGCGCGCGACCCAGAGCGATCCGGAGCTGAGATCACCCGCGGTGTCGGCGACGAAGCGGAACAAGCCCACGTTGGTGCCGTCGTCGGACATGTAGGCGGTCTTGTCATCCGGCATCACATAGGCCAGCTCCAGCGCCATGCGGCCCATGGCATAGTGCTTGGCGACCGTGGCATCGTTGTAATTCTTGACCTTGACCTCGACCGGATAGCCGTAGTCGTAGGGGTTCATGACGCTGCTGGCCTGCGCCGGAGTGGCGCCGAAATAGGTTGCCATGGCGGCGTTGTAGTCGCTGATGTCGTCATCGCGCCACTGCTTGGCGTCCGGCTCGTACTCTTCCGAGCCCAGGTGGGTCCCCCAAGGCGTGACGCTGCCGGCGCAATGGACCCAGCCGCCATCCACCGCGGAGAAATCAAGCGGGCGAGTGCGAACAGCACTGAGCACGCCAGTCCGCGGGTCTTGGCTCAGCTCCGTCAGGTACATGGCACCGGGACGGGCCTCGAAGTGCGCGACCATGTAGAGCTTACCGTCTTCGCCCTCAAGGATTGAGGCGAAGTCGTTATCGTTTGAGATATAGGGCGAGCCGTCCTCGGCGACGAGCGGATTACCGTCAATGTCGTGGAGGAGCCCGAAGGTGCCCTCTGCCGTGTCACCGGAGCGCAGAATGGTGTGATAGCCAACCGGAACCTGCACGCCATCGACCGTGGCGGAGTCGGAGGTCAGGATGCCGCGTTTTTCGGTGTCCGTCAGCGGAAAAGGCGCCGGACTGAACTCAATGGTACCGGCCAGTACCAGCGGAGCGGCGGTGAAAGAAAGCGCTGCCGCAAGGACGCGCTGAAGTTGTTTGCTCGCCATGGTGTGGTCCCTCTGGAGAATGACCAATTGAAGATCTTTGGAACCACGGCAGGATAGTCGGCAATTGTTAACATCCGGTTGCCCGATGACGGCCCGATGATGTTTTGTGACGCCACGCGAAGCAATGGCGCACTCAGCAAAGCGGGCGCTTCCGCGCGGCACCTTTGCCCGCGCAGACGCATCGGCCAAGCATCAGGTCAACACGTGTTTTAGGTTGGCCGATTCGCGCAGCAAATCGGCGAAGCGTCGCACCAGCTTGCGCCGCTCGAGCAACATGCGCAGGCTGTGCTTGCGAGAGTTCTTGACCAGGGTCGAGGGGTCGAAGTAGGCCTTGGCGTTGTTCACCGACAAGAAAAAAGGCGGCTTGCCAGCGCGCGCGAGCAGGTAGCTCATCACCAGCGAGCCGGAACGATGGTTGCCTTCGAGGTAAAGCTGCGGCTGGCTCAGAATTTGGATATAGACTCGCGCCGAGCGTTGCCAGATACTTTTTTCTCTAGCAAATGATAGCAGCTGACCAGCTCGGCGATGCCGCCGTCGCCGATCGCGTAGAACTGCTCCTCGGTCGCCTCAAGATAACGGATAGAAAATCCAAGCCACCCTGAGCGTCCAGATTGGCCCGAGGAAGGAGGTTAGCGGGGGTGGGGTGCGCGGTCAACGTCCAACTGCGGGGCTGAAGGACGTCGGGGCGGTGCAGGCGCGCGTGTTCAATGGTGCTGGCGCGTGCATCTGCGGGGCAGCGTGCCACCGGCAGACGAGAGGGGCTGCACCGTTGCCTGCGAGAGAGACGGCGGCTACCAGGCGACGACGGCTTTCGTATGCGGCTCAGGAAGCATTTGGAGCACGTATACTTTGGCACTTCGTCTCTTCGCAGGCATGGGCGGGATAGAGCCAGAGGTGATGCAGGGTAATCGGACCGGCGGGGTGTGCGGTGAGGGTAAAAGTTCGCCCGTGGATGGTTTGGTACACCGCGTCGCCATGGTCGGTGGGTGTTGTTGCGACAGGAACGCCGCGGAACTGGTAACTCCCCAAAGACCGATCCTTCAGGATACAGGGCAGCAAGCCCTCCGGTAATCGGCAATGGTTTCTGACGTAGGCCACCATCAAGGCGCGGTCTGCCGCCCAGGCATAGTCGCCCCGGATGAAACGGATAAGACCCTCCTTGCAATAGGTACTCGGGATCGGGTGCTTGGAGTCGATGGGTTTGCACTCGACGAATATCCCGGCGAGGGCCGAATTGGTGGTCCGGATGCGCCCGCGCAAGGGATAAAACGTCAGATCGGGTTGGCGATCCAGATGCTTGCCATCATGGCTGCGCAGCTTGCTGTCGCGTCCCAGGCTGAATTCCGAAAACCCCCTCACCTCCTCGGACTCGGCGGCGTGCAGTTCGCCCAGGATGATCTGTAGCTGCTCGGTGATTTCGTCTTCCTTGGCGGCGCACAGGGAAAAACGCCCGGCGGTCACCTCTTCCAGTAGGGCGCGCCAAGCTCGGCTCAAGGCGTTTTCCACCACTCTCACTAAAGACGGCGCGATGGCGCTGGGCCGTTGCGGCGGTCCGGGCCGCCGCCACCCCGTCATCAGGCCGCTCATTGGTTGGCGCGCTCCTCCAGCAGGGCGCCGTGTTGCCATAGCAGGTCCGAGGCCAGGAGCCGCGCCTGGGTCGGGGTCCAGTAGCGATAGCGGTCGAGCAGTCCCACGGCCAAGCAGGGCTCATGGGCATCGATCAGGGTGATGCGGCTGGCCGCCAGATCGTCGGCGGCATCGATCCAGCGGGCAGGCAGATCGGGTTGGATAGGCCGGCCATTCAGGGAAACGCCGAGGAAACGCCAGGGGAGGCTTCGATCCGTGGATTCCAGCAGGCTGACCGCCACCCGATGGCCGCTCGCCGCCAGCACGTTGCCCAGTTCGGTTTCCAGATGGGCGCGGAAGGTTTTCGCTTCCTGTTGGGTGACGGCTTGGCCCGCATGACTTTTCACCGCGGCGAAGGGTGCGCGGGTAGCCAGGGTGTCGGCGATGGTTTGCTGATCGAGTTCGGACAGGCCGTAGAGCCGGGCGACGGTACGGTCCAGTTGCGGCCAGTCGGGCCGGTTGGCGAGCAGTTGGGCGGCGCAGGTGTTGATGGCACTACGTTGTTCCTCGTCGAGTTCCTCGGGGTGGATGAGGGGGAATTGCCCGATATCCAGCAATTGGAATGCCCTGCGTTCAATACCGAACTCTCCGCTGGACATCAACGTGAGGTATTCGAACAAGCGACTGTGTACCAGCACCAGCAGGTAACGGACGAGAAAATCGCCATCGGGGTGTTGGGCGGCGGAATAACCGTAGTAGGACTCCGAATAGGCGACATCGACCGTGCTGACCAATGCACGCCCCCGTGCTCTGTCGGCGCGACTGCCTTTCCGGACCAACAAGAGGGGGGCTTTATAAATCCTCGGATCACGAGGCCGGTGCAAGCCTTTCGGCCGATAAGACTCAAGGACATTGTCTAGCACGAAAAACGGGTGCCGAGAATAGAGTGCATCCAGAGTCGGCAACCCACGCAGAAAAGTATCGTCCTTGGCGCGTGACGCGATCTGGTAACCCTGGTTGAAATACAACCCCCGCTTTTCTGACCAGAAATCAGCAATCGAATGCTTGGCTCTGGTTACTACCCTCGCAACGATATCCTTATCCAAAACCGTCCCGCAATACAGCGTCTTAATGGCTGCGGGTTGTCGGGAGGCAAAACCAAGATTCACCGGCACGGCGTCCAATGCATCGATCCGCATGCGCCCCTTGCCATTCAGCTCCCTTTCCCATTCCGGGCTGACCAACACGAATTCGTCGTCCTCGCCCGGCACCCGATTGTCGGCGAAAAGCAGACAGAAGGGTTGATTCATATTGGGCCAGACCTTCGAGCCCTGCAGCGATGCGCCGTTGAGGATGCCGGTGATGGCGAGGGCCTGGAAGATCGCGCGCCGGGCCGCGAAACCCGCATCAGTCATCTTGAACAGCCAACGGCCATGCAAGGCGAGTGCTATACGTCCGCCCGGCTTGGCCCACTCCATGGCCCCCCAGACGAAAGGCAGGTCGGGCACCTTGTCCGGGTTTTTGTAACCGTGCGCGATGTCGGTAAGGCCGCGCCGCTCGGCGATGGCACGGCAATGCGCGGTGAAGCGTTTGTCGATGGCGGCGTATTTGGATTTGAGGCTGGTCCAGGGTGGGTTGCCGATGACCAGATCGAACGCGCCCCGGTACGCCTCGGATACGTGTTCGCCAAGGCTGCCTGCCATGGGGACGATGACGGCGGGGTCGCTGCCCGGATCGGCCACGTCGATCAGTACCCGACCTTCCAGCTTGTGGAAGGTCAGCGCCTCTACCGGCGTCGGATCCGGGTCCAGCTCCAGGGCGGTGAGATAGAGGGCCAGGGCCGCCAGGGTGCGGGCGTGGGCGTTGGTGTCGAAGCCGGTCAACTGTTTGTCGAGGATGGCGCGCAGGGCCTCGCGTGTCGGGCGCTCCCCGGTGGCTTTAAAACGCAGCTCCGCCAGCTTGCGGAAACAGGCCACCAGGAACACGCCCGCGCCGCAGGCCGGGTCCAGCACCCGCGCTTCCGCGCCGGCGGGATGTTCGTGCAGCGCCGCTTCCACCATGTATTCGGCAATATGGGAGGGGGTGTAGTAGACGCTGGTGTCCCGCCGGGCATTCTTGTCGAAGTGCTCGATCAGGGCTTCGTAGGTCTCGCTCAGCAGGCCGATGGGTAGGTGGTTAAAGTCCAGGTCTCCCCAATCCAGTCGTTGCTGGGAAATGCCGGGGCCCATCGACTTGTCCAGCCCCATGATGGCCCGAAGTGGGCGGGTGAGCTTGTCGCCATGGGTTTGCATCAGCTTGGCGAAATAGGTGGGGTAGCTCTGGTTGGGCAGGCTTAGCAGGTCGCCGTTGAAAGTTAGATCGAGCCAACGGTTGGTTTCAGCCAGGCTTGCGGCGGTGCTGAGGCACTCCATGAGAGTTGGCGCGGAGGGAGCGATGTTGGGCAGGTGCCCCTCGGTGACGATCTTCCGTCCGATCAAGTAGCGAAAGAACAGCGCTCGGCCGGTCAAGGCGATGGTTTCATCGGTAGACAGACCATGGCCCCTGAGTTCCTCGCCCGCATGTTTCATCAAATCCAGCAGCACTTCGCGAAGCAGGAGGCTGCTTGGCGGCGACAGGTTTTCGCCTTGCGCCAACCGGGGCAATACCGCCTGGGCCTCGCCGGATGAGACGGGGTAGGGCGAAGGCGCGGCGTTTGGGTCGGGGCGGAGGTCTGTGGCGTAGATGTCCAGTTGGCCCGCGCGCAGCACCCCCAGCCAGGCCGGGTCGCCACGCATGGCCAGGGCGCGCCGCAGGTCGCCGACCGAAGCGGTGTGCCGCCCGCTCAAGCGGGCGTGGTCGATGACGTAGAGCAGCGCGTGGTTTTGCTGCTCGACCACGCCGTCGACCAACGGATGGTCCACATCCCGGATCAGGTCCGCGTAGCGCAACAGGCGCGGGTCGGCGCGGTCGAGCAGATCGACGCAATCGCGGCCCGGCGCGCCATAGTCCCGCAGGGTATCGCGTAACCGGGTCATGGGCCGGATTGGCCGACGCCAGCCATCAAGGGCAGTTCCCGCTGGGGCGGCGCAAAGCCCAGGTAGCGGTCAACTCGCTCGCGTTCCCGCGCCATGTCGATCACCCAGCCCGCCCCGGAGACCAGCTCCGGTTGGGACGGTCGCGCGGTGCCTCCGTCCAGGGGAATGAAGATCCATTCCTCAATGCTCGTTTGGCGTGGAGTCGACAGGTATTGGTGGATGCCGGCAGAGACTTGGGCAAGCTGCGCACTGCGGGCGCCGAAGCAGTCTTCGAGGGCGCGCAAGGCAGCGAAGGTCAATAGGTCCGCCTTATTGAATCGCCGTGCGCTCCGCTCCTGGGTGGGAATACCGGAAAAAGGTGGCAGCTGCACCCATGCGTGGACGCGAGAACGGCTGACGCCCTTCAGGGCAGCGCAGACATCTTTTGTGGTGAAGGCGTGGCGGGTGGACATGGCTGCCTATTTCGGAAAACAAAACTGTTTCGATTATAAAGCAGATCCGACGCTGTCGCGCGTATTTTTTCAGACATCCATCAAAACATTTATCAAAACAAGCACTGAAATCAGTCATCACCCCATGGATCGAAGAAAATCAATGGGGTCAGACTCGATTGTTCCTATCGCTTGTGCCGAGAGGGCTCCCTCTGCGTGGAATGCACCGCCCGATCCCCGCTCAGGTCAGCTCAGTAACCCAAACGTTAGCAGGGGTTTCGAGTAGGACAAGCACGCCAAAAACGGTAGGGTGAAGTTTGTTTTCTCTGTTTGCCGCCTGGTTTCCCAGCGGTGCCACAATATCTCACCCATGGCTCAAGTTGATACCTGCCCCCTCTCAGAACCGGACAAGCAGCTTTCCTGCCCATCCGGCTCCCCGATCGGGTCATTCAGCAAGCCTCCGCGCTTCGAAAAGGATTCAGGTCGTTGAGGATAAGTACGCACGGCCAGCCAATGCCTTTCAGTGCTTGGTTGAACCGATCCCAGTTGCATGCCTTGCGCTGGCTCTTGCGGTTGAGCCTTTTGTACAGGATGTGCGTCGCGCGGTAGACAAAGTTGTTGCAACTGGTCGCGTTATCCGTGATGGCGTAGTAGTTCAGGTGGCCGGCCACGCGTGCCTTGGCGCTGCGTAGCATTTCGCCTTTGGTCAGTTTGTGTCTTGCCTTTCCCGCTCATTCGTCGAAGGCTTTCAGACCTGCGCCGAGTTTCTTGCGAGCGGTACGGCGTTTGACCTTGAAGTATCCCCGCTTGGTCTTCCAGCAGTAGTGGGTGAATCCGAGAAAGGTGAACTCGTCCGGCTTCTTCCCCTTCCGTTGGGCATTGCTTCGGGCAAAACGCCCGAATTCGATGCAGCGGGTCTTCTCTTCAGCGAGACTCAGCCCGAACTGTTCCAGCCGTTCCGATAGGGCTTTCATGAAGGCCTCTGCTTCTCCCTTGTACAGAAATCCAGCTACGAAGTCATCGGCATATCGAAAGTAGTACGCCTCACCTTCACATCGTGGCTCTACCCACCGACTGAACCAAAGGTCCAGTACGCAGTGCAGGTAGATGTTCGACAGCAGCGGTGAAAGGATTGATCCTTGCGGTGTCCCTTCTTCGGGGCAGCCTGTATCAGGCCGTCTTCGAGGATTCCGCCTTTGAGCATACGCGCTATCAGCTTGAGAATCCGTGGGGCGCCGATCCGGTGGCGAAGAAACTTCAGCATCCAATCGTGATTTACCTTGTTGAAGAAGCTTGTGATGTCGGCTTCAACCACATGGTTTAACCGCTTCTGCTGGATCGCTTCTCCCAGCTTCGCCAGGCATTGGTGCTGGCTGTGCTGCGGTCGATACCCGTAACTGCTGTCTTCGAACTGCTCTTCGTAGATTGGCTCCAGTACTCGCTTTACCGCCAGTTCCACCAGTTTGTCTTCAAAACAGCTGATGCCCAGCGGCCGACCCTTTTCGCTTCCCGCCTTCGGGATGTAGCTGCGCCGTTTGGGCTGGGGATGGTATCCCATCCGTTTCAGCCGACCCGACAGGTCTGCGAGGTTTGCCTCCAACTCCAGTCCGTACCCCTCCTTGGTTACACCATCCATCCCTGCCCCGCCCGATTGCCGGGCAGCCAACAGCAGGGGTCACAGCAGAGGTCAGGTCCCGCATTGTAGCGTCCCTCAAATACTGCTAGACGGAGTCGGAATCAAAGTGCCCAAGCTCAGATTATTTCGCCTTCCAAGGAAAAAACCTCGTCACTTTTCATCAAAAACAGCCTTCAATGTGGTGGCATCCGATAGCTCCTCTCCCCACCTCTCTAACTGATCGGTATCGGCACGCTCCAATCACTCATCCACCCACTTGGGTAGATCCGCACCAAAACGGCGTTGAAGCAGTCGGCGCAGCAAGCGGCTTTGTCCTAGTTGCGTCCACTGGGCGGTCCAATCGGTGGTGGTGTGGGTGGCTAGCATGATGCTGATCTCCTGTGCGTCGCGCAGTTTGCCCGCATTCAGGTTGGGCAGATGGGGGCGCAGGCCGATCCGGTTTGCCCATTCCCACGCGGCTCGTGGGAACCAGAGGGAACATTCACCGGCATGCGGGAGCGAATGGCATCCGCGATGACCGCCGTGATCGGGCTTCGTTGTCGCGGTTGCAAACCGCTCCCACCGTCGAGCGCGGGTGTTGCCTCACTGTCGTCTTCTGCTATAGAAACATCTCGATCTCATCACCACTCCCCTCCCCTTCCTTCCAGGCGGGCGAAGTCTTTTACATAGGTCGCGCGCCACTCTTCTCTGGTTGCGCTCTGGACAGCTAGGCAGGGCCAGCCCGGAGAGCCGATTCGAGCTTGCGAGGGCTTGGGTCGAGGTGGCGGGGTCGGTGCGCTTGACCCGCTCCAGCGCCTTGGTGAGTCCCGAGTCTTGTGATGCGCCCTGCTCCGCCGTGAACTTGACGGCGCGTGCCGCTGAAGCGACGGATTCCACCTGGATGGACTGGGGGGCCGGATACTCGCCGTCTTCATCGCCGGCACGGACGGTGATGTTCCAGTTGCCGGCGGTGGTGTAGACGTGCGTCGCCTGGGTCTGGTCGCCGGTGATGGTGAGGACGAAGCCGTCTCCCCAGTCGATCTCCCAGAACGCCAGGGCGTCGGCGCCGGGGTCCGCTGCGGCCAGGGCCAGGGTGTAGAACGGATAGGAAATCCAAGCCACCCTGAGCGTCCAGGTTGGCCCGATGAAGGAGGTTAGCGGGGTTGGGGTGCGCGGTCAACGTCCAACTGCGGGGCTGACGGACGTCAGGGCGGTGCAGGCATGCGTGTACTAGGGTGCTTGCGCGTGCATCTACGGGGCAGCGTGCCACCGGCAGACGAGAGGGGCTGCACCGTTGCCTGCGAGAGAGACGGCGGCTACCAGGCGACGCGCTGATCGAACTCGAAGTCGGGCTCGGGCTGCTGGAGGAGGTCCCAGTCCGGCATCGGCTCGGGTGCCTCGTTCCAGGCGGGCGGTCCGCAGGCGGGCGAGATCGGGGGTGGACGCGGTGGGTCACCGATGTGGGTGAGGATCTGCTCGACGGGCACGGCCTCGGAGATGAAGGCAATGATGCGCATATCCGCGCCGCAGTTGGGACAGGTCAGCGGCATCGACTCGAACAGCCGCGCCAGCAGCATGGCCCAGAGGTAGCGCGCTGGGGAGCGCGCGTTCGGGGCCGGTGCGCGACGGGGTGCGGCGAGCTCGGCGCAGGCGCTCGGGTCGTCGGTCAGGTCACGCCCCAAGACGACGGTCGCCGCACGCAGGGGCGCTTTTGGCGCGAGCACGCCATGGTAGCGATGGCGGTGGCGCCTGGGCGGGGGGATGAGTGCCGCGAGATGGTCGATCAGCTCCAGTGGCGTGAGCGTCAGCGCCGTGATGCCATTGCGCTGGGGCTTCGGTAATCGGTAGACGACCCGTTCGGCATCGAGCCGTTCCAGGCGCTCGAGCGCGAACGGGGGCCGAGCACAGTAGCGCAGCAGCCGCTCCAGCCCGGAGCGATCATACGCACCGACGCGCACCGCCGCATCCAGCGAGAAGCCGCTGTTTGCCCAAGCGAGCATTTCGCGGACGTCATCACGCTCGATCAGCCCGCTGCGGGCAAACCAGCGCAGTACCCGGATGCGCACTTGCTCGGCGATGGCGGCGAGGGCCTCCGGTGTCAGCTCAGCTGCGGGGAGAAAGCGCACGGATTGCGGGATATCTCCGGCCTCCTCGACCGGCTCGAAGACCCCGTGAGTTTTGGATCAGCCGCCTATTCTTCAGATAAAACCTTGCTAAGTACGTTCTCCGCAAATTTAGAGACTTTACCTGGTGCTTCTGATGATTCTAAAACGATGGACTGGTGGAAGAAAGAACAAGAAGCATGAATTTCGAGCAGAAAAAATCTTCAAAACCCTGAGTCTGCTTTAAAGGAATATTTACAATGGTTGAAAAAATTACCTGGAAGCCCTGTTTTTGTGGTCTATCCACTAGCCTTTAATTTTATGTGGATTTATTGGTATTTGATTCAATTCAAGGGGAAAGTCCCTTTTCCAATTCGGGAATTGACATACGAAAATACGCAATGAGTATGTTGAAGCGAGATTATACCAGTTCCGCTAAAAGACATATGCCTGAAGAATGGTTTGATGATCTTCCGCACACACATTTAGCGGTTGATGACGCACTTGAACAAGAAGCTTTGTTTTGTAACATGCTGAGAGGAAGAGCAAAATGATTGATAAAGAGTAGAATGCGGAAAAGCTTATCGCTCAAGGCAGATTCATAGAGGCAATCGAAATATACCAGGAGATTGCAGACTATTATTGGTTTGACGCGAAGAGTTGTCATCGTGTTGGAGATTTCGGTGAATCCTCAAAAGCGGAAAGAAAGGCTGAATATTGGTCAGCAAAAATACAAGACTTGAAACAACGAGAGAGATAGTTTTCAGCGAAAATCAGGGTGGCTTTTGCAGACAAGGCTTGAAAGCGGGCTCGCGGCTCACGATTACCCGCGCGGGACTCTCACCCGCTAGAACACGCGGCCTTGCCAGGCCGCACCGGCCCCTTTAATTTTTTAAGCTTCCCCTTTAACACATCGATTGTTATTTCATTGCTAAAAAACCGAATAAACAATCGCGCGACTTGCATATGCTGTGGAGGTAATCCTTCTAGAATTGGTTCGCTTGTCTCGAAATTCCATGAAAACTCAATATCTGAATCAAGATTGTTGATTGCATTAACCACACAATCCCATGATTCATTTGGCTTCATCAACCACTTGTAAAATGGTAATATTGCACTTTCTTGATCAGCGCTATTCAGCAAGGACAAGACCGTGTTATAACGGAGAGTGGCCCGCTTGAGATCTCGCTGAATCAATGCTAACTCCATGTCATTAGCAAGAATTGTTGTATCAAGCGGATTAATATCAAGATGTTTCTGATAATAAGTAGCAATTTCATCGTAATTACCACCATTATTTGCATTTTGCAATAGTGATCCCAAGGCACCCCATGCCTGTTTGTGATTTGGTGTCACTTTTACTTGATTCCTAAGAGCGTCTTCTGCCTTTGTTAATTCATTGTCACTCATATAAATTTGGTATAAAACATACCACGCATCATCATGCTGGGGATTGACATCAACCTGTGTTAAAAATGCTTTTTTCGCTTCGCTAATACGTTCAGGTTTTTTTGTTCTCAGCCAAAACTGCCCTAACTTATACCAAACTGTTTCATTGTTCGGATCTATTTGTAGCATTTCATTCATATGCTTAATATGCAAATCAATTATTTTAGGCATATATCGTCGCTCTAAATCATCTAGCTTTGCGACTTCTTTAGCTAAAATTTCCATCAATCTTGCTCGTTGCGCATCAGTCATCGAATCCAGTATGTCGAGCCAATATCGCCTCTCATCATTATCCATTGACTCTGTGTTTTGTATTAATTCCTTAATAATTGAATCCAACTCCTTTACACGGTCCTTGCTGGCTATCCATGCTGTATATTCTGATGTCATATCCTTTTCAAGTAAAAAACTAAAAAATGAAGATAAGCCAGACTTGAATAATTGGTATCTTTTGTCTGACTCGTTTTTGTTATTTTCTGCATACATCTTCTGTTTTTCAGCTTCCAGACGCTGCTCGTCAGCTATTTGCCTCTGTTGTTCCGCCAACTGTTGCTGCAGCAACGCATACCAGGCAATCCCCCCAAAAGTCGCTACCACCAACAGAAGTACCGTGGTCACCCCGGCAAAAATGCGATTGCGCCGCCGTTGTCTACTTCGCTCTTCTGTGGCCCGTCGCCGGTCCCGATAACCTTTAACAATGCCGGTGAGTACATCATGGGTCAGTTCTACTCTTAAACTGCCATAGCGCTCTTCTAATCTGAGTAATCGGCGACTCACCAGTGTATCGATGCTTTGACGCTCAATACCGGGCAACAGCATTGCATCTTCCAGCGCAAAGCTGTTGCGATATCCGCCTTCAGTCAGCAGTTGCTCTTCGATAAACGGCGCGACGGCTTCAGGCAGGTCAACCAGCGAACGCTGATAAAAGTCGTTCAGGATTTCGCTCTGGTTCTGTTTGAGCAGATGCGGGGTAATTTGGGTCTGTCCGGCTTCGATTCGGCGCTGGTTCAGTTCACTGGCAATCACCGACAGCAGCGCCGGTTCGATTTCGAGCTGTTCCAGTGCTAACGACTGTTGGCGTTCACCTGCGACGAAATAGACAATCTGTTCGGCGGTGGTGGCATCCAGCAGCTGTTGCGCCGGTTGTTGTAATACCTGTCGCGCAGCATCACCTTTCATCCGCTCTAGCCGCATCCGGTTGTGCGCCAGAGCCGGCATGGTTTGGCGCAGCCCTTCAAAGTCAGCGAGGAAGTCTTCGCGCAGGCTGATGAGGATGGGGATGGCGCCGCGCTGAAAGTCGTAAGTTTCGGCCTGGTCGGGGTTATCCGCCAGCTGTTGTTCAATATCACCTGGCAGGCGTTTTTCTATCAGGCTCGCCAGTTGTTGCAGAAACTCATCGGTGCGCTGTTGCTGGCTTGGTGTTTGACGACCGAGAGTGAAACACTCTTCAAATTGGTCAAGCACGATTACCGGAGTAAGCAAGCGGTTGCGGTTGTCCCAGAATTCGTGGTCGCGGTGGTAGAGTCCGTGCCAGAGGCTGTTGTTGTCGGTGAGATTGGGGGCGTCAATACCGGCCTGATGTGCCTGGCTCTGGATCTGCTGCAGCAGTTGTTGCGCCAGCGGCGGTGATTGTGGGTGGTGGTCGAGGCGACAGTAGATCGGCAGGTGGCCCTGTTGCCGTAGTGGTGGAAATAGCCCGGCTTGTAGTAATGAGGTTTTGCCTAACCCCGACTGACCAAACAGGATGGTGACGCTTTGGCGTTTGACCCGTTGCAGCAGTTGCCGGCTTTCGGCTTCGCGGCCATGAAAATAGCCAGCTTCGGCTTCGCGGTAAGCGAGCAGGCCCGGCCAGGGGTGGTTAGGGGTAAGTTGCAGGCGGTTGTCCATAGCTCATTTCTCCTTCGGTTAGCGCTGTTGGCGACGATAGTTACGCACCAGTTCGACTATGCGTTGCAAAAAGGCATCATCGGCCTGTCCGTCCGGCAGCGTGCTCCAGTGGGCTTTGGTGATGGCTTCGGGCAGTTGGTCGCTGTAGGGGTCGGTTTTATCGATGACCACCGGCAGAATAAACGGCACCCCGTCGGCTATCGCCTCGGCCCGATCTGCGGCCCAGCGCCATTCTCGCCGAAAGAAGCCTTCTACTCGTTGGGTGGTATTAGCGGAAATCAGTGGCACAAACAGGGCGCTGCGGTGGATGTGGCGGCGGATTTTGAGGGCGTAGTCATCCCCCGCTTCCAGCCCTTTTTGATCAAACCAGGCATCGATGCCGACTCTGTCGAGGGCATCACGCAGGGTTTGCGCTGCGGCTCGATCTTCGCTGGCATAACTGATAAACAGGGCACCGGGTTCCATGTCGGGCCGACTCTCTACCGGCGGCACCAGTTTAATCGCCGCAGTGCTGTTATCGGTTTTGGGGTGACGCTGTCGCCACTGCTGGTGCAGTTGGTCGATAAAGGCGGCTAAATTCTGGCCTAAGATGCGGGTGTTGTAGCTGTAGTGTTCCAGAAAGCCGATGAGCTGAACGTTGCTGGCCGAAGGCAGATCAACCAACACCTCCGTCTCCGAGCGCTGCTGCGACAGCGGTTGCCCTTTGATGGTGCGCAGCAGAAATTGCATCATCCAGCTGCTCTGTTGTCCGCCAAGCAGCAGCAGGTGGTTGTCGCGCAGAGCATCAAACAGGTAGGGCGGGCGGCGCTCTTTGGAAGGTAGGGCGTAGAGAAATTCGAGTCGATCTTCATCGGTCAAGACATAGTCGGGGCCGGCCGAGATGCGCCCCAGCAGGTGGTAGATGACCGGTTGGTGCATCTCATTGAGGGCATCGGACAGGTCATTGGGGGTGTGAGGGGAGTAGGCAAAACTCTGCCACTGCCCGTCGCTCAAGTGTCGGGCCTGCTGTAGCGCCTGTTCCACTAGGGTATCGAAGCCTAAGGTGATGTAGAGTTGAAACGCTTCGATATCAGCCAGTTGTTGTAGCGGTAGCCATGGTCGTAGTTCCAGCTCATTCATCACCGCTTTGAGGCGGGGGTAGATCTGTTCGCGTCGGCCCCGGTTTTGCATAAAGGTAGTGACCACTTCATTCAGGCTGGGCGTTTCGCTGGGGAGTTGTTGCGGGCGTAGGCGCAGTTTCTCGGCTAATCGTGCTGCCAGTAGTTGGTTGAGGGCGACAATCTGGCCATCTTCATCTTCCACTTTCAGTAGCGGTTCGCCGATCACCGGCACCACCTGCTGCTCTTCTATGTAGAGCAGCAGGTCGCCCCAAAACAGATCGTCATCGTTGTCTATGATAGCCTGGCTTAGCATAATGTTTTTCTCCTTAAGTGGTTCGGTTTATTCAGATTCGGATGATACAGCAGTGAGTTGTGTTAATGCCTGCACTGCCTGCGGATGCCCAGCGTCAATGGTTCGTTTTAGCCACTGCCGAACTCGCGAGTCGAGTTGGTTTTGCTGGTAGAGCTAACCCAAACGGTAACAGGCTTCGCAGTCGCCAATTTCGGCATCGGTGCTAGGAGCCTGTCCGACTTAAACCTTGGAGCGCCTCGCGAGAAGCCTTTGTGGTAAAAAGGCGACGCATATATTTCACCAAATTGTTCGCGTATTTGACGCGAAAACGCACGATCTTGCTGCTTTTTTTAGGCTTTAACCGCAAAGAGGCGCTTAAGATTGCAACCAATACAGACCAGCGCCCATTCGCCCTAGACGGCTTGCAGACCGCGCAGCAGGAATTGGCGGAGTACCATGGCCTGAACAGCAGCGCCACCAGTATGGCGGAATGGTAGGCCTTGGAGCCGCTGCCACTATAGGTTTAAACCAGGGGGCTTAGAAGAAAAGGTTCCAGGATGGATTTAATTTTGAGAAATCGAATCAACTGAATGAATGAATAGTCGGGGGTGGGGTGCGCGGTCAACGTCCAACTGCGGGGCTGACGGACATCGGGGTGGTGCAGGCGCGCGCGTTCCGGGGTGCTGGCGCGTGCATCTGCGGGGCAGCGTGCCACCCGCAGACGAGAGGGGCTGCACCGTTGCCTGCGAGAGAGACGGCGGCTACCAGGCGACGCGCTGATCGAACTCGAAGTCGGGCTCGGGCTGCTGGAGGAGGTCCCAGTCCGGCATCGGCTCGGGTGCTTCGGCGGGCGGTCCGCGGGCGGGCGAGATCGGGGGTGGACGCGGTGGCTCACCGATGTGGGCGAGGATCTGCTCGACGGGCACGGCCTCGGTGATGAAGGCAATGATGCGCATGTCCGCGCCGCAGATGGGGCAGGTCAGCGGCATCGACTCGAACAGCCGCGCCAGCAGCATGGCCCAGAGGTAGCGAGCTGGGGAGCGCGCGTTCGGGGCCGGTGCGCGACGGGGTGCGGCGAGCTCGGCGGAGGCGCTCGGGTCGTCGGTCAGGTCACGCCCCAAGACGACGGCCGCCGCACGCAGGGGCGCGTTTGGCGCGAGCACGCCATGGTAGCGATGGCGGTGGCGCCTGGGCAGGGGGATGAGTGCCGCGAGATGGTCGATCAGCTCCAGTGGCGTGAGCGTCAGCGCCGTGATGCCATTGCGCTGGGGCTTCGGTAATCGCAGCAGGATGTGCAGCACGGCGCTGACGGCCTGAGGCTCTCGCTCGACCTGATCTCAACTAGGCCAGCGCAGCCGTTTGGGCACCGAGAGGACCCACTGGCGCACCGGCAGCGGCGGGAAGACGTGATCGACCAGGTGCGCCGCGGTCTCTGCCATGCGCCGGGCGTAGCACGACGGGCACAGCCCGCGCCCCTTGCACGAGAAGGCGACCAGGAAGTCATGCCCGCAGTCCGGACATCGGGCGCGGGCGAAGCCGTAAGCGAGGATGCCGCATTCGAGGTAGTGGCGGAACTCGCGCTCCACATATGCCGGCACGCGCTTCCCGTCCCAGTCGTCTTCACCCGCCAGCGCGAGATTTTTATCCGCAATTCCGTGCTTCCCTCCCCTCCCTCTCTCTTTCCTCCCTCTTTTTCTAACTCTGACAAGGAAGCGGCGAAAATGAGATCTTTGAAGTTAAACGCACGGAATGCGTGAGAGAAATAACTTGCCGGCGAAGCCAAGCACGGGGCGGGTTGAATTCAGCCGCCTTGTCGCGGGTGCCGCGCGCGCGGAGTAATGCGGTTCTGGAGGCAGCCTCGGTGCGGTTGGCGCACGCCGCGCTTGGCGTTGCCATCGGCAAGATGGTCGCGGCCGCGCAGCGGTTCGGGTCCTGGTCCCGGTTACCGTGAAACAATGGGCTTCATCCTCCGGGGTGGCCGTGACCATGAGCGTTAGGCCAGGATGTCGTCAAGATGGACACCGAAAACCGGCTCGGACGTCCGCGCGGGGTTGAAGGTCAGGTCAGCGGCGGATGCGCTCTGTCCCTCGGTGAAATCAATTCCGCCGAGGCTGAGTTGTTGGTTGGCAACGCCAAGCTCGACGAAGCCGTCGGCGAAGATCAGGGTTGTGGTCGCGCCGGTGGCCGCCATGAGCATGGCGGCGAGGTTGCCCTCGTCGTCGCGGACATCCATGGTGGTGCCATGGCGGGTGAAGCTGAAGTCGTTGCTTGGCCCCTCGAAGTTGAGCGTTGTGTTGGGAGAGACCCGGGCCGCGCCGGCGCCGTCGGGGATGTTGATGGTGGTCCCGCCGGTTCCGCCAAGTAACTCCACCACCAGCCCCTCGCCCAGGGTGAAGCGCTCTGGCGCCTTGTCCGTGAGTATCAAGAAGGCGTTAGCGCTGGCGCTTTCGGGGAGTACGTTGTCATCGGCAAAGGCGCCGACGGAGTTGTCGGTTGCGTCAAGCGCGAGCGTATCGCCGCCGACATGGTCGCCGTCGGCGACAATGACCTGTCCGCCAACGGCCATGTTGCCATTCTCGATCACCAGGGTTGTCGCCCCGTCGCTAAACCGCAGCGTCGCGGTCTGGGTGGGTGAGCCGTTAATGGAGGTAACGATCATGCCCTGGGAGTCGACGACCTCCAGCGTGGTGCCGTTGCGCTCAAGCAGGAACTCGCCGCTGTTGCCCTCGATGTTCACGCTGGTGCCGGCGGAAAGCCCAAGGGCGGCGGCGCCGTCGGTGATGTTGATGGTTTTGCCGGCGGTCTTGCCGAGCACGCCCGCATCAAGCCCCACGGAGACAAAAAATTCAGTCGGCGTGTCGTCGATCAGGGTATAGAACGCATCGTAATCTGTGGTTGGCTCTGGCACGGGTTCTGGCTTCGGATCTGGCCCCGGCTCAGGAGTGACACCGCCAAAGTCGAGGTTATCGGCATCTTTGATGTCCGCTAGGGTGAGCACGCCGCTTGCGAGTTCATCGGCCACCGCCGTGCTGTCACCACCGGAGGCACTGTCTCCCCAGGTCACCACCGAGCCATCGGCGCGCAGGGCGGCAAAGGCATTATCAGCTGAGAACACCTGCTCGACGTCGATGGTGCCATCGAGCGCGCTGGCCACCGCCGTGCTGTCACCACCGGAGGCACTGTCTCCCCAGGTCACCACCGAGCCATCGGCGCGCAGGGCGGCGAAGGCCCCTCCCCCTCCCCAAGAAGTCCCGGATATCTGCTCGACGGCGATGGTGCCATCCAACGCACTGGCCACCGCCGTGCTGTCACCGCCGTAATAACTGCTCCCCCAGGTTACCACCGAGCCATCGGTGCGCAGGGCGGCGAAGGCCATATCATTCGAAAACACCTGCTCGACGTCGATGGTACCATCGAGCGCGCTGGCCACCGTGTAGCTGAGAGCGCCATGGCCAGGGCTTCCCCAGGTCACCACCGAGCCATCGGCGCGCAGGGCGGCAAAGGCTTCCACAGTCGAAAACACCTGCTCGACGTCGATGGTGCCGTCTAGCGCGTTGGCCACCTGGTAGTCGTCACCACCCGTCCCGCCGTTTCCCCAGGTGACCACCGAGCCATCGGCGCGCAGGGCGGCGAAGGCCTTATTATTTGAAAAGACCTGCTCGACGTCGATGGTGCCATCCAGTTCACTGGCCACCGCCGTGCTGTCACCGCCAAACTTATCGAGTCCCCAAGTCACCACCGAGCCATCGGCGCGCAGGGCGGCGAAGGCCCACCAATTTGAGAACACCTGCTCGACGTCATAGAGCAAGTGGGCTACTCGGTCGTTACCGCCAAACACTGTTTTGTCGCCGCCATACATTCTATCGCCCCAAGTCACCACCGAGCCATCGTCGCGCAGGGCGGCAAAGGCCCCCCCCGGTCGAGAACACTTGCTTGACGTCGATGGTGCCATCGAGCTCGCTGGCTACCGCGCTGCTGTCACCGCCAGCGGGACCCTGTCCCCAGGTCACCACCGAGCCATCGGCGCGCAGGGCGGCGAAGGCATCCGACGTCGAGAACACTTGCTTGACGTCGATGGTGCCATCGAGCGCGCCGGCCACCGCTCGGCTGTTACCGCCCCCATCGTAATCTCCCCAGGTCACCACCGAGCCGTCGTCCTTGATGGCGGCAAAGGCGCTAGCGTTATGCCATTCCCCCATCGTATGCCCGAAAAAAAGCAGGTTGTTTGAGCTGACGTCATTGATCAGCACGCCCTGATAGTCCGGACTGAGGGGGCTGGTCGCGATCGCGCCAGTGTGCCGCTCCAGCACCCAGTCCCCACCCAAGGCGGCTGCGCCCGTTAGGTCGTCGGAAGCCGCCACGTCGGCGCCGGTGAGCTGCGCTAGTTCGGTGATGAAGGTTTGGCCAGGTTCGCCTTGGGCGACATTGCAGCCGTAGAGCAGTAGATCGCCCTGATCGCTCAAGCTGGCGCCTATATCGGCCAGGACCTCGGCTTGCGCGGCAAGGCTGGCTTGATCCAGGGTGCTGGCGCCCAGGGTGAGAGTTCCGGGGGCGCCGTGGCTGAGGATTTGGATGGAGGCGAGGTTGGAGTAATCGGCCAGGATGGCGCGCATTTGCTCGAGCCCATCCTGCTCGGAATTGAGCAGGAACCACTGGCTTTGCGCCGGCAGGCTGGCGATGAGGGTGTGGGGGTTGGCGACGGCGGAGTCGATAAAGACGATGTGGTTGGTCATGGCTCTATACCTGAGCTAGGAGAGGATGAATACAGGGGAGGAGGCCGCGATGCCTACATGACGAGTAATCCGTCAAACGCCTGTCGAGGCCACGTACTGAAACTTTAATGCACACCCACACTTGAAGTCAATCATCGATGCGGCGGTTAAAGATTGCCAGCCTTGTAGGGGATCTCCCTACAAATTGCGCTTACTTTTTTATGAAAACCACAAAAAGGGTTCGGTAAATCAATTTTTTAGCGTTTTTTATCCGCAATTCCGTGCTTCCCTCCCCCCCTCTCTCTTTCCTCCCTCTTTTTCTACCTCTGACAAGGAATCGGCGAAAATGAGATCTTTGAAGTTAAACGCACGGAATGCGTGAGAGAAATAACTTGCCGGCGAAGCCAAGCACGGGGCGGGTTGAATTCAGCCGCCTTGTCGCGGGAGCCGCGCGCGCGGAGTAATGCGGTTCTGGAGGCAGCCTCGGTGCGGTTGGCGCACGCCGCGCTTGGCGTTGCCATCGGCAAGATGGTCGCGGCAGCGCAGCGGTTCGGGTCCTGGTCCCGGTTACCGTGAAACAATGGGCTTCATCCTCCGGGGTGGCCGTGACCATGAGCGTTAGGCCAGGATGTCGTCAAGATGGACACCGAAAACCGGCTCGGACGTCCGCGCGGGGTTTAAGGTCAGGTCAGCGGCGGATGCGCTCTGTCCCTCGGTGAAATCAATTCCGCCGAGGCTAAGTTGTTGGTTTGCAACGCCAAGCTCGACGAAGCCGTCGGCGAAGATCAGGGTTGTGGTCGCGCCGGTGGCCGCCATGAGCATGGCGGCGAGGTTGCCCTCGTCGTCGCGGACATCCATGGTGGTGCCATGGCGGGTGAAGCTGAAGTCGTTGCTTGGCCCCTCGAGGTTGAGGGTGGTGTTGGGGGAGACCCGGGCCGCGCCGGCGCCGTCGGGGATGTTGATGGTGGTCCCGCCGGTTCCGCCAAGTAACTCCACCACCAGCCCTTCGCCCAGGGTGAAGCGCTCTGGCGCCTTGTCCGTGAGTATCAAGAAGGCGTTGGCGCTGGCGCTTTCGGGGAGTACGTTGTCATCGGCAAAGGCGCCGACGGATGTGTCATCGCCGTCCAAGGTGAGGCCGGTTGCGCTAATTAGGTCTCCGTCGGAAAGCGTGATTCCGCCAATCGAAAGCAGGTTATCTTTTGTGGTTACGTGCGCGGCGCCGTCGCTGAACCGTAAAGTTGTGGTTTGGGTGTCCGAGGCACGAATGGATGTAACCAAGTTGTCATCGCTTCCCAGAATTTCCAGGATGTCGCCCTTGCATAACAATGTGTGGTCGTCACTGGCGCCCTTTAGATTTATGCTGGTGTTGGGATCGAGCCCAAGGGCGGCAGAGCCCTCGCCGATGTTGATCGTCTTGCCGCTGGTGTCGCTATTAACTTGGGCGTCAAGGGCTTCGGCGACGAAAAACTGAGCTGGAGTAGCAGGTGTGAGGATATAGTAGGAATCACCAATAGTGTATGGCTCTGGTTCTGGAGCAACAGCTTCCAGGATTAGCTGGTTCGCATGCTCGATGCTTGCGAGGGTGAGCACGCCGCTTGCGAGCTCATCCGCGATCGGGGCGCTGTTGCCGCCGTTGGAGCTGTCTCCCCAGGTGACCACCGAGCCATCGGCGCGCAGGGCGGCAAAGGCATCCTCGGTGGAGAAAATATGTACCACATCAATGGCGCCATCGAGCGCGCCGGCCACCGCCGTGCTGTCTCCGCCTGAGGCTTTGTCGCCCCAGGTCACCACCGAGCCGTCGGCGAGCAGGGCCGCAAAGGCCATTTGGGTGGAAAAAATATTCTCGACGGCGGGGGCGCCATCCAGTTTATCGGCAAGTGCGATGCTGTCACCGCCCGCGCGTTCAGAACCCCAGGTGACCACCGAGCCATCGGCGCGCAGGGCGGCGAAGGCGTAGTGATTGGAAAAGACCTGCTCGACCTTGATGGTACCATCGAGGGCATCGGCTACCGCCGAGCTGTCGCCGCCGAATCCACTGTGTCCCCATGTCACCACCGAGCCATCGGCGCGCAGGGCGGCGAAGGCATAGCGAGCCGAGAAAATCTGCTCGACTTCCACGGCGCCATCCAAGGCGTTGGCCACTGCCGCGGTATCACCGCCGAACCCCCTATCTCCCCAAGTCACCACCGTGCCATCGGCGCGGAGGGCGGCAAAGGCGCCAATCGTGGCGAAGAGGTGCTCGACCGCGATGTTCCCATTCAGCGCGTCGGCCACTGGCGTGGTGTCACCGCCATTATGATTCTCCCCCCAGGCGACAACAGCGCCATCAGCGCTGAGGGCGGCAAAGGCTGAGCGTGTCGAACAGACTTGTTCAACGTCTAGCGTCCCATCCAAGGCATTGGCCACCGCCGCGCTGTTACCGCCTTTGGCATCATTGCCCCAAGTCACCACGGAGCCATCGGCGCGGAGCGCGGCAAAGGCGTGCTCGGTCGAGAAGATTTGCTTGACGTCGATGGCGCCATCCAGGGCGTTGTCCACCGCTGCGCTGTCACCGCCAGAAAAGGCCCCCCCCCAGGTGACCACCGAGCCATCGGCGCGCAGGGCAGCGAATGCCTGGGTGGTGGAGAAGATTTGCTCGACGTCGACGGCGCCATCCAACGCGTTGGCAACGGCCGCGCTGTCTCCGCCGTTGAAACTGTCGCCCCAGGTTACCACCGAACCATCGACGCGCAGGGCGGCGAAGGCATGTTCAGCGGAGAAGAGTTGTTCAACGTCGATGGCGCCACTCAAGGCGCCGGCCACAGCCGTGCTGTCACCGCCGTGCGCACTGTCTCCCCAAGTCACCACCGAGCCGCCAGCCTTGATGGCGGCAAAGGCCTCGGCATTGCTCCATTCGCCGAGGGAGTGACCCGGAAACAGGGTCTTGATTTCTGTTATTGCTTCCGGTTCTGCTTCGTTTTCATTGTCCTGCGGTGGTGTCGGAGCGTCGTCGTCGAAGGCAAGATTGTCCGTGTCCTGGATACTCGAGAGGGTGAGCACGTCGCTCGCCAGATCGTCCATTACCGCTGTGCTGTCACCGCCATTGTCACTATCCCCCCAGGTCACCACCGAGCCATCGACGCGCAAGGCGGCAAAGGCATGGCCGGTCGAAAAGACCTGTTCGACCTCGATCGAGCCATCCAAGTCAGTGGCCTCGGCCGTGCTGTCGCCACCAGTGTAGCGGTCTCCCCAGGTGACTACCGAGCCATCGACGAGCAGCGCGGCAAAGGCGCTAGAGGTCGCAACCACACACTCGACGTCGATGGCGCCATCCAGGGCGCTGGCCACGACCGTGCTGTCGCCGCCGCTGTAACTGTCTCCCCAGGTGACCACCGAGCCATCGGCGCGCAAGGCGGCGAAGGCGCCTTCAGTCGCAAAGATCCGCGTCACGTCGGTGGAGCCATCCAAATCATCGGCAACGGCGGCGCTGTCGCCGCCAGCGTTACTTCTGCCCCAGGTAACCACCGAACCATCGGCACGGAGCGCGGCAAAGGCAAAGCGTGTTGAAAAGACCTGGGTAACCTCAATGGCTCCATCCAGGGCGCCAGTTACCGCCGCGCTGTCGCCGCCATCGCTGCGCTTTCCCCAGGTGATCACCGAGCCATCGGAGCGCAAGGCGGCAAAGGCGCTCGAGGTGGAGAACACCTGCACGACCTCGCTAGCGCCATCCAAGGCGTCGGCCACCTCCGTGCTGTCTCCGCCGTCGGTACTCTTGCCCCAGGTGACCACCGAGCCATCCGCGCGCAGGGCGGCAAACGCATGGCCAGTCGAAAAAACTTGCTCGACCTCGATCGAGCCATCCAAGGCGCCGGCCACCGCGGTGCTGTCGCCGCCGTGCTCACTGCTTCCCCATGTCACCACGGAGCCATCGGCGCGCAGCGCGGCGAAGGCGCCGCCAGAAGAGAACACCCGCACGACGTCGTTGGAGCCATCCAATGCGGTGGCAACCTCGGCGCTGTCACCACCCTGATTGCTGTTACCCCATGCGACCACGGAGCCATCGGCGCGCAGGGCGGCGAAGGCGCCCGCGGTTGAAAAAATGTGCACCACATCGACCGAGCCATCCAGTGCATTGGCCACAGAGGTGCTGTCGCCACCGGCCGAAGCCTCGCCCCAGGTCACCACGGAGCCATTGGCGCGCAGGGCGGCGAAGGCTTCCTGGGTCGAGAAAACTTGGACAACATCAATGGCGCCATTCAATGCGTCAGCGACCGCGGAGCTGTCGCCGCCGGCGCTGTCCTTTCCCCAGGTCACGACCGACCCATCGGCATTTATGGCGGCAAAGGCCGTTTCATTTCTCCATTCGCCAAGGGTGTGCCGGGGGAACAATAAGGTGCCGGGCGCCCCCTCATTCGCCAAAAGACCAGTGTAGGCTGGTGCGATGGGCCTGGTTTCGATCGTGCCGATCTGTTGTTCCAGCGTCCAGTCACCGCCCTGAACAGCCGCGCCAGTGGGGTCGTCGGAAGCGGCGACATCGGCGCCGGTGAGCAGCGAAAGGTGGGTAAGAAAGGCTCGCCCCTGATCGCCTTGCGCGAGATTGCAGCCGTAGAGCAGCAGATCCCCGGTCTCGCCGAGGCTGGCGCCGATCTCGGCAAGGGCGGCACGATGATGCGCGAGACTGATTTGATCGAGTGTGCTCGCCCCAATAGACAGACGCCCCGGCTCGCCGTGGCTTAGGATGTGGATGGACGCAAGCTCGCTGTAATCGGCCAGGATGGCGCGCAGTTGAGCGATTCCATCCTGTTTGCCGTCGAGCAGAAACCACTCGCTTCGGGGTGGCAGGCGGGCAATCAGAGAGGGGATGTCCGCGACGCGGGAGTCGATAAAAAAGACGTGCTGGGTCATGGCGATTGCCCACGCTGATAGGGCGGAGTGTAGGGGGAGGTAGGATGCGCGGTCCTCATTGAGGGAGGATCGAAACTCAGGATTGACAGAGACTTGGGTCGCGGCAAGGCGATCAGCTCGCGTCGGGTCGGTGTTGAGGCGCCAGGCATGGAGCCAGAGTCGTTCACGCAAATAGATCGACGGTCAAGTCAGCGCCGGATGCGTTCTGACCCTCGGTAAAGATGACGCCGCCGAGGCTAAGTTGTTGGTTGGCAACGCCAAGCTCGACGAAGCCATCGGCGAAGATCAGGGTTGTGGTCGCGCCGGTGGCCGCCACGAGCATGGCGGCGAGGTTGCCCTCGTCGTCGCGGATATCCATGGTGGTGCCATGGCGGGTGAAGGTGAAGTCGTTGCTTGGCCCCTCGAAGTTGAGCGTTGTGTTGGGAGAGACCCGGGCCGCGCCGGCGCCGTCGGGGATGTTGATGGTGGTCCCGCCGGTTCCGCCAAGTAACTCCACCACCAGCCCTTCGCCCAGGGTGAAGCGCTCTGGCGCCTTGTCCGTGAGTATCAAGAAGGCGTTGGCGTTGGCGTTCCCTGGCAGCCCCCCGGCATCGGTGAAGATGGTGGCGGCGGTGTCGGTATCGTCGAGCTCGAGGGTTGTGCCGCCCACGATGTCGCCGTCCGCGACGAGGATTTGTCCGCCAATGGCAAGGTGATTATTCTCGATCGCGAAGGTTGCCGCTCCGTCGCTAAACCGCAAGGTTGAGGTCTGGGTGGGCGAGCCGCTAATAGAGGCGATAATCGTGCCATCGAAGTCGACCACCTCCAGCATGGTGTCATTGCGCTGCAGACGGTAATCGGCACTATCACCCTCGATGTTTACAGAAGTGCCGGCGGCGAGCCCCAGGGCGGCAGCGCCCTCGGCGACGTTGATGGTCTTGCCGGCGGTCTTGCCAAGCATTCCAGCTTCAAGCCCTTCGGCGACGAAGAACTGGTTGGGGGTAGCGTCGATTAATGTGTAATACGCCTCCAGGTTCGGGATGGGCAGCGGATCGGTGTCGGGGGGAGGCGGCTCGGGCGGTTGCAGAAACTCATCGACGATAAGATCGATTTTTTCGTTTTCCTGGCCAATGGTGAGTGCGCGGGTGACCGGGCTGTCAAGCGTCCCACCGGAGAAGGTGACCGTATACGAACCAGGGGCGAGAGCGACCTGATAGCCACCGCTCTCCCAGGTCGTGGTGGTGGTCAGGCCATCGACCGAGACCTTCACGCCTCCAATACCCTCACCGGGCGAGTAAAAGTCATCGTTGTCGAGGTCTTCGTAGACGACGCCGCCGAGGAAGGCGTAATCTCCCGACGCAGCGAAGTTCTCGGTGATCATTGAGGCGTTATAGTCGGCGCCTTGCTCGGTGAAAACGCCGGATACCTGACCGATCCCGATTTCGCGGAAGGACTCTCCCATGATATTGAGACGATGCCCTTTGCTCAAAAATAAGCCCTTGTGCTGTTCGTGAACGTATTCCTCCAAGTCAAGGGGCATTGGGGAAGTTGTTCCTCTCCACGAAATATTCTCGCCCCAAGTCGAAGGCGCCACGAAGTCGTAGCCCGCGGCGGCGATCCGGTCGCCAGCCGATGATCCGCCTTCCCCCGTGTGGCTGAAGATGTTGTTTTCGAGCATCCACGCGCTATGTCCGCGCGCGGAGTCCATGAGCCATGTGTTCATCACAAGTGGCTGCTTGGCTTGCGGAGAAATGCTGCCCGGGGCAAGGTCGGCGTTCAAATCGATCCCGTACCCGGCAGCTTCCGCGTTCGGATCGGCTCTGGCGCGATTGACGAGTTCCAGCATTAATTGCTCAAAATCGCTTGGGCTGGCCATGGTTGCGCCTCGACAGTGGCTATTGATGGGGATCTAGGGAGGTCTCGCGGTTGAAGTGCGTGTGCCCACACGCGCGGCTAGCGCCCGTTCGGCGGCAGCTCATCATGCAGTACCCTGGCGTAGCTGGCTCGCGCGGTTTGCGTGATCGCGAGCTGTTGTTGGAGGTAGGTGATTTGCTGGTCGCAAACGCGCAGGCTGACGAGCTGCTGCTTGGCTTTTTCCGACAGATCGTCCAGCTTATAGCTTTTGTCGTTAATTGTGACAGTCGGGGTTTGTTCTGGCATCGCGTTGGTCTCCCTTATTGGTCTTTGTGGACTGCTGGTAGGATGCTCTAGGAGCATACCGCCCGATGTTGGGCCCGTCCAGGTTCTTCCGCCGAAATTGCGTGCGAGACGCGATGCATAATTGATGGCTAATTAAGAATTATAATTATATCAATAATTTATGAGTGTAAATCGTAACTTCTCAATCTCTCATGGCACCACACCCGCTGCAGTGGCGCGCTCGCGAATGATGTCAGACAGTGGCGGGATGGTGTGATGCCCTTCGATGCGGTCGCCCAGGTAATCCCAGAAGGAGATGCCGAGCTTGCGACAGGTCTTTTTCAAGCTGGCAAATCCGTCACGACAGCGTCTACCCAGGTCGCTGCGCTTACCGCCGCTGATCTTGCGCCACTTCACATAGCCGCGGATGTCGCCTTCGGAGCCGTTGGTATGCAGCACAATCTCCGGGCGCTGGAGCACCAGCAGCAGCTTCTGCTTGTGCCGATGCAGGCGCTTGAGCGTCTGATTGAGGGTGGCAAAGGTGGTGTGCTGGGTGAAGATGCTCTCAAAGCGCGCCTCAAGCGCCGGCGCCAATGCGGGATCGGGATTGCGCTGATAGGCTTTGAGGTCGGCATACAGATCCCAGATCTCCCCGCGCACCCGCTCTTGATCCTGGCGATGCTCGTCATTGAGTGCGATGAGCTTGGGCACCAACCGCTCGGCATGCACCCAGCACAGGGCATGGAGCAGGATGGCGAATTGTCCGGCCCCATCGCTGACGATCAACAGATCCAACGAGAAGCCCTTCTCGATCAACCCACCGAGCAACGCCCCCTCGGTGGCGATGCGCCGATGGCGCTGGCTGGTGATTCCCAGCGCCTGGAGATGCGCCTCCCAGGCCGTGATGCCGAGGATTGTGCTCTGGGGATGCGTCTGCAAGCGGCGCAGAGGCTCTTTGGGTAAGTGCTCCTCGCGCAGGTAGGACAGGGCATGGCTGTTTAGCGTATAGGTGATGTCACCGGCATGCAGCAGTTGCAGGAAGTTGATGCGACTCTTACTGCCAGTGCTGGCAAACCACGCGAACCAGTCGTTGCCGATCTGCGTAACATAGCCGTTGCGGCCTTGATGGCGCGCCCCGGAATCATCCACCGTGATGGTGCGGCTGACCTCCAGACCTGTTGTCAACAGGTGGTCTTTCTCCGCGAAGTAAGGCCTCATTGCCGCCGCTGAGCAGGGCGTCGACCTGCCCCACGGAGATGTCGATGTCCCATTCACGCAACTGCTCGTACAGCAGGGGCTGAGTGACATGGCAGTGGTGGTGCTGGTAGAGCATGTAGCGACGCAGCTCTGGTCCAAAGTGCTTGCCGTTGAGGCTGGCGGGTAATTCCCCGAGCAGGTACTCACCCTCAGGCGTCTGCCACACCTCCAGGCGATAGCAGGTGTTGTGCGCCGCAATGCGCAGGTCCTGGACGAGGAAGTCGCGATATCCCTTGAACCGTGAGTCCTCGGGAACCGGGACTGATGGCGCGATCTTGAGCATCTCGTGAATCGGCAGTTGCTCGGTTTTGTTGCGCTTGGACAAGCCGGGGCGCTTGCGCGGTGGACGCTTGCTGCGACCCTCTTCATTCTCCCCGCGCTCTTCACCGTCCTGGTTTTCCGCGTTGCCATCGGCTTCGTCGCTGGGCTCGGTGCCCTGCTCCATTCCGCTTGGCTTGAACGTGGGCTTCGCCTTTTGTCCTTTCAGGACCGCGATCTCATCGCGCAACTGCTGAATGTGCTCAGCTTGGCGATGATTCACCTCAAGCAGTTGCTCGATCTGACCCAGCAGTTGCTCCACCAGCGGCGTGCGCTCAGATGCGGCAATACTCGGCAGTGGATCGTGGCTAGGCATGAGACAGAATGGATGGCCTGTTGTGGAGCTTTCTTGTAAGAGATTCTATCTTATCTTGCTAGCAAACTGTTATCTTTGCCATTACTTTTTGAGAAATTACTGTAAATCCTTATCTATGCAAGGTCGGTTTCAGAATTTTTTTTCGAGCGGACTTAAAGATTTTTGAGTCATGGCCGTACTCCATAACTCGGGAGAGATAAGATGCGCTAGACTTCAATGTCCGGCAGCCGATGATTGGTTTGTGTGCGTTGTCACTTGCTGTCATGACCCGAGAAACACTGCCTGTGCCGATCTGACTGACCTCAGTTGGCGGTGCTGTACCACAAAAAAACTGTAAGTAATTGTTTATTAAGCTTTATCTATGCTAAAAAATTTGCTCCCCAAATCCATTGCAATCCGTGCGTGATGTGCTATAATACTTCTACAGCAACATAATGCGTGTGTGCCATGCGGAGAAAAAGTACTCGCGCATCGAATTATGCTTACGTGCTTCCCCCCCTCCACCCGCCGTATCAGTCCTTAGTATCCCCTGAGCGTCGCTCTGCGCACAGAACCTAAGCAAGCGCCAAACCAAAAGAGGTGTTAACCATGGCAAACCTACTCAAAATCGGACAAAACGACTTTACCCCTCTCGCGACCGTCATTGACTTCGACGAAGTCGACGTACCTATGGGTACTGAAAATCCGGTCTTCGAGTTCACCAATATCGACAAGCTCGGTGACGTGACAGTCAGTTTTGGTCAGCAATTCGTCGGCCAGACTGTCATCGGCACGAGGCCCGTCACGCTTGACGACACCACGCCTGATGGGCCGCTACGTCTGGATCTGACCCAGGGAGTCGTTGAGACGGTATATGACGGCGCGGATGGCCACACCAGTCCAGTTTTGAGCGGATCACCAACATTCAACGGCCCTATCGCGGTGCATTTCTCTCAGCCGGTTGCCGCCGTCGGTCTCAAAGGTGGGTATTTTGACGCGCTCGAGTCAACGACAATCGAGGTTTTTGATATTAACGGCAACTCGATCGGAGAGATTCAGAATAGCATCAAGGGTTTTGAGTTTTATGGCTTGACGACGGACACTGGACAGAACCTCATCGCGGGCCTCTCGTTCTACATCACAGGCAACGAGCCCGCGGGTTTTGAGATCGACGATATCACCTTCGGCGCTGCGGACACTGTCGTCGTTAGGCTTCCAACTGCTGGCGATGACTCTGTCAAAACCGCTATGGATCAGGTAGTTACCATTCCGGTGCTCAACAACGACATTGATCCGAACGGTGATGCTCTGAGTGTGCTGGGCGCGGGGAATCCATCTAACGGCGCTGTTGTCGTTAATGCTGACAATACAATTACTTACACTCCAGACTCCGGCTTCATCGGTGAGGATTCGTTTGTTTACACGCTCGAAGCTGGTGGCGACATTGACACCGCAACCGTGACTGTGACTGTGACTGATGGGGGGGGGGACGTTGAGACAGCTCCTGATGCAGTGGATGATGCAGTTGAAACCAACGCTGGAGAGTCTGTTGCCATTTTTGTCCTCCAAAACGACTCAGATCCGAATGGCGATGTCATCACGATTGACCAAGTGTTTAATCCCCAGAACGGAACTGTCAGCAATGATGATGGCGTGCTGACTTATACCCCCAATGAGGGTTTTTCGGGCAAGGACACGTTTAACTATTCAATTACGGATGGAAAAGAGACTGATTCAGCGACGGTGACAGTCACAGTTCAAGCTCCTGAAGTTGAGGTGCGTGATTACAATGCCATGTACATTCTCACGGACGAAAGCCCCAGCGAGTTCTATGTCGCCGAGGGACTCGCGGCCAATGTGGAGGGTGAGAGAGAGGGAAAGACACTCAATATAGCCAACGGTGCCGCGGCGGGCGGCTTGGCCCGAGGCTCAACGGTGAACCTTGAAGGCGCGAGCGAAGATTACACCCTGGTGCGGAACGGCACGACCCTTGAGGTGCGCGATGGCAACGATGCCTTGGCTGCGTCCCTGAATGTTTCGCCCACTGTGTTATCGACGCTGCGGTTCAAGGACGGCGCCACAGCACTGATGATCGAGTCAGGGAAAATTGCTCTCGGCGGACAATTCCTCGTTAACGACGGCGACACCGTTGCGGGCGCGGACCTCGACTTGGACGGTGCCGACACCTCTGTGCTGACCTTTACCGACAACGTCGATCTCCCTGAAAGCCCCGAGGCCAACGCCTACCTGGTGTTGATGGATACGAGCCCGAGGGAGTTCACTTTGGGTGATGGGTTAGTGACCAGCGTCCTCGGCGGCACCAAGGGGATGACGATTTTCGTGCCTGATGGCGCGGGTATCGACAACGTCTCGGCAGGCACCACGCTGGCATTCGAGGGTGAAATCAGTGATTTCCGATTCACGCGCACTGGCACCACCATGAACATCCGCGACGCCGAGGGCAATCTCGCCACGAATATCAAGGTGGTCACGGGCACTGATAGCAGGCTGATCTTTGCTGACGGCGCGGTTGACTTGGGCGCTGTTGATAAAAATCTCGTTCTCGGCGGATTCGCTTTCACCGAGGGCCAGGATAAGCAAGGTAACGAGCTGACGGTCGATCCGAGCGAAACCTCGGAGCCTTTGTTTGGTTACAATCTCAATGGAGGTACTCCATTCGCCGCAGACCAGGTGGACGCAGGTACGGGCGCCTTTGACTTCAAGGCTGATGTGGACTGGGCCACCTTCACCAATATCGCGAACTTTGGCGATGACGACACTCTTGAAATCAACGGGGTAACTTATTCTGGTGACGTCGAGGTTCGGGTTGCTAGCGGGAATACAATCCTCAGCTTCGATAACGGAAAGGGGATCGCCTCCGAAATTCAGTTCGTTGGTGTCTCCGGAGATTTTTTCAGCGTGGAAAGTTTCAACAAAGACCCAAATTTCGGCAATATTTTACTTCCCGATGCCGAAGCGGTTGTCACAAATACGGAGTATCTCATCGGTGGTAACATGGTCTCGCCGGTCCAAAGGGATGCCGCTGGGGCAGTTACATTCGTCGATCAAGGAAGCGGACCGGTCCACGCCCTAATCACAAATTTCGGCGCGGACGACACCCTGAAACTACCTGTAGCTGACCTGAACCTAGTTTCAGTCAACGTCACCGAGGCTGGCGCGGAATTTGAATACGGTCTTAACAATTCTGTAATTACTCTGCAAGGGGTAACGGGCAGCTTCTTTGATGTCGCCGATTTCAATGGATTGAGCGAGTATGGCGATGTCATTGCTGACGGCGGTGGTGCAGTCGCGCCCGAGCCAGCAGAGCCCGTGATCGAGCCGGGAGAGGAGCCCGTGATCGAGCCGGGAGAGGAGCCCGTGATCGAGCCGGGAGAGGAGCCCGTGATCGAGCCGGGAGAGGAGCCCGTGATCGAGCCGGGAGAGGAGCCCGTGATCGAGCCGGGAGAGGAGCCCGTAACCGAGCCGGGAGAGGAGCCCGTAACCGAGCCAGAACCTAAGTTGATATTGCTGACGAAAGAGAATAACGTGCTAGATGCTGGCGCCGGGGCAGTGATCATCGAAGATCCTGGACTTTTGGACCAGGTGAATGATACCATTTCTGTCGAGATCACAAACTTCGGCGCTGACGACTCACTTCGGTTGGCAGCGGACTGGGCAGCTGTTAGTGTGTCCGTGTCTTCGGGAAACACGTATTTCGAATACGATAATGGCACTGAAGGTGTGTTAAACATCGAATTGACCGGAGTGGCCGGATTCTTCACATCGGTCGAAGAATTCAATGCATCGCCTGACTATGGAGACGTGCTTCCTGCTGTTGAGCTCATCAATGCTTCGCCTGACTATGGTGTGCTTCCTGCTGTTGAGCTCATCTAGACCACATTTAACAAGGCTTTAATGCCTGCGGAGTCCTTTCCTCCGGAAGTGGCGATCGAAGGGTAGAAGTGTCGCCACTGTTCGCAAATCAACGCCGGTCATCCTGCAATTGGATGACCGGCGTTTTTCGTTTTTGGAGAGGGGCTAGGTTGAGAAGTTGAGAAAAAGGGTAATTTATGGCGCCAATGCGGCTGGTAGCTAGTTCAATCTGCCAACAACGAGCCCCAAACGCCTCATGCAGTTTTTATGTCGGCATCAAGGCGAGTCTCCGCAGCGCTTGAGCATTGAGCATTGAGGCGCCGACATGCGTCTCGATCCACTGGTCGGGCACGCCGGTCTCGGCTCGGTCGACGAAGCGCTACCCGGCCCGACACTGTCACTGTGATGTCTTGTATTCCGGGTGTCAGTCATTTGCGAACACCGGATTGTGCGGTTCCTGAACGCGAATAAAGGTGGTGCGCTTGCTGAGTTCTTTCAGGCTTTGGGCGCCGACATAGGTGCAGGCGGAGCGCAGGCCGCCAAGGATATCGTTGACGGTGTTAATGACCGGGCCGCGGTAGGGCACCTCGACCGTCTTGCCCTCGGAGGCGCGGTACTCGGCAATGCCCTCGGCGTGCTTGTGCATGGCGGTGTCCGAGCTCATGCCGTAGAAGACTTTATAGCTCTTGCCGTCGCGCTCGATTCTCTCGCCGCCGGATTCATCATGGCCGGCCAGCATGCCGCCGAGCATGACTAAGTCGGCGCCGCCGCCAAAGGCCTTGGCGATATCGCCGGGCACCGCGCAGCCGCCATCGGAGATGATGTGTCCGCCAAGCCCATGGGCCGCGTCGGCGCACTCGATGATGGCCAAGAGCTGGGGATAGCCAACACCGGTTTTGACACGGATAGGAAATCCAAGCCACCCTGAGCGTCCAAGTTGGCCCGAGGAAGGAAGTTAGCGGGGGTGGGGTGCGCGGTCAACGTCCAACTGCGGGCTGACGGACGTCGGGGCGGTGCAGGCGCGCGTGTACAATGGTGCTGGCACGTGCATCTGCGGGGCAGCGTGCCACCGGCAGACGAGAGGGGCTGCACCGTTGCCTGCGAGAGAGACGGCGGCTGCCAGGCGACGCGCTGATCGAACTCGAAGTCGGGCTCGGGCTGCCGGCGGGTTGGGCATTCCAGCATCGAAGGCGAAAAGGGTGGAAGGAAATGACAGGATGCAAAGCGCCGCAAACAATAGTCGAATCAGATTCATTTGAGACTGCCTGAAGAGATTGTGACAATGAATATCGGCGCGATTGCGGACTGGTGGGAAGCGCCAATTCAGAACGGATAGAAAATCCAAGCGCTGCTGCGGTTTCATCTCCGCCAATAATTCACCCTGGCCGGGACAAGTGGATCAGTCAACAGTCGACCAAGGGCAGGCGCTTGCGGAGTTCAACGAGCAGATGCTTGACGCCGTGTGGGAATGCGCTTTGCCTACCTCCTAAGCCGCTTCGGGTCTAGGCGCCTTCGCCTCGCTCTCCATGGCGCGCAGCGAACGAGGTGCCCGCGCGGGCGTGTATAGACCGTTTCGGGCGGCAATCCAAAGATCATTCGCGCCAATCGGGGTTCCGCAGCGCTCGAGATGGGCGCGGATTTCACCATAGCGCAGGCTGACCCTTTCATCGATGGGAATCAGCTCTAACGTCTCCACCAACTCAGCGAGACGGGTCGCGTTCTTCTCGCGATAAGCGCTCTTCTCGACGCCAAACTCCAACTCGCCCAGGACCACCGGAGAGAGCGGGTACTAGCCGGGCAATCACCCGCCCCCGGCGCGTGATGGCCAGGGTCTCACCCGCTTCAACAGCGGCCAGCAACCCCGAAAACGCCGCCTTTGCTGAGGCAGAGTCGGCAACAGGGTCAACATCGTCCGGAAAACACCAGAGCCCCCCAGTCCGGAGAGTACTAAGCATCGCGCACGTCGGCACTGAGCTCGAGCCGATCAAGGTCGAACTGATCGGTCAACCACAGCACCAGGCGCTCCAGGGTCGAGAGCTCATTGCGCGTTTCCATCACGGCGCGCGCCAGGGCCGGCTCATTGGTGATCAGGCCGTCGATGCCCATGGAGATCAGGCGCACCATAGTCACCGGTTCATCCACCGTCCAGGCATAGACTTTCTTACCCTGCGCCTGTGCTTTGCGGATCAGCGCCAATGTGATCTGCCCGGTGTTGAGCGCGAGAAAATCCGACTGCACTGCCGGGAGGTTACCGATGGCGGTGGCCGCGAGGATGCCATGCGGCCAGTCGGGCCGCAGCGCCTGCATTTTCTCGACGCCTGGGCGCTTGAGCGACATGGCGGCGACCTGGTCGTTCATCCCGGTGTCGTCGACGATTTGCGCGACACGCTGCTCGAGCTGCACGTCATGGCCGTAGTATTTCAGCTCGATCAGAACCCGGCCGCGGCCCTTTGCGGCGAGCAGCACCTGGCGCAGGGTCGGCGGGCGCTCTGCGGCATAGGCCGGGTCGAACCAACTGCCAATGTCGATCTTGGCCAGATCAGCCAGGGTGGCGTTCCAGACTTTGAGCTTGACGCCAGCCTGTTTCATGAAGTCGCTGTCGTGGGCGACCACGACTTCCCCATCGGCGGTTTCCTGGACGTCGATCTCGACCCAGTCGGCCTGATGCTCCAGGGCTGTTTCGACTGCGGCGAGGGTATTTTCTGGCCGTGCTCCAGCGGCACCGCGGTGAGCGATGATCTCGACGCTGCGCTCGGTGCCGACGCGCTCGAGCCGATCGCCGGTGAAGTCGATCCCGCCCAGCACTAGGCTGGTGGCGATGACGAATAACAGCAGGAGCGGCACTATGCGCGCCTGTGGTAGCTGGGCGGCATCAGGCTCGGCAGCGACAGCCGCTTCGCCGCCAACGCGCTGGTAGAGCCCGTCCAGGAGGACGGCGAGCGCCCCGTTCGCCAGGGCCGAAACCACCGCATCGGCGAGCCACCAGGCCGCCAGTATGACGAGGGTGGAGACGATGATGAGCCGCAGGTGCAGCTCAAACAGCTCTTGCGTGCCGGCGATGAGCAGGCCGCCGAGGGTGGCGACCAGGGTGGCGAGCAGAATCCTGACCAGAACCCACGCCAACACCCGGCTGATGACGCCCCATTGCTGACCACGCAGCCCGGCTGCGCTGAGTGCAAAGGCGCGTTTGGGGGCGGCCCGCTGGAAGAGCAGAAAATGCAGCGCCACCGCCCAACGTGCCAATTGCGCGAGCAGCACGGCCGCGAACACCAGTGCCAGCACACCGATCAGGCCGACCGCGATCAGAAAGGCCGGCGGCTGGTAGGTGAGGTAGTAATTGATGTCGTAGTCGCTGAGCATTAACCAGGCAATGCCCGCAGCGGCCATACCGAAGGGCGCGGCGAGCAACAGCACCCGCAGCGCCAGCCTGACGCCCAGGCTGAACAGTGCAGTGAACCGCGTCAGCACCAGCGACAAGCCGGAGATCAGCGCTGCGGTGGCGCGATGCTCGCCGCGCCGTAGGGTGCTGGTCATAACGGTCAGATCGAGCACGCTGGCAATGATCGATAGGCCGATGATGGCCAGCGCGCCGGCGAATCCGGCCGGGGTCAGCAGGAAGCTCGCAATGTCCTGGTCGGTCATCGCCGTCTGGCCATTGATCGCCAACGCGACCGTCAGCACCAGGCCGGATGTGGGCAGGATTACAGCGGCCGAGAGCAGCCGCAGTGCCAGATGAACCAGCGTGAAAGGAGCCGCGTAGCTCCAGGCAACACGGTAGGCGGCTTTGATCTCTCGAAACAGCGTCATTGGTGGTCCTTTTTTGCTCACCCTTAGTGTGTACTTCAACCGGCGGACAGCGCTCGGTCTCTTGCAGCAGGTGCTGAATCACCTCGGCCAACTGGCGATAACAACCAGATGGGGCAGATCCCCACCAAGCGCCTCTTGGAAATGCGCTCGACTCTCGTCAACCTTCTCCGCGTGATGGGCCTTGGCCTCATAGCCTTAATGATGGAAACCTGATGCATCTTCGCTGGTGAGCGACTCCTTAACCGGATGGGCTTCGATATGATCCAGGGCTGCCTTCATGTGCTCGATGAGCAGTGTACAGAGGTCCTGGCTGACGCCGTTGCGGACCAGGATTCTTTGGATCGCTTGATCCTGACAATTTGACGGTAGCGTATAAGCCGGCACCTGCCAGCCGCGCACGCGCAGCCGGTCGGCAAGATCGAACAGGGTAAAGCCCGGATCGGTGCCCTCTTTGAGCTTCCATGAAACCGCTGGGATGCCGCGCGCCATGTCACCACCGAAGACGATCTCGAACGGCCCCATCTTCGATATCTCGTCGGCCAGATACTCGGCACTGCGATAGCAGGCACCGTGGACCTTGCTGTAGCCCTCGCGCCCGAGGCGGAGGAAGTTGTAGTACTGGCAAACAATCTGCCCGCCAGGCCGCGAAAAGTTCAGTGCGATGTCGCGCATGTTGCCACCGAGATAATTCACCCAGAACACCATGCTCTCGGGCAGGTCTTTCTCTTCGCGCCACAGCACCCAACCCACACCGAGCGGTGCAAGGCCGAACTTGTGGCCCGAGGCGTTGATGGAGCTCACCCGCGGCAGACGGAAGTCCCACTCAAGCTCAGGTGCGCAGAACGGGGCGAGAAAACCGCCGCTGGCGCCGTCGACGTGGATGGGAATATCGAGCCCCGTATCGGCCTGGAGCTTGTCGAGTGCGTCGTTGATCTGCTTGACCGGCTCGTATTCTCCGGTGAAGGTCACGCCCAGCGTCGGCACCACGCCAATGGTGTTTTCATCGCAGCGGCTCAGCACCTCTTCGGGCGTCATCAGGAGCCGGCCCTTGTCCATCGGGATTTCGCGGTGCTCGATATCCCAGTAGCGGGTGAATTTGTGCCAGCAGATCTGGACTGGCCCGGTGATCAGATTGGGCTTGTCGGTGGGTTTGCCCTCGGCCTGGCGACGCGCCTCCCAACGGCGCTTCATCGCCAGCCCGCCCAGCATGGCGGCCTCACTGGAGCCGGTGGTGGAACAGCCAACGGCGTGGTCGCTGGCAGGCGAATGCCAGAGATCGGCGAGCATCTGCACGCAGCGCGCCTCGATCTCGGCGGTCTGCGGATATTCGTCCTTATCGACCATGTTCTTGTCGATGCAGGCATCCATCAGCTGATGGATCTCGGGCTCCTCCCAGGTCTGGCAGAAGGTCGCGAGGTTTTGCCGCGAGTTCCCATCGAGCATCAGTTCGTCGCGGACGGCGGCATAAATGCGTCGCGGATCGCGCTCGACATCAGGGAAGGACGACTTCGGCAGGCCCATGGCCAGTTCGCTTGAACCGTAAGTCTCGTCGTCGGCGTTTTCTGTCTGGGTGTACATAGGGTTCCGGTCGTTTTGCGTGCTAACGCCTTGCTTTGGCATGATTGAATACTCCTCGGCAACGAAAAAGGGGCAATCGGAACCCCATGAAGATATCAGCAGCCAGGTCGACCAATCGACTAAGCGGAACGACAGTCTACTGCTTCAGGGCGGATCAGCGCAGCGCCCCATCTTGCATGCCGGTTGATAAGCTTCGCCTATCCAGCATTGCGGTGGCCCGACGCGCTGTAAGGACAATTTCTTTGGATTGAACCCCGCAAGGTATCTCCGAAGCGTCAGCGACGCGGTCAGCAACGATGATGTGTTGAGTATCCCAATCGCATTCAACGCACGCTTATCTCCGCTCACGGCTGCCATCCTGGACCCTCAGGGTTTGGTTTGGCTTGCCCTATCCGCACGAGATGCGGAAAGCGGCCTAAGCCGCGCCGCGCCAGTGAAGTGGTTGGCTGCGGCTGCTAAAATGGCCCCTGACTGTAATCCTGCGAAAACCGGGTACGAACCAGCCTGGCGGTCGGCAACCCCGAGATCTTTGGGCGCATGAGAGCAGACGGGGTCGATAGCGGAAAGGGAGTCGTCATGTTTAATCGCCATTCGATTGGGTTTCGGATCGCATTTTGGTCCGGCGTTGGCATGATCGCCCTTGGGTGCGTGATCACCGGCTATGCCGTCACGCGCATGCAGGCCATGGCGGAAAGCCAGCGTTTGGCCGGGTTGGAGGCGGCGCGCGAACTAGCGCGCAATGCGGCTAGTCGGAGGGCGGCGAGCATTGATGCTGCACTAGAGGTGCCGCTCGATGCAGCCAGAACGCTGGCACAGGCCTATGTCTCGGCGGTCCGTCCGCCAGACGACAAACTCACCAACGAGGATTGGGGACGCCTTCGCTATCGCTTCAAACGCCTGGAAACGGCGGTGGATTTGGCCAATTCTATCGTCGCGCGCTATATCGCCGCCGAGCGGCGCGGCGAGATGACGCGGGATGAAGCGCAAGCCGCAGCGCTCGATGTGCTGCGCTCCATGCGCTATGAAGACGAAAATTATATCTGGGTGCAGGACAGGCACAAGCCGGTGCCGCGCCTGGTGATGCACCCAGACGCCCCCCAGTTTGATGGCCAGGTCATGGATGATCCCAAGTGGGACAATGCCATGGGGCGCAACCAGAACCTCTTCATCGCCATGGATGAACAAGTCGCCGATGACGGCAAGGGCTGGATGCATTATAGCTGGCCGATGCCGGGAAGCACCGAGCCCCAGCCCAAGCTTGCCTTTGGCCGCCTAGTCCCCGAGTGGAACTGGGTTCTCGGCTCCGGAGTCTGGTCTCATCGCGTTGCCTTTTACTCGCGCAACGACATCAATCAGATGCTGAAGTCTGTACTGGAAGAGAACCCGGACTTTGTCAGCGTTTATACCGTCTGGGAGCCAGATGCCTTCGATGCCCAGGACGAGTTCTATGTGAATACCCCGGGCACTGATGACAGCGGGCGTTTCATGACCGATTGGACCCGCGGTGGGGATGGCGCCGCCGTCTTGGCCGCCGTGACCGATTACGCTGAATCCGGGGCGGGCGATTTCTACCAGATTCCCAAGCAGACTGGCCAAGAGGCGATCATCGACCCGCGCATGGAGCAGATTCAGGGTCAGGAGAGCATGATCACCTCGCTAGTCGCGCCGGTGATGCTCGAGGGTGGTTTTCGCGGCATGGTGGGCATCGATGTGCGCCTGAGCGAGCTCCAGCGCATGGTCGAGCAGGCCGCGCAGGATCTTTTCGATGGCGAGGCCAGCGTGGCGGTGCTGTCCCACAATGGCACCGTCGTGGCGACCAGTCGCAACCCTCAGCTGATTGGCGAGAATGTTTCCGGACTGCACCGACAGGGCGATCAGGTCGCTCAGGCTGTTGCCCGTGGTGAGTCCCTGCAGATCGAGTCCGTCTCGCCCTCGGGCGCAGAGGAAATCTTCACCCTGGAACCGATCAAAGTCGGTCATACCACTGCACCCTGGGCGGTGCAGATCAAGGTGCCAATGGCCAAGGCACTCGCCATGGGACAGGAAGCGGCGGCTGAGACACAGCACGCCGCTGCGGTCATGATCATCGTCTCGATCATCAGCGTGCTTGCCGGTGTCGCTGGCATGTCCTGGCTCGCCCACGCCATTGTGCGCCGGGTGAAAACAGCTAGCGGAACCATGACCGAGATCGCCGACGGCGATGGCGATCTGACGCATACCCTGTCGGAGACTGGAAACGATGAGCTGGCCGAACTTGCACACGCCTTTAACCGATTCCAGAAACGGGTGCGCGATCTCGTTGGGCAAGTGATTGACGCCAGCCAGCGCGTGGCCACCGCAGCCGAGGAACTGACCGCAACCAGCAGTTCCACCAGCGATCAAATTGGTCGGCAGCAGTCGGAATCCGATCAAGTGGCGACGGCGATGAATGAAATGACCGCCACCGTCGCCGAGGTAGCGCGCAATGCGGCCGAGGCGGCCGAGGCGGCACGTGCAGCCGATCAGGAAACCCAGCAGGGCCAGTCCACCATGAGCGAGGCAGCGTCGCTTATCCAGACCACGGCGCGTCAGATTCAATCGACGGCGGAAGCAGTCGGGCGACTGTCGCAGGATGCCAACAACATCGGCCAGGTGCTCGACGTCATTCGCGGCATTGCCGATCAGACCAACCTGCTTGCGCTCAATGCCGCCATTGAGGCCGCGCGGGCCGGTGACCAAGGCCGTGGCTTCGCGGTCGTGGCCGGGGAAGTGCGCACCCTGGCCAGCCGCACCCAGGATTCCACCACCGAAATTCAGACCATGATCGAGCGCCTGCAGGAAGGCAGCAATCAGGCAGTCAGCGCCATGGACCAGGCACGCGGACAGATCGACAAGAATGCCGAGATGGCTGAGGGCGCGCGCGCTGGTCTGGTCAGCATCGCCGAGGCGGTCGCGCTGATTCGGGACATGAATATGCAGATTGCCAGCGCGACCGAGGAGCAAAGCTCGGTCGCCGAGGAAGTCGACCGCAACCTGGTCAACAGCGCCCAGGCAATGGATCAGATCGCCACGGGTTCACGCGAGATCAACAACGCAGCGGCAGAGTTGGCGCAGCTCGCGATCGACCAACTCGAACGGGTCGGGCGCTTTAAGGTATGACCTCGGCCTCCGCATCGGGGCTCCCGGGATTGGTGCTCATCATAAAATCACGCTCAAACGGGCTTCAGCGGCAGGCAGAGATCAATTTTGCTGCAAGAAATCTTGCTGTACGCCCTAGCTTTTAGCATACTGCGCCCTGTGCAGTGTTTCCTCGTAGTATTCCGGTAGTGCCTCTATCCAGCATCTGTGGCAGATCCTTCCGAAATATCTCGATAGTCGTCTGCATCAACACAGGTTCAATTTCACCCAAGAGGTAATCGTAATGGCTACAGGTACAGTTAAGTGGTTTAGTGACGAAAAGGGTTTTGGCTTCATCGCCCCTTCCGACGGCAGCAAAGACGTTTTCGTCCATCATAGCGCCGTCCAAGGCTCTGGCTTCAAGTCACTCGCCGAAGGGCAAACCGTCACCTATGAGGTCGAGCAGGGCCCGAAAGGTCCAAGCGCAGCCCAAGTCGTTCCCCAGTAAGTGTTATCGGGCCAGCACAGCCTAGCCCAGCACAGCCTTGCCCAGCGCGGCCTATCAAGGCCGCGCACTCTTGCGGGTGAGAGTCCCGCCTGAGTCACCCTGGGCCCCGAGCCCAATATGGCGCTGACCAGCATCCACCCAAAATCACTCCATTTCCCGCAACTGGCCTACCAAGGCTTAGGCACCCTCAGCCAGACGCATGCTGGCTCGCGGGCACGGCAGTAAAAGCCGCAGCTGCCATGGGCGCACGACGCAGAATCAGCTCCTGGGTCGGATAGGCAAACTCGATGCCAACCTCCTCAAAGCGGCGATGGATGCCGAGGTTGATGCCCTGCTGGATGTCCATGTAAATGGCGTAATCCGGCGTTAGCACGTAGTAGACAATCTCAAAGTTGAGGGAGAAATCGCCGAAGGCGAAGAAGTGCGCGCGATCAAAGCGCGTCTGCGGCTGCTCCTCAATGGACTGGCGAATCATGTCCGGGATGCGCTCGAGCAGCTCCCTTGGGGTCTGATACACCACTCCAATGTTGAACGAGATCCGGCGCTCTCTGAAGTATTTGAAGTTATGGATACGGCTGTTGAGCAGATCGCTGTTTGAGAGCACGACCTGCTCCCCGGAAAGACTGCGGATGCGGGTGGTCTTGATGCCAATTAGCTCAATGGTGCCGACGGTCTCGCCAGCCTTGACGAAATCGCCGACGCGAAACGGCTTGTCGAGGATAATCGCCATGGAGCTGAACACATCGCCCAGAATGTTCTGCACCGCGAAGGCGACCGCCAAGCTGCCCACACCGAGCGCGCCGACCAGGCCGGCAACCGGGTACCTGAAGTAAACGAGCAGCGAGACCACCACGCTGATCCAGATACCGACCCGAATGAAAAACATCAGCAGACCGTAGCCGGTCACCGTTGATGGATCACGCATCTCCTGGCGCGTGCGCTTGCGGCTGAAGTAATCAAACATGGCCGCGTTGGCCCATGCGCCGAGTTGCATGTAGAAGGCGATGACCAACAGGGTCCAGAGCCAGTCTTTGACCGTTGGGCTGGCCAACCCGGAAAAGACCATGGCCACATAAAAGGCCGCGATCAGCACGAATAGCTGACTGGTATTGCCGGCAATAGCCGTCAGCGCCAAACGCAGATCCCGTTGCTCGGCCTCTGCCAAGGTGGTATCAAGCTTTCGCAGCGCCCGGCGCGCGAGCACCCGCACGGTCGGCAGGACGAGCAGTACGAGGGTGAAGATCACCAGAGCAAGGGCCAGTTCCCGCACCCGGATGCTTTGGTCGTTGATCACGATCAGCTCGGCATCCCACCAGCCCGCCATCGCCTCCTTGGCCTGGAGCCATTGCAGGCTGACGTTCGTGTTCTCGACCAACCCCTCGAGTTGGTGGCGTATACCCTGCAGCAGCGCGATCAGCTCGTCCTTGGTCTCGAGCAGTTCGCGGCCATGCTGCTCGGCGGCATCCAGCGCGGCGGCACGCGCTGTCATGGCCTCGCGCACCTGCGTATCCAGCGTCGGGTCGCGCAAAGCGCGTGACTGGGTGAGCTGAATCGCACGCAGGGCATTGAGGCGGCGCTCGATGTCGTCCTTCTCGGCGCGCGCCTCGTTGAGCGCCTTGATGGCATCGCGCAGTTGCTCGGCACCATTGATGGAATCGGGCGACTGCATCATCTCGAAGCGTGCCTGCCATAACTGGCGCATCTGTCCAAGATCGGTGATTGCAGCGGTCAGGGAGTCGACCCCGTTGCGCGCCGCGTCGAGTTGGGCCTGACGCGCCGTCACCCAGGCTTCTAGTGCGGCCTTGTCGGCATCCTCCGTGGCATCAGCCAAGCGGCGCCGCGCCTCGTAGAGCGCGGACTCGGCCCGGTCCCCGTCACGCTCCAGCGCCTCGATCTGCTTGCGCATCTCGGCTTCGGTGTCCGTCAGTTCCGCCAGGCGCTGCTCGAGCATCTCCGGCGAAAGCTCCGCGCGCGCGTCGAGAAACGCCAGGCGCGCCTCCAGCACTTGCTGCTCGGCTTCGGCCAGATCATTGTCTTGGCGCGCCAGCGCCACCGCGCCTTCGCCCGCCGTGAGCTGCTGGCGGGCGAGCAATTCGCGCAGTCGCGCCAGCTCCAGCGTCCGCGCCAGCGCGGCGCGCTCGGCTTGCGGCATGTCGTCATCCTCGGCCGCGGCCATTTGATCGCGCGCGGTGCGTCGCTCGCGCACTGCGCTGGTGACGGCCTTCTCCAGCGTCACCAGACGCCGCGATGCCGTATCCAGGCGGGTCTCGGCAACGTCTTCCATGGCCTGCTTCAGGCCGAGTTCGGCCTGTTGCTGGTCGAGCTGCGAAATGGAGAACGGCGGTTCCAGCGCGACACCCTCCTGCTTGATGGTTTCAAGCTGCGCCTGCCGCTGCGCGACCTCGTTGCCGATGTCCGCCATGCGCTCGGCAAGGGTCGCGCGGCGCTGCACGGCGATGCGCAACTGGCGCAGAAGCTCGATTTGGCCGGCGATCGCCTCGGCCGCAGCATCTGGCGTCGACGATTGGACCTCCGAGTCCGGGCCGGAGTCAGAGTCGGATTCAGATCCGGACTCCTGCGCATCTAGCCCCCCGGCCGCCTCTTCGGCGCCTACGCCGGTCTCAGCCGCCGCAGCCGCTTCGGCCTGCGCCTGTTCAAGCGCGTTTTCCAGCTTGGACAGTCGGGTATTGATCAAATCGATGCCGGCCTGGAAATCTTCTGCCGAGCGCATCGGCTGCGGCAGCCCGGGCAGCCCAATCGCGGCGGGATCGAAAGCCAAGGTCGAGTTATCGCGCACGTCCTCGGCATCCTTATCCGCGGCCTCGGCCTTCGTCTCGGCGCTGGTATCTGCGCCGGTCTCGCCAGCTGTTTCAGCGCTCGTCTCGGCGTTTGCCTCGGTGCTTTCGGCGAGCACGGACAGCGGCAGCAGGAGAAGCGACAAGGCAACGAAAAGGATTCTGAAATTCATGAGCAGTCCACAAAGGTCGAATGGGAGTCTTGGCGATAGGACGACGGGGCGCGATTCAGGCGCCCGCGAATCGCTAGCCGCGGTCAGCGGGCTGCTGACCGGGATGATGACGTTGCCGGCAGGCACGCGAGTATTCGCAGTCATTGTAACCGGCTTTCTTGTCCGAGCTCTCGCACACAAGACCAGCGCTGCTCGATCCTCAAGCACCGATTATTCGGCCCAATGCCTGACTCAAGGTTCCCGGTCAGGGCGCTTCATCGCTTGTCACCCATTCGGGGGGCCAGTACATTGCCATTCAGGAATCAACCAATAGATGATCAACCGGGCCGCAAGACGGGTCCAGCCTGCCGGGCCGCAGTATGACCACCAACTTCTCCCACACCGCCGCCTACATCTGGTCCCTCGCCGACCTGCTGCGGGGCGATTTCAAACAATCGCAGTATGGTCGCATCATCCTGCCCTTTACCATCCTGCGGCGTCTCGAATGCGTGCTTGAGGCGCGCAAACATGCCGTGCTTGAGCAGATCGAAAAGCTCAAGACCATGCCGACGCTCGAAGAGGCGGCGCGCGAGAAGTTCCTGCTGCGAGCCGCCGCCGAGTCCTTCTACAACGTCTCGCCGATGGACCTGTCCAAGCTCGGCAGCTCCGACATCAAGAGCAACCTGCTGACCTATGTCGACAGCTTCTCCAAGGACGCGCGCGAGATCTTCGAGCACTTCAAGTTCGGTGAGTTCGTCGCTCAGCTCGACGAGGCTAATTTGTTGTTCAAAGTGGTGCAGAAGGTCGCCAGCACCGACCTCAGCCCCAAGACCATCAGCAACCACGATATGGGTCTGGTATTCGAGGAACTCATCCGGCGCTTCGCGGAAAGCTCCAATGAGACCGCTGGCGAGCACTTCACCCCGCGCGACATCGTGCGCCTGACCACCGCGCTGGTGTTTATGGAAGACGACGACGCCCTGACCGAACCGGGCATCATCCGCACCATCTACGACCCCACCGCGGGCACCGGCGGCTTTCTGTCCAGTGGCATGGAATACGTCCACGAGCTAAACCCCAATGCCGTGATGCGCGCCTTCGGCCAAGAGCTGAACCCCGAGAGCTACGCCATCTGCAAGGGCGACATGCTCATCAAGGGCCAGGACGTGAGCCGTATCAAGCTCGGCAATACGCTCAGCGACGACCAGCTCCAGGCCGATAAGTTTGACTACATGTTGTCCAATCCGCCCTTCGGCGTGGACTGGAAAAAGGTCGAAGGCGAGATCAAAAACGAGCACAAGCTCAAGGGTTTCGACGGGCGCTTCGGCCCCGGCCTGCCGCGTGTCAGCGACGGCTCGCTGCTGTTTCTGATGCACCTGCTCAGCAAGATGCGCGACTACGATCCCAATGACGCCAAGGGGGACGGCGGTGGCAAGAGCGGCGGGCGCATCGGCATCATCCTCAACGGCTCGCCCCTGTTCACCGGCGGCGCCGGCAGCGGCGAGAGCGAAATCCGCCGCCAGATACTCGAGCACGACCTGCTCGAAGCCATCGTCGCCCTGCCGACGGATATGTTCTACAACACCGGCATCGCCACCTACATCTGGGTACTGTCCAACAAAAAGGCACCCGCACGCCGTGGCAAGGTGCAGCTCATCAACGGCGTGCATCTGTACCAGAAGATGCGCAAAAGCCTTGGCTCCAAACGGCAACAGCTCGGTGAGGACGATATCGCCCTGATCACCCGCACCTTCGGCAATTTCGAGGCTATTGAACCTTACAGCCTGGACCCTGAGCCGCCAGCGCATGGCGGCCCCCAAGACAGCACAGCCAAGCGCGGTCGCCCGTCGGCAACAGCCAAAAAAGCCGAGAAGAAGACCTTTGGCAGCAAGATATTCGAGAGCCACGCATTCGGCTACCGGCGCATCAGCGTCGAGCGCCCGCTGCGGCTCTCGGTGCAGTTCACCGACACGCGCCTCGCCGAGTTGCGCTTTGCCAGCGGCGCGCTCAATGCCGCAATGCAGAGCGTTTACGCGCAATTCGGTCAAGGCTGGAGCGATGCGCCCAGCGGCGGCACGACAGGCCAAGGCTACGGCCAGCTCGCCGAGGTCGAAGCCGAGGTGCGCGCCCTGATCAAGGCCGACTTCAAGGATCTCAAAGAAGCCCAGATCAAAGACCTGCTGGCCCCGAAGACCTGGCTGACGCAGCAGGCACTGCTCAACAAGGCCAAGCAGATCCAGACCGTGATCGGAACCGAGCCTTGCCACGACTTCAACGCCTTCGAGCGGACGCTCAAGCAGGCGCTCAAACAGACCGACATCAAGCTGGACACCAAGGAGCGCAAGCAACTGCTCGACGCCGTCACCTGGACCAACCCCGACGCCAAGCCTGTCATCAAAAAGGTGCTCAAGCCAACGGAGGCCACCGCAGTCGCCGGGCCGATCTACGGCGCCTTTCCCTACCAGGGCCAGATCGTCCAGTTCCAGCCCGACAGCAACCTACGCGACGCCGAAGACGTGCCGCTCACCGCTGAGACCGCCCGTGGCGGGAATGTGAACGCCGTGAACGAGGCCTATTTCAACAAAGAGGTCGCCCCGCACGTCAAGGATGCCTGGATCGACGCCAGCAAATGCGATGAACGCGACGGGCAGATCGGCATCGTCGGCTATGAGATCCCCTTCAACCGGCACTTCTACCAATACCAGCCACCGCGCGATCTGGCCGAGATTGATGCCGATTTGGATGTGTTGAGTGCCGAGATTATGGAGATGTTGCGGGAGGTGCATTCGTGATGGATTCGGATATTTGCGCGGACATCAAGGCCATCTTGAGCCAGGCCAGAGGCAAGACCGCCCAAGCGGTCAACTCGGCCATGGTCGAAGCATACTGGCGTATCGGGCAACGGATCGTCGAGGAAGAACAAGGTGGATCGGAAAAAGCCACCTATGGAGAGGGTCTTCTGAAGGCACTCTCCAAGGAACTTGGCGCCAGCTTGGGGAAGGGGTTCTCTTACCCGAATCTCCGCAACTTCCGTCAATTCTTCCTCACCTACCCGGAGGGCTCAAATTGCTACGCACTGCGTAGCAATTTGAGCTGGACTCACCACCGCCTCATCATGCGCGAGGTGCGTTTGTGAGCCTAAACTCACAGTACTCTAGCTATCGTGACTCTGGCATTAGCTGGCTTGTCCAAGTTCCTACTCATTGGAAGGTAACCAAAGTAAAGCACGAGGCGCCTTTCCAAGTTGGCTGGACACCTCCAACCAAAAATGATGCAAATTTCGAGGGAAATAACCTTTGGGCGAATATATCCGACCTCAAATCAAAGGTAATTCTCGACACGGCGAAACGAATTTCAGATGCCGCTGCTTCCACGGCATCTATGGAAATAACACCGAAGGGATCGCTACTCTATAGCTTCAAGCTCTCAGTTGGAACCGTCGCTTTTGCTGGCACAGACATGTACACCAACGAAGCCATAGCTTCGTTTCTGGACGACACTGGCCTCCCGCTTGACTACCTGTACTACGCCTTTCCGATTTTTGTCATTCAGAATGCTGCTACCAATATTTACGGAGCGCGCATTTTAAATCAGGAATTGATCAAGAATGCAGACCTACTCGCCCCGCCGTTCGAGGAGGCTTTGCAAATCGCCAAGTTCCTCGACTACGAAACGGCGAAGATCGATGCGCTGATCGAGAAGCAGCAGCAACTCATCGCCTTGCTCAAAGAGAAACGTCAGGCCGTCATCAGCCATGCAGTCACCAAAGGCTTGAACCCCGACGCCCCTATGCGCGATTCCGGCGTCGAATGGCTAGGCGAGGTTCCGGCACATTGGAAAGTGGTGCGGCTCAAACACTTAACGCACGGCGCCACATCAGGCCCCTATGGTTCGTCCCTCACCAAGGCGATGTACTCGCAGAGCGGTATCCGAGTCTATGGCCAGCAACAGGCAATCGCTGGTGACTTTGCTGTTGGTGACTACTACATTACCGAGCGAAAGTTCGCTGAGATGACCCGTTATGAAGTCTTTCCGGATGATGTGCTGATAACCGTGATGGGCACCATTGGGAGAGTGGCGGTAGTCCCCATGAATGTCGAGAGGGGCATCATCAACCCACGGTTGGTAAGGTACAAGGCCGACATGACAAGAATCCTCCCCGCCTTTCTCTGTCAGTCGCTTTTGGGCGATCTGAGCCAGGCTAGGATGAAGCTTACGGCCCAGGGATCGACAATGGAAGGGTTGAATATGCAGATCCTCGGTAATCTCCCCGTTCCATATCCTCCTCTGAATGAGCAGGCTGAAATACTCGCCGAAGTAGATCGAACTGGTCGAAAGCTCGACAAACTAATCGAGAGTTCCAGTCAAGCCACCGAACTCCTTCGCGAACGACGCACCACCCTCATCTCCGCCGCCGTCACCGGCAAAATCGACGTGCGTGGCTGGAAGGCCCCTGATGCCGCAGCCCAAGCAGAGGCCGCATGAGCGCCGATACCAAAGAAGCCGCCTGTTTTTGGCTTTTTGGCTCCCACGCTCCAGCGTGGGAGCAAGTCACGACGCTCCAGCGTCTCGTGGGCGATGGGTACGTATAAGACGCGCCGCTGGAGCGGCAGCACTGCATTCCTACGCTAGAGCGTGGGAACGAGAGAGAGACCAGGACTCAGCAATCCCGCGCAGCGCCACCAGCTCGCCGCTGACGCCAAAAACTGAGCAAAGGCGCTCAAAGTGGCGGTACATACGCCTAGGCAGCGTTGGATACACATATGTCGACATGCAGCCCAGCCGTTGATGCCATGTTGACCAAAACATCAAAACTGAACAGGTTGATCTTTCCGCGCATCAGGTCGGATACCTGCGGTTGCGTAACACCAAAGAGCGATGAAGCCTCTGCCAGACTCATGCCGGATCGTTCGATGGTGCTCTTGAGCGCCATCATCAGTGCTGAGCGCAACTTCATATTTTCAGCCTCCATGTGTGTGCCCTCAATAGCGTCCCACACACTGGCGAATCGTTCGTTGCTCACGTTTGTAAACCTCTTATCAGATCGAGATAGCGGTCCCTGGCCAAATCCAGATCCGCTTTCGCGGTTTTCTGCGTTTTTTTCTGAAAGCAGTGCAACACGTAGATGGCATCTGATAACTTGGCCACATAGATGACTCGAAACGCACCATCCGCGTCCCGAATGCGGATTTCCCTGCCCCCCGCACCTACCTCCTTGATCGGCTTCCAGTCGTCGGGTTTCCTGCCCATGCTGTAAGCCGATCAAGCTGATAACCCGCTTCGCGCCGCGCTGCAGCGGGAAGATTGCGCAAGTCATCAAGGGCAGTGCCTCGGAATTCGACGGGTTTGGGATCAGCAATTGGGCAAGTATTTTTTCAATCGCCTGAGATAGTGCAGACACTGTCTGCCAAATTGATCTGGTCACATTCCGCAGTCGAATGTTGCGCTATTGTTGTAGGCTATCTGCCTGATCACTGAGCACCTGCGCCACATCAGAGTCGAGCACAATTGCCGTGGTGGTGCCGTTGAATTCGCCGGCATACTTGCCTTGGATACCACCTTCCATCGCGGCGAAGTCGTACTCGTCCTCCATGTCGTCTTCCGGCTCAGTATCTGGCTTCGAATTCATAAAATGCGCGCTCCTTTCGAGTCGCCTTTCGGGCGCTGATTAGCCGAACACGATATACTCGAATTTCATCGTCTACGACTTACTCGATAACAACAGCCTGTATCATCTACGATAGTTTGCTTGGATGCGACCTTGATGTCGATAATTCCCGGCGCTGCCGTGTTCTTGTAATAAACTAATCGCACACTGGTTGTCGGTTTTGGGTCGGGTGACGGCCACGGGGATCTCGGCGGCAGGACGCCGCCGGGAAGCCTACAGGGATGTATTCACGGCGTCCCCCGTGGCCGTCACCCGGCCCAGAACGAGCCGAAATGTCAAAGGGCAAAGTGAGAAACAGAAACACCATGAACGCCGACGCCAAGGAATCCGCCTTTCAGCAAGATATCATCGACCAGATGGTCGACGGCGGTTGGCAGCTCGGCGATCCGGCTCACTACGACCGCGCGCTGGCGCTCTATACCCCGGACTGTCTGGCCTACGTCAAGACCACGCAGCCGAAGACCTGGACGAAATACCAGACGCTCTACCCGAGCGACCCCGAACAGGCGTTCGTCAACACGCTAGCCGCTCAGCTCGGCAAGGCGGACCCGACCGCCTCCGACAAGAACCTGCGCAGCTTTGGCACCCTGGGCGTGTTGCGCCATGAGCTGCGCGATAAGTCGGCCTCCTTCAAGCTCTGCCAGTTCAAGCCCGACCATGACCTGAACCCCGACACCCTGGCCATGTACCAGGGCAATCTCCTGCGTCTGGTGCCGGAGCTAGTCTATAGCCCCAATGCGACGAGCGAGCACTTTGAGGCCACGGGCAAGAAGGCCAAGCGGTGGCGTATCGATCTGGTGCTTTTCTTAAACGGCATCCCGATTGTGACCCTGGAGCTGAAGAGCGCCTTCAAGCAGGCGGTCGAGAGCGCCATCAAGCAGTACAAGACAACACGTCTACCCAAGGACCCCGAGACCAACAAGCCCGAGCCGCTGCTCAGCTTCAAGCGCGGCGCCTTGGTGCATTTTGCGGTCAGCCAGTACGAGGTCTGGATGACCACCCGGCTGGCGGGCGCGGCGACACGCTTTTTGCCCTTCAATCAGGGCACCAAAGACGGCGGCGCGGGCAATGATGCGCCCGAGGACATTGACTGCTACGCCACCGCCTATCTGTGGACTGATGTGCTGGCGCCCGCCAATATCCTGCGGATCATCGGGCGCTTTATCCATCTGGAAATCACGACTGAAGAGGGCTGGGACGGGCGCAAGATCAAACGGGAAACCCTTATCTTCCCCCGCTATCACCAGTGGGATCTGGTCACCCGGCTGGTCGCGGCCAGCCGCGCGGAAGGCCCCGGTCACAAGTATCTGGCCCAGCACAGCGCGGGCTCCGGCAAGTCCAATTCCATCGCCTGGACCGCGCACCAGCTCGCGTCGCTCTATGACGATGCTGGCCAGAAGCTGTTTCATTCGGTCATTGTGGTGACTGATCGCACGGTGCTCGATGACCAGCTTCAGGACACCATCTATCAGTTCGAGCATGCCGACGGCGTGGTGGGGCGCATCAACCGCGAGGAAGGGCAAGGCACCAAGTCCGAGAAGCTCGCCCAGGCGCTGGAGCACAGCCAGCCCATTGTCATCGTGACCATCCAGACCTTTCCGTTCGTGCTCAAGGCCATTGAGGACAGCGTCAGCCTGAAAGCGCGCCGCTACGCGATCATCGCCGACGAGGCGCACTCGTCGCAGTCGGGCCGAACGGCGGGTGAGCTCAAGGCGGTATTGACCAGCGCGGCACCGAACGAGGAGGCCGAGATCAGCGCCGAGGATCTGCTGACGGCCAGTGTCGAGTCGCGCCGGGCCTCGCCCAATCTCAGTTACTACGCCTTCACCGCCACGCCCAAGAGCAAGACGCTGGAGCTGTTCGGCCGCCGGCCTTACCCCGAGGAACCGCCGTCGAAACTCAACAAGCCACAAGCCTTCCACGTCTATAGCATGCGTCAGGCCATTGAGGAGGGCTATATCCTCGATGTGCTGAAGAACTACACCAGCTACAAGGTCGCCTACAATCTGGCGCAAAAGCTGGCCAGCGCGGATGCCGAGGTCGACAGCAAGCAGGCCAAGGTGAAGCTCAATCAGTGGGTGCGCCTGCACGATTACAACATCGCCCAGAAGGTGCTGGTTATCGTTGAGCACTTTCGGGACAGGGTGATGGGTCTCCTGAACGGTCAGGCCAAGGCCATGGTCGTGACCGGTTCGCGCAAGGAGGCGGTGCGCTACAAGCTGGAGTTCGACAAGTACATCCAGAAGAAGGGCTATCACCCATTGCGAGCGATGGTGGCCTTTTCCGGTGATCTGAGCTTCAGCGCCACCGATCCGCACGTCGATGGGCTGCTCGGCGAGACCTTCACCGAGAGCGGCATGAACCCTGGCCTCAAGGGGCGGGATCTGCGCGATGCGTTCGACACCGACGACTATCAGGTCCTGATCGTCGCCAATAAGTTTCAGACCGGCTTCGATCAGCCCAAGCTCTGCGCCATGTACGTGGACAAGAAGCTCGGCGGCGTTGACTGCGTGCAAACCCTGTCGCGTCTGAATCGCGTCTATCCGGGCAAGCAGGAGACCTATGTCCTCGACTTTTTCAACGAGCCGGACGAGGTGCTAGCGGCCTTTCAGGAGTATTACCAGACCGCGCAACTGCTGGATGTGTCGGACCCGAACCTGATCTGGGATCTGTACGAGAAGCTGCGCGCGGCGGGGATTTTCTTGTGGACGGAGGTCACGCGGTTCAGCGAGGTCTTCTTCATGAAGAGCAAGAGCAACGCGGCTATCAGCAGCCTGTGCAAACCGGCCGTCGAGCGCTGGCAAGGACGCTTCACCGAGGCCCGCGCCGACTTTGCAAAGCACAAGAAGCTGTTCGAGCACGCCAAGTCGCTCAACGACGCGATTTTCATCGCCAATGCCGAAACGGACATGAAGGCCGCCAAGCGCGAACTGGACGCGCTCGGCCTCTTCAAGGCGGATTTGATGGCGCTCACGCGCTACTACGAGTTCATGTCGCAGATCGTCGACTACGACAGCCAGGATCTGGAAAAGCTGAGCCTCTACGCCCGCCATCTGGCACCGCTACTGCGTGAGGACGCCCCGACCGATGACCCCATCGATCTAAGCTCAGTCGAGCTGAGTCACTATCGCTTATCGAAGATCAAGCAGCAGGATCTGCTGATGGTCAAAGATGGCGACGAGGCCGGCCTCTACCCCGCCGCCGCACTCGGCACGGGCCAGGCTAGGAGCAAGGAAGAAGAGTGGTTGTCGCAGATCATCACCCGGCTCAATGAGTTGTTCGTCACCGATGGCCTGACAGACCGGGACCTGATCAACTACGCCTACACCATTCGCGACAAGCTCAGCGAAAATCAGCGGGTGATGCACCAGATCGCCAACAACTCCGCAGAACAGGCGCTGCTCGGTGACTTTCCCGGTGCGCTGGATGATGCCGTGATTGACAGCGGCGAAGCGCACCAGAACCAGATGACCCAGTACCTCAACAGCAAGGAGCTACAAGCAGGCTTTCAGCGAGTGGTGTTCGACATGCTACTGGCGGCCCAGGCATCGACAGCGTCAACAGCATCGAGGGCTCGGGATGCCAGGCTGTGATCTGAATCAGGCGGTTGTTGGGGTAAGCCATGGTCTTGCCAAAATGCGCGATCTGCTCGGTCGATGCGGTGACGGGGTCTTTCATCACCAGCCAGAGAGCACCCTCGAAGCAGGATGGAGTGGCCAGAGACCCGTCTATCGCCGCATCAATGCACTCGCAAAGGCGTGAGGCATTAGCCCGTTGTGACGTTATTTGTGATAAGGCTCTCAGCGGTGGTTGCAGACGCTTGGCCGCAGTACCAGCAGTTGCGCCCGGCACGCTTGGCCTGATACATGGCGTGATCGGCCTGGCGCAGCAGTCGATCCAGGGTCAGATCCGGGTCAGACTCGGCCGCGAGCGTGATGCCGATGCTGGCTCCGATGCGCGCATCTCCCCAGGGAGTGGCGATGGGCTCGATCAGACTGGCCAGCAGTTTACTGGCAACCACGCCGGCATCCTGGCATTCGTGCAGGCCGCGCAACACCAAAACGAATTCATCGCCGCCGATACGGGCCACCAAATCACCCTCGGCACGCACCAGGGTGCGCAGGCGCTCGGCGACCTTTTTCAGCACCAGATCGCCCGCTTCGTGCCCAAGTTGGTCGTTGACTGGCTTAAAGTGATCCAGATCGACCAGCAATAGCGCGCTGGGGGTACCCCGATCCAGCAGCCGATTGACGCCCTGAAACAAGCCCGCGCGGTTGAGCAGCCCGGTGAGGAGGTCGGTCTCGGAGCGCTGCTGCGCCTCCTGTTTCTCGCGCCGCAGCAGATCGATACGCTGTGCCAGCGCGAGCGAAAACAGCATGAATTCGGCGGATATACCCATTTGAAAGGCATGCTCGGCCCACAGGGAGTCCGGCACCAGCCCGAGCGCACGCGCCAGCGTCACCAGGGCGCCGAGCAGCGGAATGGACTGGGCAAGCAGAAACAGGCGTGCGGGACGATACCCCCTCCAGAGGATGCGTATCGACACCAATAAAATGAGCAAGGTCATGCTGATGCCGAGCCAAAAGGCTAGCTGATTGGCTAACTGGTAAGCGTCCAAGGCCACCAGGGCGAGCATGACCAGCGCGCCCACCAGAATGGCGCGAAGCGCCAGATCGAACCTGGGGGCGTGGCGCGGTGTGTCCAGAAAGCGACGCGTCCAGAGGGTCAAGGCGATGAAATGCACCGCCGGCACCAAAGCATGCTGATTATTGGCCAGCCACAGGTTCTCCGGCCACAAATACTGGTAGGCATGGCCGTTGAGTTCCAAAATCACCAGAAGCGCGGTGACGCTGGCAGCCAGATAGTACCCATAGAGGGCATCGCGCAGTGCGCCCCACAGAAAGGCGTTATAAATCAGCATCCCGAGGATGAGGCCGTAGCTGATTCCAAGCCAGAGTTGTTCATTCGCCAGGCGCACTTTCAGTGCGTCGGTACTCCACAGCCGGATGGGGACGGCTAGGCTGTCGAGGGTCTGCACGCGCAGATAGAGCGTCTGGGTTTCGGCCCCAATGGGCTGATCAGTAAGCTGATCAGTAAGCTGACCAGGGATATGACCAGGGATCTGATCGGTAAGCGAGTCGGTAATCTGGCCCGCGATCTGGAATGGAAACAAGAACAGCCGATGAGCCAGCGGGCGCTCGGCGAATAGGCGATGCTCGCCCGTGCGGATTTCACTGTAGTCGCCAGCAGCCGTGGGCGCGAAGAAACGGACATCATCCAGCGATGGCAAGGCCACTTCCAGCCACCAGTGGCTGACCGCGCTATCCGAGGGTGGCTGCGCGACCCGCACCTCCAGCCGCAGCCAGATGGCATCGTCGGTAAAACCGAAGCTTGCCTGCTGCGGCAGCGGGTTAAAAGCGCGCTCACGCACCTCGGCAAAACTGAGCTGCCCTGTCGGATCGCGCAAAACCGACAGATACCCGTCGGCATATTGCCCATTGGGGCGATCTTCAAGCAAGAGCGCATTCGCCACAGCCTGTTGAGGCCAGATCAGCACCAAGGTCATCATTGTTCCGACCATGATTGCGATCAGCAGCACGCGCACAGGCAACAAAGACTGCAAAACGCCGCAGGTCACCTCAGGTGCCTGAATGCGCGGGGCGACCGGAACCAGGAGCCAGACGCCAGGCCGGCTGAAAAAATCCATCATCCCGTCTTGGAGTGCTCGCGCAAAAAATGTCAGTAAAGCCGCACCTGGGAGTCTTACAGCTTCCAGTTGGTACCACCGAAGCGCACTGGTTTGGTTCCTCTGAACAATTTCGCCGCTTCCGTCGCCCAGAGACAATAGCGATACCGCGCCTCTGTGGTCGACTCGACCACGAGCGGGCTGCGTTCCGCCGCTGATTGCACCCAGCCGGTCTCGGTCAGGCGCCGAAACGCGGCGCGGTCATCATCAGTGAGTCTTGCCATACCAGCCTCGCATGCGTGCCAGCTCTGATGTGAGATCGAAAATATCGAGGTAATCCGCAATCAGCGCCCAATCGAGCGCCATGCCGGTCTGCGCTGAGACCTCGATCATGAGGCGAATATCCGCCCAATCCGCCGCTGCCCGCTGCTCGTCGTTGACGGCTGCCTGAATCTTCAAGCCGATAATATCCTCGCTTTGGACGACCGGGAGCGTCAATCCCTCGGCGATCTCAATACGCTCAGCGCGCATTAGCATGCTGAGGCTCGGCCCGCGAAAGGCGTGCAGCAGGTCAATGCGTCCCAAGGCTGACGCATCGGCAATGTAATGCGACACGTTCTCGCTGTAAAACACTCGGCGGTAAGCTGCACCGGTCAGAACCTGATCAGCACGACCAAGATCCTCACGCATCAGGATAAAATCAAGGTCGACCGTCGCGCGCTGAACACCTCGCAGCGCCATCGCAAACCCACCGATCAATGCATAGCGCACCCTTGCCTCGTCCAACGCACGGCCGACTTGTCGAGTCACCCCAAGAAAGTCCATAACGTCATCCGTAGATAGCGCTACCAGCGGAACCCAATGCTGAGGCCAGGGTCCTGGAGTGTCATGCGCCTGACGCTAGGCCGGCTGAAAAAATCCATCATCCCGTCCTGGAGTGCTCGCACGAAAAATGTCAGTAAAGCCGCACCTGGTAGTGCTGCCCTGCCCCGGAGTTGCGCTCGGTCTCGCGATAGATGTCCCCACAGCGCGGCATGGTTCCAGGGCTGGCGTGATCGGCGAAGAAAAGCTTGAGGGTTTCTGTCACCGCCGCGAAGGCGAGTTCAGACCAGGGAATGTCCTCTTCGGCAAAAAGCCTCACCTCGGTGCTCTCGTCGCCGGGGGAGTAGTCTAAATCCAATAAACGCGCGCGAAACAGCAGATAAATCTGCCCGATGTGCGGCAGGTTGAACAGGCTGTAGAGCGCGCCGATCTCGACCCGAGCGTTGGCTTCTTCCAAGGTTTCCCGAGCCGCGCCATCGCGCGCGGACTCACCATTTTCCATGAAACCAGCCGGCAGCGTCCAAAAGCCCAGACGCGGCTCGATGGCGCGCTTGCAGAGCAAAATTTTGTCGTCCCAGGCCGGGATACAGCCGACGACCACTTTGGGATTTTGGTAATGAATCGTGCCGCAGCGCTCGCAGACATGGCGCGGAAGATGGTCACCGTCAGGCACCTTGACGGTCACGGGCGCGCCGCAGTGATTACAAAAATTCATCGCGGCTTATCCTCTTCGCAGGGTCGGGGCTGTTATTCTACAGCGCATACATTCTCACTTTCTCGCTAGGAGCATCCATGGCAATGGGTCCATACGAGGTTGCCGCTGGTCACTGGGATCGCGCTGGCGCACGATTCATCGACGGCGGTGTGAATTTTTGCTGTTTCTCACACACGGCATCCCGGGTGGAGCTGCTACTGTTCGAGCAGGATCACAGCCGTGAGCCTTTTCAAGTTATCACGCTCGATCCGCGGCAGCACCGCACTTTCTTCTTCTGGCATCTGCTGGTCAAGGATCTGCCCGAGGGCGTCTTCTACGGCTGGCGCATAGACGGTTCCTGCGACACAGCGCGCACCGGTTGTCGGCATGATGCGGGCAAGCTGCTGCTCGACCCCTGGGCCGCCACTGTCAGCGACCGGCTGTGGGATCGCGCGCGTGCCTGTCAGCCAGGCGACAATGTCGCCAGCGCCATGCGCGCGCAGATCTGGCAAGACCACTACGACTGGGAGGGCGACGAGCATCCGCACACGTCATTGGTCGACGCGATCATCTACGAACTCCATGTCGGCGGCTTTACCCGTCACCCCTCGGCGCAGGCGCAGCACCCCGGCAGCTTCCGCGCCCTGATCGACAAAATCCCCTATTTGCAGGAACTCGGCATCACCCATGTCGAGCTATTGCCGGTGATGGCCTTCGACCTACAGGATGCGCCAGAAAAGACGCTCGAACTCGGGCTAGAAAACTACTGGGGCTACAGCACCCACAGCTTTTTCGCGCCCCATCCCGGTTATGCGGTGGAGCCGGCCCGGGCGCGTGATGAGTTCCGCGACATGGTCAAGGCGCTGCACCGCGCCGGTATTGGGGTAATCCTGGATGTGGTGTTCAACCACACCGCCGAAGGCGGCGCGACCGGGCCGACGATCAATTTCAAAGGGATGGACAACGAGGTCTTCTACCATCTGGACTTCAACGACCGCTCCCAGTATCGCGACTACACCGGCTGCGGCAATACCGTCAATTGCAATCACCCGCTGGTCACCCGCTATCTGATCGACAGCCTCTATTACTGGGCGCATGACATGCACGTCGATGGTTTTCGCTTCGACCTTGCCAGCGCCATGGCGCGCGGCGAGGATGGCGAGCCACAGCATCACGCGCCGATACTCTGGTCCATTGAACTTTCACCCGAGCTAGCGCGTGCCCATATCATCGCCGAGGCATGGGATGCGGCCGGGCTTTATCAGGTCGGTGGCTTTCCTGGTTACCGCTGGGCGGAATGGAATGGCAATTATCGCGATGTGATTCGCTCCTTCGTGCGCGGCGACCCGGGCATTGATGAAGTCGCCACCCGTATTGCCGGATCGAGCGATCTGTACCAGGCACGCGGGCGGCGACCAGGTAATTCGATCAACTTTATCACCTGCCACGACGGCTTTACGCTGTACGATCTGGTCAGTTACAACGAAAAGCACAATGAGGCGAACGGCGAAGACAATCGCGACGGTCATAATGACAATCGCAGCTGGAATTGCGGTGTTGAAGGACCGACCGATGACCCCACCATTCTCGCGCTGCGCCGCCGCCAGGCGATGAACGCGACCGCCATTCTGATGCTCAGCCAGGGTGTGCCCATGATTCTGGCAGGTGATGAAATTCTGCGCACCCAGCGCGGCAACAACAATTCTTACTGCCAGAACAATGAGCTAAGCTGGTTCAACTGGGGCCAGGTGGAGCCCAACCGGCACATGCTGGAGTTCACTCGCGGCCTGATCGCGCTGCGCCGGCGCCACCGGAACCTGCGCCGACGGCATTTCCTGACCGGCGACGTGGAGCACAAGGATGGCGTGCCTGATATCAGCTGGCACGGTGCGCGCCTGAATCGTGCCGCCTGGGGCGCGGCGGATGCCCGGCTGCTCGCCTTCACCCTGGCCGCACACGAGGACCACGGAGAACACCTACATGTGATCATGAACATGAGCGAGAAGTCCCTACTCTGCGAACTGCCGCAGCTCCCCGGCCGCCAATGGTTCCGCGCCGTCGATACCGCCGATGAGCGCCCGGTGCTAGCGCCGCCGGAGCAGCCGATCATTCGCGTTGCACGCCTGATGGTGGTCGCGCGCAGTGTGATGGTGTTTGAATCGCGACCAGCCTAGCCTGCAAATATTCCCGGACGAATGCGGAGCACCCTGATTGACGAAAGTTGTACATTGATTCAACATTTCGACACCGCCGCATCCGGTGTCGGACAGCCAGCAATCGGGAGATCCCATTGCAAGAGATGGCCCTTTCCAATCAGGTCGCTGTGGGTCAGTCGCGCCATGCGGATGCGACCACCGCCGCCCGCGCCGCCGCCAGGCAAGCCCGCGCACAGCTTTCATGGGATCAGAAACCGGCCTGGGTTTTGGCCTTCGCGGGCGGGCTCCAGGATCCCTCAGACCTACTTGCCGGATTCCAGGCCGAGCTGGGTCCGCTTCCCGTGATCGGTGGCTCTGCGGTCGGCATTATCTCACCCGAGGGTGCCAGCACCAGCGGGTACGAATGCGGCATTCTGTTGTTCGCAGAGGCGCTTGCGCCAAGGTCCATCGTCACAGTCGATACAATGGAAACTGACGAGGGCGAAGCCGGTCGCCGCCTTGGCGAAACGCTGCGCGCACTCGATCTGACACCGGAGCGGGTCGTGCTCTTGTTCTACGACTCCATCAAAAGCGGGCCACCGCCAGTCCTGCATATCGGCAGCCGCCTGCTCGACGGTCTGCACCAAGGTCTCGGCGATTGCCACCCGATGATCGTCGGCGCTGGAACCCTCAGCAACCTGTCCCTATCGGACAGTTATCTGTTCGACGGCCAGGGGATTCGCCGGCATGGTGCTGTCGCCGCGGTCTTGCCCGCCAGCCTGATCGGCCACACCACCATCATGCACGGATGCCTGCCCGCCAGCGACTTTCTCGAAATCACACGCATCGATGGCTCCAGAGTTCTAGAGCTTGACCACCGCCCGGCACTGCAAGTGGTCGAAGAGCGACTCAGAGTAACACGAGATGAGCTGCTCGCCCGGCACCCACTGCCGTTCCTCACCCTGGGCGAGAAGCTTGGCAATCCTTACGCGCCCTTCAATGACAACCAGTACGTGAATCGCCTGGTGGTCGCCATCGACCCGGTTGAAGAATCCCTGATCCTGTTCGAGTCCGATTTCAACGCAGGCTCCCGGGTGCAGATCATGGGCTATGAACCTGATCGAATGATTGAATCCTGCCAGGATCAGACCCAATCCATCCTTGCCAATCTGAACCGCAACCGACTGGCGTTCGGTCTCTACATCGACTGCGCCGGTCGATCAATGGCCTTCATCGGGCTGGATCAGGATGAATCCACCCCGGTCCGCGAGCAAGTGGCACCTCTGTGCCCCTTCCTCGGATGCTACACCGGGGTGGAGATCGCGCCTTTCCACGGACGCGCCCGCCCGCTCGACTGGACCGGTGTCTTGCTCCTCTGCACCTCGCGCGACTGAGCCTTAGATCATGCAGGCAGAAGCGAACCCAACAGCGAACCTAGAAGCGCTGGAGTACTACCGCAGCCAATGCGATGAGCTGGGTGCGCGCGTCATGCGTCTGCAAGACGATCTGACGCTGGCACGCCAAGACGCGCAACGCAATCGCACCCTGGCTTTCGTGATTCAGCAGATGCATGAATTCGCCCAGCATCTGGGCGATAAAAGCGCCGACGCCGACCGGCTTGGCGAACAACTGCTGATGCTCTTGGTGGAACGGCTGCGCATTGATGTCGCCGCGCTGCTACGTCTTCAAGATGAAACGCACCGCTATCAGATCAAGCTCGGCGTTGGCATAAGGCCCGGTATCTTGTTGCCGGTCATGGACGTCCCACGGGCCACCGGCTCGCGACTGTTAACCGACGACCCGGTGTTGCAGCAGACGGGCCTGGACACCGCTCTCTGGGCTGAATCCCCCCCGTCGCCCTGGATTCTGCTACTCGGCACTCGACGCAAAACCGCCGCGCGACGTCAAGGTCTTGACCAGGCCGACGGTGTGATTGCCGAAGCCGCCATCAAGATCTATGACGGGCTACTTGGCCGACAGGCCGCCCTGCTCGCCCTCCGAGATTCGGAAGCCAACTACCGATCCCTGTTCGAGGGTGCTCAGGACCCCATCCTGGTCATGGATCTGCGGGCAGAGAAGATTCTCGATGCCAACCATCGTGGCATTGATCTCTTCGGCTGCTCCTTCGATCAACTGCCTCGTCAGGCTCCCCTCACCTGGCTGATTCCGGCCGATCCGCAGCACTGGAAACCCGTCTGGAAGCAGGCGCTGAAAGGCCAGGCCCAGCGTATCGAGACCCAGATTCGCACGTCCAGAGGACACAACATCTGGACGGAGATCAATATTAAGCGGATCAATGCCCGCGCACCGGTCCTCCTGGTCGTGGTCCGGGACATCTCTGCGCGCCGGCAGGCCGAAGAAGAGCTATCACGACTCCAGGAACGACTGGATCTGGCGCTCGAAGGTGCCGAAGTCGGCCTCTACGATGTCAACCTGACCACCGGAGAGATCGTTTACGACGACCGCTACGTCCGCATCCTGGGCGGTGACCGGCAGCGCATCCCCAAGACGGTCGATGAGTGGCGACAGGGAATTCACCCCGAGGATATCCCGACCGTGCAGCGCTTTGCTGACGAGGTTCTCGCCGGGAACCGCGACAAGGTCGAGCTCGAATACCGATTTCGCCATCAGTCCGGCCAATGGATCTGGCTGCTTGACCGCGGTAAGGGCTTCGATTTTGATCCCTCGGGCCAACCGCGCCGCGCCGCTGGCACCTGTGTCGACATCACGGAACGCAAGCGAAGCGAAGCCTCTATTCATCGCCTGGCCTATTACGATCCCCTGACCGATCTGCCGAACCGAAGGCTGTTTCTGGATCGCTTGGTCAATGCTCAGGCAACAGCCCAGCGCAGCGGACACATCGGCGCGGTGCTCTTCCTGGACCTCGACCGGTTCAAACAGGTCAACGATGCCCGTGGACATGAATTCGGCGACCATCTGCTGCTGGATGTCACCTCCCGTCTACATGAGCTACTCCGTGCCGAGGACACCATCGCGCGCCTGGGTGGCGACGAATTTGTCATTCTGCTCGCTCAGCTCACCCAAACAACAGAGGAAGCCTCCCGCTTTGCGCATCTAGTCGCGGAGAAAATTCGCCAAGCGCTGGCCGCACCCTACCGACTGATGGACACGGACATCAGCTCAAGTGTCAGTATTGGGATTACCCTCTTTCGCGGCAACGAAGTGACGGTTCACGACATCCTCAGGGAAGCGGACACCGCGCTCTATCGTGCCAAGGAGCATGGTCGTAATTGCGTGCGCTTTTTTGAAGTGTCAATGCAGCAGGCCGCCGAGGTGCGCTTCAGCCTGGAAGGAGAACTGCGTCAAGCCACGAAGGACAACGGGCTGCAACTCTATTATCAGCCCCAATTCGATGCTGAAGAACATCTCATCGGCTACGAGGCACTCCTGCGCTGGCCGCACCCGACCAAGGGCATGATCTCACCGGTGGTATTCATTCCCATCGCCGAGGAAACCGGACTAATCCTGCCAATCGGTCAATGGGTGCTCACCGAAGCCTGCCGCTTTCTGGCCCATATTCGGCGTTGCGGCCACGACCTGCGCATGTCGGTCAACGTCAGTCCGCGTCAATTTCAACAGCCGAATTTCGTCGACCTGGTGCAGCAGGCGCTGACCGATTTTAGCCTCCCACCGCAGCAACTGATTCTGGAAATCACCGAAGGTGTGGTGATTGACGACATACAAGGCACCGTGACCAGGATGCAGGAGCTCAAATCCCTGGGCGTCCAGCTCTCGCTCGACGACTTCGGCACCGGCTATTCCTCGCTGGCTTATCTCAAACGTTTGCCGGTCGATGAGCTAAAAATTGATCGCAGCTTCATTCAAGATGTCTGCACTGATTCAAACGATGCCGCGCTGGTCGAAGCCATCCTCGCCGTGTGTCGGCATCTAGATGTCACCGTGGTTGCCGAAGGTGTCGAAACTCTCGAACAGCTCCAATTTCTGCACGCGCGCGGCTGCGACAGCTATCAAGGATTCTATTTCGGCATGCCCGTCCCGTCCAAAACCGTGGTGGAGAATCTCGCGATACAGGACGCTCCGATATTGCATCAGGAAAACACCTTGGCATAGAGTTCAGCCAGGTCTAGCGCGCATTCGAGACTTGGCAAGGCGACCCGGCCTGATCCGTCGGTGACCTCAGTCATCAACCAATGAGTCGCGTCCTGGCGCTGATAGTGGATGACATGCGTGGAATCCTGAAAAACCAGCAGATAATCCATCAGACTGTCGATCTGGCGATAACGAGCGAACTTGCCACCCATATCGAAATCTTCGGTGCTGGGCGACAGTACCTCGACGATCAGGCTTGGGTTCGTTAGGTTGTCGTGATCCGTAAACATCGGATCGCCACACACCACGCTGACATCGGGGTAGAAATAGGCATCAGCCACTTGCACACGCAAATCGCTGGGGTAGACCCGGCATGGACGTTTTCTCAAGGCCAGATTCAACTCGGCAACCAGATTCCCCACAATCAGGTTGTGCTCGGGGCTAGCTCCTGCCATGGCAAAGATCTCACCCGCGACATATTCGCTTTTGGTCTCAGCCTTTCGCTCATACTCCAGATAATCCGCAGGGGGCATTTTGGGCAATGCAGTCATAAAGCTCCTCCTGGTCGCGCGTTTTTGATCCAAGCTGCATCGAATCGAAACCCAACTCCAGTATACTCTTGTAACAGCCTGACCATCCGCCCCACCCTTGACACAGAACACAATCCAACACCTTTAAGCGAAAACGCTCGGAGATATCAAATGCAACTCGGAATGATCGGCCTCGGCCGCATGGGCGCAAACATGGTGCAGCGACTGATGCGCGCTGGCCATGATTGCGTGGTGTTTGACAACAACCCGCAGCAGGTGCAGGCGCTGGTGGATCAGGGCGCCACGGGTACTACGGACATGGCCGATTTTTGCGTCAAACTGAGCACGCCGCGCGCAATCTGGATCATGGTGCCAGCGGCGGTGGTTGAATCAGTCATCGACCAGCTTGAACCGCATCTCAAGGCCGATGATGTGCTGATTGACGGCGGCAATTCTTACTACCAGGATGACATCCGCCATGCCAAGCGCCTGGCCGAGCGCGGCGTGCATTTTCTCGACTGCGGCACCAGCGGCGGTGTCTGGGGGCTGGAGCGCGGCTATTGCCTGATGATCGGCGGCGATACCGACGCGGTCGAGCGACTCGACCCGATCTTCTCGGCGCTGGCACCGGGATTTGGCGAGATCGAGCGCACCACCGGTCGCACCGGCTCTCCGAGCCGCGCCGAGCAGGGTTATTTGCATTGCGGGCCGAGCGGTGCTGGGCATTTTGTAAAAATGGTCCACAATGGCATCGAATACGGTCTGATGGCCGCCTATGCCGAGGGCTTCAACATCCTCAAGCACGCCGGTGTCGGGCGCGCGGATCATGCGAGCGATGCCGAGACAGCGCCTCTGTCCAACCCGGAGTTCTACCAGTATGACCTCGACTTGTCGCAGGTGGCCGAGGTCTGGCGCCGTGGCAGTGTGGTCGCATCCTGGCTGCTCGATCTGAGCGCCAATGCGCTGGCCGCCGACGCAAACTTAAGCGACTTCGGGGGCCGGGTGTCGGACTCGGGCGAGGGCCGCTGGACCAGCATCGCCGCCATCGAATCCGGCGCCCCGGCTCCGGTGCTGACCGCTGCCTTGTTTGAGCGCTTCAGCTCGCGCGGCGAGGGGGACTTCGCCAACCAGTTGCTCTCGGCCATGCGTTATCAGTTCGGCGGCCATCACGAGAAACCGACATCCTGAGCCAGAAGACACCGTCACCACCGCCCTGCCCGCCGCCTTCAGCCCAGGAGAGTTCCGCCATGTCCCTAACGCACACCGATTTTATGCAGGCACCGCCCGCCACGCCCAATGTGATGATCATCTTCGGCGCTGGCGGGGATCTCACCCGGCGCAAGCTGGTGCCGGCGCTCTATCACCTGTGCGCCGCCGGGCTACTGCCGGAGAGCTTCGCCATGCTCGGACTCGACCGCCTGGACCTGGGCGATGACAGCTTTCGCGAGCGCCTTGCCGAGAACATGGCCGAGAGCGTTGGGGACGGGTTTTCTCAGGATGTCTGGGAGCGGCTGCGCGGGCGAATCCACTACATGCACCTCGACATGCTCGACGGTCAGGACTACGAGCATCTTTGCGAGCGCCTCACGCGGATCGACGCCGAGCGCACCACCGAGGGCAATTATCTCTTCTACTTGGCCGTTCCGCCCAGCCTCTTTGGTGAAATTACCGACCGTTTGGGCGAGGTCGGTTTGCTGCACGAGAGCGACGGCGACTGGCGCCGGGTTATCATCGAAAAGCCCTTCGGCCGCGATCTGGAATCCGCCGTAGCCCTGAACGATGCCCTGCACCGCAACATGGACGAGGAGCAGATTTACCGCATCGATCATTACCTGGGCAAGGAGACGGTGCAGAACATCATGGTATTTCGTTTTGCCAACGGCTTTATCGAGCCCCTGTGGAACCGTCATCATATCGACCACGTCCAGATCACGGTGGCTGAGTCGGTTGGGGTCGAGCACCGCGGCGCCTACTACGAAGAAGCCGGGGCCCTGCGCGACATGATCCCCAACCATCTGCTGGTGCTGCTGGGCTTTCTCGCCATGGAGCCGCCCAATTCCTTCGAGGCCGAGGCGGTGCGCGAGGAAATCAACAAGGTACTCGATGCCATTACCCCGCTATCGCCGGAGGATGTGCTCACCCACGCCGTGCGCGGTCAGTATGGCGCCGGCACCATGCCCACTGGCGAACAGGTCGGGGCCTATCGCGACTCGCCCGAGGTTGATCCCGAATCGCGCACCGAGACCTTTGCCGCGCTGAAACTCAAGATGGACAACTGGCGCTGGGCCGGCGTGCCATTTTACGTGCGCACCGGCAAACGGCTGACAACCCAGTACACCGAAGTGGCGATTCAGTTCAAACGCGCGCCCACCATGATGTTTCAGGACACCGATACCGAGCAGCTCGAACCCGACATGCTGGTCCTGCGCATCCAGCCGAATGAAGGCATTCAGATGAGCTTCGGGGCCAAGATCCCCGGGCCCAAGATGCAGGTCGGCACGGTGAACATGGACTTCTGCTACGAGCACTACTTTGGCAACAAACCGGCTACAGGTTACGAGACACTGATCTACGACTGCATGAACGGCGACGCGACCCTGTTCAAGCACGCCGACACGGTGGAGAAAGGCTGGGAAATCGTGCAGTCGGTGATGGATGTGTGGCACGCATTGCCGCCCCGCGAATTCCCCAACTACCAGGCCGGCACCTGGGGCCCCTGTGCAGCCGGCGAACTGCTGCGCCGCGACGGCCGGCGCTGGCGGCGTATCGAGCACCATGGCGTGACCGACACTGGCTGTAAGTAACAGCGTTTCTGCCACTCATGGTCCCGGCCCCCCCAGAACAATACATCCATGACATTCACGCAAAGGCTCATCCCCCCGGCCACTTGGCAAACCGCCCTCGTCAGGTCGCACCCTATCCTTTCCCTGGCCGTTCTGATCAGCCTTCTGGCGATGCTCGTTGGACTTTCTCCCGTCGCAGCCCAAGAAGCAACCGAGCAGACCGGCCCCACCACGCCCACCATCGAATCCACGCTGACACCTGACCTGATCGAGAGCAAAATCAAAGAGGTTCAGTCCAGCAGCACGCTGGAGCCCGAAGCCGCCAAACGCATCATTGAGCAATATCGTGGAGCGCTAAGCAATCTCGAAGAGATCAAAGTCTTCGAGTCGCAAGCCACCAACTTCCGCAAGGCCATCGCGCAGGCACCACTGGATTCCGCAGCGCTGCGCGAACAGGCTGCGCAGCGGCTCGCCCAAGAGTCGCCCGCGAAACCCCTGGCACCGAATGCCACTCTGTCTCAGGTTGAACAGCAGCTTGCGCAGCAACTTGCCGAAATCGCTGCTGTCGAGGCCCTCCTCGCCGAGCTTGACAAAATCCTTGACGCGAACACGAAAGAACCGGCGCGCGCGCGCAAGCGCATCAGCGAGGCCAATCGCGAGCTTGATAACGTCAACGCCGAAATCACGAGCAACGACGACAGCCTGCTCAATCCAATCGAAGCCCAGGCCAGGCGGTGGGCACTGGAGACGCGCCGCGACCGCCTCCGCGCTGAGATCCTGATGCTCGACCAACAGCTCCTGAGCGTCAGCGCGCGCAGCGATCTGAACCTTGCCCGTCGCGATCTCGCAGAGCAGGCGCTTGCCGAGTCGCGCCAAAGGCGCGCTCTGCTGGAGAACGAAGCTGATCGCCTGCGGCACATCGAAGCCTCACGGGTTGAAAGCGAAACCGCCGAGGCCCAGCGCAATCTCGCCGACGCCCATCCGCTGGTGCGCGAACTCGCGCGCGAGAATGCCGACCTCAGCGCCGCGATCAGCGATCTGACCGAACGACTCGATCAGCTCGACGAGCGACAGAGCGAGCGCGATGCCAGCCGCCGCCAGATCGAGGAAGCCTTCCGCAGCGCCCGCCAGCGCCTGGAAGCTGTCGGCCTCAGCCGCACCTTGGGGCAATCCCTGGTCACCCAATACCGCCAACTTCCCGACCTCGCAGCCTTGCGCAAGGCATCCGCTGAGAATGCTGATCGTATCGCCGAGGCCAGCCTGAATCTGGTGCGTTACCGCGATCAACTCCGCCGCGACAACGCCTGGGAACAACGCGCTGATGATGCCATCGCCAAACTCCCGGCCGCTGAGCGCAGCGCGCTAAAACAACGCCTGCGCGACCAGGTTGCGCGCCGCAACGATCTACTGCGTCGCCTGATCGGTATTGAAGAAAGCTATCTGCGCGGCGTCACCGAGCTTGATGACAACACCCGGGCACTGATGCGCATTGTTCGGGACTACCGGGATTTCCTCAGCGAGCGTCTTCTCTGGGTGCGCAGCGTGGTGCCGATCAGCCAGCAATCCTTTGCCGATTTCCCGGCAGCCCTGGCCTGGCTGACCGCGCCCGCGCACTGGCAATCGGTTGCTGGCATTCTCCAGCACGAGGCCAAAGTCTCCCCCTGGCTCTGGCTCGGGCTGCCCGCAGTTCTGGTTTTGTTCTGGAAAGGACCGGCGCTGCGCCGGCGCGTGCGCGCCACCGGCGAGCCCCTGCGCCGCGTCAGTAGCGACAAGTTTTCTTACACAACGAAAGCGCTTGGGCTCACATTGTTGCTCGCCCTGCCCTGGTCCCTGCTGCTAGCCCTGATCGGCATGCGGCTGGAATTCTCAACCATGGCGACGCCTTTCAGCATGGCGATCGGCAGCGCTCTGGCGGCGGTCGGCATCGGCTTCTACTACCTGCGTGCCTTCCATCTGCTCTGCATGCGAGGGGGCATCGCAGACCGGCATTTCCGCTGGAGTTCCCATACCATCAGACTGCTGCGGGTAAACTTTGGCTGGGCCATTCTGATCCTGCCGCCACTCGGCCTGATCGCAGGCGCCACCGTCCTGCATCCGGACGCCGCATTCAGCGGCACCCTGGGGCGGCTGGCGCTCGTGGCGCTAATCCTGACCCTTGCGGTCTTTACTGTGCGCCTCACCAATCCCGCCAATGGCGTCTTTCGCCCCTTCCTGCTGGCCCACCCTGAATCTTGGTTCAGCCGCCTGCGCCTGCTCTGGTTCGGAGCACTGATCGCGGTGCCGGTTCTGCTCGCTTTTCTGGCGCTGGCCGGCTATCTCTACACGGCCGGGATTTTGCTCGACTATTTGATCAGCGAGCTTTGGTTGATCCTGAGCCTGGTGCTCGTCCATCAACTGGTCGTGCGCTGGTTGATCTTGACCCGGCGCAGCCTTGCGCTGCGGGCAGCACTCGACCAGCAAGCCACCAGCCCAACCGATACTGCGGCCGAGCCCCCAACAGAAATTGCCAAACCGCCAAACAAAACCGTGGATCTCGCCGCACTCGATGAACAGACGCGGCGTCTGATTAACAGCATGATTCTCATCGCCGGCGCGGTTGGGTTCTGGCTGATCTGGTCCGATGCCCTGCCCGCCTTCGGACTGCTCGACAACATCACCCTGTGGCGTTACACCGCGACCGTCGACGGCATGGAGACACGGGTGCCCGTGACCCTGGCCGATCTTGGACGGCTGCTGCTGATCGTCAGCATCGCGTTCATTGCCGGGCGCAACCTCCCGGCCCTGCTCGAGATCATTCTGCTGCGCCACACCGCGATCAGCTCCGGTATGCGCTACACCATCATCACCCTGACGGCATACAGCATCACTGCGGCTGGCGTCCTGCTGGTCTTCGGCACCCTGGGGCTGTCTTGGTCGCAAGTGCAATGGCTGGTGGCCGCGCTCAGTGTGGGCATCGGCTTTGGCTTGCAGGAGATCGTCGCTAACTTCATCAGCGGCTTGATTATTCTGTTCGAGCGCCCCATCCGCGTTGGTGACGTGGTCAGCATTGGCGACACCACCGGCATGGTCACCCGCATTCAGATCCGCGCCACCACCATCCGCAACTGGGACAAACAGGAACTTCTGGTACCCAACAAAGAGTTCATCACCGGGCGTCTGCTCAACTGGAGCCTGACCGACACAATCAACCGCATGACCATGGTCGTTGGCGCCGAATACGGCTGCGATACGCGCAAGGCCCTGGCGCTGATGGCCGAGGCCGCCGCCGAGAACCCGCGCGTACTCGAAGACCCGGCGCCTCTGGTTACCTTCGATAACTTTGGCGACAACTCACTCACGCTGGCGCTGCGCTATTATCTTGGCGCACTCGACTGCCGGCTATCAGTCACCTCCGAGTTGCACCAGGCCATCGATGACAAATTCCGCGCCGCCGGCATCGGCATCGCTTTCCCGCAGCGGGATATTCATTTGCATGCGAATGACCCCATCCCGGTGTCCGTGCAACAGGCGTTGGACCCCATGACGCCACATCCGCCCGGCGCATGAATCGACTGTTTCAGGCTACCGCCGCAGCCTTGCTCGCTGAAGACTCTCTCCGGTGCAGTCGATCAGATACAGGCGATTCCAGCCCTTTCCGGTCACATACAACCGCTGCTGCGCGGCATCCCAGGCGATGCCGTTGAGCACAAATTCCGTTCCACTCTGACCGCTGCGCCGCACGACCTCGCTCATGTCCAACCACAGGCGCACCGCGCCCGTGACAGGATCGATCGCGGCGATGCGATGGCTGCGCCAGATATTGGCCAGCAGCAGCCCACCCGCCCATTCAAGCTCGTTGAGCTGGCGCACGGGCACTCCAGCGTCGGTCACCGTCAGCGTCCGCTGCGACTTGAATGTTTTGGGATCGCGAAAAGTCAGGTTCGCGCTGCCATCGCTGGTGACCACGCGCTGGCCACGGCAGGCGATGCCCCAGCCCTGGCCCTGGTAGCGAAACTCACCGATCTTGGCCAAAGTGTCCGGCTCATAGCGCAAAGCCAGGCCACTGGTCCAGGTCAGCTGTACCACCTCGTCCCCGCACAGATCAGCTCCCTCGGCAAAGATATGTGGCGGCAGCCGGTGGACCAGAATCTGCTGGCCGCTGTCAGGCTCTGTGATCAACAGACGCGACTGACCGCGCAACCCCGCGCTCTCGTAAAAAAGTCCCCGGTGCAAAAAAAGCCCCTGGGTGAAAACGCCTGTATCATGGGGCAGCTCGCCGAGGATGGTCGGCGCCACAACCGGTGCCCTTTCGGCCAAAACCGAACTGGCCAGCAGTGCATTGACCAGAACGGCACCGGCCAAAGCAGTCAGCCATGCGCTCAGGGTGCAAAAAAATGCAACCACGCGCAGCATTGCACAACGCGCGCGACAGTCGGTTCTCATCGGATTGGTGCTTGTAATACGGACTTGGCTCAGGCTTGTGCGAGGTCAGTGCCGAGCGACTATACCACCCGTCCGCGTCCACCGCGCTTGGCCTGATAAAGCGCCTCATCGGCGGCTTGCAGGAGTTCCTGACCGGAGCGGACGATATCTTCGGTGAGTTGGTTGTGCTCCAGTGTGCCGGCGCCAATGGACAGTCCAACCGGGATGCCGATGCCGTCTTCAATTTGCACCGGGTCGGTGCTGATGATGACCCTGATGCGCTCGCCCATGCTGCGAGCATCGTCATAGCTGGTGGCAGGCAGCACCAAGGCCAGTTCGTCCCCACCGAAGCGCGCAGCAATATCTCCCCCCCTGAGCGTGGACAGCAGCCGGCGAGCGACTTCCCTCAGCACGGCATCACCAGCACTGTGGCCGTGTTGGTCGTTGATCTGTTTGAACAGGTCAAGATCGATGAACAGGCACGACAGTGGCTGGTGGTTGCGCCGCGCGCGATCAACCTCAGCATGCAGCCGCTGCTCGAGCGAGCGACGGTTGTGCAGGCCGGTTAAAGGATCGGTCAAGCCGCCAAGTTCCAGGCGCGCGCCATTGATGGCATTTTCAAGGCACACCGAGCAGATGGCCGCAAGCCTAGCCAGCGCATGGGTTTGAAGCTCCGGTCCATAGCGCTCGGCATCGCAACTGCCGAGACCGAGCAGGCCGAAAAACCGTTGATCGCGCACCAGCGGCAGCAACGCGACACTGCGAATCGGCCCATCAGGCTCGAACAGTGGCGGGAGGCCGGCGGCATCAAGGGTTGTCAACCGGGGTTCACCCAAGTGCTGGAGACTTTCTGGCGGCTGTTCAAACAGCACATCTTGAGGCACTTGGGCATCGATGGATTCGAGCAGACTGCGAATGCGCCGGTCTGCGTCCGGAAGTAGCAGGCGCGTCTGGTCGATATCCAGGCGTGCGCGCATGTCGCCAGTCATGCTCACGAGTAGCTGCTCGAGCGAGGCAATGCCAAGCAGTACCATCTCCCATTCCTGCAAACGCTGGAACAGGGCCTCGGTTTGCATTGCACAATCGCGCAATTCCTCAAGTCGCGCCTTCAGCCGGATGTTTTCCGAGTCGAGCTGGCAATACTCGCAGACACGCATGTTCTGCAGGGCTACGGCTGTCATGTCATCAAACTCCCTGTACCAGAGTACCTGAGTCGCAGCATAGGCCATCCTTTGCAGGCTGCCAACACGCACAGCTTGCAAAACGCGAACCAGCGCACAATCAAGGTATACTCGCGTCTGTGCGAGCGAATTTTCTCTTAAAACCTCCTCGCTCCAGTCACTCAATGGAGATTGTCATGCAAGTGTTACTCGGGCAACGCCCCTTTGGCCTCTTAAACGCAGCACCAACCAAACCCGCTCGCGCGTCGTCAGACCTGCCCGATGCGCTGGACGCCCCACGGGCACGCTTCACAAGCCATGGCCTGCCGGAACTCAATTATTATGTCGACGGCCCGAGCGATGCCGAGCCCGTGCTGCTGCTGCACAGCATCAATGCCGCTCCCAGCGCTTTCGAGATGAAACCCCTGTTCGATCACTACCGTGCCAACCGGCGCGTTTATGCGCTCGAGTTACCCGGATTCGGCATGTCTGATCGCAGCGACAGAATCTACTCGCCCGAACTCTATGCTGATGTCATTAGCACCTTTCTAACCGAGGTGGTGCGCGCGCCAGCTGATGTCATCGCCTATTCCCTGAGTTGTGAATTCGCCGCCCGCGCGGCCTTGCAGGCATCTGCGGCCTTCCGCTGCTTGGTGCTGCTCTCCCCCACCGGATTCTCTCCTCGGCGCTTGCCAAGTGCCAAGACTGGCAAGCTTCTACACCGGCTGTTTAGTCTGCCTGGCTTGGGTTCGGCAGTCTATGCGCTGGTGACCACCCGCCCGAGCGTGCGCTACTTTATGAAGCTAAGCTTCGTCACTACACCGCCCAAGGAACTGATCGACTACGCTTATGCCACCGCGCATCAGCCAGGCGCGCGCCATGCACCTTTTTACTTTTTGTCTGGACAACTGTTCACCCATAACCCAGTCGAGCAACTCTATGGCAAGCTCAAGCAGCCAGTGCTGGTCATTCATGATCGCGATGCCAATGTCAGCTTCGACCTGCTGCCCGCCCTGCTCGAACGCCAGAGCAACTGGCAGCTGACCCGGGTCGAGCCCACCCTGGGGATGCCGCAATGGGAACAACCGCAGAAAACAATCGCCGCCATTGATGCCTTCTGGCAGCACCAGGCCTGAAGTATCGCTTTAGCAAATGCGTTTTCTGTTTTGGGCCGGGTTGCTGTTACGGGGTCTCGGCTGTAGGGTTCTCGCCGCCCCTGAGCGCTGCCCGGTCCAAAACAAGCCGAAAAGTCCATGTCCGCCGGGTATAATGGCGGCGATATCCTGCCATTCACTCAATCCCTGCTACCAGCCGACGGTTATTCTTGCGTGGAATCCTTTCAGCTCAACACCGATAACGCCCGCCCGGCACCCAGCCATCTGGCTTCGACGACCGAGGGCGTTCACGCTGACTGGACACCCTCGGCCAGAGACGTCATCAAGACGCTGCGGGACCGGCTGGCGGCAGAGATGGCCCGCCTGCCGCTCGGGCGGCATGAGGCGACCGCCAATGCGTTGACCTCGCTCATTCTCCCGCTGCCACAGCGCCCTACCGCCATAGCCCAACTACCGGGGGCGCAGTTTCAGTTCCTGCATCCCCAAGGTGAGAGTCTGCGCGCCGGCTATGGCCAGGCATTGCACTGGGAGGCACAGGGACCACAACGCCTGTCCGAGCTGGCTCGGATCACGCACGACTGGCCGCATTGCTGGGAGCAACTCGACCCTGGCGCGACAGGTCTCAAGGCTTTTGCCATGCTCGGCTTTGCCGCCGCCCCCAACCCTGTCACGCACCCCATCACGCCGCCCGTCCCGCCTGAAAACGCTAACGATGACCTGCCCAATGCGCTACTGTGGGTGCCAGATATTGCTCTGCGCCAAACCGCAGAACAGGCGGCGCTGATTTTCACGGCACCGCAGAGGCAAACGCGCACGTTCGTCCAGGCACGCTGGCATGCATTGCTTGAAGCACTCATCCCGCGCCTGTTCCCCCCGCCGCGCCGCCCGGCGCTGGTCACACGCGTACTGGGCGATAGCGCCGAACCAGAAGCGACCGAATGGACCCGTCTGGTCGAGCTTGCGCTAGCGCGCATCCAGGCCGGCGATTTGCAGAAGGTGGTCCTGTCGCGCCGGCTAAAGGTAAGCGGCAGCCGGTCTTTTGATATCGCACGGCTGCTCGATGTGCTAGCGGCTGTGTTTCCCTCCTGTCAAATCATCAATCTGCGCCACCACGGCAGCAGCTTTGTTGCCGCCACGCCAGAACGTCTGCTGCATCTGCGCAACGGGCGCCTTGCGGTCGATGCCATTGCCGGCACCACCGAACACTGCGATTGCGAGGACCGCAACCTGGCGCTGGGCCAAGAATTACTGCGCTCGGAGAAAAACCTGCGCGAACATGGCTTTGTCGTCGATGCCGTCGCCCGGGCGCTGACCCCCTTCTGCCGATCAATCCATGTCCCCACGCAGCCCGAGCTCATGCGACTGCGCAACGCGCAGCATCTGTGGAGCCCCATTACCGCTGAAATCGACCCCGGCACGGATTTCTTTGACCTCGCTGATCGGCTCCACCCGACACCCGCCACAAACGGTCAGCCCCGGCTTGCAGCGCACCACTGGCTACGCGAGCACGAGCCTTTCTCTCGCGGCTGGTATACCGGAGCGGCCGGCTTCATTGAGCCCGGCACCGGCGGCGAACTCTGGGTGCTACTGCGCTGCGCGCGCATCCGTGGCAAAGCGGCCGAGCTTCATGCGGGCGCGGGCATTGTCGCCGGTTCCGACCCGCAGGCGGAATGGGAGGAGACCGAGGCCAAACTCGCGGCCATGCTGACGGCCCTACGCTTCGCGTGAGCACCAATTCGGCGCCTTGGAACCAAGACATCGGCTGCCTCAATCTGCGCTGGTCGCAGGCGTTGCTCGATGGGCTGATTCAGGGTGGGCTGCGGCGGCTGGTGCTGTCGCCCGGTTCGCGCTCCACCCCGGTGGTGCTGGCCGCACAGAGACGCTCTGAACTACTTCTAACACCCATTCTGGATGAGCGCAGCGCAGCCTTTTTCGCGCTCGGCCTCGCGCGTGCCAGCGCCGAACCTGTTGCTTTGCTTGCCACCTCGGGCAGCGCGCCAGCGCACTGGTATCCGGCGGTCATTGAGGCCGCCCACTGGGGGCTGCCGCTGCTGCTGCTCTCAGCCGACCGCCCGCCGCTATTGCGCCACACGGGCGCCAACCAGACCATCGACCAGACGCGCCTGTTTGGCCCCTTTGTGCACGAGTTTCATGATCCCGGCCGGCCAAGTGCCGATGCCAGCAGCCTGAAGGCGCTGCGCAACCTGGGTTTGCGCGCTGCTCTGCGCAGCCAGGAGCCGACAAAAGGCCCAATACAGATTAATCTGCCGTTCGATGAACCACTGGTGCCGGCGGGTGACTGTCCACCCTGGGAGCCTCTGTCAACAAGCACGCAATTCCCTGCCCGCACGGTCACCGCCGATACCGCCTGGCCATCCTCTTGGCCGAGTGCCGGCGCTGGAGATCAGACAAGTCTCAAACTGCCATCGGGCAAGGGGCTGATCGTCTGTGGACCTGCCAGCGCGGCCAGTGCCGAGGAGGCCAATGCCATTGTGTCGGGCGCCGTGCGGCTTGGTCTGCCCCTGCTGGCCGATCCGCTCTCGGGCCTGCGCTTTGCGCATCCGTCGGATGGGGGCACGCAATTCTTCGTCAGTCGTCATTACGACGCCCTGCTGCGCAATACAGATACCGCCGCCTTGCTAAAACCCGATTGGGTATTGCGCCTTGGGCTCGCTTGCGTCTCCAAAACCCTCGGTCAATGGCTCACGGATGTACCGACCTGGCTGGTCACGAATGGCGAGCGCTGGTGCGATCCGAGCCATGACGCCTGCGGACTGATCCAGGCAACACCAAAAACACTGGCTAGCACTCTGGCCAATCTGTTTGGCACCAGCGCCCCCCCTGCCGACTGGTGGGAGCGCTGGCGAAATGCCGAACAAGCTACCCGCGCACTTGCCGATAGGCATTTGCAAGACGGCCCCTGGTGCGAAGCCCAATTGATACAGCAATTGCTGCAAGCCATTCCGCCCGGCGAGGGTCTGCTGTGCGCCAATTCCCTGCCAATCCGCCAGCTCGATACCTGGTCCTACCCACGCCAGCAGCCGGTTTGGGTGTTCGGCAATCGCGGCGTCAGCGGCATCGACGGCCAGCTCTCGACCCTGGCTGGGTTGAATGCCGCCGGCACGCCCACTTGGGGGCTCCTCGGCGACCTGTCCTTCTGCCATGATCTGAGCGGACTGCTGCTGATCGGCGAGCTGAAACGTCCGGTGATTGTCATCAACAACGGCGGCGGGCGTATTTTCGACTACTTGCCCCAGCACGGCTTACCAGAGTTCGAGCGCTACTGGCGCACCCCGGTGACACCAGACCTGGCCGAGCTGGCCCGCCCCTTCGGCCTGCGCCACCAGCGAGTCCGGGACAGTCAAGGCTTTGCCGCAGCCCTAAACTCCACTGCCGAAGCTTGTCTGATTGAAGTCCTGATCGACGCGGAGCAAAGCCGCCAGTTTCATCTTGCATTCTGGCAAGCGGTGGCGCGGACAGCTCTCAGCAGTTAGCTTGGGCGAGACGCGGGGATGACTGACAATCAAACCCCCTCTTTTGGGCTAGAATCGCAAGATAATTCGCGAAGAGGGGAAGTCAGTTCGCCACAACAAGCCTGCCGTTGGGCGATTTGTTAAAAAAAGAAACCGCCCAAAATGGACCATGGCCAACCCGCCAAGATTCAGATCCAACATCCAATGCCCAAAAACCCAACCTCCAAAAGAGCCAAGCCTTGACCACCCATCGCCATCCCGACCCCCATGAGGCCAATCCCGCGTCCGCTGTTGCCTGGCAGCAGCCAGAGGGGCTCGGCTACCAAGACATCCTCTACCACCAGGCCGAGGGCATCGCCAAGCTGACCATCAACCGGCCCGAGGTGCGCAACGCCTTTCGGCCCGAGACCGTCCGCGAGTTGATCGATGCCTTTCACCGCGCCCATCATGACCCGGCCATTGGCGTCATCATCCTGACTGGCGCGGGGGAACTGGCATTTTGCTCAGGCGGCGATCAGCGCATTCGCGGCGAGGGTGGCTATCGCGACAACAGCGGAGCCGAACACTTAAACGTGCTTGATCTACAGCGCCAGATCCGCACCCTGCCCAAGCCGGTGGTGGCCATGGTGGCCGGTTATGCCATCGGCGGTGGTCACGTCCTGCACCTGGTCTGTGATCTAACCATTGCTGCTGAAAATGCCCGCTTCGGGCAGACCGGGCCCAAGGTCGGCTCCTTCGATGCGGGCTTTGGCGCCGGACTGATGGCGCGCAATGTTGGCATCAAGAAAGCAAAGGAAATCTGGTTTCTGTGTCGCCAGTACGACGCGCACGAGGCTCTGGCCATGGGGCTGGTGAATGCCGTCGTGCCGCTAGGCGAGCTTGAAGCCGTCACTCTCGAGTGGTGCCGGCAGATGCTGCGCCATTCGCCGACCGCGCTGCGGGTGCTCAAGGCCGCTTTCAACGCCGACACCGATGGCCTGGCCGGTATTCAGGAACTGGCCGGCAATGCCACCGGACTCTACTATCAAACGCCCGAGGCGCAGGAAGGCCGCAATGCCTACCTGGAAAAACGTCCGCCGGATTTCTCCCGCTTTCCTCGTCGAGCCTAAGCTGTGTCCCAGATAAAAGCCTCTGCCGCCACCCTGCCCCGCTGGCAGGCCATGCGCCATCAGGGTGGGCGCTGGATCAGCGCCGCGCGCCCGCGCACCCTGTTCCTTGCCGTCTCGCCGGTGGTCGCCGGCATCGCCCTGGCATGGTTTGAGACCGGTCAGCTGGCCTTGTGGACCGCACTGGGGACCCTGTTTGGCGCCACAGCCATCCAGATTGGCACCAATCTGCACAATGACGCGGCCGACTTCGAGCGCGGCACCGATACCCCTGACCGCCTCGGGCCACCGCGCGCCTCGGCCCAAGGTTGGTTTAGTCCGGCTCAAGTCAAACGCGCAGCCCATCTGGCCTTTCTGGCGGCTTTTCTGGTTGGCCTGGTGCTGGTGGTGCGCGGTGGCTGGCCCATCCTGCTGCTGGGTCTGGCCGCCATTCTGGCCGGCTATGCCTACACTAGCGGGCCGCGCCCCATTGCCTATGGTCCCTATGGCGAGGTCTTTGTGCTGGCATTTTTTGGCATCGCCGCCGTGGCCGGTACCTTCTATCTGCAAAGCCTGCAACTGACGGCATCCTCGCTGCTGCTTGGCATCGCCTGCGGCCTGCCGTCGGCGGCCGTGCTCTTGCTCAATAATTATCGCGACTTTGACACCGACGCACGCGCCGGGCGACACACTCTGAATCACCTGCTCGGCAAGGCACGCGCGCGGGTGCTCTACGCCGCGCTGCTGCTCGGCTGCCTGCCACTGTTTTTGCTCAGCGCGCCCATGGCCCATTCCTGGCCGGTGCTGCTGGCTCTGCCGATGGCGGCAAGCCTCATCCAGCGTCTGTTTCGCGGCACCCAGGGCCGCGCGCTAAACGCGTTGCTTGGACAGACCGCGCTCTATCAGGCAGTACTGGTGGTATTGCTGAGCGGCGGCCTCGCCTTGCCGTTTTAGGCGGCATTCAGACTCCAAACACGGGCAACCAGCCAGACCGGCTTGCGGGAGATGTCCCCTCGACTGCTGCTGCATCCCTACCGCCTGCCGCTGCACCGTCCCTGGCGCAGCGCCCATGGCGGCCTGAGCGAGCGCCAAGGTTGGCTGGTCATCGCGCACGGGGGCCAGCATGAGAGCCGGCATCGCGGCTATGGCGACTGCGCTCCATTCCCGGCAGCTGGAACCGAGACGCTGGCCGCCGCCGCAGCCCGGCTTAAGTACTGGCAGATGCGCGCCCAGAGCGAGTCCGACCAGGAATTGCTCGATGCCCTGAGCAATAGTCTGCCAAGCCAGACGCCGGCCGCCGATGCTGCGGTGGAAATCGCATTGCTCGACTGGCACGCCAGAACCGCCCGCCAGTGCCTTAGAGCGCTGTTGCAACCAGGTGCCGCCGAGCTTGAACAGATTCCAGTCAATGCCGCGCTCGGCACCTTGATCGACTGCACGCCAGCCGCGCTGCATGCTGCCGCCAGGCGTGACTTTTGGGTGTTTAAGCTGAAGGTTGGCACTGCGCCAATCGAGACAGAACTTGCGCATCTGCGCTCACTGCTCGCCGCTCTGCCTCAACCGGGCCAATTGCGCCTGGACGCCAATGGGGCCTGGGATCTTGCCACTGCGCGCCGTTTTCTCGCGGCACTCGAGCAACTGCCGCAGCAAGCAGACAGCAACCTCCCGGTCATTGAATCCCTGGAAGAACCCCTGCGTGAGCCGCGGGATGCGGACCTCGCGCACCTGCAAGCACTGACATCCATCCCGCTGGCGTTGGATGAATCGCTACCCCGGCGCCCCTGGCCGCCACCAGCCGCTCCGCTTCCGGTGCGGCGCGTCATCCTCAAGCCCGGGGTTCTTGGTGGCCTGCGCCCGAGTCTCGCGCTGGCCAAGGCCGCGCTCGAAGCCGGCGCCCAGCCTCTGGTCACCAGCCTGATCGACTCAGCCGCCGGTCTCTGGGCCGCCGCTGAACTGGCGGCCGCCATCAGCGCGCTCGCCCAGCAGACGCCAGGCGGCATCCCCAGCGCCGGCCTGTGCCACGGCCTTGCCACGGCTGAGTGGCTCGCCGCTGACCTGGGTCGGTCACCGCCGCTATGCGCGGGGCAGTTGCGTTTGTCTACTTTGCCCGGTAGTGGTTTCCAGCCATTCAATCAGCACAATCCGGCGCCCATATCATGATGCCCGGCTATCACACGAAAGCGCTCGGCCCTGCGCTAGACGCCGGGATTTCGCAACAGCCCCGATGGTTGCTGCTGCACGGGTTCACAGGCAGTCATCTGGACTGGATTGATCTCTGGCCAAGAGACTTTCCCGCGCTGGTCATGGATCTGCCAGGCCATGGCCGGAGTCCTGACCCCAAGGGTGATTTTGCTCAGGAAATTGCCCGTCTGCTGGCCGCTTTGCCAAGCAGCATCGAGCGCATTGCAGGCTATTCGCTCGGCGGGCGTATCGCGCTGGCACTCATGGCCCAAGCGCCTGCGCGTTTTCAGGAGCTGCTAATTCTCTCCGCCCATCCCGGTCTTGAAGACGCCAGCGAGCGTGCGGCCCGATGCCGGCAGGATCAGATTTGGATCGATCTGCTGCGCGACCAGGGCATCAAGCGCTTTGCCTCCGCCTGGCAACGCCAGGCGCTGTTTCGCGCGCAGCATCTGCGCGCCCCCATGGCCGTCGCAATCCAGCACCGGCGAAGACTCAGTCAGCGACCCGAGGGACTGGCGCGCGCCCTGGCCTGCTTCGGCCTCGGTCAAATGCCACCAACCTGGCCAGCCATCCCCGTCTATAATGGTCATCTGCACTGGATCAGCGGCGCGCAGGATGCAAAATTTTGTGCCTTGGGCGAGCAGGTGTGCCAGATTCGCCCAGCCACGACCCATGACATCCTGCCTGACTGCGGTCACAATCCCCTGATCGAGGCGCCGGACATGCTGAAGGAACGGCTCGAGACGCTCTGCGGCCACCCCGGTCGATGAATCCGCAAAAGTGCAAGACGGGGCGACGGGCATCAATCGCCATCTTGACGCAAGCGATTAATTTCATCCAATGACAAGCCCGTTCCTGTTGCAATCTGATTTTCGGTCAATGTACCAAGCGCCAGCAAATGCTGACCAGTCTGAAGGTTTGCCTGTTTTCCGCCGTCTTTTTTGCCCCGTTCAAGGCCCTGAACGCGCATGCAACTTGACCGCGACAGCTCAAGAGCGATAGGGTTTCAGGTTGTTCTGCGCGGCGGCAGCACCGCCCCGACCGCCATTTTGCTGCGGCGCGCACGCCGGCTCATCCGCCCGCTTATCGAGAGGATCACGCGCTTGACCATTGCCAACCCCTGCGACTCCCCGGGCCCGCAACTGCCTTGCGCCCGCTGTGACTCCTTTGTTGATTCCCGTTTTGATTCCGGGTTTCCCTCCCTGCTTGCTTTAAGGATGGCCTGACCATGCCTCTTGCTTTTCCGTTTTCGGCCATCGTTGCCCAGGAAGAAATGAAACTCGCGATCCTGATCGCGGCCACCGATCAGAGCATCGGCGGTGTGTTGGTGTTTGGTGATCGCGGCACCGGCAAGTCCACCGCGATCCGGGCACTCGCCGCCCTGCTGCCGCCGATGCGAGTGATCGAGAAATGCACCTATAACTGCGACCCGGAGGCGAACGACGCCGGCCTGTGCGAGTCCTGCCGCAGCCGCCGCACCAAGGACGACATTAAAGTCCGCAAGGCGCCGGTGCCAGTGGTCGATCTGCCGCTCGGAGCCACCGAAGACCGCGTCATCGGTGCGCTCGATCTGGAAAGCGCCCTGACCCGAGGCGAAAAAGCCTTCGAGCCCGGCCTGCTGGCTCGCGCGCATCGCGGTTTTCTCTATATCGACGAGGTCAACCTGCTCGAGGACCATCTGGTCGACTCTCTGCTCGATGTGGCTGCATCCGGGGAGAATGTGGTCGAGCGCGAGGGCCTGAGCGTGCGCCACCCGGCCAAATTCGTACTGGTTGGCTCCGGCAACCCGGAAGAAGGCGAGCTGCGCCCGCAATTGCTCGATCGCTTCGGCCTGTCGGTTGAGGTCAAGACACCCCAGGACTTAAAAACCCGCGTCCAGGTGGTGCGCCTGCGCGATGAGTTTGAGCACGACCCCGATGCATTCATCGCCAAGTGGAAGCGCAAGGACGGCAAGGTGCGCAATCAAATCGTCAAGGCCAAAGAACGACTGGACAAGGTCGAAGTCCCAGATGCCGCGCTTGAACGCGCCGCCGAGCTGTGCATGAAACTCGGCACAGACGGGCTGCGTGGCGAGCTGACGCTGATCCGGGCCGCGCGCGCACTGGCCGCGCTCGATGGCGATGATGCCGTGACTGATGACCATCTTCGCCGCGTCGCCCCGCCAGCGCTGCGCCATCGTCTGCGCCGCAATGTTCTCGACGATGCCGGCTCCACCACCCGTGTTGAACGGGCAATTCAGGAGCTGTTCGGCTCATGATGCCAGCCGCGCGCTCTGAGTCCGGCGCGCCTGCCGCGCAGCACCCGCCCGAGCCAGCCCCCGCGCAGCGCCCCGATCTGTGGCAAGACGCCTGCATGGCTGCGGCCCTGTTTGCGGTCGATCCGGCGGGCGTTGCGGGACTCTCGGTGCGCGCCCTTCCTGGTCCCGTGCGGGATCTATGGCTGGAAATGCTACGCGAATTCCTGCCGCCCGAAACACCCCTGCGACGCATCCCCCTGCACATTGCCGACGGTCGCCTGCTCGGCGGGCTCGATCTATCCGCGACCCTGCGCGCCGGGCGTCCCATTGCCGAACGCGGCCTGCTCGCCGAAGTTGACGGCGGTGTTGTGCTGCTGGCCATGGCAGAGCGAGTCGCGCGCTCCACTGCCGCTCACCTGTCCGCCGTGCTCGACGCCGGCGAGATTCTGCTTGAACGCGATGGCCTGACCGCACGCACGCCGACCCGCTTCGGCGTGGTGGCACTCGATGAAGGGGCCGATGACGACGAACGGCTCCCGAATACGCTGATTGATCGTTTCAGTCTGCTGATCGACCTCAATCCGCTGTCCTGGCGCGATGTGCAGACCCTGCCCCCGGATGTAGAGCTGGCCGACATTTTGGCCGCGCGCGCGCGCCTGCCCAAGGTCAGGGTCGATGATGACGCACTCGATGCCCTGTGCGGCACCGCACTGGCGCTGGGCGTCGACTCGCTGCGCCCGACACTGGCTGCCGTGCGCGTCGCCCGGGTTGCCGCCGCACTGGCCGGGCGCGAACAGCTCGCACCCGAGGACATCAGCCTGGCCGCGCGCCTGGTGCTGGCCCCGCGTGCGACTCGCCTACCCATGCCGGAGCAGCCCGAGGACGAAATGCCGGAGGAACCGCCTCCACCAGAAGAGAACCAGGACGACAGCGAGCAAGACAAATCGCCCGAACAGGAAATCGATAAACCGCTAGAAGATCAGGTGCTTGAATCCGCCGAAGCGGCCATTCCGGCAGACCTGCTCGCCCAGTTGCAGCTAGGCGCCCTGCGCGCGCGCTCGCGCACCAGCGGCAAGTCCGGCGCGACGCAAAGTGGCTCATTGCGCGGCCGCCCGGCCGGGACTCGTCGCGGCGAACCCAGCGCCACAGCCCGTCTGAATGTGATTGAAACCCTGCGCGCCGCCGCCCCATGGCAGCGCATCCGGCGCACCGAGCGCGAACAGGAAAGCCAGCAACAAAAGGGCGCACAGAGCGCGTCAGTTGCCAAACAATCAGGGCGCAAGAGCCGCAGCCGCAAGCCGCTCGAGGCACCACGACCGCGCGTCGAAGTGCGGCTCGATGATTTCCGTGTCACCCGCTACAAACACCGCTCCGAAACCACCACTATTTTCGTAGTCGACGCCTCCGGCTCCGCCGCCCTGCACCGTCTGGCTGAGGCCAAGGGCGCCATCGAGCTGCTGCTGGCCGACTGCTATGTGCGGCGCGACCGGGTGGCCATGATCGCCTTCCGCGGCGCCATGGCCGAACTGCTGCTGCCGCCAACGCGCTCCCTGGTGCGCGCCAAGCGCAGCCTGGCCGGTCTGCCGGGCGGTGGCGGCACACCTCTGGCCATGGCGATTGAAACAGCCGTCGATCTGGCCGATAGCATCCAGCGGCGCGGCGGTACTCCGGTGGTGGTCTTTTTGACCGACGGCCGTGCCAATGTCGCGCGCGATGGCACCGGCGGACGTGCCCAAGCAGGCGAAGATGCCATGAACGCCGCGCGTCTGTTCCGCACCGCTGAGCTAACCGCCGTGGTGATCGACGTCTCCCCGCGCCCGAGAACCGAGGCCGAGCAGCTCGCCCGCGAGATGGCCGCCGTTTACCTGCCCCTGCCCCACGCCGACGCCAGCGCCCTGTCGAATGCTGTCAAGGCCGTCGTCTGATCCGTTACACTGGCTGCACTGCGGTTTGCAGGCGAGCCTTGATTCCATGACCTCCACCCGCGTTCTAAACGACAAACCCGACTGGGAGCGCGATGCCCAGGCCTGGCCGAACCGCCAGTACAGCCGTTTTCTCGAAGCGGGCGGTCTGCGCTGGCATGTCCAGATTGCCGGCGAAGGCCCTGTCCTGCTGCTGATTCATGGCACGGCGGCGGCCAATCACTCCTGGGGGGCGCTGCTGCCTCTGCTCGCCAAGCAGTATTGCGTGATTGCGCCGGACCTGCCCGGGCACGGCTTCACCTCGGCACCCGATCCTGCGCGACTGTCACTGCCCGGGATGGCAGCGGCACTCAAAGCCCTGCTGCTCGCGCTCGACCAATCACCCCAGGTAGCTGTCGGGCATTCCGCCGGAGCGGCCATTCTCGCGCGCATGTGCCTGGACGGCCAAATCGATCCGCAACTGTTCGTCAGCCTGAATGGTGCCCTGCTGCCACTGCGCGGCCTGCCCGGAAAAGTGTTTTCACCTGTAGCCAAGCTGCTGGCGCGCTCCTCCCTGGTACCACGCATCGTCGGCCATGATGCCAAACGCCAGGGCGCCGTCGAGCGCTTGGTGGACAGCACAGGTTCGCATCTCGACGCGCGCGGGGTGGCGCTTTACCGCTTGCTCGTCAGCAGTCCCGGCCATGTGGCCGCAGCACTCAACATGATGGCCAACTGGAACCTCGACTCGCTCGCCCGCGACCTGCCGCGACTGCAATGCAACTTGCTGCTGCTGGTGGGTAGCCAGGATCAAACCATCCCGCCGTCTGAGGCCGAACGCCTGCATCGCCTGCTGCCGGGCGCGCGCATCCAGCGCCTTGACGGACTCGGCCACCTCGCCCACGAAGAACAAGCCGAGACGGTCGCCCAGGCCATCCTAAACTTCCCGGCTTGCTAAGGCTCATGGTCCCGGCCACCCCCGAGAATGAATCCATGAGATTCACGGTAACTCGTTCACTTCTAAGCTTAATTCACCCTAAACTTCTCACTCCAACCAAAAGGATTCCTCCATGCCAGCCTATGACCTTTACGCCCTCGGAAACGCCCTCGTCGATATGGAATACAGCGTCACGCCCGAGGACCTGAACCGACTCGAAATCGACAAAGGGGTAATGACGCTGGTTGATGAAGCCCACCAACTGCGCATCATGAATCATCTGCGAGAGCACGATCATCATCGCGGTTCCGGCGGTTCGGCGGCCAACTCCATCATCGCGCTGAGCCAATTTGGTGGCCAGGGATACTATTCCTGCAAGGTGGCCGATGATGAACTCGGGCACTTTTATCTAAAAGACCTGGTCACCGGGGGCATCGCCACCCGCGACAGCAGCTTTCTCGATCAGGGCGACACCGGCCGCTGCGTAGTGCTGGTCACTCCTGATAGCGACCGCACCATGTGCACCTACTTAGGCATCAGCGGCAACCTCTCGGTGCATGAAGTCGACACAGACGCCCTGCGCGCCTCCAAATGGTTTTACACCGAAGGCTATCTGGTTACATCGGATACGGCACGGGTGGCCGCGATCGAAGCGCGAAAGGTTGCTGAGCAGGCCGGCGTCAAAACCGCGCTGTCCCTGTCCGATCCGAACATGGTCAACTTCTTCAAGGATGGGCTTAAGGAAATGATTGGCGAGAAGGTCGATTTGATCTTCGCCAACGAGGCCGAGGCCATGGGCATGGCCGACACCGATGATTTGAACCAGGCGGTCGATTATCTGAAGTCTGTTGCGCGGGAGTTTGCCATCACCCGTGGCCCTGAAGGTGCCCTGATCTTTGACGGGAAGGAACTGATCGACATCGATCCGGTGCCGGTCAAAGCCGTCGACACCGTGGGAGCAGGCGATATGTTTGCCGGTGCTTTCCTCTACGGTCTAACTCAGGGCTGGAGTCACGCCCGCGCTGGTCGCCTAGCCTCCGCCGCCTCGGCCAAGCTGGTCACCAGTCTGGGGCCTCGCATCAGCCGCGAAGAATCCCAAGCCATTCTCAAACAGGTTGAAGCGGCCTGACAGGCTGTTTGAAGCCACTCTGGGTTTGAAGCCAATTGGCACTTTGCCCCGCCTGCGTAAGGCGGGGCAGATGGCAATCGCCCCACGGAGCCCCCCACGGAATCCCTCATGGAATCCCTCATGAAATCGCGCATACGCGCGCTGCGCTAGCCAACAAAGGCGGCGTTGCAGATTCCAAGCAGGGAGGCGGGGAAAATACCCAGTAACAGCACGGCAAGACCATTCACAGAGATGGCAATACGCGCATCCCCGGCCAGTTGCAGCGGGAAGGCATCCTGCGCGGGCTTATCGAAGTAGATGAACTTGATCACCCGCAGGTAGTAGAAAGCACCCACGATGGAGAAGACCACGGCGACCACGGCAAGCCAGGTGAGACCAATGCTTACAACGGCGTCGAGCACCAGCAGCTTGGCGAAGAAGCCCACCGCCGGCGGCACCCCAGCCATGGAAAACATCATCAGTGCCAGCATGGCAGCGAGCCAGGCATCCCGGTCATTCAGTCCTTTGAGATCATCAAGGTTCTGAATTTCGACGCCTTGGACGGAAATCATCGCCAGCACACCAAAAGCGCCGGCCGCCATGAGCGCATAGACCAGGGTGTAGAACATGGCGGCGGCATAGCCCTCCGGCGTACCCGCAAGCAGCCCAAGAAAAATGAAACCAACATGGGAGATGGTCGAGTAGGCCAGCATGCGCTTGATGTTGGTCTGCGCGATGGCGACCAGATTGCCAAGGCCCATCGAGAGCACCGAAAGGATGATCAGAATCTCGCCCCAGTCCGGCTGCAGCGCCCCCAGGCTGTCGATCAGAATCCGGCTGGCCATGGCAAAGGCCGCGATCTTGGGCGCACTCGAGAGGAAAAGCACCACCGGCATGGGCGCGCCCTGATAGACATCCGGAAGCCACATGTGAAAGGGCACGGCGCCGAACTTAAAGGCCACGCCAATCAGCACGAACACCAGACCGAACACCAGGATTTTGTTCTCTATGCCCTCGGCGGTGACAACCTCGGCCACATCGGCAAAGCCGAAACTGCCGGTGGCTCCATAGAGCATGGAAATGCCATAGAGCAGCATGCCCGAACCCAGAGCGCCGAGCACAAAGTATTTCATCGCCGCCTCTGCCCCGGGTTTGGAGTCGCGCTCCAGCGCAACCAGCGGATAGAGGCAGAGCGCCAGCAGTTCCAGCCCCAGGTAGAGCGTCAGGAAGCTATGCGCCGAGACCATGATCAGCATGCCCAGGGTGGCGAACAGAATGAGCACATGGTATTCGCCCACCCAAAGCCCACGCTCGCGCATGTAATCGCGTGAGTAAACGAAGGTCAGAATGGTCAGAATGAGGATGACGCCTTTGAGCAGGTCGCCAAAGGGATCGCGCACAAAGCTGTCGCTGAACGCCAGGGTGGACTCACTGCCACCAACCAGACCAACGCAGCCGAGGGTCGCGGCCAGCCCGAGGATCGACAGGTTATGGTTCCAGCCCCGCTGCTCGTCGTTGAGATAGAGATCGAGAACCAGAACCGCGCAGGCCGTCGTCAGCAGGATCAGCTCGGGCAGGATGGTCGCGAGAAAAACGGGTTCAAACGCCATAGTCAAAAATCCGTTGGCAGCAGCGGCTGTTGGTCCGGCTATTGGTCCGAATGGGAACCAAGGGTTGTCAGGGTGCTTCGGGCTGGCGAGCAAGCGCCGGATCGGTACCGGGCAGCTTGCTGACCTGAATCTGGCTCACCAGATTCTCGATGGTCGGTTCCATCACATCAATCAGCGGCTTCGGCCAGATGCCAACCGCAAGCACCACGGCGGCGAGCACGCCCAAATTAAAGGTTTCACGCCGGTTCAAATCCTTGAGCCCGGCGACCCGCTCATTGCCGACCTCACCGAAGACGACGCGCTTGACCATCCACAGGGTAAAGGCGGCAGCCAGGATGAGCGTGGTCGCGGCCAAGAAGGCGTACCAGAAGTCGGCGCGGAAGGCGGCCAGAATCACCATCAATTCACCGACGAAACCAGAGGTCCCCGGCAGGCCAGCGTTGGCCATGGCAAAGAACACCATAAAGCCGCCGAACCAGGGCATGACATTGATCACGCCGCCATAATCGGCAATCTCGCGACTATGTAGGCGATCATACAACACCCCGACGCACAGAAAGAGCGCCCCCGAGATGAAGCCGTGGGAAATCATCTGCACCATGCCGCCCTCGATGCCCATGACGGCGCCGCTCGAAACCTCCGGCTGGCGGAAAATGGCGAACACCAGGAAAAAGCCGAGGGTCACAAAGCCCATGTGCGCGATCGACGAGTAAGCGATGAGCTTTTTCATGTCCTTCTGCACCAAGGCGACAAAGCCAATATAGACAATCGCAATGAGCGACAGGGCGATGATGAAGCCATCAAGCGCCGCACTGGCATCGGGTGTGATTGGCAAACTAAAGCGCAGAAAGCCATAGCCGCCAATCTTCAGCATGATGGCCGCCAGAATCACCGACCCGCCGGTTGGTGCCTCCACATGGGCATCGGGCAGCCAGGTATGCACCGGGAACATGGGCACCTTGACCGCGAAGGCGAGCAGGAAGGCAATGAAAATCAGTATCTGCGCCGTCATGCCAAGGGGCAGCGCGTGATAGTCGAGAATGCTGAAGCTGCCGGACTGGAAGTACATGTAGATCAGTGCCACCAGCATGAACACCGACCCGAAAAAGGTATACAGGAAGAACTTGATGGTGGCGTAAACGCGATTTGGCCCGCCCCAGACGCCGATCACGATGAACATCGGGATCAGCATGGCCTCCCAGAAGACGTAGAACAAAATGGCATCGAGCGCGGAGAAAACGCCAACCATGATGCCTTCCATGATCAGGAAAGCGGCCATGTAGAGCGACGGCTTATAGCTGATAACATCCCAACCGGCCACGACCACAAAAATGGTAATGAAGGTCGTCAGGATAATCAGCGGCATCGAAATTCCATCGACGCCAAGAAAATAGAACACATCAAAAGACGGCACCCAGGGAAGATGCTCGACAAACTGCATGTCAGGCTGCGCCGGATCGAAGCCGAACCACAGCGGCAGGCTGACCAGGAAGGTCGCGACCGCCACCCCAAGGGCTAGCCGCTTGCTCCGCTCTGGCATCTCGTCGCCACTGACAATGACGCCAATGCCGCCAAGAATCGGCAGCCAGATGGTCAATGTCAGCCAGGGAAAATCAGTCATTGTCCTTCATTCTCCAGAATCGCGACCACGGCGGTCATGCATTGGGCGGCCCTTGATCCAGCAGACGGGGTTCAGAAGGCAACATAGGCGGTCAGCATGGCGACCAGGCCGATGATCATGGCAATGGCGTAGTGATAGAGCATGCCCGACTGTATCCAACGCATGCCGCCCGCGAGTCGGCCGACCGAATGCGCGGAGCCGTTCACAATGGCGCCGTCAATCACCGCTCGATCACCCGTGTTCCATAACAAGCGACCGATATTGAGCCCGCCGCCAGCAAAAACGCGCTGATTGAAATCATCAAAGCCATACTTGTCCTGCAACAGCCGGGTCAGCGGGCCACCTGCGCGCTGTAGCAGCAGATCGAGATTGGGCAGCAGCTTGACGCCAAACCACCAGAACAAGGTCGCAAGCCCAAGACCGGTCATGGCCAGTTTAAAGGGCCAGCCGTGCATGCCATGCTCGATAAAGGCCATCTGTCCATGCCAGTGGGCGGCCAGATTGTGCAGGCTATCGTGCTCGTGCGCCACATGAATGGCATCGCCCAGCCAGTTGTTGACCAAGAGTGGCTCCACCGCCAGCCAGCCAATGAAAATAGACGGCACCGCCAGCGCGATCAGCGGGCCTGTCACTACCCAGGGCGTCTCGTGCAGGTGCGAGCGGGTATGCTCATCCATACGCGGCTTGCCGTGGAACACCAGGTAGTACATACGGAAGCTGTAGAGTGCGGTGACAAAAGCGCCGATCGTTAGCAGCACCCAGGCGACATTGGCCCCGAAAACATCCGAATGGCCAACCGCCTCGATGATGGCGTCCTTGGAGAAGAAGCCGGAGAAGCCAGGAAAGGCAATGAGCGCCAGGGAGCCGACCAGGGCCGTCAGCCAGGTGATGGGCATTTTCTTCCACAGGCCACCCATGTTGCGGATGTCCTGATCATGGTGCATGGCAATGATGACCGAGCCGGCCGCGAGGAACAGCAGCGCCTTAAAAAAGGCATGGGTCATCAGGTGGAAAATGCCGGCGGCATAGGCAGATGCGCCCAGCGCAGCCACCATGTAGCCAAGCTGCGACAGGGTCGAGTAGGCCACCACACGCTTGATATCGTTCTGCACCAGACCGATCAGACCCATAAAAAAGGCCGTCACCGCACCGATGATGAGCACGAAGGAGAGCGCGGTGGTGGAAAGTTCATAGAGCGGCGACATGCGCGCGACCATGAAAATACCGGCTGTGACCATGGTGGCCGCGTGAATGAGCGCGGAGATGGGTGTCGGACCTTCCATGGAGTCCGGCAACCAGACATGCAAAGGAACCTGGGCGGACTTTCCCATGGCACCGATGAACAACAAAATGCAGATGAGCGTCATCAGCGAGACACCGCCGAATACCGGCACCTGCGTCTCGGCAAATTGCGGCGCTTGTGCGAACACCTCGGCATAATTCATGGAGTTGAAATACATGCCGACCGCAGCAATGCCGAGAATAAAACCAAAGTCCCCCACCCGGTTGACCAGAAAGGCTTTTAAATTTGCATAAACGGCCGATTCACGCGTCGCCCAGAAGCCGATCAGCAGATAGGAGACCAGACCGACCGCCTCCCAGCCGAAAAACAGCTGGATGAAGTTATTCGACATCACCAGCATCAGCATGGAGAACGTGAAGAGCGAGATATAACTGAAAAAGCGCTGATAGCTGTTTGTGCCGGCCAGCGATCCATGCGGCCAGTTGTGCTCATCATCAGCCATGTAACCGATGGTATAAACATGCACCATCAGAGACACAAAGGTCACTGTCGCCATCATGAGCGCGGTCAGGCGGTCAACCAAAAAACCGATCTCAAAGCGAATGCCATCGGCGATCATCCAGGTATAAACAGTATCGTTGAAGACGCCCAGATCGCCCCAGATAAACCCGGCCAGCACCGCGAGCGACAGCACGCAGGAGAGACCCACGCCGATGATGGTCGCGCGATGGGCACCGACGCGGCCGATACGCGCGCTGAAAAAGCCCGCGATGATGGCGCCCACGAGTGGCGCCAGAACGATGAGCAGATAAACCAGTGCCATGCGTCAGCCCTTCAGCAGATCGAGATCGTCGACGTTGATGGTCTGGCGCCCGCGGAACAGCACCACCAAAATGGCCAGCCCGATGGCCGCCTCGGCCGCAGCGACCGTGAGAATGAAGAAAACAAACACCTGCCCTGCGGTATCGCCGAGAAAATGCGAGAAAGCGACGAAATTAATATTCACCGCCAGCAGCATGAGCTCGATGCACATCAGCAGGATGATGACATTCTTGCGGTTAATGAAAATCCCAGCCACGGCAATGGCGAACATCAACCCGGCAAGCAGCAAATAATCCGAGAGTGCGATCATTCAGTCTTCTCCCTTCTCGCCGACATCGGGCTTGGTTTGAGCTATTGGAGCAGGCACCGGCTCGGTTGCCATTTTGACAATGCGAACGCGATCCGGCCCCTTGCGCACCCGCACCTGCGCTGAGGGATCGAGATACTTGGTCGAGGGCCGGCGCCGCAAGGTCAACCGAATGGCCGCGACGATGGCCACCAACAAAATCACCGCCGCGATCTCAAACTGATACAGGTAGGTGGTGTAAAGCTCCATACCCAGTTCTGCGGTATTGCTGTAACCCGCCGCTTTGGCCGCCGGGTTGGCGAATTCATCCAGGCCGAAATTCCCGGGCCCCAACACCAGCAGCATGTTGAAAATCAACAGCGCAACAATCAGCAGACCCAAGGGCAGATAACGAATGAACTGCGCGCGCATGGCGGCAACGTCGATATCGAGCATCATCACCACGAACAGGAAGAGCACCATGACCGCGCCAACATAGACCAGCACCAACACGATGCCAAGAAATTCGGCTTCAATCAGCAGCCAGAGCGCGGCGGTGGAGACAAAGGTCAGCACCAGATAAAGCGCCGCATGCACCGGATTGCGCCGCGTGACGACCATCCCCGCGCCGAACAGGGTTATCGCGGCAAACAGAAAAAACAGGAATTTCTCGAAACCCATGAATACGATGTCCGGTGATGAATCGGGCTGATGAAGAGCGCCGGTGGTTCTTTAGCCGTCCGCAGCCTAGCGATAAGGCGCATCGGCCGCCCGAGCCGCAGCAATGCGTTCCTCGTACATGTCGCCAATGGCGAGCAGTTTGTCCTTGGTCATGACGTTGTCGCCGCGAGTCTCGAAGTGATACTCATAGATATCCGTCTCGACAATGGAATCGACCGGGCAGGACTCCTCACAAAAGCCGCAGTAGATACACTTAAATAAATCAATATCGTATCTGGTGGTGCGTCTTGAGCCATCTTCGCGCGGCTCAGCCTCGATGGTGATGGCCAGCGCTGGACACACAGCCTCGCACAGCTTGCAGGCGATGCAGCGTTCCTCGCCATTGGGGTAGCGGCGCAGTGCATGCAGGCCGCGAAAGCGCGGCGAGATGGGCCCTTTCTCCTCGGGGTACTGAATGGTGAACTTGCGCTTGAACAGATAGCCGCCGGTCAGGCGCAGGCCTTTCAGCACCTCGACGAGCATCAGGCTGTTCAAATAATCAAGCGCGCGTTGCAGCATCGTTGGTTCTCAAGGTTTCTTCGTCGGTATTTATCGCAGCCAGGGCGATTCGCTCGAACTCAGGTTGCGCATTGGTCAGGCTGGCGACCACCAAGGCGGTACTTCCAGCACCACACCAAGGGCCACCACCAAAATCCACACAATCGTGATGGGGATGAACACCTTCCAACCCAGGCGCATAATCTGATCGTAACGGTAGCGCGGCAGGGTCGCTCGCAGCCACAGGAAAACAAACATAAAAAAGAAGGTCTTCAGCAGCAACCAGAGAATGCCCGGCACCCAGGAAAAGAGCCCCTCCAGCACGGGAATGCCCTGAAAGGGTGACAACCAGCCGCCGAAGAACAGGAGCGCCGTCAGCATGGCGATCAGCACCATGTTGGCATATTCGGCAAGGAAAAAGACCGCGAATCCCATGCCGGAATATTCCACATGGAAACCTGCGACGATCTCTGACTCACCCTCGGCCACGTCAAAGGGCGCGCGGTTAGTCTCGGCGACACCGGAGATGTAATAGACCCCGAGCAGCGGCAGCAAGGGCAGCCAGTACCAGGTCAGGAAACTTCCGCTCTGAGCAAGAACGATTGCGCTTAAGTTCAGACTGCCGGCAGCGACCAGCACCCCGACCAGCGCGAAGCCCATGGCAATTTCGTAGGCGACGATCTGAGCCGCTGCGCGCAGGGAGCCCAGAAAGGCATACTTGGAGTTGGAGGCCCAACCAGCAATGATGACGCCATAAACGCCAAGCGAGGTCAGGGCCAGCACATAGAGCAAACCGGCATCGATGTCGGCAAGCACCAGGCCATCATCAAAGGGCACCACAGCCCAGGCACCCAGGGCCGGAGCAATGGCAATCAGGGGCGCGGCAAAAAACAGCACCTTGTTCGCCTTCGCCGGGACGATGATTTCCTTGACCATCAGCTTGAGCGCGTCGGCAATGGGTTGCAACAGCCCGCGCCAGCCGACCCGGTTCGGCCCGATGCGCACCTGCATGTAGCCGATCACCTTGCGCTCAGCATAGGTGTACCAGGCCACCACCGCCAACAAGGGCACCAAGATAACCAGGGTCGCGGTCAGGCCTCGCAACACCAGGGGCAAACTCGACCAGAGTTCCATCATCGGGCTATCCTCGCACCTTGCTTAAGGTCAGGGGACCAATCTGGGCGCCCAGAGTCTCGCTGCCTGGCACTGCAGCCGGAATGCGAGCACATCCTGGCGGAACGGAATCGGTGATGCTCAGGCTGGCCGTGGCCGTCGCATCGCCCTGGCGGATGCTGAGGCTATCGCCATCGGCGAAGCCAAGCTTCTCGGCTTGCTCAGGATGCAATTGCACGGCCAGGGGCTCCGCCAGCGGCGTGTGTTGCAGGGCCGGTGCATGACGGACCAGATTGTCGCTCGCATAGATGGGCACGGGGCCGACCCGCATCAGCGACTCACCGATAGCCGGAAGTTTAAAATCCGGGCGCGCGCTGCGAGGGCCGTTGTCGAAACCAATCTCACCGCACAGGGCTTGCAGCTCGGTGGCGACATCGCGCGCGCTGTTGTAGCCGAAGCCGTCCAGCTCAAGCAGATTGCCGAGCACCCGCAGCACCTTCCAGCCCGGTCGCGCCTCGCCCGGCGGCGCCACCGCGCCCTGAAAGCGTTGCCAGAGCCCGCCAGCATTGACGAAAGTACCGGAGGTTTCAGCAAAGGCGCCAATGGGCAACAACAGATGCGCAACCTGCTCCAGCGCCGGGGTGCGGAAAGCCGAGCAGCCGATGACCAATTGCGCGGATGACAATGCCTGCTGACCCAACGCCGGGTCGATCAGATCGGCAGCAGGGTCCAGATCCCATAGCACATAGGCTTGGCGCGGTGTGGCGAGCATCTCGCGTACATTCAGTCCCGGAGTCTCCAGCACTTTACCACCCGCCCCCAGATGCGGCAGCGCGCCGGCCAAGGCTGCGCCCGTGCTGTTGGCCGCCGGCAAATAGCCCAAGCGCGCGCCGCTGCCGTTGGCGATGGTCTCGGCCAAGGTCTTAATGAGCGCATAGTCGGGATCTGCGCCAGCCAGCGCTCCTAGCAGAATCACAGCGCCGCCGTCAGAACCTGCGGCTCGCAACTGCTCGGCCAGTTCCCGATGCCGATCATCCGGCTCGGCCATGCCAATCAGTTCCCGCACGGAACCGTTACCCGGTAGATCCAGCGCTGCGGCCAGAGCCGCCAGTTCCACCAGCAAGCACCCCGGGGGCGCGATGAATTGGCTGGAAGGGAAAGTCAGATCCAGATAGTAGTAATTGAAGGCCGCAACCGTCGCGCCCTTAAGCGCCGCCTTGCGTATGCGATGCGCGAGTAGTGGCTGCTCCGCGCGGATGTCGCTGCCGATCAGCACCACCGCCTGCTGGCGTTCGAGTTCCACGATAGGCAGGCCAAGCCAGGGCCGCACCGGGTCGGAGCTGTCACCGCGAAAATCCTGCTGGCGCAGGCGGCTGTCGATGTGACCAGTCCCCAGACCACGCATGAGTTTTTGCAGCAGGTATTGCTCCTCGAGCGTGGCGGTTGGCGCGAGCAGACAGCCAACTCCATCCGCATCAATCGCCCGGAGCCCCTCGACGGCGAGCTTGAGCGCGGATTCCCAGTTGATTGTCTGCCAGGTCCCGTCGCGTTTGACCATTGGCTGGTCGAGACGCGCATCGCTGTTGAGGCCCTGATAACTGAAGCGGTCGCGGTCGGAAATCCAGGTTTCGTTGACATCCTCATTGGCGTGCGGGTGCACCCGCATCACCTCATCGCGGCGCACATGCAGGCGCAGGTTGGCACCGCAGCCGTCGTGCGGGGAGATGCTGTCACGGTCGGTCAACTCCCAGGCGCGCGCGGCAAAGCGGTAAGGCTTGGAAGTGAGTGCACCAACCGGGCAGAGATCAATGATATTGCCCGAGAGTTCATGGCTGACGGCATGCGCCACAAAGGTGCCGATACGCATGTCCTCGCCACGGCCGGTCGCGCCCAGCTCGCGCACGCCGGCGACCTCGGCGCAAAAACGCACGCATCTGGTGCAATGAATGCAACGCGTCATTTCGGTGGCGATCAGCGGGCCGATATCTTCGTCCTGCACCACGCGCTTGCGCTCGCTGAAGCGAGAGACATCCTCGCCGTAGCCCATGGACACATCCTGCAACTCGCACTCCCCGCCCTGATCGCAGATCGGGCAGTCAAGCGGATGGTTGATCAGCAGGAATTCCATGGTGCCACGCTGCGCCTCGAGCGCCTTGTGCGAGCGCGTCTGCACCTTCATGCCATCGCCGACTGGTGTGGCACAGGCTGGTATCGGTTTGGGGAAGGGACGCCCGCCCTGCTCGGCTTCAACCAGGCACATGCGGCAGTTGGCCGCGATGGACAGCTTGGGGTGATAGCAAAAACGCGGGATGGCGATGCCCTCGCGGTCGGCGACCGCGATGATCATCTCTCCAGGCGTCGCCTCACAGGTGCGACCATCGATTTCCAGTGTAATCTTGTCGGACATCGCGCCCTTGCTATGCAGTGGAATTGCGGTTCGGTGGACGATAAGAAATTGACTCGAGGAATCAGGCCGCCTTCGCGCTGGCCGCGCCCTGGTGAGTTGCCTCGATCAGCTCCTCGAACTCGTGACGATAGTGTTTCAGGAAACTCTGCACCGGCATGGCTGCGGCATCACCCAAAGCACAGATGGTACGCCCGCCGATGCGCCCGGCGACGCTGTCAAGCAGACTGATATCCTGCCGACGCCCCTGCCCTTTCAAGATGCGATCAAGCACCCGCGCGAGCCAGCCGGTGCCCTCACGACAGGGGGTACATTGGCCACAGGATTCGTGTGCATAAAAATGTGACAGATTGGCCAGTACCTTGACCATACTGGTGCCCTCGGCGATGACGACTACGGCGCCCGAGCCAAGCATGGAGCCGGCCTTGGCGATAGAGTCGTAGTCCATGTCCACCCCCATCATGATGTGACCAGGCACCACAGGAACCGACGAACCGCCGGGGATCACGGCCTTCAGCTCCCGACCACCCTGCACGCCGCCAGCCAGGGCGAGCAGGTCGCGGAATGGCGTCCCCAGGGGCACCTCGAAATTGCCGGGGTTTTCAACATGGCCACTGACCGAGAACAGCTTGGGGCCGCCATTGTTCGGCCGCCCCTGATCGAGAAACCACTGCCCGCCCTTTTCGAGAATCACCGGCACCGAGGCCAGGGATTCGGTGTTGTTGATGGTCGTCGGTCGCCCGAACAGTCCCGCCTGGGCCGGGAACGGCGGTTTGTAGCGTGGCTGTCCCTTTTTACCCTCAATGGACTCAAGCAGCGCGGTTTCCTCGCCGCAGATGTAAGCACCAGCTCCAAGGTGGGTATGAAGGTCAAAATCCACGCCAGAGCCAAGCACATTCTTGCCGAGCAGTCCGGCGGCATAGGCTTCATCAAGCGCGGCATTGAAGCGCGCGATGGGCTCGTAGAACTCGCCGCGGATGTAGTTGTAACCGACAGTGGCGCCAATGCAATAACCGGCAATGGCCATGCCCTCGATCAACTGATGCGGGTTGTAGCGAAGAATGTCGCGATCCTTGCAGGTGCCGGGCTCGCCTTCATCCGAATTGCAGACGATGTATTTTTGCCCAGGCGCCTGACGCGGCATGAAGCTCCACTTAAGTCCGGTCGGAAAGCCTGCCCCACCGCGCCCTCGCAAGGCCGAAAGTTTCAATTCCTGGATGATGTCGTTCGGGTCGATCCGGTTCTTCAGGATGCGTTCCCATTGCTGGTAGCCGCCAAGCGCCTGGTATTCCTCCAGCCGATAGCGCCGCTCGGGCGGCAGATGCATGGTGCGGAAGCAGACGGTATTCTGGTGTTCAACCATGTTTACAACTCTTGCCGGCGGATCAGTCAAGCGCGTCGATCAAGCGGTCGAGCGTCGTCGGTGTCAGCCGCTCGTGATAGACCTTGTCGACCAGCACGGCGGGCGCATCCTTGCAGGCGCCGAGACACTCGAACTCTTTCAAGGTGAATTTGCCATCAGAACTGGTCTGGCCGGGTTCGATCCCATAGCGTTCGCGCACATGGTCGATCAACTCCTCGCTGCCATTGAGCAGGCAGGAGATGCTATTACAGACGCAGACCTTGTGGCGACCAACGGGCTCGAGATCATACATGCCGTAAAAGCTGGCCACCTCGTACACCGACACCTCGGGCATGTCGAGATAGGCCGCGATGTCGTCCATCAGCGCGCGCGTCAGGGAGCCACCATTGGAATCCTGCACCAAGGTCAGGGCCGCCATCACAGCGGATTGTTTCCATTCCGAAGGATACTTGGCGATCTCCCCATCAATGGCGGCGCGCAGATCCTCAGTGAACAGACTGGATTTATCGCGGTCGTGGATCACCGCCAGCGGAGCATTGCGAAAGCTCATCAGCGGTCAACCTCCCCAAAGACAATATCCATGGTGCCGATAATGGCGACCACATCGGCCAGCATGTGCCCACGGGACATCTCATCCATCGCGGCCAGATGGGCAAAACCCGGTGCGCGCACTTTCAGCCGATAGGGCTTATTCGCGCCATCGGCGACGATATAACAGCCAAACTCGCCCTTGGGCGCCTCCACCGCAGCATAGACCTCGCCGGCTGGCGGGCAATAGCCCTCGGTAAAGAGTTTGAAGTGATGGATCAGGGCTTCCATGTCGTCTTTCATCTCGGTGCGCACTGGCGGCGAGACTTTGTGATCGCCGATCATCACCGGACCCGGATTGGCGCGCAGCCAATCAATGCACTGGCGAACAATACGGTTGGACTGACGCATCTCCTCGACCCGCACCAGATAGCGGTCGTAGCAGTCGCCATTCACACCCACCGGGATGTCGAAATCCACTTTGTCGTAAGCGGCATAGGGCTGCTTTTTGCGCAAATCCCATTCCACACCCGAGCCGCGCAGCATGGGGCCGGTAAAGCCCAACGCCTTGGCGCGCGCGCCATCGACCACGCCGATGCCGACGGTACGTTGCTTCCAGATGCGGTTGTCGGTCAGCAGGGTTTCGTATTCGTCGACCAAGTTCGGGAAGCGCTCGGTGAAATCCTGGATAAAGTCGAGCAGCGAGCCCTCGCGCGCCTTGTTCAGACTTTGGAACTCGCGCTTGCCGTGCCACTTGGAGCTTTCCTCCGAGAAGCGCGGCATCTGACCCGGCAAATCGCGATAGACACCGCCGGGGCGATAATAGGTGGCATGCAGGCGCGCGCCCGAGACCGCCTCGTAGCAGTCCATCAGGTCTTCGCGCTCGCGAAAACAGTACAGAAACACGCTCATGGCGCCGACATCAAGGGCATGGGCACCGAGCCACATCAGGTGATTTAGAATCCGCGTGATCTCGTCGAACATCGTGCGGATGTACTGGGCGCGAATGGGTGCCTCAATGGCCAGCAGCTTTTCAATTGCCCGCACATAGCCGTGCTCATTGCACATCATGGACACGTAATCCAGGCGGTCCATGTAGCCGATGCTTTGATTGAACGGCTTGGTCTCGGCCAGTTTCTCGGTGCCGCGATGCAAGAGCCCAATGTGCGGATCGGCGCGCTCGATCACCTCGCCGGACATTTCCAGCACCAAACGCAGCACACCATGCGCAGCCGGATGCTGGGGGCCGAAATTCAGCGTGTAATTGCGAATCTCAGGCATTGGCCCCTCCGCTGCTCGGACCCTCGGCAAGATAGCGGCTGTCATCGCGAATCACGCGCGGCACCAGCACGCGCGGCTCGATGCTGACTGGCTCGTAAACCACCCGTTGCTGCCCAGGGTCATAGCGCATCTCAACCTGACCGCTCAGCGGGAAGTCCTTGCGGAAGGGATGACCGACAAAGCCATAGTCAGTCAGGATGCGGCGCAAATCCGGATGGCCGTTGAACAGAATGCCGAAGAGATCGAAACACTCACGCTCAAACCAGTCTGCCACCGGCCAGAGCGGAACGACAGAATCCACCATGGGAGAGGAGCCCGCCGCATGGACCCGCAGGCGCAACCGACGATTGTGTTTCAGCGACAGCAGATGATAAACCACCGCAAAGCGTCCGTCGGAGTCCAAATCCAGATCGGGCTCGCGATCAACACCACGGCCAAAGCCGTCGCTCGAGGCAAGCTCCGTCTCCCATTCGGACTGACCGAAGGCTACGTAATCCACACCACAGAGATCAATCAACTGCTCAAAGCTGAATTCAGGCAGGTCGCGCAACTCGGCACAAATGACGAGCAAATCGGCCGGCTTCACAACCAGGGTCAGTTCGCCATGCGCGCAGATGAGTTCATGTGCGCGCTCTCCGAAGGTCTCGACCAGTGACACGGCCAGCGCGTCAAGGCGCGCATCGCCCGTACTCGTGGAAGGTGCGGTAACAGCGGGTTGATTCACGGCAAAGTCAGAGTCTCGATAACGGGCACTGGCCTGAGATGCGTATCGCGGGAGGCACTACGGCAAACATGGGGCCTAGCGCGCGATGGTATTGGTACGGCGAATTTTGTTCTGCAGTTGCAGCACGCCATAAAGCAGCGCTTCGGCCGTTGGCGGGCAACCGGGAACGTAAATATCGACCGGGACAATGCGATCACAGCCGCGCACCACTGAATAAGAATAGTGGTAGTAGCCACCGCCATTGGCACAGGAACCCATGGAAATCACCCAGCGCGGTTCGGCCATCTGGTCATAGACCTTGCGCAGCGCAGGCGCCATTTTGTTGACCAGGGTGCCGGCAACGATCATCACATCGGACTGGCGCGGACTGGGGCGGAAAATAATCCCAAAGCGGTCAAGATCGTAGCGCGCGGCGCCGGCGTGCATCATCTCCACGGCGCAGCAGGCAAGCCCAAATGTCATCGGCCATAAAGAGCCGGTTCGCGCCCAGTTGATCAGTTGATCGGCCGTCGTGGTGACGAACCCTTCTTCCAGCAAACCTTCAATGCTCATCACACGCTCCCCTCGTTCAACCCGAGGCCGACCCAGTCAGAGGCAACCTGATGCGAGGTTGCCGGATCAGAGACCACCGGACTGGCGATCATTCCCATTCGAGTGCGCCTTTCTTCCACTCGTAAATAAAACCGACAACCAAGATGCCAAGGAAGAGCACCATGGCGACCAAAGCCGTCATTCCCAAGTCATCGAGCACCACGGCCCAGGGAAAAAGAAAGGCGATTTCAAGATCGAAAACGATAAAGAGGATAGCGACCAAGTAGTAACGCACATCAAACTTGATGCGGGCAGTCTCGAAGGCATCGAAACCGCACTCGTAAGGAGAATCCTTCTCCGCATCAGGCTTGCGTGGACCAATAAGTGCGCCGAGCAACAAGGGGCCAACGCCAATGAGCAGCGCCACTCCTATGAAGATCAGAATATGCAGATAGCCCTCGAGCATGCGAGTGCCTCCTCCCCGGCGCAACAGTGGTTGTTAATCCAGCCATTCCAGCAAGCGCTGTGTGACAGTCTTCAGGAGAACCAGCATTTTCTGGGTCATCCTGTTTTCTGGTTGCTTATTGATCCGTATTTAGCGGATCCGTTTTTGGTGCCGACGGCCGGACTCGAACCGGCACGGCTTGCGCCACTGCCCCCTCAAGACAGCGTGTCTACCAATTCCACCACGTCGGCAAAAACCTTCATTGTTCTTTGGTGTCCGATTGACTCTGTGAGTCGTCACCCGCTGCATCGTTACCCACTGCATCGACAGGCGCCAGATCCTGGAAATCCGGGGATGTGCCTTCGGCAGCCTCGCCGCTCAGATGCGCAGGCAGATCACCAAGTGGCACGTCAGAGGATTCTGCTTCCGTCCCCATCGAACGCGCCCCGGGTGGCAAATCGCCAATCCCGTTTTCACCCGTGCCCTGCCCAACTTCTTCGGCACTTTGGCCGCCCTCGGGTTCAACAGCAAAGGGCAGCGCGGATTCGCTTACACCGGGTTCAGACGCTGGCAAAGCGTCCATCAGACCGGCGGGTTCCTCGACCTTGGTTGCGTAATAAGCCAGTGCGATACTGGTCAAGAAAAAGGCGGTTGCGAGAATGGCTGTCGAGCGCGATAGGAAATTGCCCGACCCCTGCGCTCCGAAGACAGTCGCCGATGCGCCACTGCCAAAAGCAGCTCCGGCATCCGCGCCCTTGCCATGTTGTATCAGCACCAGCGCGATCAATCCGATCGCGAGCAGCAGATGGAGGATGGTTAAAACTGTTTGCATGAAAGACTCGCGACCTCAAATAGCCGCTTCCACTCAGCCCTGGCTGTTCTGATATTCCAATCCAGGATGCCAATATGGCAGCCTGGACCCCAATTTACGCTGAAAACTGGCCCAAATCTGTGGGGCCAGATAACCGCGACGCGCTCGCACCGCTGCGACCAGGCAACTGCTCAGGCATTCGCCTCTGCCGCCGCGCAAATGGCGAGAAAGTCGCTTGCTTTCAAGGCTGCGCCGCCAATCAGGCCGCCGTCGATATCCCCCTGCCCGATTAGCTCCATGGCATTGCCAGGCTTCATGCTGCCACCGTAGAGAATCCGCACCGCATCGGCATGTGCCTGGCTTTTGGCAGCAATGCGCTGGCGCAGGAAAGCGTGCACCTCCTGGGCTTGCTCCGGGGTGGCCGTGACGCCTGTGCCTATGGCCCAGACCGGCTCGTAGGCAATGACACCGCTACCAATGGCCTCTGCTCCAATCCCTTCGAGGACGGCGTCGAGATGACGCGCGACCACTTCCTCGGTCTTGCCATGCTCGCGCTCCTCAAGGGACTCGCCCACGCAGAGAATGGGAGTGAGCCCAACGGCAAGCGCCTGCTGATATTTCTTCGCGATGGTCGCGTCGCTTTCGGCGTTGAACATGCGCCGCTCGGAATGACCGATGATTGCATAGGTGCACCCGAACTCATGAATCATACGCGCGGATACTTGGCCGGTAAAGGCCCCGTCGGTTTCGCTCGAGACATCCTGCGAGCCCCAGCGAATGCTCGACCCAGCGAGCAGATTTTCCACGATAGGCAGGTAAGGGAATGGCGGACAAAGGGCGACTTCCGCCTTGCGGATGTTACCAGCTCCGGCTTTGATGCCGTTAACAAGATCAGCAGCGTCCGCTTTGCTGCCGTTCATTTTCCAGTTACCCGCAACCAATGGCTGGCGCATGTCGAAATCCCCTCCAAAAAAGAGCCGTGCATGTTAGCGATATCGCGCGTTCCGCGCAACCCGGCGCGGCCTCCGGGATCAGAAAACGCATCCTGTCAGGCGTCGGGCACCATGACGCGCCAATCAAAGGCATGCCAATTCAATCATTTGAGCAAGACTCCCACGCTTTTGTCACAATTAGAAATTGTCGCGCGCGGACACTTTCCCGCACAGGCGCCCTGACCCCCATGGACCCAGCCACCTCAGACAGCCCAAAGATCCCCCCCATCGCTAAGGAACTCTGACCCATGCCCCAGGAATCCAAACCATCCGACATTCAGGCACCTGCCCGGACCCAGGTCTCCCTGCACCGCAACGAGGCTGGCAACCGGGTGATGGCGCAGGTCGCCATTGGCAAGCAACCGCTAACCATCGATCAAAACTGGCTCACTGCCGAGCTCGAAAGCGCCGAACTCAAAGGCGCGGTCATTGCAAAAAGCGGCATTCTGCAACTGCAACGGATGCTCGCAAGCGGCGAGAACGGCACGGTCGAAATTGGCGAATGCCACGATGCTGAGGTCGGGCTCCGGCTTAGCGAGGACAATCTGGTTGCCAAGCTGACACTAAAAACCGCACGCGGCGGCTCCCCGCTATCGACAGAACATCTCAACGATGTGATTGAGCACGCCAAAATTGCGCCGCACCTAATTGACCAAAAGACCATCAACCGGTTGCTCGCGGCGGCGCACACTGCAAGACCGGGCGCCACGCTGCAAATCGTTATAGCACGCGGCAAGGCGGCCATCGACGGCAACGACAGTCCGTTCGAACCGTTAGTCAAAATCAGTCAGAGACGCCCGGCCGAGCGCGCCGACGGATCGCTCGACTACCGGGATCTCGGCGCCATACCGACCGTCAAACCGGGCGATGTCCTGATGCGTCGCCATCCCCCGACCAAAGGCGTGGACGGCTTCAATCTCCAGGGAGAGGTTATCAAGGCCAAAGACGGCCGTCAGCTACCCTTTAATCACCACAAGGGAACGGCAGTCTCTGAACAGGACCCGAATCTCCTTGTTGCCACCGTTACCGGACAACCCGTGTTGCAGCAGGCCGGCGCATCGGTCGACCCGGTGTTAAAAATTAACGAGGTTGACATGCGCTCGGGCCACATCGACTACGACGGCACCCTGATGGTCAAGGGCAGCGTCAGCCCCGGAATGCGCATCAAGGTGACTGGGGATGTCCAGATCATGGGCATGGTGGAATGCGCCGAGATCTACGTCAGTGGAAACCTGGATGTAAAAATGGGAATTACCGGACCGAGCGACGACGCACGCCAGGAGGGACTGAGCATGCGCGTTCATTGCGGAGGCAACCTGAGCGCGGGGCATGTCGAAAAAGCTGAACTCGATGTGAAAGGCGACATCGCGATCAAGAGCCAGATCACCCACAGTCAGGTCAGATGTGATCATCATGTGGTAGTCGGCTCCACCGGCCAACCACGCAGCGGGATTGTCGGAGGTCGCGTACAGGCCAGCAAACTGATCCGCGCCCAGACATTGGGCGCCGAGGCGGGCATCACAACCGAGGCGATGATTCAGGCATCAACCGATATCATGCGCCAACTCGAAGACCACAATGAGAACGTCGCCTGCAAACAGGCAGACCTTGGCCGCTTGCTAAGGGTAATGGTCGATCTGTCCAAGACCCAAGCCCCGGACATTGAACCACGACTGAAAAAGATCAACAGCACCTGCAACACCCTGAAAGCGGAGTTGAGCACCCTGACTGTGGAGCGCGATCAGCTGCAAGCGACGGTCGATGCCATCGCAGGCAGCTGCATTGAGGTTCAGGACGCCATCTACCCGCGTGTTTTTATCACCATTGGCGACAAAACGCAGGAGATCATGGACAGGGCAAACCAGGTCCGCTTCTGCTATGCCGAAGGTCGGCTACGACAGAGCCCGCTCAAAGCCAAGTGATGCCCAAAGCCCGGCAGTCGCAACTATTTTCCTTCATTTTCGTCCATAAATTCTTTAAAAGACTTGACGATTACCGCCCACCAATCGATGGTATCTTCCATGTTCTCTGAGGTGACGCCGTAGCGAATATTCACTGGAAATCTGACCCCAGGATCACCCTCCTCGTCGATGAATGCCTTGCCGAAGCGCTGAGTTCGATTCCACTCATTGATCTTCTCCAGCGACAACTTCACACCTGTCCAACCAGACACAAACTGTATGTCTTTACAATCTTTTGCTTCCTCACAGCCGTAAAAGTAAATCCCATATTTGATGCCGTTAGTCCGACCGCTAATCATTGGGTCGCCAACACCATCAGTATCCAACTCAGCGCTGCCGAAGCCCTTCGCGAGACCTAAAATGGCATCCAAGCTATTTGCGTCAATAATAGTCGGTGAATCAGCCGCAACCGCCGGCGTCACAAAAGCGGCTGTTAGAATGGCTGCCCGCAGAACAACTCCAAACGCATGATTTTTCATGATGTTTAAGCCTCCTAATAAGACTGTTCGCTACCTAGACTAAAGACTCGCGCCAAACTATATCGCAAAACCTTTCTTGGTGTCGCCATGGGTGGCTCACCGAGAGTCCAGGCAGCCCAAGGTTGACAGCAGCTCGGCAATCCGGCCGGTGAGAAATCGCTTCCGCCGACGCAGCGGCCATAGCAACCGGGACATGTCAGGATTATTTGAATCCAATGGCAATCAGCGAGAGGATCAGCACTAACACCAGCGCGAACACCATCAGGACACCCAAGAAGCCACCGAGCATTAGGGAGGCAGCCAGCAATGGTCGACGGCGCGCCAATCCCGCAAAGCGCGACGGCCTGTCCTGGCGCTGCGGCAAAGGCAGGTGATCGGCCACCGCAGCAATTCGCGCCAAGCGCTCCAGAATGGACCTGACCCAGTCCGCCTCGAAATCGGCGCGTTTTAGTATGCTGCTGCCGTAGTGCAAAGTCTCGGGCTCGAAGTAGACACTGCCCTGCAGGCCGCCGTGCGTCCGCTCGGTGAGCAACCCGGCGATGTCGTCGATCAGCTCGGAGCAGGCCAGCAGACGCTGGCCCCAGGGGACATCCCTCGCCACACCGCGGAAGTTTGTCAGTGCTTCGGGCACCTTGTCGATGACCTGCGTGCCGCGCCAGCGGTAGATCCGGCGCATCAGGCCAGAGTTGGCAAAGCCCGCCGGGACCAGATAGAAGCGGGTGAGAACCTTGGTCTGCAGCTCGATCCGCAGCCGGAAACCGAGGTGCTGGCGGTAGCGAATCTCGCCGGCATATCGCGTGCGGCCCTGGCGACTGATGCTCAGGGTCACAACCCGACCCTCATATTGGCCCTTCCACTGCATCACCCCGAAGCGCTGCGAGCGCTCCAGGCCCAGCGCCGTCAGCGCTTGGCCGAGGGCATCTGTGGTCTCGCTACCATTGGTTTCGATGGTCGTGGTTTGCTGGTTAATGTTTTTCTGGGTGATGTTTTTCTGGGTGATGTTTTTCTGGGTGATGTTTTTCTGGATAATGTTTTTTTGGGTCATGCGATGCCCTCACTGCTCACTAACGTCCACATATATCCTAAACTGTTCGGCGCAGAGCTTGTCTCAGTGTTGCTGGGATGGGGCTTGGCGCGCCTGTTAAGACTGGGGCCCCGCAAAGTCCAAAACGGGCAAGCCCAAGCCCCAACAGCAGGAAGTGGTAGGCGCCACCGCTACGATCCCGCGCAAGGCCAGAATCTTGCTGAGCCGAGCCCTCGCCGAAAGGTGCGTGGGACCAGATGCCGAGTGTACATGGCGGATATGAAGTTGCGCGTGGAAGCCGCCGATGCGGTTTTTTTATCCCGATATCTTTGTCACCTGCAGCGAGGCTGACCGGCAACAGCCACTTTACAAAAACGAACCCGTTTTAATTGTCGAGGTGCTATCTGAAGGCACGGCCGACGCAAGTCCAGTAGACAATCAAGCGCGCGATCCATCGCGACAGTGCAAAACAGAATCCAACACCAAAGCCAAGAGGAGCTTTACCATGGCCGAGACCATGAGCGAGATTATGAACCCGGCAAACAGCCAGCATGACCCGCGGTTTCCGCATGCTCCAGAAGGCTGGAGCAGCGCCAGCGCCGAAGCCACGGCCAGTGCTGACGACCTGAAATTGGAGGCAGATCACTGGGAGCTGATTAGCGCGCTGCAGGCGTTCTTCGCAGCCGATAAGACGCCCAATGTTCGCAAGCTGCACGACGCGCTCGATGAGCATTTTCACGCGCGCGGCGGCATCAAATACCTCTATGAGCTCTTACCCGGCGGCCCCGTGGCTCAAGGCTGCCGTCTGGCCGGCCTGCAGGCGCCAGCTGGCGCCGTCGACAAGTCATTCGGCAGCGTTCAGTAGCTCGAGGCGCATCATGCCGCGGCCAGCCGACGCTGGCCGCGACACAGAAAGAACGGTTGTCCCAAGACCCGGGCAGCCCTCCGCGGCATGCTAGCCACGGACGAAGCGAACACTAAACGGACTAGACCGCCTACTCAGGCGGTATTTAATAGGAGGCCATCATGCGACAAAATGTTGGAATCGCGACCCACCTGGTCCTAGCCGCTGCGGGCTTGGTAGCGCTCGGCTGGACTCACACCGGGCTCGCGGATGAGAGCTGTCTAACCATCGTGGAACGCGCGGGAGCCTCCATCCCAGAGGAGCGGGCCGCCAGCTCAGCCCGTGGCGGCCCGCCCGCGCCGGCTCCCGAGATACTTAATTTTATGGAGCCGCACGACATTTTGGCGCCGCTGCAGGAGTCGCTCCCCCCGACCCGGACGGCTCCCCAATCAGCCCGGCCGGCCATGAAAATGGCCGATGGCATGGGCAGGGTGGCCCCGCCATCGCCCAGCCCGTTGCCCGAGGCAGGCATCGTCGAGCGTGATCGCTTCTCCGAAACGGACCTGAACGGCGTCATTCGCACCCGCGATCAACCCATCTCCACCTTCTCCGCCGACGTGGACACCGCCTCCATGGGCGTCGTGCGGCGCTTTATCCGCGACGGGGACCACCCTCCGGCCGACGCCGTGCGGGTGGAGGAGCTGGTCAACTACTTCGACTACGACTATCCGCGCCCAGAGAGCGCCGCAAAACCTTTCGCGCCTTCGGTTAACCTGATGCCGTCGCCCTGGGGGCAGGGGAGGGAGCTGATGGTGGTCGGCATTCGCGGTTGGGCTCCGCAACGCGCTGAACTGCCGCCAGCCAACGTGGTCCTGCTGGCTGACGTGTCCGGATCCATGCGCGGCCCCGACCGCCTGGACCTGGTCAAGCGCTCCATGGCCCTGCTGGTGGACCAACTTGACGGCGACGACCGCGTCGCCCTTGTCACCTACGCTGGCGCCGACCGCGTAGTCCTCCCCCCAACCTCGGCCGCTGACAAGCAAACCGTCTGCACCGCGCTTGGGCGACTCACCTCCGGCGGCGGAACCGCCGGCTCCAAGGGAATCGCCACCGCCTATAAACTGGCCGAGGAAAATTTCAAGAAAGGCGCCATCAACCGCATCATCCTTGCCACTGATGGCGACTTCAATCTCGGCGTGGTCGACGATGGGCGGCTGGAGGACTATGTCGCACGCAAGCGCAAGACCGGCATTTACCTCAGCATCCTCGGCGTCGGGCGCGGCAACTACAACGACAAGACCATGCAGAGGCTGGCCCAGGCGGGCAACGGCATGGCGGCCTATCTTGACTCCCTCGAGGAAGGCCGGCGCGTGCTGGTCGAGAAGCTCACCGCCCAGTTACAACCCATCGCCGATGATGTCAAATTCCAGGTCGAGTTCAACCCTGCACAGGTGGCCGAATACCGCCTGGTCGGCTACGAGACGCGAATGCTACGCGAGGAAGACTTCGCCAACGATGCCGTCGACGCGGGCGAGATCGGCGACGGCCACAGGGTCACTGCCATCTACGAAATCGCCGCGCCCGGCTCGGCCGGCCTGCGGCTCCCGCAGCGACGCTATGGCGACAGACAGGGCGCCGAATCCGCATCCTCCCCAACATCCTCGCAAACCCCGTCACCCGCGGATCGGCAGGCCGAGATCGCCCATCTTCGCATCCGCTGGAAAGCCCCTGGAGAGACCGCCTCACGCCTGATGGAGCGACCGGTCACCGCAGCCGACAAGGCGCCCCTGGCCCAGCAATCCGACGATACCCGTTTCGCCGTCGCCGTGGCTGGTTTCGCGCAGATCCTCCAGAACAACCCGGCTGTCGGCGATTACAGTCTCGGCGACCTGCTGCAACTCACTCGAGGCGCCGTCGGCAAAGACCAAAATGGCCACCGCGCCCGCTTCGTCGAACTGGTCGAACAGGCGATGGCCTTGAATTGATTCTGAAACTCGCTGACACTTGCGCATCTAATCCACCCAACCGGGTCAGGGCTCGCGGCCGCTGCTGTCCATCAGCGCCGGCGGCGGTGCTGGTGAGCACGGCATCCTGCAAACCGGACTGACCTTGGGTGAGCATTACTCCCACCCAACTGGAGCCCTGAAAAAACCCTGGGCTCGACGACGAGCTGGCCTGCAAGCTTTGCTTTCAGGGGGAATGCGAAGACACAACCCTCGGCGTTAGCGACATGAGAGGCAATTTCTCCAAGCAATTCCCAAGAAAAATGCTTGATCCGTTAGCCGACTCGTAACTAGACTAAGTCTAGCTAATTGAGAGGGCCAGCGATGCAAACGCTGTTCAACATTCATGAGGCCAAGACGCGCCTGTCGCGGATCATCGAACAAGTCGAATCCGGTGGTGAAGCAGTGATTGCCCGAGCCGGCAAACCGGTCGTGCGCCTGGTGCCCATTGAAGCACCACCGGCTCGGCGCGTGCTCGGGCGGCTCGCCGGACGATACAAGCTACCCGCGGACGACAACGAACCGCTGCCCGCGACCCCTGCCGAATTCATCGACGCCATCGAGGGTCGATGATGCGCGTCCTCCTCGATACGCATATCCTGCTCTGGTCCCTCCTTGAGCCAGCCCGGCTCGCGCCCTCTCAAAGGGAGATGCTGGAATCTACCGAACATGAGGTCTTCTTCAGTGCCGCAAATATCTGGGAAATTGCGATCAAGCGCGCCTTGAATCGGCCTGACTTCGACGCGGAGCCCGAGGTTGTTCGCGCGGCCGGATTGGCAACCGGCTTTCACGAATTGCCCATCACCGGCAGCCACGCCGCCACGGTTCGCCACCTTCCCGACCATCACCGGGCTTAGATTTTCAGATCGGCGATGACAGCTGCCGCTTCGAAGCGGCTGAAGACTGGAATCTGAGTTTTCGCCCCTGCGGACAAAAACCGTCTGCAACACGTAAGGCTGCATTGTCTCACAGATAAGCACTGTTTTGGAGACCCTGGTGCGACCCAATGCCGCCAGGGCTGGTTGTCAGCACCATGCCTCGGCTATTTAGGCGCCGCCAGACGAAAGGGGCGGCCAACGGATAAGCCGCGACTAAAGCGTTGGCAACCTGCTCTCTACTCTATCCTTTTAATCCCGCCCGCGGCTCAGTCTGTCGCGCGAAACTCGAATGGATTGAGCAGCTCAACGCCGAAGCCGGCGAAATCCGTGACGTTGCGCGTCACCACCTTCAGGCCATGCACCTTGGCAATAGCGGCGATCATGGCGTCTTCGTAAAGGGTGTCTGAGGTGCGGTGCATCAGCCGCGCCCAGCAACGGAACGCCGGCCCATCCATCGCCAAAAGATTGTAGGAGCCGCTCAACAGATCCAGCCAGACTTCGATTTCCTTGGCTTTCTCGGCATCCTGCTCGCGGGTCAGCTCAATGCCGGCCTGAATTTCGCCCAGGGTGACGGTGGCGAGATGAAGATTGGCATCGTCAACGGACTTGAGCCAAGCGATCACAGCGCCATGTGGCCGTTGTTTGCGCAACTCAGAGACGACATTGGTATCGAGCAAATACACCAGCTTTACTCCAACCTGGCAGTGTGTCTGCGCCGAGCCTTGCCACGTGCCGGCACAAGCTGGTCGGTGCGGGCCGAATCGGTGAGCAGCACCTGCTTCAGTGAGGGCCGCGCGGCCACCTGAAGCCGCCGCCACTCGTCAATGGGAACCAGTACGGCAGTTTCGATTCCGCGTCGGGTCACCACCTGAGGGCCTTCGCTCACGCACGTATCCAAGAACTCACTAAAGCGCGCTTTCGCGTCCTGAACCGGCCAAGTTAGCATTTGGAGCCCCTAACATTAAGTGACTAGACATCTGACCAGTTTATCCTCGCCCCTGCTCCTGAACAAGCCTTGAAGGAAAACAAGGAGCCTGCGGCTCATCTCCAACGACCCTGGTGACAAAGGATCGATCACGGGGCAGCCGAGGGAAGACGAGTCGAGGGGCCGATGAACCCGCGAGGTTTTTTTCGCGGCGATGGCGTGACGGGGTCTTTGGCTACCACAGAAAAAAGCCCCGAGGCGCGAATCCCGGAGGCTGGATGGTGGGAGCCTTTGGTCAGGCGGCATCAGCGGGGGAATCAAGTATCCTGCCCCCGGAATTGCTTGCAGCTTGGGCCTCGGTCAGGGCCGCGCTGGTCCTTCCAGGTGTTTCACGTTCCCCCATGAACGGGCAAATCGGCTAGACTTTACCCATGAGTCGCGAGAAACGCACCCCCTGGCACGAACTGCTGGGCAAGGCCCTCGCCGACGCGCTGATCGGCTTGCCCTATCGCGTCAGCAGCGAGGAAGAGCTGGCGCTACGCAGCCAACGCCTGGATGTGCTCATCATCGAACAAGGGCCATCGCCAGAGCAGACCATTGCCCCACCCGAGGAACGCCCAGATGGGCTTGAGGACTTAGCGGCGCATAATCTGCTGAGCTTCAAAGCCGGTGGCGAACCCTTTGATGTATGGGCAGCGGAAGAACTCAATAGCCACTACGTTACCTACCGCAAACTCGCCTCCATCCGCGCCCTGCGCCACTTGCCCGCTGGCGATGAAACCCCGGTCGCGGAACCGCGCAAAGCCTATCCGCTGCTGCCGGTCGAGGATTTCCGCTCCTACGCCATCGCCACGCGCTTTCCGCGCAAGCTGGTCAAACAACTGCCACCCGGGAGTTGTCAAAAGACCGCAAAGGCTGGAATCTATCACCTACGCGTCGGCACCCGCGACCTGCGCCTGGTGGTGATTAACCAGCTCGAGCTCCACCCGCGCAACGCCCCTTGGGGCCTGTTTGCCACCGACGAGGCGCACTGGCGGGCAGCTTTCACGAGTTATCGCCCGCGCAGCGACGTGGGCACGCACCTGCACAATCTCATCGCCCATCACCGATTTGGAGAAGGCAAGATGGCACACACCTACGAAGACATGAAGCGCGAAGCCCGCGACTGGCTCAAGACCTACCTGCCCCAACTCGACCCCGAGGAACGCCTTGAGGGGCTTGATCCCGAAGAAGTGTTAAGGCGGTTTGATCCCGATGAGGTGCTAAGGCGGTTTGATCCCGAGACGCGACTGAAAGGGCTTGATCCCGAGGCGCGACTGAAAGGACTTGATCCCGATGTCATCGAAGCTTGGTTGAACAAACAGCGCGGTGATCACTGAGGCAGCGCACAAGCGGGCAATTTAAGATTCCACGGCCCCGCCCCGGCCGGCAAGAGCCAACGTTGCACCTTTGATGTGTGGGCGGCCGAGGAACTGAACAGCCACTACGTCACCTACCGCAAGCTCGCCTCCATCCGCGCCCTGCGCCACTCGCCCGCTGGCGATGAAACCCCCGTCGCGGAGCCGCGCAAAGCCTATCCGCTGCTGCCGGCCGAGGACTTCCGCTCCTACGCCATCGCCACGCGCTTTCCGCGCAAGCTGGTCAAACAACTGCCGCCAGGGAGTTGTCAAAAGACCCAAAAGGCAGGAATCTATCACCTACGCGTCGGCACCCGCGACCTGCGCCTGGTGGTGATCAACCAGCTCGCGCTCCACCCACGCAACGCCCCCTGGGGCCTCTTCGCCACCGACGAGGCGCACTGGCGGGCCGCTTTCACGAGTTATCGCCCGCGCAGCGACCTGGGTGCGCACCTGCACAACCTCATGGCCCATCACCGATTTGGAGAAGGCAAGATGGCACACACCTACGAAGACATGAAGCGCGAAGCCCGCGACTGGCTCAAGAGCTACCTGCCCCAACTCGACCCCGAGGAACGCCTTGAGGGGCTTGATCCCGAAGAAGTGCTAAGGCGGTTTGATCCCGAGGCACGACTGAAGGGGCTTGATCCCGAGGCGCGACTAAAGGGGCTTGATCCCGAGGCACGACTGAAGGGGCTTGATCCCGAGACGCGACTGAAAGGACTTGATCCCGATGTCATCGAAGCTTGGTTAAAGAAACAACGCAATGATCACTGAGGCGCCGCAAAAGGGAGCGATGTAACATTCCACGCCCCGACGCAGCCGGCAAGAGCCAAGCCTTGCATCTTTGGTGTTTGGGCGGCCGAAGAGCTCAACAGCCACTACGTCACCTACCGCAAGCTCGCCTCCATCCGCGCCCTGCGCCACCTGCCCGCTGGCGATGAAACCCCCGTCGCGGAACCGCGCAAAGCCTACCCCCTACTGCCGGCCGAGGATTTCCGCTCCTACGCCATCGCCACGCGCTTTCCGCGCAAGCTGGTCAAACAACTGCCACCCGGGAGTTGTCAAAAGACCGCAAAGGCTGGAATCTATCACCTACGCGTCGGCACCCGCGACCTGCGCCTGGTGGTGATTAACCAGCTCGAGCTCCACCCGCGCAACGCCCCTTGGGGCCTGTTTGCCACCGACGAGGCGCACTGGCGGGCAGCTTTCAGGAGTTATCGCCCGCGCAGCGACCTGGGTGCGCACCTGCACAATCTCATCGCCCATCACCGATTTGGAGAAGGCAAGATGGCACACACCTACGAAGACATGAAGCGCGAAGCCCGCGACTGGCTCAAAACCTACCTGCCCCAACTCGACCCCGAGGAACGCCTTGAGGGGCTTGATCCCGAGGCACGGCTGAAGGGGCTTGATTCCGAGGCGCGGCTGAAAGGGCTTGATCCCGATGTCATCGAAGCTTGGTTGAAGAAACAACGTAGTGATCACTGAAGCGCCGCACAAGCGGGCAATTCAAGATTCCACGCCCCGAGCCGGCCGGCAAGAGCCACGCCTTGCATTTGATTGCCTTTTGTTGACAACGGACAAAAACAAGCGTTATGTTGTCCATCCGCACCAGTTGGCGACGCCACCCCCATAGACTGCGCTCCCAGTCTGGCGGCTTAACCACGCATGCGTCGCTTGCCAACCGAGCATGACAAGGAATCGCACATGCCCAAGCAACTCCCCGCAGTTGCCGCCCTCGCGAAGACAGGCCCGCGGACGCAACCGATACCCTCTTGGTCTACCGCTTCGACCGCGCCTGGTGCGGCTCCGGCGGATGCGACTTGCGCATCTACTTCCCACCCAACCCGGTCGGTCAGGGCTCGCGGCTCCTTAAAACCTGGCTTGCTACTTGCATTTCAAGCAAATGACGGAGCCCTCCCATGCGGCATCGAGCCAGGCCAGCCAATCTCCGCACTGCAACGTCAGTCATTCGTTTAAGACCGCCACTGTCATCCATTTATTCCAAGCTTGGAATTGCCAGGGAGGTTGCAACGAATGGCTCAGATTTTCACGGTGAGCTTACTTTGCGCCGTAAAGGCGTCTGACTGGGCTGTCGGCGAAGCAACACAGTATCAAATTGAGACTGGAGGAAGCACGTATGGACACCACAGTTGAATGTCGCGAGGAGGACGGATGGAACGGGATCGCCAACGCATTGGCCAGCCTCCAGCCAGGTGCCATCCTGCGCATTCTCCCGGGTATCTATAGCGGCAGCGAAACGCTGCGGATACCGAGCGGTGTCACCATCAAAGCCGAACCGGGGAGCCTGTTGGAATGGCTCGGGCCAGGTGCCGACGACTCCAACAATACCGCAACCGGAGTGACAGCGGGCAGTTCGGCCGTGCTCGTGGAGGATGCCGAGGATGTCACCCTGATCGGTCTGCACCTGCGAGCTTTGGAACCCAGTTCGCCCCCCGCCGACGGCGCTGAAACGGCTAAGGGAGCCCTTGTTCATGGCCGAGCCACGCGCCGCCTCCGTATTGACGCCTGCGAGGTGGAAAACGGTGGCGGTTTGTTCCATGGCATACACTTGAAAGGCAGCGACCATGCGTCTGTTATTAGCTGCCGCGTTGCCGATTGCTGTAATGGCATTTTTGCTGAGTCTTTTTCAGAATTGCAAATCTGTAACACCTCAAGTGTTAGCAACCATAGTCACGGAATAGAACTCGTACAGCCCATTAACTTACAAGTACTGGCGCTAGCGTCTGATGCCACACTAATCGCCAACCGTTGCCATCACAACCACAACGCCGGCATCGCTTTGTTTCACTCCAAGGCCCATCTTGCAGGCAATGTCTGCTCGAACAATCAGCACGGCATTCAGGTGTCACCCCACCTGTATCTTTTCAGCAAAGGCACCCTGATCGCCAACCGCTGCCATGACAACCATGAGGCGGGCATCATTCTGTTTTCCTCCGAGGCCCATCTCGAGGGCAATGTCTGTTGGGATAACCGGCTCCACGGCATCGAACTTAAACGCGATGAACGGACCCCGAATACCCCCAGCAAAGGCCCCCTGACCGCCAACCGCTGCCATGACAACCACGAATCGGGCATCGTGCTGGCCTCGTCCGAGGCCCATCTCGAGGGCAATGTCTGTTGGGAGAATCGGATCCACGGCATCACTCTGCACCGCGACTCAAAGTCCCCGGATGCCCCCAGCAAAGGCACCCTGACCGCCAACTGGTGTTGGCGCAACACTAGATCAGGCATTCGCTACCTGGCGTCCGATGGTCACGTTGATAAGAACGTGTGCTGGAAGAACGGGGAGAATGATCCTGCACGCCAAGGCCAAAGAATAAAACCACGCCCTGCAGGCATTACACGAGACATCCCGGCCGGCGACCTAACAGTGGGCAAGCATTTCACCGTTCCACCAATGCCTCCAGAGGACCTCCGAGCCTGGTTAATCGACAAGCGCCCCGACAAGGATTTGGTCAATGACCTTCTTGACGAGGACATCGAACCCGCCGAGGAACTCGCGGACTTTTTGACCGACGGTGCTTCACTGTCTTTCGAGCGCTTCTGGGGCATGCCACAGGGAGCGCATCGGCGAAGCCTGCCCCTTACGCATCAACGCTCCCAGCCGACACTTTCCGCCGACGCTGCAACCGCCGATTCTAATGACACCAATAAGTTTGCCATGCGCGTCTATGAGGTTATGCCAGTGGTTTCGGATGACAATTCTGACACCATTGAGATCGTTCGTCGCACGCTTGACGGCGAGCCGATCGCTGAAGACCGTATCGGATCAACAGGACCTCTGACCGAGTCAGCGAACTCAACGGACACTACCTGGCTACCACCACTGTCGCGTTTGTTCGTTAGTTTCGTTAAGAATTGGTTGGATACGTCGATCATGACGCCCAAGAAACAGGCACCCACTTGGGCGCTAGGATTCTTTTCAGCTGATACGAAAGAACTGGACGAACTCCTCGACACTCTTGGCGATAAGGGCAACCGCGAGCGCTGGACAAAAAAAATAATGCAGGACTGGGCTAGCGAACTTGCGACGCAAGACGAAGCGAAGATTCCCGCGCCGCGTTTGCAATTTGGCGCGCCCCTGGTCATTGATCTCGCGGGTTATGCTGAATCAATCCAGCCTCCGTCCTACCCTGAGCAAAAGGATACTGAGCAAAAGGCATCCGAGAAAAAGGAATCTGAGAAAACAGAAGCTGAGAAAAATGCTGAGGCGCTTTGGCAAAAAATTGAGGACACTCTTTTACCATCGGTACCCGACGATACCCGCGGGTTTTCTCTAAAAGGAATGCAGGCTTGGGCTAAGAAACAACCCTTTCTTGCCGTCGAACGGCTCCGAGAAGTCACCTTTTTTCCAGCGTCTGAGTCGTTTTGGTTTTTTCTAATACTTTTTGCCACCCCTCTGGTAATGATCGTTGGTTTTGCGTGGCAACAGGAAATCAACGTGCCGCACCCCTATGAGCTACCCGTTCTAGCGTGGGAACATCTTCAGACCCTTAGTCTGGGCCTAAGATGGTTTTTCTATATTTCCACCGGCTTGGTTATGTACCAAGCATTTATGTGGGCTCTCAATAGTCTGCTACCTAGGGGATTGCATCTTCGCTGGCCAGTCCTGAGTAAGTACGTGGAAACATGGTGGAGCCAAAGAGCGGTTATGAAAGCGTTCGTGGATGATATCAAGGGTTTTTTGTACGCCAGATTAGGCAACCCGGAACCTTCAGCGAGACGCCGGTGGTTAGCGCATCGTTTTAACCGTTCGCTTTGGCGGCGAAACACCTTGGGGATCGTGGTATTCAAGAACCTGGAATGGCTGCCTACCTATGAAGGAGACGGCATCCACCAACCGGCCGACTGGCTCAGAGCACTGGCCGAGTTGAAGAACCCTGATCAGGGATTGCTGATCATTACTCACACAACCGGCATTTCCAACCTTCCGAGTACCTTTTTGAATATTTGGTATCCCTCGACAAACACCCTTGGCGCGAATCCGGAAGGAAACGGATATGGATTATTGGACCGAACGCTTTTATTGCACGACCTTGCCTCTGCGCGAATCGTGCCGCGCACCAGCCTGGAGGAAGTGACTCGGTCGAAACGCATGGAGCCTAAACAGAAAGAGGAACAGGAGACGCGGGCACTGAGAGACTTGTCCAATGCACTCGGTTTACCGAGTCCCGAGCGCCAGGACGACCATGACGAGGAAATGAACGCCATGAAATTGAATGATCAGGAGGAGTTCAAGTTCAAGCCCGTCCACTTGCTACCGGCCACGGTGCTCGGCTCGGTTCCTGGTGGACAAATAGAGTTTCATTTTCGACTTCATAAGTGCAAAGATCTAACCCGTTACAATCAATGTACACCTGACGATGTGGCACAAAATAACGGTTTTACTGACGAAATGTGCGCGCTCGTGATGGCATTGGGTGGTGACAACCAAAAACCTAATGAATGGAGTGACCAATGCGATGACCTCCGCACGGCCTTGAAAGACTATGCGGTGAAGGGGCAAGGCATCCTATTCATTAGATTTAAGGAAAACGGCACGGCATGTCGCCGGCTGATCGGCCGCCCCGCTTTACGGACCAAGATCGCCGATGCTTTACAACGCCTTGATGGCTTTCCGCTAAGCCAGTTGCGCCGATATATCGCAGCGGGTGAAGTTTGGCACCTCAGGAAAGCAATCAAGACGATCAAGACCGCACCAAGAAACGAAAACGCCCATGACTCCTCTTCATTTGCGAGTCGTATTCCCCTTTATCTTCAGGCAGCACATTGGCTATTGGGTGAACGCTTGGCATTGACGCTCCGAGGCGGTGGTGGCGATGACACGAAAACTACGGTTAACCATTCAACCGAAGGGTCCGGTCATGACAATGCGTCTGATTTGAGTGACCCCGCGATAGCAGGCATGACGTGGCAAGAACTTCATGAAGTGTTAATCACGGACTTTATCAAACACGATTTTTCCGCTGTACTCGCCCATGCGGGTCGCATCTACTGCACCTTTCTTGCGGGCGTTTCGGCTTGGGATGAGGCCATGGAGAAATCTGGAGCCCCCGCGACCAATACCGAGGTTCCGAATTTCAAACAACTGCTGGATGAGTTTGATGAGGCGCTCAAACTTGAGGGTAACTCCACGGAAACTGGGGAGCAGAATGAATCCATTCGCACGCGCTTTTATACGGAAGCCCGCGAGTTTGCCGCGACCATGTCGCGGATTGATACCGAAAACGCACAGACCCTGTTTTCGAAACGTCTGCGGCAGGAATGGTCGATGCTACCTGACAGTTTCGCGCGTGTTCTAAAGGAGCACGCGTTTAATCAACCCGGCGAACGACTAATTGGCGAGCTTGTCCAGGCAAAAGACGCAGATGATCTGCTTGATCGGGTCCAAGGATGGGGATTACGGCCCGCGTCGGTTGTCGCTGCGCTAGCCTGGATTGCACTGGAATACAGACGGGATCCAAAAATGGGTGCCAAGCCGCCCAAACCCGAGGATGTGTTGCCCGTTGCGTACTTTGCCAACAGAATGAGGGAATTATTATCCCCGGATATTATCCCGGAAACACTCCCCTCTCTGTTGCCACCGAGACACTTCGAGCCTGAGCAAGGCCAACTCATTGAAAATCTGCTGATTAATGAGACCGACTTTCCGGATCGCCTTGTCGGGCAGCTCAAAGCTGGCGCGGCGGCACACAAGGATTTGAGTCATCGCATTGAGCAATTGCCCCGCATCGATCTGGACGGCGTTGTATTCGGTAGTCGTTCGGCGGTAAACCAGGTGATCAAGGATCTTTACGAGTTGAAGCTCAGCACCGCGCCAAGCTCCTCGGCTCCAACCAAGCACGAGATGGCTGTGGGACAAACGTGAAAGTCAGAGCGCTAGGCCAGCGGCATTCCGTGACCTTGAATCACCGGGCGGAATGACGGCTATTTCGCCTCGGATTCACTCTTAGCAGTCCGTTGTTGTTTCGGTGGCCGTCGTGAGGCGCCTTGCAACATATAGGTTCGTCAAGTCCGCGGCGAAAACCACATTGCAGGGGCTGCCCATGAAGGCATCTCCACTGTCCCTCGCCTCGGGCTGCGGAATAAAAGGCGCGGTGGACCAGGTTTACAACCGATCCGGCCCAACCTCCCCACCGCCACCGCGCTGCCTCACCTCCTCCACAATCGCCTGCAAGGTTTCCGCATCCACGCCGCCGCGCCCGACTGCCTCGACCAGGGCGCGTAGTTGGTCGGAGACGGCTTGGTCTGGCGGCTCGGGGAGTTCGATGCGGCCTTCGTTGATGGCGGCCTCGAAGGCTGGGGCGAAGGTTTCGATGATCTCAAGCAGGCCGTGAATCGCCCGATGGAGTTGCCTGCTGGTGAGCTTGGCGTCTTCGAGCGGGAAATCGATCATGGCGCGGATTTCGCCGTCGCTGGCGTCGTATTCCAGCTGGAGCATCTTGGTGCGCCAATTGATCATCAGGCACAGCTGGTAAACAGCCAGCGCATGGGGGCCGTCCTTGTAGGCGTATATCTTGGGTGCGAAGACTTTGAGGAATTCGCCCTCTTCTTCCGGGGCGATGATGATGGTGATCCTGGTGTCGCCTTCGGTGTTGCGGTAGCGACTGGTATTGAAAACGAAGCCGATGAAGCCTTCGTCCTCCTTCAACTCGTGCTTGATGTTCTTTTCTTCTAGAAAGGCGGAGATTTCTTGCAGGGATGTGGCCATTGACTAATCCTCCGGTTGCGTTGCGCCTGTCAGGAAGGGGTGCAGGTCTTCCGCGTACATAACTTCTTTTTGCTCCAGGGCGGCGGCCAGGCGCTCGAGCCTGTCGCGGTGTTCGATCAGGCGCTCGCGCGCGGCGGTGGCGGCTTGCTCCAGCCAACGGCGCACGGGGGCGGCGTGCTCGGCACGGGAGGCGCCCTCCGCCGCCGGCAGGGCGGCATGGAGTCCGCCGATGCTGAGCAGCCCCCAGTCCGGGTCCATGCCCCAGTGCAGCACCGCTTGGGCGGCCATGGCGGTCGCGCGCTTGAGGTCATCGGCACAGCCGGCGGAGATGCGCCCGTCGCCGAGCACTAGCTGCTCGGCCAGGCGCCCGGCCAGCAGCACCTGGATGCGCTTGAAGACGCTGTCGCGGTTCGGTGAGTGGGCGGCTTCGTCGGGCGCCTGTTCCATGTGACCCAGTGCCCGGCCGCGCGGCAGGATGGTCAGCACCACCACGGATTCCTCCGGGAAGCACAGGTGTTGCATCAGGGCATGGCCGGACTCATGCACGGCGACGGCGCGGCGGGCTGTTTCGGTCAGCACCACGCGCTCGCTGGCCAGACCCATGCGCAGGATGCTGAGGGCTTCCTCGAGGTCGGTCTGGCGGATTTGCTCGGCCGCGCGCCGCAGCGCGGACATGGCGGCCTCGCGACAGACTTGGGCGATGTCCGCGCCGCTCATGCCACTGCTGCGGCGCACCAGGCGTTGGACATCGATGTCGGCGGCAGTGGCGCGCGGTGGGAGCCGCAGCTTGAACAAGTGCGCGCGGGCCTCGGCGTCGGGATTGGGCACCTCGATTTCCAGGTCGAAACGCCCGGGGCGGGTCAGCGCCGGGTCGAGCACGTCGGGGCGGTTGGTGGCGGCGAGCACGAAGATGGGGCGGTCGGTGTCGTCGAAGCCATCGAGCTGGGTGAGCAGCTCATTGATGGGGCCGGCGTGCGCCGCGCGTTGCGAAGCGCCCGCGCGGCTTGCCCCGATGCTGTCGATCTCGTCGATGAACAGCAGCGCGGGGGCATAGCGGCGGGCGCGCTCGAACAGCTCGCGCAGTTGGCGTTCCGACTCGCCGACCCATTTGCTGAGGATCTCGGTGCCGGCGATGGAGAGAAAGGGCACATCGGCCTCGCCGGCCAGGGCGCGGGCCAGGCTGGTCTTGCCGGTGCCGGGCGGGCCGGTGAGCAGGATGCCGCGCGGCGGGCGGATGCCGAAGGCCTTGAGCGGGGTTGGATCGCGCAGCCAGCCGACCACGTCGCGCAGGCGCTGCTTGGCTTGCGCGGCGCCGGCGATGTCGGCAAAGCGGGCGCCCGGGCGCTCGACCCAGCCGAGGCGGTCGCGGTCCATGGCGGCAACGGCGGTGACTTCGCGCACACCGCCAAGCCGGAGGGCGATGGTGCCATCGGTGACGGTGAGATCGGGGGGCGCGAGATCGAAATGCAGCACCTGCAAGCGCCGCTGGTAGTGACGAAAGAGCTTGTGGCGGCGAATTTCGTCGCCGATCTCGCTCAGGCGCGTCGCGACCAGATCGCGCGCCGAGACGGGCTGGCCGGCGTGCGCGTCCGCCGCGGAGGCGCCCTTGGACAGCACGCCGCGGGCGCCGCCCTCCACCGAGATGCGCTCGACCAGCTCGCTGCCGAGACCGCGCCGGTCGAGCTGCTCGGTCACCAGATAGACGGGCACTTCCGGATGGTGGGCGCGCAGCCATTGCAGCAGCCGCATGCTTTGGGAGACATCGCCGCCATCGGCCCCGGAGCCCAGATGCAGGTCGAGCAGCACCAGGTCGGCGTTGGCCTGACGCAGCGCCTGCTCGGCCTCGGCGTGGTCGCGTGCCTTGGTGATCCGCCAGGCGTCGTCGATGGGAATTTGCCAAGGATCATCCTCGATCAGCAGCAGCTTGACCGGGGCGGCGAGGATGGCGCGGATCTGGGGCGGAATCGCCACGGGGTCTGGCGGGCGCAGCGCGACGAAGGTGGCGGCCGGGGGCAGGCTGTCGGTGACCAGGTTGGCGAGCAGGTCGCGAATGGCGCCGGTGAGAAAGCCGCGCAGGCCGCTGGTGAGGCGGCGGGCATCGCCGCCGACGCCATAGCGCAGCACGAAGAGCGTGAGCACCAGCGGATCGGCGATGCGCAGGCGCATGCCGGAGGCGGCTTCGAGCCGCGCGGAGACCTCCTGCACCGTGGCCCGGGCAATGCGCTCGAGCGCGAGCCCGTCGAGGTGGCGAAACAGCACCGCGGTGCCCTTGCCCAGGCGCGAGAGCAGCTCGGGCGAGAGGCCCTTGTGGTCCCCAGCGCGCTGGTCGGCGGCGACTTCCCGCCCGAGGGCGTCCAGAATAGTGTCGGACAGCGCCAGGCTATCGCCCAGGATACCGGCGCGGTTGGGCCGCTCGTAAAGCTCGCGGCCCAGGTTGGTGGTGAAGATGAGCACCGCGCGGGAGAAGTCGATGGTCTCCTTGCGGTGGTTCTCGTACAGGTGGCCGGCATCGAGAATCTGCAGGAAGAGGTTCTGGGTGTTGGGGTGCGCCTTTTCGACTTCGTCGATCAGGATGACGCCTTCCGGGTGGTCCTTGACGAATCCGGTCAGCAGCCCGCCCTGGGCGCCGTGGTAGACCGGATTGAAGCCAATGAGCTGCTCGTGCGACTGATGGTTGGCGTAGGCGGACATGTCCAGCCTGAGCAGGGGGCTGGCCGGGGATTCCGCCTTGGGCTCGGTTTGGGTTGGCGCCTGCGGCGGGGCTTGGCCGAGCTGCGCGGCGAGCGTTTCCGCGAGAAAGGTCTTGCCCACGCCCGGCGGCCCCGCGAATGTGAGCACCATGCGCGGGCCGTTACTGTCGTCCTCGCCGCGCGGCGGCACCAGCAGGCTGGCAAAGAGCGCCTCGCACACCGCCTCGACGGCTTGCTCCTGGCCGAGAACACGCCCCGCCAAGGCCGAACGGAATGCTGAGACCCGCTCGGACGCGGCTTTCAGCGCATCCCAGCGGCCGCCGCTCGCCATGCGCTGCTGGCGGGTGGGATCGAACAGCCAGTGCTTCCAGTCCGGGTCGTCGTCCAGTTCCTCGATTAGCCGCTCCAGGAGCGGCTTGGCGGACAGCTCCCGATACCGCGCCATGAGGTCGCCAACCAGCGCCTTGAGCCGCGGCGACAGGGGCAGTTGCTGGTCAGTGATGGGCTGGGAAACGCGCGCGAGGCGCTCGCGCAAGTCTGGCGCGAAGCGCGACGGGTCAAGTGGATAGTCGGAGGCGAGAAGCTCGCTAATCAGTTCGCGCCCAGCGTCCGCTTTGAGGGCGCCCAGCATGAGGTGCGGCAGGTCGAGCACCGACTCCCGCCTGTCCGTGGCATGGGCCTTGGCCCAGGCAATCAGGTTGGCGGAGAGGTCATCGAGCTTTGTCGCGGTTGTCGCCAAGACACACACCTTGCACTGCGAAATTCGTGTTCAGCGAGGATACCCCATGTGCATTACCGAGGGCAAAATTCAGGATGGCCCGATGCAGCCCCGATCACATTGATGAACCGAGCGCGAAAGCTATTCACCGTCTGCTAGCTCCGTCAGGGTCGGGGTTGCGATACTAGCCAGGATCTTTAGCGCCGGAACCGGTCAACGCAACTTCGTTCATTCCAGGCTTCTCCCATGCGCAATATCATCCGTGCCCAGATGCAGCTTGGCGAGTGTGACATCTCCGCCATCGCGTTCGACTGCTTCTCCCGCGACGACATCCTGCGACTGCTCCGGGGTCTGCGGCACATCTACACCACCGAACCCCTGCGCGAAGCCGTCTTCGCCATCCTCGCCGATGTGCTGCCGGTGCGCGCCGATGGGGAAGCGTTCGTCAGTGCCGACACCGGCCGTCCCGGTATGTCCCAATGGCGAATCTTGGTGCTGGGCACCTTGCGCCAAGGGCTAAACGCCGACTACGACCGCGTGCAAGAGTTCGCCAATCAGCACCGCCTGGTGCGCCAGATGCTCGGTCACAGCGACTGGTCCGATGAGGATCGCTACAGCCTTCAGACCCTCAAAGACAACCTGCGCCTGTTCACCCCGGAGGTTCTCGAACGGATCAATCAATGCCGGTGTCGTCAAGGCGGGACACGACCTTGTCAAACCCCATCCTGACGCCCCGTTGGAAGCGCGCTGCGATTCCTTTGTCGTCGAGACCGACGTGCATTTCCCCACCGACATCGATCTGCTTCAGGATGCCGTACGCAAGGCCATCGAGACCTCGGCTTCCTTCTGTGCAGACCATGGCCTGAGCGACTGGCGCCAGAGTGCCTACAATATCCGTTGCCTGAAAAAGGCCTATCGGCTCGTGCAGCAACGCAAGCGTTCCACCTCCAAAGATGAAGACAAGCGCGCTGCGGGTGAAGAGGACATCCATGCCGCCTATGGTGTTTACCTCAATCTCGCCGAGCAGTTCCTCGCGCGCGCCAGAGACACCCGCTACAAGCTCGTGATATTTCACTATGTCCCGGTCGAACTCGGCGTGCGCGTGGCCATCAGCGAGGATCAGTTCGGCTTCATCCTCCACCATCGGGTGATGTTCGGCGAAACCGACGATCAGGTCGCCGTGCCCATCGCCACCCGTTTGAGCGCCTGCTACCCGCGCATCAAAAGCCTCAGTCCCGACAAAGGCTTCCACAGTCCCAGCAACCAAAAGCAGCTCGCCGAGGTCATCGACTTTCCGGTGCTGCCCAAGAAATGCAAGTGCAACGCCGCCGAGCTTGAACGCGAACAGGATCCCGAATTCCGCCGACGCAAACGCCAGCACTCGGCGGTCGAATCCGCGATCAACGCCCTCGAAGCGCACGGCCTTGATCGCTGTCCTGACCATGGTGAAGACGGCCTCGAGCGCTACCTTGCCCTTGCAGTCCTCGGACGCAACATCCATCGCCTGGGCGCCATCCTGATCGCCCGTGACGCAGAGGCTGAACGCCGCCGCAGGCGACAGCGACAAAAACGCGCCGCCTGAGCAGATTGAACGGGGCACTTCCAGGCGATCCCAGGGGGTGGTCTATCTCGATTTCTCGGTTTTTAAGAATCATTCTCAATAATGGACTCAAGACCACCTTCGACGCCGAAATAGCCATTCACCAAACGTGATTTGCCCCGCCGAGTCCGGCTTGGATTGGCGAAAAAATCGAGTTTTCGGTCGGGCACTATTTATCTTTGCTGCCCGCTTTCATTCCGGCTTTTAGGCCTTCCTGGTAAGGTGTGGACCCTGCTGGTGTGGTCGGTGCAGCCGGACAGGTCGGGACAGCTACATCATTTCGACCACGACCGGCTTTGTAACCAGCCTTATAGCCCTCACAATATTCTTGCGCATTACCGAATGCGCCAGTAGCGAGCCCCAAGGTCAATAAACCTACAGCCATTGTTAAACGTTTCATACTGCCTCCTTCGGTGGTTTTGGATGAATGCAACAGTACAAGTGGACGCAAGAGAATGGCGGTCAGGCATGCCAGACAAGTTCTGCCTATCACCGAAAAGTAGAGATTCCGGCTGCTGTTCAGCAGTCAAAGGCTGATCTGCGCGAATTGGAACTTGGATGTTTTGCAGCCTATTCTCCGTAGAGATTTGTGATGAGAAGATCGGCGAGCTCCACATTGGTTTCTTCGGGGTCTAGTTCTGGGTATAGCTCAGGCACCCAAGAAATCATGAAGAACTGATCGCCCTTGAGAACCAGCATTCTCATCTGGGTTTTTCCTCCTGCCTTGACCTCCCCCATCAGGGCGGAATCCCAATTCGGGCCGTCTATTTCTTTTGTATCTGCAAGGTAGCCTGCGGCTGTATCGTATGCCTGCCGCCCCCCGGTAACATTTGCACTGAATTTCACTTGGCTGTATGGGGTGCCGGGCAAATTGTAACTGCCTGCAGGTCTTCCTGATGACGCACTGGAGGAGGCTTCCGGGAATGACCGGAAACCGGGTGTTTTCATGATTGCTTCAACTTCCTCTGCAGAGACGGCGTCCGATATTCCCCATCCGTCGGGAAGCAAGATGCCGCCTTCAGCCTGTGGAGATTCTTTTTCCTGCGCCGCAGCGGAGCTATCGGCTGTTTCAGTTGCCGGGGCTGCTTCTTCTCCGCTAACGCCGAAGGCAAGAACCGGGATGATGGCAAGTAGTGCAATAAATAGTTTCATGATTTTCCGTCCATTTAGTGAGAAAACACGGTGGATGAACTGACGCAGTGCGAAAAGATAAAATAAAACGTAACGAGTATCAAGTCCGCACCTCGCCGCGACGGCAAATCCGCGGCTTTCGATGCGTCCGCGCTTCGTGCAATTGCGGCCGTCACCAGAGGCGGCACCAATGCGCTCGCTCGTCATGTCCACATAGGCCAAGCCCAATTAAGCTCACAGCTTCAGGAGGCGGTACGAAACCCCTTCACCAACTGCTTCAGGGCGTCGGCATAGCCATTGAGCTGTTTGGCATGATCCAAGGTTTTTTCGGACATTTGCCGAGTCTGGTAGGACCCGTCTGACAAGGACGCCAGGGTTTTATTGATGTCCTCGGCGACGACCTCCTGCTGGTGGGCGGAAGCGGCAATGTCCGTGTTGTGCTGGTTGATTGTAGACACCGAGCCCAGTATGGCGCTCAGCGTCTGGGCCAACTCGCTGACCTGATCGGCATTGTCGGCCGCACTGGCACTGCTGTTTTCCATGACAGTCCTCGCCTGAGCGGCATTGCTCTGCAGGGTGGAGATCATCCGGTTGATCTCCTCGGTGGAACTTTGGGTGCGGCTGGCAAGAGAGCGCACTTCGTCCGCCACCACTGCAAAGCCCCGTCCCTGCTCCCCGGCCCTGGCAGCCTCAATGGCGGCATTGAGGGCCAGCAGGTTGGTTTGCTCGGCAATGTTCTGAATGACCTCCAGCACCTGCCCGATGCCATCACTGGCTTGACCCAGCTCACCCAGCACCCCCTGAGCGCCGACAAGGTTGTCGGCCTGCTGGCGAATTTCCACCAGAGTCCCTTCGAGCATGCGACCGCCCTGGGCACCCTGCTGATCGGTCTCGGCGGTGAGCTTGGCCACATCCCCGATCCGGCTGGCCACCTCGGCGATGGAGTGACTCATCTGGTGGATCGCTGTGGCCGCCAGATCGGTGCTCTCTTGCTGTTCACTCAGAGCGCCGTCGGTTTGGCCAGCGATGGCCGACAGGGACTGGGCCGAGTCAGCCAAGGTAGCGGCCATGTGCTTGACCTCCCGCACCGTCTCGTGGACCTGATCGAGCAGGCGATCAAAGCCCCTGGACATCAACGCCAGCTCGTCGTTGCCCTTGGCGTTAAGGCGCAGGGTCAGGTCGCCGTCTCCCTCCGTGATGGCCTTGATGCGCTCATGGACAACATTGAGGGGATGGGTCACCAGGCGCCTGAGCAGCAGCTGTATCACCACTAGGAAGAGGATGCCGCCACCGGCAAAGAGACCAAGCAGAACGAGGCTGCGCTGCCAGATAATGGCGGCCACTTCATCATTGTCGACAGCGGTCACGATCTCATAGCCCCAGGGCGTGAAAGGAGTCTTGGTCAAGGTCCAGTGGTCACCCTTGCCGGCGATGGCTTGCAAAACAGTTTCCTCGCTCTGGTGCTCGGAGTTAAAGCGCACTCGACCCAGATTGTCCACCAGCGCCACAAAGCCATTCTCCATCACCTGGCTCTCGACGATATAGCTGGCCAGCACATCCAGATCGGCTTTGTACCCCACGTACCAGATACCGATGACCTGGCCTTGATTGTCGCGCATGGGCTCATAGCCGGTCAGGTAGGGAGAGCCGAGGATATCCACCAGGCCATAGAAGGCCTGGCCCTGTCGGATGGCAGCCATGGCGGCCCCTTGGGGCGCAAGCAAAGTACCCGTGGCCCGCTGCCCCTGGGTTTTAACATTGGTGGACACCCGCACAAAGTCGCTACCCGCCTTGACAAAAAGGGTGGCGGTACCACCCATCTTGCGGGTGAGTTCATCCACCAGTTGGAACTGGTTGGCCTGGGGCGCATCCCCCAGCCACAACTGAGGCACCTGGCGATCTTTAACCTGGACCTGTTCGCCAATAGACGGGACACCAAGGGCCGCGCCCATGTCTTTGAGTTCGGCCATGCTGTGGCGAACCTGCTCCAGCATCAGTTGGTCGGTGATGCTCAGGATGCGGACGGTCTGAGCGGTTGCCTGAGCCGCTTCGGCCACGGCGGCTGTCATGGCTTGATTCCGAGTTTGGATCACGCTGAGAACGCTCAGCACAACAACGAAACTGATCAAGAGGATCAGGATGGCGAGGGTAAACTTGCGGGCAATAGTCATCGGCAAAACTCCAGGCATTCGTATTTATCTCCGCCAGCATTCCGCCGACGGGAAAAAACCAAAGGCCCAAAACTGCCAAGGCCACGAGATAAAAAAACCTTAACGAGGACTGAAAGATCGGTCAAGACCCAGCGCCGATCCATTAATCTCGGGGCCATGACAAATACCACCATCGCCGCCATTAGCGCTGGAGTTGATCTGTTGCTTGACGACCAGCAAAATGGTCGCCTTGGCAGGGTAAACAATCTTTGACTCCACCCGAGAAGTCATCCCGATGCAAGCCGGCTATCTCATCGTCGAAACCCGAGTTGATCGACCTGGATTTGTCAGGATTCATGGCACCGACCATCAACCAAGCCTGCCCACCGGGCCGACCCAGGAACCTGACCTCCCCCGGATCTGCTATGTCGCATCCTTCGCGAGCCTGGATGTCGCCCTGATGCACGCTCATACCGCCCTGCGCCGATGCACCATCGACGTCGAGGCGGGCCTTTATCAGACCGATCCGGTGACCGCGATCGCGGCAGTCGACGCCATCGATCTCGACCACCGCCCCGTCTATCTAAATCCGGACCTGGCCGCCGATCCGAAACTCTCCGCCGAAACCGAGCGAAGGCGCCAACGCCGGCGCCGAATCAACCGCTTCTTCAATGGAGTTGGCGTCGCCGCCATCATCCTGCTGCTGCTCAAGCTCTTTCTTGGCATTTAATCGAGTGCTTTGGCGGATCAGGCGTCTGCCGTGTGGAGCCTAAGATGACGCGGCCTGTGCACCGAGGCACGAGTGGATATCCTTAGCAGACTGCCCCAGGTCAGGGGGAAAAGGAGCTCCCTTGGGCGCTGCCACCTGGAGAGAAAGGCGCGCCGCTAGCTTCGATCTCCCCGTGCAGGGTCCAAGGACCTGTAATCTCAGGTGACCGAACGATGGACTGGTTGTCGCTCAAGTTGACCTCGATGTGCTCGCAGAGGGCGCCTTGAGGGCAGTTGGAGTCGTCGACGCAAGCCCCATCCCCGCAGTCTCCCCAGGTAAAGCGGGTGTGCACCTTTCCTGCTCGATCCGCCAAAGTCAGGCCGTCTCCGCCCCCCTTGAGTCCGAGCTTCCCCCTGGCGGTCCACTGGACCCAGGCACCATGGAAGTCGCCAGTGGGGACACCCCCTCCAAAAACGACCACCGCCTCTCCCGGCTTAAGGGTATCTCCCAACGGGAAGCGGTGGCGCGCGGGGTTGGCGTTATCCCCCAGGGTCCAGCCGCGAAGGCAGATGGGCTTTTCACCTCGATTGATCAGCTCAATAAACTCGTCATCTTTCTCCACCCTCAGCCCGTCTCCGTTCGCGTCGCCAACGGTCAGATTGAACTCATCCTTTGGTGGGTCGGCAAGGATCTCGTTGATGACAAGGCCAGTGGCCTCGCTGGCAGGGGTCGATTCGCAAGGCACCTTGTCCCAAGGGGAAAAAAGATACCAGGCGCCCACGCCAATCATTCCAGTGCTGCTGTGGGCGACGCCGTGGATGATATCCCTTTTCCAACGCAACGGGGCGCCCAAGGCTAGAGCCTCTTCCTGGGCCAGATCAAAGTAGAAGTTTCCCCTCGCGAGGCGATAAAGCCCTTGGGCGTTTGCCTCGTCGGTGTCTCGGACGAGCTCATCTTCCGAGGAGAGCGAGAGGTCTTGATCCCCAAGGAGCACTACCAGCTCTTTCCCGAAGGAGTCCTTCAGCTGATTTTTTGTGAAGGGGCTACCCTGAAGCCCATAGGGGAAAAAGAAGTTCGGGTCGCCCCCCTCTCCTTTACTTGGGAGGGTGTACCAGCCGGCGTTAGCCGCCACTGCGCGAATCACTCGGGCGTCGCTGCGAAAGGTCACCAAGCGATGCGTAAACTGGGCACCAGCACTGTGGCCGAAGATGCGGTAGCCGCACTGAGGGCTGCCCAAGAGGATCTTGACTGCTTCGAAGAGGTGCTCAACTTCGGCATAGAGGTACGCATCGGGCTCTCTCCACTTCTTGGCGTCGTAGTCCCCTCCCCTTACTCTCTTGTCGCCGACCAGGGTGGTGAAATTGCGGTAGAGATTTTTTGGAAACTCCGGCGCGATGACCATCCCGTCGACGCGCTCAGCGAAGGGGCTGAGGTAGTCCCTCACTCTTGAGGCGCCGCGACTCGCGCCGTGAATTCCGAAGAGAATCGGACCGGTGCCGTCCCAGCCCGAGCTCCGGTAGGTATATGCGTCCAGCTCGTTCCCGTCTCTCGCGACGAAGCGGATCTTCCCAGTTCGGGGCATGAGCAGCCCGCTGGAATCGATCAACTCCGAGGGGTAGGGATCAACGATCTCACAATAGGAGGCGGGCCCTGTCGAGACCTCGTACTCTGTGAGACCAGGCGCTGCGGCGGCGACACCCAGGGTGATGACGAAGACTCCAAAGACCAGAAACCAAAAAAACTTGGCGCTCATTCTTCAACATCCTCTACTTACTTGAACAGGGACTCTGCCGCCTGCCTGAGATGATCGCTATCCTGCGTGTCGTTTGGGCTCCGGGCAGCGGTGGGCTTTAGCGCGGGATCGAAATGCTCGCAGAAGTTGGCGCGGGCCTTGTCGGTGATCGACTCGGCCAGTGGCTCCAGACAGTCATTGGGGCGACCGCGCTGATAGAGCCGGCAGTTACGGCAAGCGCGCGTGGCCTTGCCACAGCTCAGGCAGTGATTCTCGCGCCCATAGTCGGCGCGCGTTAGATCAGTGCCGCAATGCCAGCAATGGCCGATGATGTCGGGTTTCATGATGACCTCGCCTGTCGGATTTATGCCACTGCACGCCTGCCGAGCGGAGCCTAAGGTTACGCGGCCTGTGCGTTGAGGCCGGAGTGAATGTTTTCGAGGGTTTGGAAGATCCCTTCCACCACCCTGCCCTGGAGCACCTTGTCCACCCATACCATTACCCATAACTATCCCTGACGCTGCGGTAAGCCTCCAGCGCCATGACAAAATCGGGGATGCGCTGCAACCCAATCCAGAGCGTCTTCGGTCCCGGGAACCCATCGGATTTGCGGTTGAGAAAGCCGCCCAGGGAGGCGACCATGCGCACCATGGTATCGAGCGAGGGCGGCTGCTCGGGTGGCGCTTGTTTCTGGGTGACCAGATAGACCGCCTTCCATTCCTCCTCGGCAAAGACCGCATCGCAAGGCAACTCCGGGCACTCGCGCCCGAGCATGGTCAGGTACAGCACCCGCCACGCGATGATCATGTACAAAGCGAGCGCCGGCTCCAGGCGCTCGCGCGTCTCGAGCTGCAGCTCCTCAATGCGGCAGCCACTTTTTAAGATCCGGAAAAAAATTTCCACTTGCCACCTGCAAAGATACCAGGAGAGCGTCTCGATGGCCTCTTGGGCGCTCTGCACCGCCAGATTGGTCAGCAACAGCCAGTTGAGTGGCTCCTCGCCGGCGGGCGGATTGACCTCGGTGGCCAGCAAAGCCGTGACCGTGACATCGGGCAAGGTGCGATCCGGGCGCCAGGGTGCCTTCAGGGTCACGCGCACCACCTTGATCTCCTGCGTGACCTGGCGTGCTTTGGCCCCCTTGGTGGCGGGACGCTCGAAGGTGATCTCGGTGAGCACCGGGGCGGCGTCCAGGGCCTCATTGAGCTTTCTGCCATCGGCCAAGCAGCGGTCGCGATGCTGCACCCGTACCAGCCAATCGGCGCTGTTCTCGGGGATGGGCGCTTCAACAAACAGGTCGTAGATGTCGCCCTCGCGATCGGCAACATAGGTCAAGCGCGTGTCGCTCAGTTCCTCGGCCAGCGCATTGACGCGCGCGTAGCCATCGACCCAGCGCACGCTTTCTTTCTCCTCCAGTGGGCGGCGCGAGTCTTTGTCCTTGCCCAGGCTACCGGGCTCGCGCACAAAAGTGTGCAAATCCAGCAGCCCCAGCGCGAGGCGCTCGGGCGTGACCGCCAAGGTGGGATGGATGTACATCCCATAGCGGCTCTCAAAGTTCAGTGGCCCAAGACCGACAATGCCTTTTTTGGTTGTATAGTCCAGCTCGCTGGTATCTTGGATACACAGCACCCGCGGATGCTCGCGCAGACGTTCTTCGGTACAAGCAAAATGGGGTGCGAGGATCTGCTCGGCGGTGACCGTGGGATGATCGAAAAAGCGATAGGCGGCCCGGGTCTCATACCAACCGTTGCAAGCCCCGGGAATACTTTGTGTCGGCTTGGCGCCGAGGGTTTCAAGCACCTGTTGGGCGCGATGATTCAGGCGCTTGTCGCCCAGAGAGATGTCCTGCAGTTCAGAGGCCAGCGCGATCATGCCACCACCCCCAGGGCGGCGCGGAAGTCCGCCGCCAGCGGGTAGACATAGATCGCCTTGCGCGGCAGCGCGGCCCGATGGGTGCGGTCGCACTTGCCGCGTCCGGTGGTTTCGCCCAAGTCGTGCCAGTTGGCGGCACGGTAACAGGTCCCGGCAAAGCGTGGGGTCTCGACAAAGGTCTCCAGCAGCACCAGACGCTCGCCATAGCGGGCGGGAAAGTCGACACTGACTTGCCGCGCGGCCAAGGACAGCACCTTGGAGGCGAGGTGTTTGACCTGCACCCAGGGCAGGATGAGGAAGCGGGCGTTGTTGAGCACCCGTCCCAGGTGTGCTTGGCGCTGCGCGGGCGTCCAGCCAATCCAGCGGTCGCGGGCAGCGACTTTCCAGGCCGCCGCGCCAAAGCCGATGGCGCCGAGCAGACCGCCATCCCACTGGATCAGGTAGCGCAGCTGCGCACCGGGCAGGGGACTGTAGCCGAGGTAGTGGTAGCGTTCGATCAGGCCGTTCCATAATTGCGAGGCCCTTCGATCATCAACGCGCGCCAGGCGCAAGCCGCTGAGCGCGCGCAGCGGGACGGACACTGGGATCGGTTCGGGCCGGGACTCGGGGCGCGGGACGAAGCGCCGCCCATTGCCATTGCCGCAGGTCGGTGGCGGCAGCACAATGAGCCCGGCACGATGCAACCGCAGCAGTCCCACCCGGGCACTCATGAGCTTGGGGCGGCCTTGGATATCGGTCCACTCCAGCGCGCGACACACCCGCCGCGCAATCTCCGCGCGCAGCGGCGGCTGCGCCAGCGCGATCTCCTGGCGAAGGCGCGCTAAGTCGGTCTCGTTGAAAGGGCGCCCACATAAACGGCTTGGAATGGCTTGGTCCATGGTCTCCCGTCCCCTTGCTGAAGATGAAAGGGCATCTCAGCAGAACTCGGGAGCTGTGTCCAGCCCCGGACGACGCTGGGGCGGGGAGATATGGGTAATGGTATGCTTGTCCACCCTGTCCTTGTTAAACAGCCAACTATTGATTGCTGCTGCGTTGACATTGTCGGGGAGCTGATCCGGGTCCAGTTCGTCGCTCCAGTCGAGGTTCTCCCACGCGGTGCGCCTCGTCGATGATCACCAGATCGAAATGCCCGATACCGAAGCGCGCCTCGGCGTCGGCGCGGAACTCAGGCGGAAGAAAAGAGAAGTTGCTCATACTGGCCTTCCGGACTGGCGCGGATTTTTACGCCTGATTGTCGATCAAATCAGCAAGAACGCGAAGGTTGCGATGAAGACTTGGCAGATCGCGGTGGATGGTCGTCCAGATGGCGCTCAAGTTAAGTGTGAAGTATCCATGCGCCAGCATGTTGCGCATCCCGATGGCCATTCGCCACGGGATCTCCGGATGTTCTCCCGCAAAGTCCGGGAAGCGTTTTGTAATGTTGTTTGATGCCTCACCGATGATCTCGAACGTGCGAATGACTGCGTCTTGCGTCTTGCGTCTTCTCGTCGTCGCAAAACCTTGCCTCGTCCATGCCTGAGGTGTAGCGCTGACAGCGCTCGATGGCGTCGAGAATGTGCTGAAGAAAATCCGACAGCCGCAGTTCGTCGAGCGAAGTCATACGCGCTGCGCCTCATCCAGCACCTTCTGCTTGAAACGCTCGGGTAGGGAGCCAGGAGTCAGCACATCGACACGGAGGCCGAGCAGCTCGGACAGCTCATACTGAATACCGCCAAGGTCAAAGTAGGTGGTCTCACTCGTCGGGTCGACCAAGAGATCCAGATCGCTGCCCTCCCGGTCCTCACCGCGCAACACAGAGCCGAAGACGCGCACGTCGGTGACCCGGTGACTTAGGGCAATTTCGCGAATGCGGTCACGATGTTGTTGCAGGGCTATCGATGGGCGCATTGTCCGGGTGCTCAGTTGCTTGGTCGGTCAATTATAGCGCATGTCAACAGAGGTGGAACACGGAACTCGGGACGGAAGGCGCTTTAGCGAATGGCTGCTGGATGCGGTTCGCTTTCCCGCCCTGCGCCTTGCAACAAATTCAAATTCGCTCGATATGTGGCTTGCCAAAGCGGAACAGGGGTAGGCTGCCTTGGGCCAAGGACTGCCGGACGGCTCTGCCTGTCTCCGCGTCTCCCTTTTTGAGATCCTTCACTTTGCAAAATGCGTCGGTCTCGTGGAGCGGGACGAATACGAGGAAAAACGGGAAGCCCTCGACCTTGCCGATGGCTGACCGAAGTCTACACAGATCAGACCGGCAATCATCAAGGTGGCCCGCATCCCCATCGTGGAAAACCAGATAAGCCATCGCCGGATGACCGCCGGGGCCGCTGGCGGATACAGCGGACGCAGCCCGATGCACCATTTGATAGATCAGCTCGCCGCAATCGTCGGTCGCTATCGTTCCAGCGGCATGAGATTCGATCTGGTCGAGCCAGCCGCGCAAGACCAAGCGTCGATTTTCAGGTGCCGTTCCGCCTCCCAACCACTTGGAAACCGTCTCGTAACGCGGCTCTGTCCACTTGGCCTCGACCGCGAGAGCCCGATTCGCCGGAGCCGCCTCAATCGCCATCAGATCGGTATGGGACGCCTGGCCTCGCCCACGGCTGGGCTTAACCTGATATTCGAGATGGAGGTCGGTCGCCTCGGGGTTCAAACCGGATGCTTTCAGCAATTCCCACAGGAACACGGGCGGCTGTTCCTGCCGCAGCGCGTCGAGCAGAGGAACCGTCGATCTGGTCGGCGAGTTGAACTCTGAATCCTTGTATTCGGCCAGCCAGTTACCCGGTGTGACAGATTTTTGGTTGTAGAAAAATCTCATCACTCGATCAAAGCTCTCCATTGAAGGCGCCGGATTTGGAAAGACGCAAACAGGGCATCCAACTCGGCTAGGTGGGCGCGCAGGCGGATTTTCTGGCGCTCGACTGATCCGGCGATGGTGGCGAAGCGGTGCTGGAGGTCGAGGGGAGGCGCCGATGCCAGCCGCTGCGGATGTTGCGCTCCAGTTGCCGGCTGCTCCAGCCTTGGTCGGCGGCCTCGCGGATGTAGTAGTCGCGGGCCTCGGCCTCTTCGACCCGCATGATCAGGCGGTAGTGGCTCCAGCTCAATTGGCTACGCAGTGCGTAGCCTTTTTGCAGCTCGGGGAAGGTCAGATAGAACTTGCGGAAATTCTTGAGGTTGGCAATAGAAAAGCCCTTGCCGAACTCGTCCCCGAGCCGCTTGGACAGTTCTTTGATCAGTTGATCGCCATAAGCGGCGTTGGCCTGCCCGCCGTTGCGCCCGAGCGTCTTGATGAAGGGAAAGACGCTGTCGCGCACCGTCTCGAACATCGTCTCCGGGGCGGTCTCCTTGAAACGCGACCAGCGCAGGGCGCTCTGGTCCGGCGAGAAGATCGGCTCTTCGATAGGCTTGCCGGTGCGCGCGGCCTTGCGTTCGCTCAAGGTGTGCAGCTCATCCAGGCGTTTGATGAACAGCAGGTAGGTGAGCTGCTCGATGACCGAAAGCGGGTTGGAGATACCGCCAGACCACAGGGTGTCCCAAATACGGTCGACCTTGGATTTGAGTTCACCTGTGATCATGGTTCTCTTTGACTCAGTCGATTAGATCGAAAGAATCGAGTCTGGAATCGGTGTTTTCGGCCAAATGGACCCGGTTTTTCTGATGGAGACTTGCGCGGCTTGGCTGACGACAGCCGGGGTTCTGCGGGCAGAAATCGGCGACCTTCCGGGCATTTCTCGGTCACCACGACAGAGACGCAAGCCCACTTAGCGCCCGAGACTGTTCGGCGGGCGGTCAGCGTGCTTAAGGGGTGAAGTCAGGTTTTCGTCACCTTTGATTCTGGATGATGCCCAGAGGTGGCGTAAGTGCCAGAGTTTGGTGCCCAGGGGCGGAATCGAACCACCGACACGCGGATTTTCAGTCCGCTGCTCTACCAACTGAGCTACCTGGGCTAAGGAGAATTGACTGGTGGGCACTGGGAGAAGTGTGCCGCGACCTAAGCCGCCTATTACAACGCCTTTTGTCTTTCTGGTCAAGGTCCGGCAATGGATTCGAGCGGATTTTGGCCGCTACACGAACTATGGGGCCGATTCTGGGGCCCCTAGCCGCTAAAGATCTCCTTGTTATGCGCCTTGCCTCGCGCATCATGCTTCTTGATGAGGCCCTTGCGCACCATCTCTTGCAGGCACTGATCGAGCGTCTGCATGCCATGGGCCTGACCGGTCTGAATGGACGAGTACATCTGCGCGACCTTGTCCTCGCGAATCAGGTTGCGAATGGCTGGTGTGCCGATCATGATTTCGTGCGCGGCAACCCGACCTCCGTTGGGCTTTTTCAGCAGCGTCTGAGACACCACTGCGCGCAGCGACTCCGAGAGCATGGAACGGACCATGGTCTTCTCGGCGGCGGGAAAGACGTCGATGATGCGGTCGATGGTTTTGGCCGCCGAGCTGGTATGCAGGGTGCCAAACACCAAGTGCCCAGTTTCGGCCGCCGTGAGTGCCAACCGGATGGTCTCGAGATCACGCAGCTCACCGACCAGAATGATGTCCGGGTCCTGGCGCAACGCCGAACGCAGCGCCTCGCTAAAACCCAGGGTATCCCGGTGCACTTCGCGCTGGTTGATCAGGCAGCGCTTGCTGGTGTGCACGAACTCAATCGGGTCTTCGATGGTGAGAATGTGCTCGTAGCGGTTTTTGTTCAGATAATCGACCATGGCCGCCAGGGTGGTGGACTTACCAGAGCCGGTCGGCCCCGTCACCAGCACCAAGCCGCGCGCAACATCAACGATTTCCTTGAAGATGGATGGCGCATCAAGCTGCTCAAGCGTTAATACCTCGGACGGGATGGTGCGGAACACCGCCGCCGCGCCGCGCTTCTGGTTGTAGGCATTCACACGAAAACGCGCCACGCCGGGAATCTCGAACGAAAAGTCAGTTTCCAAGAACTCCTCGTAGTCCTTGCGCTGCTTGTCGTTCATGATGTCGTAGGTCAGCGCATGCACGGCACGGTGCTCAAGCGGCGCGACATTGATCCGCCGCATGTCGCCGTCGACACGGATCATAGGCGGAAGACCGGCGGACAGGTGCAAGTCCGAGGCTTTGTTTTTTACGCTAAAGGCCAGAAGCTCGGCAATGTCCATGAGGAACTCCGCTGCTGCATGACAAGAAATTTGGGGCGAACCATTTCAGTGGTCGGTGTTCAGTGGCGAGTGGACCCAGGTTACTCGCTTGCTGCCTCCGGATTATCTCCTGGAACCAACACAGTCGCCGCCGGCCAACTCGTCTGCAATTGGATTCTAGCCTGCTTGCGGAAATTCTGCCGGGTTGGTTCACCCCGAGGGCGAATGGGTGCTGGTGTTACCGCCGGCCTCAAGCGCCGCAGCCTTGGCGAGAACCTGCTGTTCCATGCGCTCGGCAAAGTGCTCCAGTTGCGCACGAATGCCCCGGTCGGCAATGCCGAGCATTTTCGCGGCCAGCAAACCGGCATTGCGCGCGCCATTGATGGCCACAGTCGCCACCGGCACGCCGGCAGGCATCTGCACGATGGACAGCAAGGAGTCCTGCCCGCTGAGCGCCGAGGTCTTGACCGGCACACCGATGACCGGCAGCGGTGTCATGGCTGCGGTCATGCCGGGCAGATGCGCCGCGCCACCGGCCCCGGCGATGATCACCTCCAGGCCGCGCTGGCTTGCGCTTGTGGCGTAATCAAACAGCCGCCGTGGCGTGCGATGCGCCGAGACGATGGTAAGTTCAAAAGGGATAGCAAACTCGGCCAGCAGGTCGGCTGCGGCCTGCATTACCGGCAGATCCGAGTCGCTCCCCATGATGATGCCAACCCTGGGTTGGCTGGCCTGGGCTGATTGATGGGCTGATTGATGGGTTGGGGTCATGGATGATCCTCTCCGGTGATCTCGATCAGCTCGCGCACCTGTTCGGCTTTGCAGCGCGCCTGCTCAAGATCGGTATCAAGCACGGTTACATGGCCCATCTTGCGATAAGGGTGGGTCGCCGCCTTGCCGTAAATATGCACCGACACACCGGGGATCGCCAGCGCGGCGCGCAACCCTTTGATGACCGGGCGCCCATGATGACCAGGCGCGCCGAGCAGGTTGACCATGGCGGCCGGGCACAGCAGGTCGGTCGCACCAAGCGGCAGACCGGCAATGGCGCGCAGATGTTGTTCGAACTGGTCGGTGACACATGCCTCAATCGTGTAATGGCCTGAGTTGTGGGTGCGGGGCGCGACCTCATTGACCAGCAGGTCGTTTTCTGGTGTCAGAAACATCTCGATGCCAAAAATCCCCACCCCATCCAGCGCCTGCACGGTGCGGATGGCGAGTTGTTCGGCCGCAGCGGCCAGTTCGCCAGAAATGCGCGCCGGAGCCAGCAACTGGTCGAGAATGTTCTGCGCAGGACAAACGCGCATTTCCACCGCCGGATAGCTGCGGCAGTCGCCATCGCGAGCGCGCGCCACCATGACCGCGAGTTCCTTGGCGGCGGGCACAAAGCGCTCGATCAGCGAGGACACTGGCAGATGGCTGGCGAAATCCTCCGGCCCGCGCAGCACGGCAACCCCGCGCCCGTCATAGCCGCCGCGCCTGGCCTTTTGCACCAGCGGGTAACCAAACTCGGCGCAGAGCGCGGCATCGGGCTCAGGCATGGAGCGAAATGCTGCCACCGGGATACCTGCGGCAGCTAATACCTCTTTTTGGCGCAGCTTATCTTGCACCACCGCAAGCAGATCAGGATGCGGAAAGATCGGTCGCCCCTCGCGGCTTAGCTCGGCCAGGATGGCGCTGTCGATATTCTCGAGATCGAAGGTGGTCAGATCACAAGACTCGGCCAGCTCTCGCAGGGCTGCCGCATCCTGGTAATTGGCAACGATCTGGTGCCCAGACACCTGCCCAGCGGGCGAATTTGGCGTGGGATCGAGCACGGTACAGGTGCAGCCAAGCTGTTTTGCAGCCTTCACCATCATGCGCCCAAGCTGCCCGCCGCCGATGATACCTATCCGCGCGACGGGGTAAGGGAAGCTGTCCTGGTCGGAGCGCGCGGTCATTCAGGCACCCATCGCAACGGCTGGTTCCGGCTTGGCGACATCGAAATCGTCAAAGGCCGACAGAAAAACGCCAGAAACCCGCATTAGGGCGGTCATAGCTTCATTGAGCTGGGCGCGGATGTCGGGTTCGCTGGCGATGGCGAAATCAAGAAAAGTGCGCGCCACCAGTGACAGTTCGCGCGAGCGCGAGTAGACCAGATGCCAGCGCCGGCGGATCGGGAAGCCTTCGACATCGAGCACCGCAAAGCGCCCGCCCCCGCTTTCGAGCCGCACTGAATGCAGGGACAGAGCCGAGATCCCCAGACCGCCAAGAATGGCATGCTTGATGGTCTCGCTACTGCCAAGCTGCATGCGCACCCGGGGCTCGACCCCGGCAGCGGCAAAGTGCTTGAGCACCGCGTCGCGCACACCGGAGCCTGGTTCCCGCAGCAGCAGATCTTCCTCCGCCAGGCGGCTCATGGGAATGCGCGGCTGCCCGACCAGCGGATGGTCGCTGCGGGCAATCATCACCAGTGGATTGGGCGCGAAGGGAACCGCTTGCACTTCCTGGCCGAGATCATGATGCTGTCCCATGACGTAGAGATCATCGTCCTGGGCCGATAAACGCTCAAGAAGCTGATCGCGATTGGTCACATTCAAGAACACATCAATGCCGGTGTAACGCTGGCAGAAAGCGCCAAGAATTTCCGGTGCCACATAGGTCGCAGTGGTGATGACGCCCAGACGCAACCGGCCTCGGCGCAGGCCTTTGAGATCGGAGAGTTTGGTCTCGAGATTGGCCAGGCCGTTGAGAATACCACGGCAGGCCGCGTAAACCTCGCGCCCGGCATCCGTGGGCTCGACCGTGCGCCCGACATGATGAAAAAGCGGTGTGCCGATAGACTCGGACAGCTTCTTGATCTGCATCGACACCGTCGGCTGCGTCAGAAACAATTCCTCGGCTGCACGCGTGAAGCTACCCAGACGCACAATGGCCTCGAGCAGTTGCAGTTGGCGCAGGGTGCAGTGGCGGACCAGATAATCGGCCCCCGCGCTGCCCAAGCCCTTCTCGGACAGGGTGCCTTTCATCTGTGATTTTGCTGGCATCAATGACGCCAGCGAACAACTGGCGCTGGCGCTGACACGGGCGCCGCGCTCAGTCCGGCCACACCCGCGCACCCGCACTAAACTCATCCGCGCGTGCGGGATTCAGCGCCGGCCCGTGCTTTGCATCCGCCTTGGCAGCACTGCGCGCCGCGCTTGCCGTCTTACGACGCGGGGAATTCGCACTGCTTTTGGCAGGGCTCTGACGCGTGGCGGTGTCAGTCGCTGCGGGCGTTGTTCCAGTGTTCTCTGACATGGCAGACACCTCGGGATACGCAACTCGCGCGCACCCATTGATGGGAAATTGGTGGGATAGAAAAATGCTGGAAAGGCAATGGCTGGGGATGATGATTGGCAGAAAAACATCGGCCAGCCCAACCCGGCCTAACCGAGGAGTTGCTCAATGCGTTCGGCAAAAGTTTGCGCCTGTGCCGTCAACTCTCCGGAGTCCTCATCGGCGAAAATTGTCAGATTGGCATAGGTTCGCCCGAAACTGAGATTGGGGTACACATCCATGGCTTCTGACAGCTCCCCGGCCTGTTCCAGAAACACCCGGGTGGCTTCATAGTCAGGGAACTCCAGACGTCGCTCCAAGCGCAAGGGGCGCTCCCGTCGGGTCCAGCCATGCCAGCCCGGCCCCTCGTGTGATTCCCCCTTATGCGATTCATTGCGCAAGGGTTTGTCAGAGCCCAATGGCCCAGAATCAGTCCCAGAACCGGACTCAGAAGTAGGCGCGTTCATTCCAACCCTGATGCTGGCCCGCTCCCAGAGTCTTCAGCCAGGTGTCGACTTCCTCGGCGTGGGCCATTTCGTCGTTTAGCAGTCCCTGAAAGAATTCGGCGTTTTCCATCTCGCCCATGCTGCGACAAAAACGGGTGGCCTCATCATAAAGCGCCACGATCTCGGCCTCGAGCACGGCATCCTGTTGCAGCAAGCCAACCAGGCTGTCCGCCACGGCGACCGGGCGCAACTGGGATGCATTGGGTACGACACCAACACCGAGCATACGCTTGACGATGCGCTCGGCATGGCGCATTTCCTCGACCGTCTCGGCACGAAAGCGGTCCGCCGCCTCGCGCAGGCCCCAGGCTTCCGTCAGGGCGGCCTGGGTCATGTACTGCTGCACGGCTGAGTACTCAAGACTCAAGGCGCGTCCGAGATACCCGAGCGTGCGGGGATGAACCCCTGGCTGGTGCATCATTTGTTTGCTGACCTGAATGACTCTCTGAGAAATTTCTTAAGGGAGTAATTTCTTAAGGGAGTGGCTTCTTAAGGGAATAGTTTCTTAAGGAAGTGGTTTCCCAAGAGAATGGTTTCTTAAAACGAATGCGCTGGCGGGCCGTCCTCCTGGAGCAACACCCGCCACCGCAGCGGCCGAAACCAATCAGATAGAGGTCTGACATGGACCTCCGGTGGCCATTAGGCCGCAGCGCCGCCAGTCGGCAAGACAGGTTCGACTTCCCGATGCGGACGAGCAATGATGTGTGCAGCCACCAGGCCGTCACCCACGCGCTCGCAGGCATCCGCGCCAGCGCGCACTGCGGCATTCACAGCGCCAGTCTCACCGCGCACCAGCACGGTCACATAGCCGCCCCCAACAAACTCACGACCAATCAGACGCACTTCTGCTGCCTTCGTCATCGCATCAGCCGCCTCGATGGCCGGTACCAGACCGCGCGTCTCGATCATGCCAAGAGCAATACCCATGGTTTCGTTCGCCATTGTGTTTCTCCGTCTATCTACGCTCAAAAGAAAAGCTTACAAATTGCGGTTAGGTGCCGCTTACCAGCAGCCAGGCTTTATCGCCTTTGCTGCCCCGACAGAAAACTGCCGCTTGCCTTCAGTGCCGGCTCCAGCTCGGGATGCGGACGGGCAATGATGTGTGCGGCCACCAGACCGTCACCAACCCGTTCGCAGGCATCCGCCCCGGCGCGCACGGCGGCATTCACGGCGCCGGTCTCACCGCGCACCAGCACGGTGACATAGCCACCACCGACAAATTCCCGTCCGACCAACCGGACCTCAGCCGCCTTGGTCATCGCATCGGCCGCTTCGATCGCTGGCACAAGACCCCGGGTCTCGATCATGCCTAGCGCGATACCGTGGTTCTCGCCTGCCATTTCAATGTCTCCTCGTTTCAACTCGCCCGAGTCAATTTGACTGGGCCGAAACTATTGCCAAACCTGTTGCCGAAACCAGGTTCTATACCGGGGCCGCATCGCTATCCCAGTCATCGATAATTCCGCCGATGGTGAGATCAGTCAGAATTTTCGCATCACCCATCGCATAGCGACCAGCCGAGCCGTTTACCGTAAATACCCAATTTCCCGGCCGCACTCCGACCGGATCGGTCGCGACCTGCAACTTGCCTTTGGCATCCCGCAGCACCCGCAGGCTGCAATGATCCAAACCGGACACTCTCAGCGTACAGACCAGAGTGTCGACCACCTGAAAAATATCCATGAACCAGTTACCACACCCGCACCGCCGGGTCAGGTCTCCGGTTGCCAGTCATCGATGATGCCAACGATGGTCAGGTCGCTCGGATATTCCTTGCTACCTGCGGCCTCGCGCGCCGCCGAACTGCCAACGCAAATGACCCAGTCACCCGGCACCGCGCCGACGGCATCGACTGCGACCATCTTGCTGCTGCCGTCGAGTACCACCTGCAAATGCTTGTGCTCAAATCCGGAAATGCGATTGGTCGATACCAATGGCTTGAGCACCTGACAAATTTTCATGTCTGTTCGCCCCGCTCAGTGCGCCGCTGCGGCCTGGGTCTGGAGCGAACAGCCGACAACCTCGATTGGCGCACCGGCATCGCAGTCGCGCACAGCGCGCAGACAGTGCAGCAGGCCATCGGCGCACAGCTTGGGGTACCGCGCTTTCAGCGCAGCGGCGATACGCTCGCAGTGCGCAACAGCCCGCTCACGCGCGCCAGGCACGCCACCGTGGTAGTCGTAACGCACAATCACCGGAACCGGCAGCCCGCGACTCACATTGAGCCCGGAGAAAATCTTGATACCCACATCCATATCCGCCGCGCCTTCCTCGACCGTCGCCAGATAGGCGAAATAGGTCAGATTGCGCAGTTGAATTTCCTCAAAACCAATGCCCGCGCCAATAAAGCGCTCGGCATGGCCAATATCCGCATAGCCGCCCTGATGGTAGGCGCGTACATAATCAATCTGCGAGATGTTGTTTTCGATCAGTTGCGCGATCAGCCTGAGCATCCCCTCTGCCGGTGCATCGCCACCGGTACTGCGCGACTGCTCGGCTGCATGTGCGCGAACCAGCTCGAGAATATGCGCTCGCGCCTGCTCCGGCGCCATGCCGCGCGTAATTTCGTAAAGCTTGTGGCCGTCGACCCAGCGGGTCAGATCAATGCGACTGTCGCGGTCAGGCACATGCACGCGAATGGCGTCCGTGTCTGTATCCAGCCCGATCAACAGCAGATCGACCGAGGCGCCACAGCAATAGGTATTCTCAATCGCCTGCTGGAAGGCCTGGAGGCGTTCCAGCCCAGCGCGTGCGGCCAGTTCGTCATCGGAGCCATGCGCCGCGCAGCCTTGGTGCGCCGGATCGACCGAGCTGAAGTGGTACATGACCGTTTTCAGGTACCGGGTTGGCGCATCGGCCGTGTTTGGGCGTCCCTCCCGGAAGCGTAGCATTTCAGTCTCGGCCCATTTCTGCACGGTGTTCTCGACATCGAACAGCGAACCCGCATAGGACTTGCGTCGAACGGCTGCATAGGGCAAACGCAGCACATAGCTGATGGCATGGGCCAGGCGTCCGTCCGCGCAGGGCGTGACATCGAGCAGGTGAAAACCGCAGTCCTGCAAAAAACTGTCAAAGGCCTGCTGATCGCGCCCGCCAAGCGGATCATGGGTATAGAACTCATCGCTGATGCGGCGATAGGTCTTGAACACCGACATCGCAAACAGCCGCCGCATATCCAGCCCGCTCACCCAGGCGTGATTGATTTCCTCGTGCGGCAGTTCATAGCCGAGTTCCGAGTGGATCAGCTCAAGCGCCCGTTCTTCAAAGCGCGGCTCGCACTGCATGGCTGCGACCTGTTTGAGCACAGGTACGATGCGATCAAAGGACTCCTTGACCCGTGCTTCATAGTCGAACAGGCGCGCATTGGCGTTCACATCCGTGAGCGGATGCAGGCGCTGGTTAAACGCAGGCTGCCGGCTGCTCAGATCCCCGCCCAAACGCGCCTTTTGGGTGCCAGGGCGGCCCCCCGACATTAAGCCATCTGAGGTCAAGCCATCGGGAGCCCCTGTGCGCTGTTTGGCCTTAATTTTTCGCACCGAGCGCAAGCTGTGCGACGGTGCCTTGGACGTGCGCCTCACCGCCGCTGACGAGCGCTCACGCCCCGCTGCCGCGCGTCGGGCGGCCTCCTGCGCTTCGCGCCCGCGCGGCGCCGCACTCGCTGATTGCTTAAGCCCTGCGTCAGACCCGGACTCATCAACAGCCGCCGACAACCTTTCGCGCGCGCCGGCGCCCTGGCCCGTGCGCGCGAGCGCACCTCTGCCAGCAAGGCCGGCTGCCGGAGCAACAGCAAGCCCGAGCGAACGCGGCGATTGTCGGTGACGACCTAGCATCTTGGCATCAATCCGTTAGCCTGGCCCGGTACCGGGCTCAGCCGCGAGCCCCGCCAGAATAGGTGATCAGCGAGCCACGGTCGGTACTGCCGCTGCTACCAGTCACGCGACTGACAGGGACAGGTGTCTCCTCGTTGCGCTTGCGCTCAGGCCGCTGCATGGCCGTCATCGGACCGGGTCGGGTCGGGTTGCGGCCTTTTGCCCAGGCGCCTTCTGTTCCTGTGACATGCTCGCCCCTGTCCCAATCGTCGCCGGTAATTTTCAGCCCCGCGGACTGGCCCTCGCCGGTCACCCGGCTCGCGCTTGATACCGCCGGCTTGCCCTCGGGAGCAACCGGCCCGGCATTCGCGCGCGGACCATGCTTGGCAGCGCCAAAGCGAAATTCCTCAGTACCCGTGATCTTGCCAGTTGCCATGCCGAAGGGTCCGGTGATCCGCCCGCCGCCCTCGCTGTTGGTGCCTGTCACCGCGCCGGTGCGAGCCGCACGCTGATGATCGGCCACACGCGCTGGCGAGTTCACGCTGAACTGTTGCCAGGGTGCACCGGTAAGCGCCTGCGGAAAGTCGGGCTCGTCGGGCGTGGCCGCCATTGCGCCGCGCTTCAGTTGGGAATCTCCGCCATCCTCGCAAGCCGCAGCCTGCTGATCAGCGCCCAGATAGGGCGTGCCGGTTAGGGGTTCGCAAGCACCGCGGCTATCGCCCGTCATTCTGCCGCCGACGCCAGGCCCCTGCCCTGTCATTCCGGCGCCACGTCGCGCCATGGGCAGCATGCGCTCGCGCGCTGCCTGCGCCGCTGCAGGCGCACAATACTCTTCTGCCTGCTCCATGCCGGCATAGGGTGTGCCAGTCACTGCCTTGCAAGTACCGGGCTCATCGCCAGTCACCCGCCCGGAACGCCCGGTCTGAGTGCCTGAAACTCGCTGTCCCAGCGCTGTGAGAGACTCACCAACCTTGGCCGCTTCCGGCTCGGGACGCGCGTCACAAAAGCTCTCGAACTGCTCACCTGAGAGGTACTGATCGCCTGTTACTGCGCGACAACTGCCAGGCTCGTCACCGGTGACCTGTGCCGAACGGCCAACCAGGGTGCCGGTCACACGGCCTCCCGTTAGCGTGGAAGACACAGCCACCTTTGCCGGAGCCGCCCTTTCTGGAACCTTGTGTTTGGATTGCCCTGCCACCGCCGAACGACCGCCGCCTTGATGCGATGGAATCCCTTCGGCAATGCTCTGCACATTGGTGTATTGGGTGCCGGTCGTCTTGACGCTGGCGCCTTGCTCATCACCGGTCACCTTTGCTGCGCGATCAGCGCCAGCTCGGTCACCACCAGAACGGCCGACCATTGTGCCAGAGACTGACTGCCCACCCCGTGTCGCGGCCAAACCGGTGCGACGGCCACTGCCTTGGGTCGCATCGGACCCTGGGCGGAGGTCGCAGAACGCCTCAAAATGCGCTGGAGAGAGATATTCGGTTCCGGTCACGCGCTCGCAACTGCCGGGCTCATCGCCGGTAACACGGCTGGAGCGGCCCACCTCATTGCCGGTGATTCGATTACCGAGACCCGAGGGACTGACACCGACCTTGGGGACATTCCGCTGCGGTTCGCTGTGGCAAAATTCGCGAAAGATATCCGCGCCCATGTACTCAGTGCCAGTGACGGCGCGACAGGTACTAGGTTCATCACCAGTGGTCTTGACGCTGCGCCCAACCCGTGTGCCGGTCACAGTCTGCCCGGCTGCGGTCTCGCTGGCGCCGACCTTCCAATGCTGGTCCTCGGCACCGCGCGCCGCAGGGTTCTGGCGCATACGCCCGGTAGGCGCTGATTTGCGCTCACCCGCGCCACCATTGTGGCTGCGCTGCGCGCGCACCCGCTGGGACAGCTCCCGACCAGACAGTTTGGGGTTTGCCTGGCGCGCCAGACTCGCTGCGGACGTGGGCGCGTTTGTGGCCGCCTTGCCGCGTCCGGACTGAGCCGCGCGACGGGCGAGTGACAGCATGCGCCCAGTTGGCTTAACACCCAGGCCAGTGTCACGGCGGTTGACGCGCGATCCATTTCCCAGCCTGGCACCAAACCCGATGCGCCCTTCGCTGGTTCGAGACGCGCTTTCCTTGGACGCATCTTGAGCCGGAATCTTGCTGCTGGCCGGCTGAGTTTTGGCTGCTGGCGCGGCAGATCCGGAAGACGCTGGCACCGCAGCAGATGTTGCCGAGGACGACATCCGTGCGATTTCTTCTGAGCGAACCCGATCCTTTGCCCGGACTGCCCGACGGCCCTGGCGGGACAAAGCTTCACGACGGGCGCGCGCCGCTGAAGGGCGACCCGACGGCGGCCGGCCACGCGCTCCACTTGACGCTGTCCGCGGCTGCCCTTGTGCTTGGCTCGACCATGGCCCTGATTCGGGACCTGATTTGGGACCTGATTGAGACAGGGGCGCAGCGCCAAGCCCGGAACTGGAAGCCGGACGCGGCGATGCGCCGGCCCCAGAATTCGCAGGCTCTCGCACCGGGCCGCTGCGACGGCGCTCGGCGCTTGCCGAGCTTGCCTGTGGCTTGCCGCCGGTAGACAACGCACGGCGTCGGGCGAGAGCGGCCTCGCGACCGCTGGTTTTCAGGTTCGCTTTGCTTGCCATCGTGGTATCCGTTTTCTGTGTCTGCAATTCCGAGCCGGTCTCAGAGCCAAGATTCAGGCTCAGGTAGCGCTCGGACGGGCGATCATCCGGTATGCCAAGGCTCCCTCCGGCGAGGTGCTCGAACATCGGGAACGCGGTGATCGGCATCGGCGGCATGCACAGGCTGGCGGCAGCAGGCGGTCAGCACCGCGCGCTACCGGACAGGCCGAAACAATCCGCTCCGTGACAGATCAGCCGCGACCCTGGAACACCACGAAACAGGAACCCTGACTCTGGGTGTAGCTGTCGTACCCGGTCAGGCGCACATGGTGGTCGGGATAGGTGCGGTGGCAGCCCTCAAGCTCATTGACGACATTGGCCAGCTCGGTCTCACCGAAGAACGGCAGCTTCCACATGGTCCAGTAGTCTTTCATGGAGTTGCTGGGGTGAACGTGCTCAATGGCCGGGGTCCAGCCCTGAGCGATGATATAGGCGATCTGGTCGTAGATCTCGTCCTGGGTCAGGGGCGGCAGGAAGCCGAAGGTCTCGAGGGTTTGTTTGGTCTGGTAGTCGCCTTGAACGCTATGGAAAGGCATGGCTTGCATCCTCTGAAAATTGGGGTCAGCGGCTAAGGTTTCGCGACCAGCGCGCGGCCACCTGGGTGACCCGCGCTGAACATGGACGGAACCGGCAGAAAATTAGCTTATGTCGAGCTTGTCGACGGTGTCGAACTCGAACTTAATTTCCTTCCAAGTCTCCATCGCGATCGCCAGCTCTGGGCTATGACGCGCGGCATCGGTCATGATCTCGCGGGCTTCTTTCTCCAGCTCGCGGCCCTCGTTGCGCGCCTTCACACAGGCCTCAAGCGCGACACGGTTGGCTGCGGCACCGGCCGCGTTGCCCCAGGGGTGACCCTGAGTACCGCCACCGAACTGCAACACCGAGTCGTCGCCGAAGATGGTGACCAGCGCCGGCATGTGCCAAACGTGGATACCACCGGACGCGACGGCAAAGACGCCAGGCATGGAACCCCAGTCCTGATCGAAGAAAATACCGCGCGAGCGATCCTCGGGCACGAAAGATTCACGCAACTGATCGACATAGCCCAGAGTGGAGGCGCGGTCGCCTTCGAGCTTACCGACCACGGTGCCGGTGTGCAGATGGTCGCCACCCGAGAGGCGCAGGCACTTGGCCAGCACGCGGAAGTGGATACCGTGCTTGGGATGACGGTCGATGACCGCATGCATGGCGCGATGGATGTGCAACAGGACGCCATTCTTGCGGCACCACTTGGCCAGACCCGTATTCGCTGTAAAACCACCGGTCAGGAAGTCGTGCATGATGATGGGCACGCCGCATTCTTTGGCGAACTCGGCACGCTCGTACATATCCTCAGGCGTGGCGGCGGTGACATTCAGGTAATGCCCTTTGCGCTCGCCGGTTTCCTGCTGAGCGGACTGGATGGCCTCGCCGACGAATTCAAAGCGATTCTGCCAGCGCATGAAGGGCTGGGAATTGACGTTCTCGTCGTCCTTGGTGAAGTCCAGACCGCCACGCAGGCACTCATAGACAGCACGGCCGTAGTTCTTGGCTGACAGACCGAGCTTGGGCTTGATGGTCGCGCCGAGCAGCGGGCGGCCGTATTTGTTCATCTTGTCGCGCTCGACCTGGATGCCGTTGGGCGGTCCCATGCAGGTCTTCACGTAAGCGATCGGGAAGCGGATGTCTTCCAGACGCAGGTGACGCAGCGCTTTGAAGCCGAAAACGTTGCCGACCAGAGAGGTGAGCACGTTGACGATGGAGCCTTCCTCGAACAGGTCGATCGGGTAGGCGATAAAAGCGTAGAAGGACTCGCTGTCGCCGGGCACATCTTCGATGCGGTAGGCGCGGCCCTTGTAATACTCCATATCGGTCAGCAGTTCCGACCAGACGGTGCTCCAGGTGCCGGTGGACGATTCGGCAGCGACGGCGGCGGCGACTTCCTCGCGTGGCACTCCGGGCTGGCCGGTGCACTTAAAGCAGGCGAGAAGATCGGTGTCGAGAGGGACGTAATCGGGCGTCCAGTACATGTCCCGGTATTCTTTTACACCGGCGTCGTAAGTTTTTACGCTCATGCTCAGCTCCTGTGGTCTGTTTGCGTCTGCTTTCGGCTTGCCGACGCCTCAAATCCGAGATATCGAATCGGAATAAGGATAGCCGGCTGCTGACTTAAACGAAAATCGATTCTCCTGATGTGATCGATAGATGATTGCTGATGTCAGCAGCCGACGGGGAATCGGTTTCAATGCGGCCAAGAACTTTAACCGAATCGACGCTTTCGGACAATGCTTTTCGGCCGATGCGCTTGATCAATCATCAACAAAGGCACCCACAGGCTTGGTTTCTGCAACCGGCTTGACAGCCATATTTGCCCCCCGGCAAGCTTCGCCCCTAGGCACCAAACGGCAGCCACCAGCCAATCAGCCACCAACCGGCAGTCCAGCCGCCTGATCGCGTTCCGGAGCGCCCGCAATGAGCCAAGTCCGCCACCCCAAGACCGGCAAACCCGTCGACACCGCCAAGCTCGACCAAATCGTCGCCAGCGCGCGGCGTGCCAGCGACGAGCGCGCCGCCGGCTATCGCGCCCAGGCGCTCAAACTATACCCCTGGGTGTGCGGGCGCTGTAGTCGGGAATTCAATCAGCAAAACCTGCGTGAGCTGACCGTCCATCACAAGGACATGGACCACGACAACAACCCGCCCGATGGCAGCAACTGGGAACTGCTGTGCCTCTACTGTCACGACAACGAGCACCAGAAGTTCGAGGAGCATCTGGCCGCACTCGCCGCCGGACGCTCCCCCATTCCGAGCAGCGGCCAGAGCGCAACCAAACCGCCCAGCACCCATCGCCCCTTCGACGCCTTGGCCGGCCTGCTCAAAAACCCGCCAGCCGGCGATGACTGAGCCAGAGCCCGCGCGACCATCGCCCGCCCCAACATCCAACGCTTATTTGAAACGGGTCTACAACTCCGCCCACATGCGCAGCAGGTTGTTGTAGGAGCGATCCACATAGGCGGTATGCTCGGCCTCGGGTGCCTCTTTGAGCAAGTGTTCGCGTGCCTGGTTGAGTTCGTAGAGCAGCTCGCGTTGGGCCGGGTCGCGCACGTAGCTTTGAATCCAGGTCAGCGCGACCAGACGCTGGCCGCGCGTGACGGGCGCGACCCAATGCAGGCTGGCTGACGGATAGAGCACCGCATGGCCGGCGGGCAGCTTGACCGCTCGCTCGCCAAAGCTGGTGCGGATAGTCAGCTCGCCGCCGTCGTAGTCCTCTGGTGCGTTCAAGAATACCGTCAGCGACACATCGGTGCGAAAGCGCGGCCCGCTCGCTCCCATGATGGGATCATCGATGTGCGCGCCATAGGTCATGCCGGGCTCATAACGGGCGACGATGAAGTCCGCCACCCGATGCGGCAGCGCGCCAAAACGAAAGGCCGGGTGATGCCCGAGGCTCGGCATCAGGATGCGCGCCAGCCGCTCCATGCGCTGGCGCTCGCCTGCCAACTCCTGATTATGCTTGACCCGCGCGGCGGCAAAGCCGGCACTGAGCTTGCCATCAACAAAGTCAGCGCCCTCGAGCACCTGATGCAGCTTATCGAGTTGTACCTGGTTAAGAAGTTCAGGGATGGTCAGCAACATAGAGGGTCACCTCGGGTGGTTCTTCGCGCTGCTGCGGTGGTCAAAGCGCTTGCCGGTCCTTATTATCGACTGTAAAGCTAAAAAACAGGGCCGCCCGGAGAAGCATTCATGATCCTAGAAGCCATTGTTGACGATCAGGTCTTCAGCCTGAACGTCCCCGAGAGCCTGCTCAGCCAGGCCAGCGAATTTTTTGACCAACTCGACCGCGATATGGACCAGGGCTGGCAGATGAGCCGCGACTGGGTAGCCGCGCCTGACCAAGTGCAGCGCGGGCAGATTGTCGCGGACAAACTTCTCACCGCGCTTGAGAACGAAAACGAAAAGCTTGGCATGCTGACGGCCGGGTATCTACTCGCCCGCCTACCGGGGTTAAAATCGGTAGAACTCGACATCCAGGGCGAGATTCAAAACAACCAGTTCTCTTTTCATCCGGCGGCAGACAGCAACACCGCCACCACCCCGCCCCAGAGCGCCAGCTCCCAGACACCGCCGATGCAAGATACTGGCGAAGACCCCCAGAGCCCCAACGGCCAGGCCGCCGAACAGTTAAAGGCCACTGCGCAAGATTGCAGCAGCGCCCCGCGCGGACTCAGCAAACTCAACGCCATGGCACAAGCCGGTCAGGATGTGACCAAGGTGTTCAAGGTTGGCAAGGGGTACCGTTTCTCGGTATTCGATCACAGTGCTCAAAGCTGGCAGGACGGCCCCCTGCTGAAAACCCAGGAAGAAGCCGACCGGCTGCGTGAGCAGGTCTTCACCAGCCGCTATGAGGCATTGCAGCGCGCGGATTGATCAGAACGTCTTGCGGCTGGCGTCGATACTGGCAATGATCTGCTCAGCAGAGACATCCCCGGTCACCAGCGCGCTGCCGATACCTTTGAGCAAGACCAGCCGCAGGGCGCCGGCTTGCACCTTTTTATCCACCGCCATGAGTTCCAGCATGCGCTCGCTGCCAAGCCCCGGCGGCGGCGCGACCGGCAGCCCGAACCGCTCAAGCAGGCTGCGAATGCGCGGCACGGCAGCGGCATCTAGCCAGCCCAACTGCCGCGATAATTCCGCCGCCATCACCATGCCTGCTGCGACGGCCTCGCCGTGGAGCCAGTCGCCATAGCCGAGACCGGCTTCGATGGCATGACCGAAGGTATGCCCCAGGTTCAGCAGCGCACGCTGGCCGAGTTCGCGCTCATCGGCCTCGACCACATCGGCCTTGTTTTGACAGGAGCGCTCGATGGCCTCAATGAGCGCAGCGGCGTCGCGGTTTTGCAGGGCATCAGCATGCGCTTCGAGCCAGTTGAAAAATGCCGGATCGCGAATCAGACCGTATTTCACCACCTCGGCCAGCCCGGCTGCGAGTTCCCGCTCAGGCAAAGTGCTCAGGGTGTCGGTGTCGGCGATCACCGCCACCGGCTGGTGAAAGGCGCCGATCATGTTCTTGCCGGCGGGATGATTAATGCCCGTCTTGCCGCCGACTGAGGAATCGACTTGCGCAAGCAGGGTGGTCGGCACCTGAATGAACGCGACGCCGCGCTGATAGCAAGCAGCGGCAAAACCGGTGATGTCGCCCACAACCCCGCCGCCAAGCGCGATGAGAGTGCAGTCGCGCGCGTAACGCTCGGCAAGCAAGGCGTCGAAAATGCCATGCCAGGTGTTGCGTTCTTTGTAGATCTCGCCATCGGGCAGAATGCGCTCGGCAACCTGCAAGCCAACCAGGCCAGCGCGCAGAGGTTCCAGGTACAGCGGCGCAACCGTGGTGTTACTGACCACCATCACCTGCTTGCCGCGGACATAAGGCCGTAGCAGATCCGGCTCGCGCAGCAAACCTGGGCCGATAAAAATAGGATAGGAGCGCGCGCCGAGGTTGATATCGAGCCGTTTGTTCATGAGGCGGGTCTTGAAGTGATGAGCATGCACAAGCAGCCATGCCGTAAAACAGCCGCTTTCTTATCCGGGGTGGTCAGGACCATATGCCTTACCGTGAAACAACGGGCTTCATCCGCCGGGGTGGCCGTGACCATGAGCGTTAGGGAGCTTCATCTTCCAGCCGTCGGGCGATTTCTTTGACCACGGACGCGGTTCCCCGTCGCTCGGTCGAGACCACCATGTCGGCGACCTGACGATACACCGGCTCGCGCACAGCCATCAGGTCTTTGAGTGTGGTCAGCGGGTCCTCGGTCTTGAGCAAAGGCCGGTTGCGATCCCGCGCCGTGCGCGCATGCTGTTGCTCGGCACTGCAATGCAGGTAGATCACGAACCCGCGCGCGGCAAGGCGCTGGCGGTTCTCAGCCACCATCACGGCACCACCGCCGGTCGCGAGCACGACGCCGTCCTGTTCGGTCAAGTCCTCAATGACTTGGCGCTCGCGAGCACGAAAGCCCGCCTCACCCTCAAATTCAAACACGGTGGGAATATCAACACCAGTGCGCTGTTGAATTTCCTGATCGCTATCGAGGAAGCTATAACCCAGCGTCTCGGCCAACTGGCGCCCAATAGTGCTTTTGCCAGCGCCCATCGGGCCGACTAAAAAAATATTTGGTGGCAATGTCATGCTGCACAGATATGCCAGATTTGCCGACTCAGGGCAAGGCAACCGATCAATCTTTCTGTGCGAATGCCCTTCACCCGCTTATACTGTATCCCCTTATCGCAACGACCCACTGCTGATTCTGACCCCATCAATCCACATGAGCCCCCATCAGTCCCAGCCTGCGGCCCAGCCGCGTCCGGTCTTTCTCGAGCTTTGGCGTATTCGCTTGCCGTTGCCCGGGATGGTTTCCATACTGCATCGCCTCAGCGGCGTATTCATGGTGCTAGCGATCCCCATTGGCGCTTGGGCGCTGGGATCGGCCGTAGCCTCGGCATCGGGCTATGAGCGCATCACTGGACTGCTGAGCGCTCCGCTGGTCAAGATCGCGCTGCTGGTGCTTTTATGGTCTTTTCTGCATCACCTGTTCGCAGGTCTGCGCTACCTCGTCATGGACCTCGGCCTGGCCGTTGACCTCAAGCCGGCCCGGCTCACAGCGGCCATCGCGCTGGGCGCCGGGTTAGTGATCACGCTCATTCTCGGCGGGGTATTGCTATGAGTCGTCAGGCATCGGGGCTCAAAGCCTGGGTTATACAGCGCCTGAGCGCAGTCTATGTTGCTCTATTCGGCAGCTATTTGGTCATTCGCCTCATTGCTGCACCACCCGTCGATCATCAGGCATTTCTTGCCTGGATGGCCGTTCCCTGGGTGGCGCTTGGTGTACTTCTCTATATCCCACTGCTGTTACTGCATGCCTGGGTAGGGGTGCGCGATGTACTGATCGATTACATCAAGCCATCCGGGCTGCGCATGGGCTTGCTCAGCCTGTTTGCACTGATGCTGCTCGCATCGGGTCTATGGGCGGCGCAAGCGGTGGTGATGGCGCGAGCCCTGGCGATTGACGCGGGAAGCATGGGATAAAGCATGAATTTACAGCACCGACATTTCGATGCCCTGATCATCGGCGCTGGCGGCGCCGGACTCAACGCAGCACTGCGTCTAGCCAGCGCCGACTATCGCGTCGCCGTGGTCTCCAAGGTCTTCCCGACCCGATCCCACACTGTGGCTGCCCAGGGTGGCGTAAACGCAGCCCTGGCCAATGTGCTGCCAGACAACTGGCACTGGCACATGTTCGACACCGTGAAAGGCTCGGACTACTTAGGCGATCAGGACGCCATCGAGACCATGTGCCGCGAGGCCATCCCAACCGTCTATGAGCTGGAGCACGCCGGCGTGCCCTTCTCGCGGCTGGACAACGGCAAAATCTACCAGCGTGCCTTTGGCGGGATGACCCAGAACTTTGGCGGCGACCAGGCTGCGCGCACCTGCGCGGCGGCGGATCGCACCGGGCATGCCATTTTGCACACGCTTTATCAGCAAAATATCCGCGCACGCACCCATTTTTTTGATGAAGTCTTCGCCGTCGATCTGCTGCGCGATGACGAGGGCGTGGCGCTCGGCGCCCTGGTGCTCGACATTGCCACCGGCGAGCCCTTGGTGATTGAAGCAAAAACCACCCTGATCGCAACCGGCGGCTACGGGCAAGTCTTTCGCACCTGCACCAACGCCTTCATCAACACTGGCGACGGCATGGCCATGGCGCTACGCGCCGGGGTGCCGCTGCAAGACATGGAGTTTTACCAGTTCCACCCCACCGGCGTAGCCGGCAAGGGCATGCTCATTACAGAAGGCGCACGCGGCGAAGGCGGCTATCTGATCAATGCCTCAGGTGAGCGTTTCATGGAGCGCTATGCCCCCAAGGCGCGCGATCTGGCGAGCCGCGATGTGGTGGCCAGATCCATCGTGACCGAGATCCGCGAAGGGCGCGGCTGCGGCCCGCATCAGGATCATGTGCTACTCAAGCTCGATCATCTCGGCGCCGAGGTGGTGCATCAGCGCCTGCCTGGCATTGTCGACATCTGCCGGGTGTTTCTGGGTCTGGACCCTGCCGAGCGGCCCATTCCGGTGTTCCCGACCGCGCACTATGCCATGGGCGGTATCCCGACTGATCGCGCCGCGCGCGTGGTGGCGCCCGCCCGTCATGGCCCGGAAGAATACGTCCCCGGGCTGTATGCCGCCGGCGAATGCGCCTGTGTCTCGGTGCATGGCGCCAATCGCTTGGGCGGCAACTCGCTGCTGGATATTTTAGTATTTGGCCGCGCCGCCGGGCAGGACATCGAGCGCTATTTGAGCGAAAACCCCAATCATCGCCCCCTGAGCGCCAGCCATCTCGAACCGGCCCTGGCCCGACTCGCACGCTGGGAACGCCAGGGCGACGGCGAGCCTGTGCATGTGGTCAAGGCCGATTTGCGCAAGCTGATGGAAGACCATTGCGGCGTCTTTCGCGATCATGCCACCATGGCCCAGGGCGTCGAGAAGCTACTCGCCCTGCGCGGGCGAGTCGAAAGCGCACGTCTACAAGATCACAGTCGCACCTTCAATACCGCCCGCATCGAAGCACTGGAACTCGACAACCTGGTCGATGTCGGCATGGCCACCCTTGCCACGGCGCTGGCGCGCGAAGAAAGCCGTGGCGCGCACTCGCGCGTCGACTTCCCCGAGCGCGACGATGTCAACTGGATGAAGCACAGCCTCTTCTGGCGCGAGGGTGATCGGGTCGAGGCCAAGCCGGTGCGCACCAAACCGCTGACGGTGGAGAGCTTTCCGCCCAAGCCCCGGGTGTATTAGAAATTTGTTACAGCTATCGCACAGTTAGTTGTTGGAAGTGGCCGAGCGGAGATCAGGCGGGATGAAAATTCGGGTCTATCGATTCAACCCAGAGCGCGATACCAAGCCGCGCATGCAGAGCTTTGAGGTGGCGGCACGTCCGGGCATGATGCTGCGCGAGGCGCTGCTTGAGATTCACGCGCTCGACGAGAGCTTCGGCTTTCGGCACTCTTGTGGCGAGGGCGTCTGTGGCTCCGACGGCATGAACGTCAATGGTGTCAACTGCTTGGCCTGCGTGACCGCCTTGGCCGACCTCAAAGAACCCGTCGAGGTCCGCCCCCTGCCCGGCCGTCCGGTTATTCGCGATCTGATCGTCGACATGAGCCAGTTCTACGAGCAGTACCGCGCGGTCAAGCCTTATTTGATTCGCACCGAACCGCTGCCGGAGCAGGAAATCCCACAACCACCGGCCGAGCGCGACCGCCTCGATGGTCTCTACGAGTGCATTCTCTGTGGCTGCTGCTCAACCGCCTGCCCGTCTTTCTGGTGGAACCCGAGCAAATTTCACGGCCCAGCCGCACTTCTACAAGCCTGGCGTTTTCTCGCCGACAGCCGCGATCAGGCCACGGATGAACGCCTAGACGCACTCGAAGGGCCGTACAAGCTGTTTCGCTGCCACAGCATCATGAACTGCGTCGAGGTCTGCCCCAAGGGATTGAACCCCACCAAAGCCATCGGCAAAATCAAAGAGCTGATGCTTGAGAAGGCGGTTTGAGCGCCCTTGATTCAGGTGGTGCAGAGGATGCAAACCGGCCACTTGCAGCTGCCGCTGTGACCCAACCGGCTCCCTAACCCGACTCATGGACGTTACCGAGCCTCTCTCAGCCGATGCCGACCTGCGCCGCCTGCGCTGGCAGTGTCGGCGCGGTATGCTGGAGCTCGATCTGCTGCTCAGCGGCTTTGTCGATCAGTGTTACGCGCAGCTCTCAAGCGCCGAGCAGGCGGATTTCGTGCGACTGCTTCAATGTCAGGATCAACGTCTACACGACTGGCTGATCGGCCACACTGAGCCGGAAGACTCCGCGCTGCGCGCGCTGATTGAGCGCATCCGAAACTTGCAACAGGAGTCAGGCAGGCCGAGCGCATAGGCCGGAGCGCGCAGGCCAGCGCGCACCCTGGCACGAGAACAAAGCTGCCACGCAGCCAAGCCTAGCTCAATCCCACCAGGGACGACGGGCGGCGACCAACGCCTCCCAACGGTTGTCGAAGTCCTCCAGCAAGCGGTGAAAATGATAGCTGCGCCAACCAATCAGCGCGCCGGCAAAGCGCTGCAAATCGCGATCCTCTGGTGTGTTGCTGAGTAAATCATCGAGCAGGCCTTGAGTCAGCGCTAGGTCGTTCATCACACCCAGCAAGTCCTGAATGCCTTTCATGCAGCGAATGAATTCCCCCATGTCAGTGAACAATGGCCGAAAGAACTCAGCCGCATAGCGTAGTTTTTTGCATTCGATGCGCAACTGATGCATTGCCGGCGCATCATGGCGATTAACCGCAGTGCCCGCATCCAGCACACGGCGTTCCTGTTTATCCAGCAGCTTGCGCGCGCTTGCAAGTATTGGCCGCGCAAGCTTGCGGGCACCTTTACCACGCGCCCGATGGGGGCCGGTCTCAACACCGGTCCCAAAGCCGGTTTGGGAACCAGTCTCAGAACCAATCTCGGGATTGGGCTTGGGCTCGGTCACCTCGATCCCCTGCTCTATCCAGCGCGGGAACTCGGCACAAAAATGCCGATAACTGTCGCTCTCAAGCATCGGCCGGACCTCGCTGGCATAGACCTGGGCACGTCGCGCCAAGGCCAGCTCGCGCAGCGCAGCCTCTCCCGACAATGGCAATTTGCCAGCTGTATCGGCCAGCCCCTCGTCGATAAAGACATCCAGATCGCGCGCCCGTCCGAGTTGCCCGGCCAGCTCACGCATCTGCTCACGCCAGGCAAGCGCCTGCGCGCGATCCAGGACCGCGCGAAACAACGACAGCGCCGAGCGCATGCGCCGCAACGCCACGCGCATCTGATGCACGCCCTCAATGTCCGCCCCGTCGCGGGCAAGCTCCTGATGCGCGAGCATCGCCTCCAGATTGTGCCGCAAAATGGCCCGGATGGCTGCGGCCACGGGCATCTCAGCGGTCAGGGGTGGGGAAGGTTTGGTCTTTGCTGCCAATGGTAAAAGCTTCCGTCAAGTCAAAGCCGGTGGTAGCCTTGCACACACTAGCGCCGAGCCGCCTGCCAATGCAAGCCTGCGCGCTCCATCGCTTCATCCAACCGCCGCTAAAGTGTTGGTCGTTGCGACGAGCACCCCGGCGGATAAAATGGCCGTTTCACGGTAACCTAAAGGCTTTCAGGAGAACAATCCGGTGCCAATCTTGCGCGCTTTTCGTACAACCTGTCTGATCACGACCGTCGCGATCCTCCTCAGCGGCTGCCTAAACGGCGTGCAAGAGGAGGATCTGATGCATGTGGACTGCATGATCCCGCCCGACCCCGGTCCCTGCAAGGGCGCCATCCCCGGATTTTATTACGACTACGACGCCGATCGCTGTCAGCGCTTTACCTATGGCGGCTGCGACGGGGCGCGCCCCTTCGAGTCAATGGCGGCTTGCGTAAAGGCATGCGGCGCTAAGGGCAATCCCTAAGTCTTATGGTCCCGACCACCCCGAACATTGACCCTATGTGATTCAGGGTCATCCTCGGGATGCATGGACATGCTCCAAGCGAAGGACATCGCACCTTGAATATCCCTAGCATCCGGGTCACAGAGCAATCCCAACTGGCTGTGGCCAGCGCCGCGCTTGACATTCAGCCACCACGTCCGGTCTTGGTGCTGGTCGGCGCGGCGGCAAGCCTTGAACCCGCGCTGGCCAAGCGCGTGCTGCCACTGCTCACAAATATACTCGCGCCCATCATCGTCCAATGCGATGCGGTCGCCATCGACGGCGGCACGGATTATGGTGTCATGGCGCTGCTCGGGCGCGCCAGACGCAGCACTGGCGCAGCTTTTCCACTGCTGGGCGTAGCGGCAACCGGCACCCTGGCACCTCCTGCCGGAGACGCCGTCAAGGGCGCGCGTCTCAACCCGGACCATAGCGGCCATCTGCTGGTACCGGGCAGCCAGTGGGGCGACGAGGTGCCCTGGATGAGCGCACTGGCCACCACCATCGCTGGCGACGCCGGCTCGGCGACTCTGGCCATTGGCGGCGGCGCTATCACCGAGCGCGATCTCACCGCCAGCCTGGCCAGCGCCCGCGCGACCCTGATGCTGACCGAAACCGGCCCCCTAGCCGAGCGCCTCAGTCAACAACCGCCACCCGGACTGCGGATGATCCCCCTCTCACAGGCAGCCGACCGACTGGCGCGCGAATTACCCCTGCTGCTTCATCCATCCAGCGCATCCCGGCGCTGATTGTCGGGCGCCGATTGTCGCATTGGTTGTCTTTGCCCCTCGGGGCTGCAACCGCCTCGCCAAGACCCTTGCATACTAATGCAGCAGCGCCAGCACCTGCTGATGCCCCTCGGCGCTGGCCCAGTCGGCAGCAGTCCGTCCCTGATGATCAGGCAAGGTTTTATCCGCGCCGGCGCGCAGCAGGACATCCACAGCCTCGGCATGACCGCGCTTGGCGGCCCAGATCAGGGCGGTAAAGCCCTGGGTGTTTTCCTGGTGGTCAATCATGGCGCCGTGTTCCAGCAAGGTCGTCACAACCTGGGCATGGTTGTTGGAAGCCGCCAGTAGCAGAGCCGTATAGTCACCCTTGTCAGCGGCGTCGACATCCGCCCCGGCATCCAGCAGCGAGCGCACCGCATCGACATGCCCATTCACCGCCGCCTTCATCAGCGGCGTCCACTGACAGGAATCGCGGAAATTCGGCTCGGCCCGACGACCGAGCAACGCATTGAGCGCCTGGGTATTTCCGCTTTCGGCGTGCTGCAGCAGTTCCGCTCCCGAATCGGCCGCTTGCTTACCGCAGCCGGCAAGCACAGCAGTGAGAGCAGCCACGAGCAAAGAGTGTCTGAGCAATCGAGAAAAATTGTGTTTCATGCTGGCAACAAATGTTTGGCGGAGAAAATGTTTGACGGAGAAAGTGAAATGCAAACCCGGAGGTCACAAAATAAGCCTCTTGAGTTCGCGTCATGCTACCCCTTTTTCAAGACCATTTTCTTGCAGCCAGCCAACACACTTCATGGCAGCAATCATCACACTCAGCATAATGCCGTGAACCTCTGCGCAAAGCCCTCGCTTCAACCAGATGCACCAGAGTGGAACAGGCACGAAAACGTCAAAACAGCCACTTACAGACAGTAAAAAAACTGACCAATCGAAAACGAAGGGCGCCAGGACAGAAGCTTAGGCGCCATGTGACAGCATTACCCACAAGGTTATCCACAGGCTCGGTGGATAAGGATAATTTTCAGTGTCCCATCGGGGTTTTACCCACCTTTGCTCAGGAATGCCTCAGCATGCGCACCGAGATGATGCAAATCTCGCGATTCCTCAGTCGGCTGAACCAAGCTGGGGCCTTTTTCCTCAAAACAGCCTGGCTAAAGACCTGGCGCAATGCCCCAGCATCCGGCGTTCCAAGGACCAGTCGGTGATGACAAAGACCAGCTCATCAAAACACTGCAACCGCCAAGAAATCGCAGCAACTGGCTCAGCGCCGAAATTCTAGCGTCCACCGCACCCTCACGAACATCTCAAGCGATTGACCATGCCAAGATCACCACAGCCCTTGCCCGCCATCTTGTCTGCAACCGCCCTCGCCGGCGTCCTGACAATCACCACCAGCCTGAGCCATGCACTGGAGCCACTGGTCAAACAAGGCACCTGCCCGAGTGGTTACTACACCCAGGGCGATTACTGCCTACGCTCGCGTTAGCTGGCCGGTGCAATGGAGAAGACCCAAATGTCTAACCGCACCGAAGTCATCCCTGAAGACATTCTTGTCGGCCGCATCGAAAAATCTGAAGCGGCGGCAAACATCGACTATTACCAACGCCATGCCGAGCGCTTCTTTCAGGAAACCATCAGTGTCGACATGCGCCCGCTGTATCAGCCCTTTCTGCCGCTGCTGCCAGCAGGCGGACGGATTCTCGATGCCGGCTGCGGCTCTGGTCGCGATCTGCGGGCTTTTCGAGAGCTGGGTTTCCAGACAACAGGATTCGATGCGTCGTCGTCTCTGGTCGCCTTGGCAAGCGAGCATCTGGGCGAGCCCGTTCACTGCCTGAACTTTCGCGACATCCCTTGGCACGACGAGTTTCACGGTATCTGGGCTTGCGCCAGCCTACTTCACATCCCTCGCAGCGACTTGGCGTACATTCTAAAACGGCTTGCCAAGGCCCTTATATCCAGTGGTATCCTCTACGCCTCCTTCAAATACGGAACGACGGAGCGCGAGAAGGATGGACGATTCTTCACCGATATGGACGAATCCACACTGGCAGCCTTGCTGGATGAGGTCGCTGTTTTCGCCCCGCTCGATATCTGGATCACCGCTGATCAGCGGCCCGGTCGTGACGACGAGCGCTGGCTGAATGCGCTGCTGCGCAAGGTCGACAATCCCGCGCAGGATTAAGCCAAATTGGCAAAGCCGATGACAAAGGATACGTCCTCGCCCCCGTCCCAGCATCAGTCCACCCAGCCCGAGGATGATTTCATCAGCCTCTTTGCCGAGCTGTTCGGGCTGGAAAAGACCCAGCTGCTGGTTCCCGAGTTCCCGGTTCTCGACATCGAAGGCGGCGCACGCTACATCGACTTCGCCCTGCGTGCTGGCAGCAAAAAGATCGCCTTCGAGGTCGATGGCCCGACCCACTACCAGCCCCCGGCCTTCGACCGCCACAAGTACGAAGACGACCTACTGCGCCAAAACAGCCTGATGCATCAGGGCTGGCAGGTCTACCGCTGGACCGATCACGAACTGGATCAGCGCCGCGAGCGAGTAAAGGAACAGCTCGCGCTCTTTCTGGAGCGCGTCCCCGGCCTGCTCGACATGGACGACTTCCTGCCCAAACAGCGCGCCAGCAAGGCCGACTTCAACCTGCGCACCCACCAGCAGGATGCGCTCGACTGGCTGGAGCGCATCCGCGCCGAAGGCACCACCATCGCGCTCCTTGGCCATGCCACCGGTGCCGGCAAAACCTTCACCGCCATCGAAGACGCCCGGCGCATCGGCGCGCCGGTGCTCTACGTCGCCCACACCAAAAACCTGATCCGCCAGACCGAGCGCGCCGTCTCCGCACAATGGCCCGAGGCCACCACCGGCCTCATTCAGGGCGGTCGCTGCGAGCCAAACGCTCAATTCGTCCTCGCCACAGTGCAATCGCTCAACAACCGTCTGAGCGAAATCGACCCCGGCCACTTTCGCTACCTGATCATCGACGAAGCCCACCACGCCGCCGCCGACAGCTACCAGCAAGTGCTGGCCTACTTCCGCCCGGACTTCACCCTCGGCCTGACCGCGACCCCCGAGCGCCCCGACGGCAAGCCGATTCTCGACATCTTCCGCGACACCGCCCACCGCCTGAGCCTCAAGGAAGCCATCGAACGCGACGAACTGGCGCCCATCCGCTGCGTGCGCGTCAAAACCAATGTCGATCTCACCCGCGTGCGCTTCAACGAGGTGCAATACCACCGCCAGGATCTCGAACAAGCCATCACCATCCCCGCGCGCGACGAACTGATCGCCCAGACTTATCTTGATCATGTGCGCGGGCGCAAAGCCGTCACCTTCGCCGTCAACATCCGCCACGGCGAAGCCTTGGCTGAGCGTTATCGATCCCAAGGCATCCCCGCCCGCGCCGTCTCCGGGCAGATGCCCAACAAAGAGCGCGATGCCGTGCTCGACGCCTTCGCCTGCGGCGACTTACACATGCTCTGCGCCTGCGACCTGCTCAACGAAGGCTGGGACTGCCCCGACATCGAAGTCCTGCTGATGGCCCGCCCGACCCTGTCGAAGATCATCTACATGCAGCAACTCGGGCGCGGCACCCGCAAAGCACCCGGCAAGGACTGCCTGCTGGTGTTCGACTTCGTCGATAATGCCGGGCGCTACAACCAGAGCTGGAACGTCCACCGCGCCACCGGCAACCGACAATACCGCCCCGGAGGCTATGCCGCCGCGCCCAAGCATCGCATCGAAGACGAAGAACGCAACGGCCCGCAAGACGCCATCATCCTCAACCTCGGCCTTTGGACTGAGTATTTCGAGGAGATCGACGTGTTCGACTGGCAAAGCACCGTCAAAGACATGCTCCCAGTCGCCGAGTTGGAACGCCAACTGACCGCCTCCGAAGGCTATCTGCGCAACAAAGTCCTCCAGGGCGAACTGACGCCCGATCACGACCTCAGTCTCGGGCGCCGGCGTTACTTCTACTTCGCCAAAGCACGCAAACAAGCCATCGCCGACCAATTCGGCCTAAAGCCCGTCACCGCCGCCAACATTCGCGAGCGGTTCTTCGAGTTCTGCGAAGACATGGACATGAGCGCTAGCTACAAGCCCGTGCTGCTGCGGGCGCTGCTCGACACCGTGGATGAAGACGGCAAGGTCTCGCTCAGTCTGCTAACGCTGGCATTTCGGGACTTCTATCTTGACCGGCTAAATTGCGGGCTACCGGCAGAGAAAGGCAAGCTGCGCATGGCGCGGGTCAAGGAGCTGAGCGAAAGCGAGATTCAGCAGGTGATACTGGGAATGCCGTTTAAGAAGTACGCGCAGCGCGGGTTTCTGGACTACGCGCGGGACTTGTCGCAGGTGCGGATTATGCCGGCACTGTGGAAGCAGTTGGATGGGCAGGAGCTGGATCGATTGCGGGGTGTGGCTGAAAACGCTATCACGGCTTACTTTGCGAGATGAAGGGAAATAAGATATTAGCTTTTTTGTAACACCGAAACCTTTCGAGACAGCCGCCTTTTTTTATAACTCATGGCGTTAGCATCTTGTTTCAACAGCGCAGTCAGGCGCGCATTATTCGTTTTGAGGAACAGGAGGTACCCGGCTGCGGCTTCGAGGATTACGACTCGCTGCTATTGCGGCGTTTCCTGAAGCCCGACCAGGGAGACACCGCCACGCAGTTGCGCCGACTGCATTTGCTGCGCGAACTCGATGGCGCAATGGTGCCGACTATGGTCGGAGTCTTGCTCTGCACCCTGGAGCCGACGCGCTGGCTGCACAATGCCGAGATCATCGCCGTGGCCCATCTGGGAACCAGGAACGACCCGGATGAGCAGGTCGATGCGCGCGAGATCGGCGGTCCGCTGGATCGCCAGGTGCTGGATGCCTTCCATTTTGTCGAGCGCAACATGACGACGGGCGCACGCAAACCACTGGGACGCATCGACTATCCTCAGTACGCACTGATCGCCGTATTCGAGGCCATCGTCAACGCAGTCGCGCACCGGGACTATTCGCTGCACAACCAGCGCATTCGACTGTTCATGTACAGTGACCGGCTAGATATACACGTAACAGGCACACTACCCAACACCATGTCGCTGGAGTCCATGACGCAGCTCTCGGTGCCGCGCAACGAGGTCTTGGCGAGTCTGTTTGGTCTGAGAGGGCCGAATCTTGCCCGCTTACACATAACGCCTGAAGGTTAGAACCGAAAACCTCCTCTGGCTGGTTGGACTTACCCAAGTCCCATCATCCCCAGCAGCTCGTCACTTTGCATGACATGGCAGTAAATGCGGTTGATGATCGTAAGCTCGGCGCGGTGCAGCTCATCGGTACCGGCGGCGCAGCAGTCATCGAGCACGATGACATTGAAGCTTTCATCGGCCAGGCTGCGCACGGTCGAGGAAACGCATTGGTCGGTGTAGATCCCTCCCACCACCAGGTGGCGAATTCCCATGTTGGCCAGCACCAGGCGCAGGTTGGTGCCCGTCATCGCGCTATCGCCGGTTTTGGTGATAACGATTTCATCCTCGATTGGCGCCAGTTCGGGAATGATCTGCGACTCCGGACTGCTCTTTGGCATGAGCAGATTGTTCCAGCCCGGCATCTTCTGGCTGAGCGAGCGATCACGCCCGTCGTTTAGCAGGCAGGCGATACGCGCGTGAATCACATCGATACCGTGCTCGCGAAACGACCGTTGCACGGACTGCAAGCGCGGGATCACGGTCCCGCGCATGCGCTGATGAAACGGCTCCCAGCGCGCACGCTCGGCCGGGTCCTGGTGCTCGGCCATGCCGTAGTTCTGCACGTCGATGCACAGCAACGCGGTCTCGCGCCGGGGCAGCGTCATGTCCTCGGGTTCGGGTGCGTTCTGGTAATAGAAGGAGCGGTGTGCGGTTTTCCAGCTCATGGTCGAACCTCTTTTACAACTAGGCTTGATCGGATGGCAGACGGCACGGCGTCGCGCAGTCGTGGCCAGGTGCAAATGCCAGTGCGGCGGGCAAACGGCGAGCCGATTTCTGATGACCTTACTCTGCCAGATTGCCCGGGAGCCGTCATCCTCGCGGCCCGCAGCCGGCGACCCGAGACTATTGGCTCGGTTCTCCACCCGCGCGACTGCCGCTGGCAAGCAGCTTGTCGAGGTGACCGGCGAACGCTTTGCGGTCGCTTTGGCTTAAGGCAGGTGGTCCGCCGGTGTTGACTCCACTGGCTCGCAGGGTATCCAGAAAGTCTCGAACATTGAGGCGCGCGCGGATGTTTTCGGTGGTGAACAACTCGCCACGATGACTGAGCGCCTGGCCGCCCCGGTCGATGACGGCGGCGGCCAGCGGGATATCGCTGGTGATGACAAGATCGCCCGTTTCGACCTTCTCTAGGATCGCCTGATCGGCGACATCGAAACCTGATCGGACTTGCAGGCTCTTGATGATGCGCGACGGTGGCGTTGCCAGCGGCTGATTCGCCACCAGGGTGAGTGGAATCTGACAGCGCTCGGCGGCTCGGAACAAGATCTCCTTGATGACCTGAGGGCAGGCATCGGCGTCGACCCAAATTTTCATGTGCATGGATTCCTGGTTGTTGGTGGGCTGCGGACAACTCAACTAGCTCTCCGTGCGCATCGCCTTGGCGCAGAAAATCATTGCCGCCATGGCCGAGAATCACCAGATCACCTCCGAGATTATGCGCATGATGTCAGTGTCCCGGCGCGAAAGGCCGCAATATTGGCAGCGATTCCCTCCACCACCCGCTGACGGGCCTCGCGACTGGCCCAGGCGATATGCGGGGTGACGATCAGATTGGGGATGTCCGGCGCCAACAGCGGATTGCCCTGACGCGGTGGCTCGGCACTCAGAACATCCACACCGGCACCGCCGATGGTCCCGGCGCGCAGGGCGTCGGCCAGGGCTTGTTCATCGACAATGCCGCCGCGCGCGGTATTGATCAGAAGGGCATCCGGGCGCATCAGCCCAAGCTCACGCGCACCGATCAAACCGCGCGTCGCCTCCGTGAGCGGACAATGCAGGCTCAGCACATCAACTTGGGGTAGGAGCTGGTCGAGTGGCAAGCGGCCCTCGGCAAATGGCCCACCCGGGCGCTGAGCGATCAACACCTGCATGCCAAAGGCCTCCGCCACCCGCGCCACCGCCTGACCGAGTTCGCCGTAGCCGACAATGCCGAAGGTGCGACCGGCCAGCTCCCGAATCGGATAGTCCATCAGGCAAAAGCGGTCATGCTGCTGCCAGCCACCGTCCGCAACCGCGCGCTGATAGCCCGGCAGGCGCGTGGTCAGGGCGAGAATGAGCGCGAACACATGCTGCACCACCGACGGGGTGGCATAGCGCACCACATTGGCCACCGCGATGTTCTGCTCCCCGGCAGCGACCAGATCGACATTATTGGTGCCGGTGGCGGCGATGCAGATCAGCCGCAGGTCGCTAGCGCGCTCCAGCACCGCGCGGTCCAGCACCACCTTGTTGGTCACCGCGATCTGGGCCTTCCCAATCCGCTCCAGCACCTCTGTCGGCTTTGTATGAGGATGGTGCCGCCAATGGCTGCACACCCGATCCAACGCCGACAAGTCGAGGTCGCCCTGATCGATGGTGGCCACATCCAGCATGACCCCACTGAGCTCCAATCCCTTGCCATCCAGCCCTGAAACGTCTGACATCTCCAAACCCGCCCTCGTCGCCGAAAAACTCCATCCTACCCGCTGCCGGCACTGCACGTCATCGGTGCATCATTGGCCGCGTGTTAGAACTTGATGCGACGCGATGACCGCGCGAAGCCCAGCCCTGTCACAACCCGACTCCAACTGACCTGCGCCAATTTCTTTTGGGACCTTTTTGAGTTCAAACTCTACCGAGCTGAGCAGCTCTGGTAGATTGCTCCGCAAGCAGGCAAGCACGGATGCGGCAGCAATACGCGGAGGCAGGTAGGACCCGAGATGAACGGAAGTAGAGACGGTTTGTCGGGGGACTGAATGAAGCGCCATGCGGGACACTCAATCCATGCCATTGACAAATAAGTATTATTCTTCATTGAATGGCGGAGAGGGTGGGATTCGAACCCACGGACCCCGTAAGGAGTCACTTGATTTCGAGTCATGTCACCCGATCACAGACCCTTTATCTTTCAATTGCTTAGCACCCCCGCCCTGCGCAAAAAACGGCATAGGATGCCCCTGGACGACCTACCGTGACGCGGGCTCGTCACGTTTTAGTCACGGTGCTTTTCTGTTCCAAGAACTCAAGTCGCGACCCGATTCCGTCAAACCAAAGTGGCTTGGCTAACTGCCAGACCAGGAAGCGTGCATCTTCTGTAAAAAGCCATCCGAAAGCCAGAGGCCGCCGCGCGAGCGCAAGTCTTCGAGCAATGAGAAGGGGTCGTTGATGAGCCCAGATTCAGTTGCTGCCATGACCACACCAACGGTACCTGTCACCGTAAGACCAACCCGTTGAGCAAAACGTCGTCCGGCCTGATCATCCATGATCAACAGTTCACTGCCGATCCTCCGCGCCAAGGCAATTGCCGCAGCTTCGCCGGGGTCGATTTCCGCCGTGAGCAATGTCAAGACAGGATCACGGACGTCCGTTGGGATGATCTGAACAAAATGCAGCTGTTCGCGCCAGTCCTGATGAACGGGGCCAGCCTGATCCAATTCGGCCGCGACTTCTTCGGGTATCACCAGACGGTCATAAAGACGCCGTAGCAATTCGGCTTGACCGATCTTTAGCAAGCACGACAGCGGTGTCGTATTGGATACAATCATTGTTGACCAAATTGCGAAGCCGCCCGAGCGGATTGAGCGTCGTGCAATGCATCTTCGACCGAACCAATTAACTCTACCCGGCGCTGAGCCAACAACGTCTGAAATGAAACGCGATCCATTTGCGCGATGCGCTTGGCTTGCGCGACTCCGAGCAGACCTTCCCGAACCAGAAATACAGCAAATTCTTGGCGCAATTGTTCTTCGGCACGATCAGGAGGAAACTTCAGAGCGGCAAAAGCCTCCTCGGGAATTTGCAGACAATGCATGGTCATTGGAAGCCAATCTCTTTGTTTTGACCGAAACCCCACCACGGCCAATGAAGCCGCCGCTGGCGGCAAGAATTGTTCTCAACCATCAGGAAGCCTATTCTGAGGGCTTGCTAGAGTGGTTAGCAAGCGAGGCCATTTCCTCCAAACTCGCCCTGTTCGCCCGTCAGGAGAAAACCCGCGTATGAGCCAACTTGCCTATCTGATCCCCCACCGCCGCACCGCGCCAGCTTGGAGCGCTGATCTCGAGCCTGTTGATCTTGAGCTAGAGGCTGGCGTCGCTCTGCCCCTGCTCGGCACCATCGCCGCCGGCTTGCCCATTGAAGCCATCGAGGATCCCGAGACCGTCAGGGTCCCCTCGCACATGGCGCGCAAGGCCAGCTATGCCCTGCGGGTGCGTGGGCATTCAATGACCGATGATCACATCCAAGATGGCGACATCATCATCGTCGAGCAACGCCAGAGCGCGGAGAACGGTGAAACCGTGGTTGCCAAGATCAACGGCGATCAGGTGACCTTGAAGCGCTTCTACATCGAAGCCGATGGTATTCGGCTGCAGCCAGCGCATCCGGACATGGCCCCGATCTACATCCGTCATGAAGAGATCGAGATTATTGGCATTGTTACCGGGGTGATGCGACTGGCCGCCTGATTCGCTGGACCGGTGACCTTTAATCGCCTGGAGTCGGTTTCATAGAGCGCTGGGCATCCGATCACCGGGTCACCCTTGCTACTATGCGCCGATGACCGACGCGCCCGCAGCCTCGTACCACACCAACTCGCCACTCGAGACCCTCGCCGGCCCGGTCGAGCGCGTCACCTTCCACAGCCCCGAGAGCGGCTTTTGCGTCCTGCGGGTCAAGGTCCGAGGCGAGCGCGAGTTGGTCACCGTCATCGGCAACGCCGCCCAGGTCGCGCCGGGTGAACACATCGACGCCCGTGGGCAATGGACGATTGATGCGCGCCATGGGCGCCAGTTCAAGGCCAATGAGTTGCGCGTGGTTCCCCCCGGCACCCGCGAAGGCATCGAGCGCTATCTTGGTTCCGGGCTGGTCAAGGGCATCGGCCCGCATTTCGCCAAGCGCCTGGTCGACGCGTTCGGCGAAAGTGTCTTCGACATCATCGAACAATCCCCTGATCGCCTGCGCGAACTGCCCGGCATCGGCAAGAAACGCCAAGAACGGGTCACCCGCGCCTGGAGTGAGCAGAAGGTCATCCGGGAGATCATGGTCTTCCTCCAATCCCATGGCGTCGGCACCGCGCGGGCGGTGCGCATCTTCAAGACCTACGGCGAAGCCGCCATCGAGCGGGTGCGCGGCAATCCCTACCGGCTGGCGCTGGATATCCGCGGCATTGGCTTTAAGACCGCCGATCAGCTGGCTGAGCGCTTGGGGATACCCCGCGACTCACCCCTGCGCGCCAGAGCCGGCGTGCGCCATGTCCTGCAGGAAATCGCCGGCGATGGCCATTGTGCCGCCTGGCGCGAAGCGCTGGCGGAACGCTCGGTCAAGCTGCTGGAGATCGAGGCCGCCGGTATCGAAGAGGCCATCGACTTGGAACTGTCCGCCGGGCAGTTGGTCGCGGAAACCGTCGAGGAGCGAGCGCTCCTCTTTCTGCCCGCGCTGCACCGCGCCGAAGCCGGGGTGGCCGAGTCCTTGATCCGCCTGCGCGCGGGCTCGCCACCCTGGGGGATGATCGATATCGCCCGCGCCTTGCCCTGGGTCGAAGCCCAGACCGGACTGCGCTTGGCCGACTCGCAGAAACAGGCCGTCAGCCAGGCGGTTACCGGAAAATGCGCCCTGCTGACCGGTGGTCCCGGGGTCGGCAAAACCACAGTGGTCAATTCGATCTTGCGAATTCTGCGCGCCAAAGGCGTGAAGGCCACCCTGTGCGCGCCGACCGGACGCGCGGCCAAACGGCTGTCGGAATCCACCGGCCAGGAGGCCAAAACGATTCACCGCGTGCTGGAGTTCGATCCCAAGACGCTGGACTTCAAGCACAATGCGGACAATCCGCTGGACACCGATCTGCTGGTCTGCGATGAGACCTCCATGGTCGATGTCAGTCTAATGCACAAGCTGCTCAGCGCCGTACCCTCCTCGGCCGCAGTACTCTTGGTCGGAGATGTTGACCAGTTGCCCTCGGTCGGGCCAGGCGCGGTCCTGGCCGATGCCATTGGCTCCGGGGTTTTGCCGACGGTGCGCTTGACAGAGATCTTCCGCCAGGCGCAGACCTCGCGGATTATCGTCAATGCCCACCGCATCAATGCGGGGCTGGTTCCCCAGGTCCCCAACCCACCGCCGAGCGACAGCGACTGGTATGTGATTCGCAGCGAAACCCCTGAGCAGATCCAGGAGCGGCTGGTGAAAACCCTCTGCGAGCGCATTCCCGCGCGCTTCGGGCTGGACCCGATTCGCGATGTCCAGGTACTCACCCCCATGAACCGTGGCGGACTGGGTGCGCGGGCGCTGAACGTGCTGCTGCAGCAGCGCCTCAACCCCGGCAGCCAGCCGCGCATCGAGCGCTTCGGCTGGATCTTCGCCCCAGGCGATAAGGTGATCCAGAACGTCAATAACTATGACAAGGAGGTCTTCAACGGGGACATCGGCCGAATTCTGGCCATCGACACCGAGGAAAGCGAGGTGCGCATCGCCTTCGATGAGCGCCAGGTGATTTACGAGTTCGGGGAGCTCGATGAGCTGGCGCTGGCCTATGCCACCAGTGTGCATAAGGCGCAGGGCTCGGAGTATCCGGCGGTGGTCATTCCCCTGGCGACCCAGCATTACATGCTGTTGCAGCGCAATCTGCTCTATACCGGAGTAACGCGTGGCAAGCGGCTGGTGGTGCTGATTGCGCAGCCGAAGGCGTTGGGCATGGCGGTCAGACAGACCGGCGGGCAGCGGCTGACGCGGTTGCGGCAGCGGTTGGTTGCAGCGAGCGAGGCGCGTTGAGGACAGGCCGATGTGCGGACGTTTCGCGCAATGCTTCGATGTGCAGGCGACGGCGGATTGGTTGGAGGCGGAGCCGCCGGCTGAGGTGCCATCGGCGCGTTACAACATCGCGCCCGGCAGTCCGATTCTCGCTTGCCGGCTTGGGGCCGATGGTCAACGGGAATTGGCAGCCTTTCACTGGGGCCTGCTGCCGTCTTGGGCCAAGGACCGCAAACTCGGCTTCAAGAACTTCAACGCCCGCGCCGAGACGGTGGCAGAAAAGCCATCCTTCCGCGCGGCCTTCAGGCAGCGACGCTGTTTGATTCCGGTCGATGCCTTCTATGAGTGGAAGACATCACCCGGCGGCAAGCAGCCGATCGCCTTTCACCGCCGGGACGAACAGGTGATGAGCTTCGCCGGCTTATGGGAGCATTGGATCGATCCTGCCTCTGGCGAGACGATCGAGAGCGCGAGCATCATCGTCACCCAAGCCAATGCGCTGATCGAGGCGGTACATGATCGCATGCCGGTGATTCTCGATTCCGAGCACTGGGCACCATGGCTCGATCCTGGCAATCAGGATAAAGCGGGGCTGACGGCCTTGCTCCAGCCCTGTCCAGAGGACTTGCTCCTTGGCTACCCGGTGGATCGCGCTGTGGGCAATCCGCGTTTCGATCGGCCGGATTGCCTGATGCCGAAAGATCCGCGTCTCGGCGAGAGAACCCAACCCGCCGCGTCGGCCAGTTGATGCGCAGCTAACGGCCCTCGCCGGCGCTTTCGCCAAGCAACGCCGCACCAAGATGCCCGGTCTTGGATCACCTGTCTGCCGACCCGTCGGACATCGGGACTTGACAACCGGCCCGGAGTTTATAAACAGCCCCCGCAGGGACACACGCTCTGCGCGAAAATGGTTGTTTCAACCACTTACAAGATGATGGAACAGGCTGAAAAAAAAATTAAAAACAGTCACTTACAGACCGAAAAGAATTTGACCAATCGAAAACGAGGCGCGCAAGGACAAGGGCTTAGTCGTCATCTGACAAGGTTGCCCACAAGGTTATCCACAGGATCGGTGGATAAGGGGGTTTTTCAATGTGCCCTCGGGAGTTTACCCATCCTTGTTCGAGAAAACCTGAGTCTCCACGCCCAAATGAAGCCAGCAGGTCGATGAGCCACTCGTCTCAGCCAGGTCGCTCCCCTTTTCCCTCAAGCCGACTGGCTGAAGCCTTCGCGGAATGGGCCAAGCGTGGTCCGCTTCGGGGACCAGACCAGTCGGTGATGGCGAAACCACCTCAGCAAAAGCGCGGGGCGTAGTCCACCGGAGCGGACAGCAGGCTGACAGGAAGCCAGATTGCTGCATCTTCCCTTCCCACGCGAGCCCAACTGGCCATTTCATCTGGCCATTTCATCTGGCCAGTTCATCTGGCCAGTTCATCTGGCCAGTGCAGCGGTTCTGTGCAATTTCCGGGTTGATCTCGATCACGGTTGTATAAAACAGTCGTGCTGTTTGTTTATGATGTCTTATACTTCAGTCAGCCGCCCCTGATGCGCGACGATTCGCGCCGCGCGCGGGGCGGGACAGCTGCGGAGACTCAGCATGGATCAGACTGTTGCACCCCAAACGCCGGTTTTGACTGCCACCGCCATTCGCGGTCAGTTCCTTGGTCTGCTTGGCGAGTTGCGCATCGCCCAGACCTTCGTCAATCAAGAGTCGGTCGATATCGAGGCGGTGTTCACCTTCCCCGTCCCGCTCGAAGCGGTCCTACTCGGCGTGAGCGTGCGCATCAATGGCCGTGAGCTTGAAGGACAGATTCTCGCCAGCCAGGAGGCCGAGGAGGAATACGAAGACGCCATCGCCAGCGGTGACAAGGCGATTCTGCTGCAAAGCGCCGGCCCTGGTCGCTATACGGTGAATGTCGGGCATCTGCTCCCTGGCGAACGCGCGGAGTTGGAGTATCGCTATGCCCTGCTCGGGGTCTGGAACCAGGACTCTCTGCGCCTGCTGCTGCCCACCACTCTGGCACCGCGTTATGGCGATCCGCAGCGTGCCGGTCTGGCGCCGCATCAGATCCCGGGTGTTTCGCTGGCGGCAGAGCACCGTTTCAGCCTGGCACTGGATCTGGGCGGGGCGCTGGCCTCGGCGCGGGTGGAATCGCCCTCGCATGCGATCCAAACGCAACGAGAAGGCGAACGACAGCGGGTGACCTTAGCCGCTGATCACTGTGAGGGGACCGCGCCGATGGATCGGGATCTGGTGCTCTTGATTCATGCCGAGGCCGCAGCGCGGGGGCCAGCGGCAGTGGTCGCACCGGATGGCGAAGGCGCCCTGGCCTGGCTCAGCTTGCAGCCTGATCTTAAGGAGCACGCCGAACCGGCAGCGCGCGATCTGGTGCTGGTCATCGACTGCTCCGGGTCCATGGCTGGTGTCAGTATGGAGCAGACGCGCCAGGCGTTGCAGACCATTGTCGAGCGGTTGCTGCCGAGCGACAGGGTCAACCTGATTGCCTTCGGCTCAAGTCCGGATGCCCTGTTCCCGACCTTGCAGCCGGCCAATCAAGTCACCTTTCAGGCACTGAAGGAGCGCCTGATGCGGCTCGATGCCGATCTTGGCGGCACCGAACTAGGCGCTGCGCTACAGGTAGCCTTCAGTCAGGCCGCAGGCGGGGTCACTGTCGAAAGCCGGCCGCTTGATATCTTGTTGATCACCGACGGCGATGTCTGGGGTGCCGAGCAACTGATTGCCTCGGCCCGCCAGTCTGGGCATCGGCTGTTCACTGTCGGCGTGGGCGCCTCGGTGGCCGAGGATCTGGTGCGCGGACTCGCTGAAGCCACCGAGGGCGCGTGTCTTTTGGTGCATCCCAACGAGAGGATGTCGGACCAGATTCTGCGCCATTTCGAGCGCCTGCGCGCTCCGCGCGCCAGCCTGACACTGGAGTGGCCGCAAGCCCCCCATTGGAGCTGGCCGGATCGTGCCGCAGGGCTCTTTGCCGGCGATACCCTGCATCGGCTGGCGGGGTTTGCCGCCCTGCCCGAGGGTGAACTGACGCTGACCACCACCGGCGAGGACGACCGCCAACAGACCCAGTGCTTGCGCCTGGAGGCCGCGCCCGATTTTCTGCCGGCCGATGTGCTGCCCCGGCTGGCGGCAGCGCGACGACTGGACAGCTTGCCAGAGGCCGAGGCCAAAGCGCTGGCGCTCAAACATCAACTGGTCAGTGCCTACACCCATTTCGTACTGCGCGATGTCGCGAGTGAAAAAGCCTCTGGGTTACCTGAACTGCGCCAGGTGCCGCAGATGCTGGCAGCAGGCTGGGGTGGACTGGGCGATGTCTGCCAAGCCGCAGCACCCATCATGGAATGCCGGCAAGAGATGCTTTCTGCCCGTGAACCGCTTCCACCGAGCCTTGCGGAGGCCGAGCATCTGTCGAACGTCCGCTTCAACCTCGGACGGCGGTCAAGCATGGACGGCGACCAACAACCGCGCGAGCAGCGTAAAAAGACGCGCACGCGTGCGCTGGCAAACCAGGCCCGGGCGCGCTCAAGGGACACTTCGCCACCGCCTGCTAGCGATCCTGATACGGCCGATCTGTTCCCCGACACTGAGTACTCAGGCAGCACCCTGCCGCTGGCGGACATCGCCGCTGTGCATGACTGGCTGCTGGCACAGGCCGCGCGGCTGGCTGATGACAGCCAGCCCCTGCCCTCGCTGACGGAGCTATCCGATGCGGGTGTGCCAGAGCACCTGATTGCGGATCTGCGCCAACTGCAGCGCGCCGGCGCCTCCGAGGAGGCTCTGGTCGCGACCCTGCTGCACCTGTTCCTGAACCGGCAATCCGGTCTTGGCCTGAGCCGGGAGGCGCAGCGACGCCTGCGTTTCATCTGCCAACGCGAGTTACCCGACGCACTGCGCGCGCGCATCGATGAGTGGGTCGCGGCCTGGTGTGCTCAGGAGGTCGCATGAGCATGCGTGCAGATCACCCTCAGGACGATGCCCGCGACCCGTCTGACGACCATCCCGACCTGGAGACGCCCACCTTCGGCATTGATGAGTTTTGTAGCCTCAGCGGCGTGGCACGCCGCACCGTGCGCTTTTATACCCAGAAAGGGCTGCTGGAACCGCCCGAGGGCGCCAAGCGCGGGTCCTACTACACCCGCCGGCATCTGGAGCAGTTGCTGCTGATCCGCAAGTGGGCTGATGCCGGGGTGTCGCTGGAGCGTATCGGGCGACTGCTGCGCGGGGATGCCGAGCCCCTGCCCTTTCAGCCCGCGCCGGGCACCGTGGAGGTCTGGAGCCGGGTCACCCTGCGCCCGGGGCTGGAGCTGCACATCGAGCCCGGCCGGCTGGGACTGGATGCCGAGCAGGTGCGGGGGCTAATTACGCAGTTGAGCGCAGTGGTGGAGGGGCTGGGCCATGACGGCACCGACTGAACGGTCCGGCCTGCAGGTCAATCGCCGATCGACATCTCGGGCCAAACCACGGCTCCGCCGGCCCAGTCTGCGCTTTGTCGAGGCGATTAATTTCGAGCTGACCTACGACTGCCCGCTGGCTTGTCGCCATTGCCTGCAGGCCGATCTGCGCCGCGCAGGCCATACCGGCTGGGCGAAGCCGGCGCCGATCATTGCAGCCATCCAGGATGCTGTCGCCTTGGGGCTGATCAAGACCGGCGTAAACTTTACCGGCGGGGAAATCCTGCGCCCCGGGAGTCCGTTGCCGCCTTTGCTGGAAGCGACTCAATCATTGGGCGTGCCGGTGCGGGTCAATACCAACGGCTGGTGGGGACTCGCCCGTCATCTCGAGATCGGCGAGCACCGGTTCCGCGATGCAACCGCCGTGCTGGACTGGTTGGCCGACTCCGGCGTGAGCCTGCTTGCCTTCAGTTGGGATCGGCGTTTTGACCAATACCCTGAGCTCAAACGCAGCCTGCTGCACATCATCGGCCTGTGCGAGCAGCGCCATCAGCCCTACCAGGTCATCATCACTGGCGAAACGCCCGAGGAGCAGGCGGCGCTGGAGCGGGATCTGCTTGAGCAAACCCTGAAACCTCTGCACCTCGCCGAGCCCGTCGTGATGGATCTGATCGATATCGGGGCGGCGCGCTGCGCTGACGGTCAGGCCCAGGACATGCCAATCGCTGAACGGCTCGCGCAAACGCCCTGCGCCGGGCGCGGTTTCTACCGACCGAGCCTGCTGCATGTGGCTCCCAATGGCCAGGTGCGCTCCTGCCTCTATGCGCCGGGCGCAGGCTGGCTCGGATCGCTGCAGCACGAGTCGCTCGAGACCATCGTTCGGCAGTTTGCGGATAACCGGGTTGTCCGCGCGTTTGCCGAAGGAAGGCCTGAGCGGTTATTGGAGCCCCATGGTTCCGAGGCGCGCGAAACGGTCAACCGGCACCAGCATCCTTGCGCGCTGGCGGCAGGGCTGGCTTGGTTGGCCGACCGCACGTGTGATTAGCCTGCAACATCCTTCCACCACTAACACAAAAGGCCTGAAAAACCCCATGCACATTCCAACCTCAACACCCGTCCCCCGGCCTGCGGACTGGGCACGCATTCATGGCGCATTGCTAGAACGCTGGCGGCTGATGGACGATCCCAAGCCGCCAGTTCCGCCGAAACCGCTGATTCTTGCGGGCGCAGCATTTTCCAGCGCATGGCAGGTACGTCTTAGTTGGACCTCCTTGGTTGAGTGGGCGAACACCCATGGGTTCGGCCAAACCCTTGCTGATCGCTTGCCGCCTCCTCCCGATTGCGATGTGGCAGAGCGGATTTCAGGAATCGGCGCGGACGGCAGCATCTGGTGGCAAGAGCAGGGTGAACAGGATCACCCACCCGCCAGAAAGCCCTCCCGCGATGAGGTTTGCCGGACGCTGGAAAGGCTCGCAACGCATTGGCCCCGCATTGTCGGCGAAGACCTTGCTCGCCGATGCAAACCGCGTGGCTTTTACGGGCGCAAACGCCGGCGACTCGCCGTAGTGGCTGATCCGACGTATCGCCCGCCCTGGGGAGATTGGTCGTCTGCTGGAAAGAACCCACGGGCATTTACGACGTTTCGTGCGGCCATCAATGCGGCGATTGAGCCGATGGGAGTCGATGAGGTGAGCTTCCATACCGCCATGTGGCAGGATGGGTGATCTCACGAACATCTCTGAATCTTCGCCATGCCGAAATCAGCACAAGCCTTCCCCGCCAAGATATTCGCAGCCACGCTGGGAATCTTTCTGACAATCGCAACCAGCCTGAGCCATGCAATGGAGCCGCTGGCCAAACAAGGCGCCTGCCCAAGCGGCTATCGCACCCAAGGTGACTATTGTGTGCCGGGCTCTGCTGCGCGCGGTGCGATGCCAAAATCTGGCAGCTGTCCTGCCGGGTATTAAACCAGCGGCGAGTATTGCGTGGCCGGCAAGAATGCCAAGTCGGCCATTGAGAAGGTAGGTTCGAGCTGCCCGGCCGGTTGGTACACCAGCGGAAATTATTGCCTGCGCTCGCGTTGAAGCCGCCTCGGCCGGACTGAAAACAACGTGACGCGAGCGACAGAGGTGATGAAACGGACCCGAGTGCGTTGCGCTTGGCGTCTCCAAGAGTGAATATTTAACCCCGCCTGCTGGGCTTCGATGTTCTTTGGAGCAGCATGAACCATGAGAAAACCACTTTTCGAGATGGGCCGCACCCTGGCCACGGCAGGCGTGATGGCCGTGTTGGAAGAGCGGGGTCAGCAAGACCTGCTGCAGTCCGTCCTGCATCGGCACTGTTATGGTGACTGGGGTGATGTCGATGAAGACGACTGGCGAGCCAATGAGCAAGCCCTGCAAGACAATGAACGGTTGGTGAGCGTTTACAAGGTCGACTCGGGGCTGAGGCTTTGGATCATCACCGAAGCAGACCGCTGTCAGACGACGGTCATGCTGCCCGAGGAATATTGACTGAACAGTCACTGATCGCAGGCGCACGGCGCTTTCCACTGACGCAATCCCCTTCTCTTTATTCCGGCCGAACGACCAAACCCTCCGCAACCGCCGCAACTGGTGGCCGCATCTCTGTGTTGGAGTATATTGACAGTGCCACTGTCGCATGTATACTTTGACCATGTCCAAATCATTCACCATCAAGGATCTCAGCGCGCGCAGCGGGCTCAATGTGCGCACCATCCGCTACTACATTGCTCAAGGCTTGGTGCCACCACCACTTGGCCGCGGCGGCGGGGCGACCTATGAGCCCCGTCACCTTGAGCGTCTGCAACTGATCCGTCGCCTGCAGGATGCGCATCAGCCGCTGGCGACCATCCGCGCCCAGCTTGAGGGGCTGGATGATGCCGAGGTTCGTGCCGCGCTGCAGAAAGAACCGGCCACGCCCCCTACTCCATCTGCAGGCTCGGCGCGGGATTATGTCGCGCAGGTACTGTCGGGAATGGCGAGCGGTTCGTTACCGGCCAAGCCCGATACCAAAGCCCAAGATCTCGGTCGCAAGGACGACAAGTCCCTCCCCCGCAGTCACTGGGAGCGCATCACCCTGCATCCGGATATCGAGTTGCATGTGCGCCGCCCATTGGCGCGCGCCCAGCAACGCCGACTCGAAGAACTGATCACTCAGGCCAAGCGCCTGTTCGATCTTGATCCCTAATCTCACGGAGGACGCCCTGATGTTTCATCTTGCCACTGATCGCTCTTTGATCCGCGCCAGCGGACATAGCCGCCGGTTCCTGCATGTCTCTCTGGAAGCACCGCGCGCGGATGGCGCTCAGGATCGTCCACCGCTGGATCTGGCCCTGGTGCTCGACCGCTCGGGGTCGATGGGCGGACACAAATGGCCGCGCGCCTGCGATGCGGCGGTGCAGGCAGCACGACGACTGTCCGGTGAGGATCGCCTTGCGCTGGTGGTCTACGATGACCGCATCGACACGCTGCTTGATCTAACACCGGCGGGCGGTGGACTGGCCACCCAGGTCGAGCAGGGGTTATCGCGTGTCGGTCCACGCGGGACCACCAATCTTTCTGGCGGCTGGCTGACCGGTTGTGGTTTGGTCGGCGAGACAACGGGTGACCAACGCCTGCGTCGCTGTTTTCTGCTGACCGACGGGCTGGCCAATGAGGGCCTGACCAACCCCGCTGAACTGGCTGAGCATGCCGCAGCGCTCTATGCACGCGGGGTTATCACCAGCACCTTCGGCGTCGGCGATGACTATGACGAGGCGCTGCTCGGCACTCTAGCCGATGCTGGCGGAGGACATCTCTATGACATCGAGCGCGCTGAGCAGATTGAGGTCGTGCTGGCACGCGAACTCGGCGATGCGCTGGATGTGGTCTGGCGCGATGCCTGGCTGACCATCAAGGCCAACGGCGGGGTGCGGATTGAGCCGCTGGGCGTTTTCCGCGGACAAGCCACCAATGATGGCTTTCGGGTGCGCCTGGGCGACCTGGTCAGTGAACAGGTGCAAGATGTCCTTTTGGCTGTGACCTTTCCGGATGGAACGGAGCAGACGGAGTGCCAAGTGGAGGTCGCACTGGAGGTTGACGGACAAACGCTGGCCACCGGGCAACAGACCTGGACCTGGGCCAACCATCAAGACAATGACCGCCAGCGTCGTGAGCGGTCGGTTGATCGGTTGGTGGCCGCCTACTACGCCAACCTAGCGCGACGCGAAGCAGCGGTCGAGAATCGCCGCGGCGAGGTTGATCAGGCACGCCACCGGGTCCGTGCCGTTGCCCGACGCATCACCAGCTATGCTGGGGAGGATGTTGAATTACAGGAACTCGCTGCGACACTGGACCGCGAAGCCGAGGAATACCACCACCGCTTCAGCTCGCGCGATGCGAAGGCGCGCTATTTCTCCTCGGCCAGCCAGATGAAAGGCAGGGCCGCAACTGGAGAACGGCGCCGGCGTGACAGAGAGAAGGTCTAACGCACCTAAGCCTGGACGGCCAGACTGTTTCAGAGAAAGGAGTCTTCTGCATTGGCGGCTTTAGCCAGGGCCTCAGCACTGACCACCTTGGGCAGCACCAACCGCCCGCTTGGCCCGGGGCGCATCAGCACGATTTGCCTGCTGTGCTCGGGGCCGTAGCTGACATGCAGCGGTAGTCCTGTAACAATCGATGATCGATTCTACAGCGGATCTGGCAGTCATCGTTCGGAGTGTGAACAGGACAATTCAAGGAGAATGGGATGGGAGGATATTCTGGCTTTATTCAAAATCCGCTCGGAGATATCCAGCGGTTACGGAACGATCTTGGAGATCGATACAAACGTGGGTTTCCGGTTCTCAAGGAGCTGATCCAAAACGCCGATGATGCGGAGGCCACTCATGTGGTTTTTGCGCTAATTCCAGGGCTCAGTAAATCCAAACACCCTCTTCTCCAAGGTGACGCCCTTTGCGTCATCAACAATGGTCGTTTTGAGGCAAAGCACGACTGGGGCATTCGCAATTACGGTCTGAGCAACAAAGTTGCGGATCGAGCCGCGATTGGCAAGTTTGGCTTGGGGATGAAGAGCGTCTTCCATTTCTGTGAAGCATTCTTCTTCCTCGGCCATATCGCCGAACGAGGACGGATTGCACGCATCGTTAATCCCTGGAGCGTTCCTGAGAGCTTGCGCGAAGAATTTGCGGCCATCCATCCCAGCTGGGAGCAATTTACTACCGAAGACGCAGCCGCAATGGGTGATGCGGTCGCGACGATCACTAAGGCGCTTCCCACCCTCCATTCAGAGCAACCCTTTGTGCTATGGCTACCTTTGCGGCGAGAAGTGCATCGGCGAGAAAGCGACAAAGTCACCGGGGTTATCGCTCAAGAGTTCCCAGGTGACGGAGACGACTCCCTGTCTTTCTTCCAGGACTCTCATCTGCCGATTCAAGTTGCCGACTTGCTTCCGTTGTTGCGCCATGTGGAGCAGGTCAGCTTCCAATCGAGCACAATGAATCGCTATAAACCTTTCCATATCGAGATCAGGGATCCAGCTCAACGGTTGCGCGGTCCGACAGCTTCGGGAGAGCACCACCTAAAGGGCCTCATCGATATCCAAGCCAAGGGGGAGACAAAGGCTCAATCTCATTTCAATGGCCGCGAGACCCATCACTGGCTTGATGCGCTGAAAGACTTACGCCACGGGCACCAGTGGCCGGAGATCGATGATATCGATGATCTTGCCAACCCAAAGGTCGAGCGCGAGAAGGCCGAACCTCATGCATCGATCGTCCTGACCGCGTCCGCGGCCCCAGTTGCATCAACAGGTCATCTGACGATCCGCTGGGCAGTCTTCCTGCCACTTGAGGACGATCTCGTCTCCGAGAAGCTCTTCTGCGGAGGCGATCAGGATTTCAGCTTAACGCTGCATGGCTATTTCTTCGTCGACCCTGGACGTCGTGGCATTCATGGATTCCATGTCCTTGGCAAAGGCGAGTCCGAAAGACCTACGGACTCCGTCGATGCGGTTCGGATTGCCTGGAATCAGTGTTTGGCAGCCAAGGGCACGCTGCCACTACTATTACCGGTCCTGCATGACTACGTCTCAACGCTTGTCCCGGAGCGACACGTCGAAACGGGGCGCCTCTTGGCCAAGACCATCACGCGGAGCCAGCTCTGGACCAAGTTCAACGGCGTCATCACTCAATCAGCGCAATGGGTGCTCGAACTGAAGCAGAACGGACCGGCTTGGACGCTCGTGAGCAGCGAACGGCCCTTGCTGCCGTTGCCGCCCTCGACATCCTCTAAAGGTGATCCGACGCTTCCCTGGCGTGTCTTTCCTGAACTGTCAGAGCTGGAAGGAACCCACTCTTTCGTAGCAGCCGATACTCAACATCTATCGCGGCGCACTCTTAGCGCACCAGATCTAGAACAGGCGCTTCGATTGTTCGGCAATGTCTCGGCGGCAGGGATTCTGAAGAGCCCCGATGAGCTTGGCTACCTCGTCGATACCTTAGCATTGTTGCGGTCACCGGATGGTCTGTTGCGCGAGAGATCGCTTCAGCAGCAGGTTGTGGCACTCATTCGAGATGGATTCTCGCAGATCGGTCTTGACCGTATCCGATCAAACAAGCGGCAACTCAAACGCCTGAACGGGTACTTGCCGCACTCCATTCAGCTCCGACTGCCCGAGAGCCTTCCGGAAACACTGCGGGAACGGTTACTGACATGCCCTGTGGAACCATTAGTTCTGCCCTCCGAACTCTGTCCGGACAACCTGGGGGAAGAGGCAAAGCTTTCGTATCAAGATGCCGGGAAACTGCTGCTACTGATCGGAGACTGGATTGAAGAAGCATCGACGCACGAAGAAAACGCTGCTGTACTTAACCTGATCTACGAGCTGGCCAACCGAATCGACGGTGACTCTAGCGCACCAGCCTCGCTGATGCGCACAATGAGGAATCGGCGACTCATCGCTGTTTTCTACGACGGCAACAGCGATGGGGACAAGATTAGGGCATGTACACTTTCAGAAATCGAGAAGGCGCAGCAGGTGTCTCTCTTGTTCCGGCGTGGACAAGTCAGCGACGATCAAGGACGCGCATTGGCCAAGCCGCTACAAAAAGTGCTGGCAAATGGTCGAGTTCTGGTTCTTGAGCAGAGAAGCTTGGCACTCCTGGGTATCGACAACAAGGAGATCATGAGTTGTGATGCAAGGGGTGTACTGCATGCGCTGAGCTCCCACGCTCATACATTGCGCGAGCCGAGTACGAGAAAATCTCTGATACGTCAGTTGTCCGCCCCAGGTAGTGACGAACGGAGCAAACGCGGGTTTCGGTTTCTCCTACATGGAAAAGACGGTCACTGGAGTGATTTACAGACGACGCTCTGGTTTCGGGACACAGAAGAAAGCACAGCCTGGGAGCGCATTTGGAGCCAACTGAATGACGGATGGAATCTGATCGATTCTGATCTGGCTCAGTATGTCCCGGATCCCGTCCGCCAAGCTTTCGGAGTCAGGCGTATTCGAGCCAAAGACCTACTCGATGACATCAAGACGCTCAAACAGGATTGTCTTGCTCGGATCGATGCCAAGGCCTTCGAGCCACATGAGTGCATCGAGATCCTGACTCAGGCGGCCACCGACGAGATCGTTTGGCGCATGCTGCCGTTGCACGAATGTACTGACGGGCAGCGCTGTGACCTGATTGGGGAGGGGGTGTATCTGGAGACGGGCCTTACAGTCCCGGCTGGCCTTACCGATCCTTTGCGGATCATTCGCCGCAGTCACGATGATGAGTTGCGCCGGCATCAGCAACGCCTGATCGCGTCACCGTTCGATGCGCGCGAGCGACTCAAGCTGATGCTGTCAGCACACCAATCTGCGCAGTTGATCGACCGGATTCTCGAAGATATCCAAACTCTAGGAACATCATTCGATCCCCAACTCAAGCCGCAGCTGAAAGAAAAAGACTGGATTCCTGATCAGGAAGGGGCAACGTTCAAACCATCCGACATCATCGACTGCGAGGATCCAACCGGTCTGATCCGCGATCTGGCAACTCAACAGCAAGATGGTGCCTATAGCTTTGTCGGTCTCTTACCACCGAGTATTCTGGATCACCCTGGATTTTGCCTGATCCGTGATCTGGGTTATTTAGCCCAAGGTGATGACGCCCTCAAGACGCTTGGATTATTGATCAGCGAAATGCCTCAATATCACCTTTGCGAGCTGGAGGAAGCACCAACAGATTTGCTGGAGGCATTACCCGTGCTAGCTGCGATGCCTCCTAATCTGGCACCTGCAAAGGGTTGGGCCTTGTTGGACAGCCTGACCCAAGCGCACGCCCCGGACGACGTAGCGCGCTACGTCTATCCGGAGATGGCACGTGAACTAGACGACGAATTGGAAATCGTCTTGCAGGTGCTGAGCTGGCTTCGACGACAAGGAAAACCGAATCCAGCTCGGCGCGCCGCGTTTAAGCTGTATCTACAGCGGTTTGTTGGGTTGCCTAGCGCGGAGGAGAAGCTCGCCGCGCTGGAACTCATGGATAGCGGCGGTGACTGGCGACCAGCCAACCAACTATGCGCCAACGCAGAAGACATTGAGCGACGTTTCGTACTTAATGAGGACCACTATCGCATCCTGCAAGAACTGGTTGTGCCGGCCAATGCACTGTCAAGTAAATCCGAGCCGACACATTCCGCCTCATCACCTGCCGAAGGCGCGACACTCGCCAAACTGCTTGAAGACTATTTCAGCGCTTGGCGTGACAAAGTGCCAGATGCCCTGATCGGTGCTTTCGTCGCCGTCTGTGGTGCAACGCCAGAGGTAAAGCGGCTGGTGGAAGTCTATCGCGGCAATCGAACCAACTTGCGGGAATGGTTCCTAGACAAGCTGCCGTGGAAACCACAGCCGGATGATACCGGACCGAAAAAGACTTGGGCTTATCTGAACTGGAGAAATCCAGATGATGCGATGGAGCGTTACAGCTTCTCCGGCGTTAGGGTGAGCAGTAACGAAGTGGTGGTATCCTCCATCGTTGGTAAACCTTTGCGGGTCAAGCGTGGTTCTGGGGCGAAGGGGTTCGTCACGGTTCGCGGGGATAACGAAAACTATCGCGTACTGGTCCAGCTTGCACCGGTGGAAGCTAGCCAACATCCCACAGAAGCACTCGCGGCTATGCTGCGACAATCGATTCGGTTGGTTGCGCAACAATGGTCGGATCAATGGCTTGGCGATCTTTCATCCTTGTGGCCAGAGCTAGAAAGTTCGGACCAAATCGCAATTGATGTTGCACGCAGCTTGATTCTGGAAAGCCTTCCGATACTTGCGACACAACTGAAGCCTGGCCGTCACCCAGGCATGATGAGCGCGCTCAAGACTTTCGACCAAGCCCGAGCCAAGGTCGTCGAGTATCGCGGCCATGATCGTGCCGCGCAGTTCGAGCAGGAAAAACAGGACGCGCTACGACACATCCAACAGTTGATCGAGCGTGACGAGGCCGCGCGTAACGCCTTGCTGGAAGGCGTACGCGGGAAGATCGAGGAATTCCAGTACAAGCGCGAGAGCATCCCATTCGAACTGTTTCAGAACGCAGACGACGCGGTGTGTCAACAGTTGGAGATCCTACGCTATACGCATCAAGTTGATAGCAGATTCTCCGATACTCAGCCGACCCCCTCTCGCTTCGTCGTCGTGATCGAGAACGACGCACTTACATTCATGCACTGGGGCCGTCCTCTGAACGCCACAGGCGATCCCTTTCCCGGTCGTGACCGCGACTATCATCGCGATCTCGAAAAAATGCTCATTGTCAACGCGTCCAACAAGGAACCTCCAGCAACCGGGAAGTTCGGCCTGGGTTTCAAGAGCGTATTTCTCGCCTGTCCGGAGCCTGAGATTGTCAGCGGTCGACTGAGTATGCGAATTCTCGGCGGCATGTTACCGATGCAGCATGACGACGATCGAGACCTTAGACATTTGGTCCGAGAGCATGCACCTGCGGGCGGTGGAGCCGGCACAGGCATTCGGCTACGTTTGGATCCTGACTCGATCCCTCCCTTGCTCGACCGATTCCAAAAGATGGCTGGTGTCTTGTGCTGCTTCGCCAAGTCGATCCAACAAATTGATGTTGGCAGCACCACCTACACCTGGTCCCCAAGCAGTTTGGAGCAAGCCCCAGCTTTCAGCATTGGAAGTCTACTGATCCCAGATCCAAACGATCAAGACGTCATGATGAGAACCAAGGTCATGCGTATCGAACTGGGCGACGGCGCGCTCCTCTTTGGGCTGGATGGATCAGGTTTGAAACCGCTGCTGGAGAGCATTCCGTCACTCTGGGTGTTGACTCCGACCTCGGAGGACGCAGCACTGGGCGTCGCACTTAACGGTCGCTTCGATGTCAACGCGGCACGAACCAGCCTAGCCGATCGCGAGGAGCATAATCACGTCATCGCTGAAGCACTCGGGTGCGTCTTGAACGACGCCATCGAAGACTTGAGGCTCGCCGTCGACCAAGACTGGGACGGAGTTTGCCACGGCGTCGGCTTGAACGAGGGAATGACTCCATACGATCTGTGGTACAGCTTGTGGCGAACCCTAGTCGGCGGACTCCATAAGCGTGAGCCAAGCAAGGTGCGATCACTTGTGCAATGCACTGCTCAGGTTGGGCTCGGAGAACTCGCATGGAGACACCCACTGCTTCCGAATGGCTTACCCAGCGCGCATCGTGCCATGGTCAGGATCAGCGATATTCGGCTAGTGTTGCGCGACGCCTTGTCCATTCCGAACGTGTTGGAGCAACTCTTCGACTGGAGCCACTTCGTCGACGAAATTACTCCACAGAGAACGGTGTCTGCCGAAATCCATGAGTGGGTTAGTCTCGCCCACCCATCGTACGCGACGGCCCGAGCACAGTGGAAATCAAGTCGGCTCGCCGATTGGGTCTCCCGGCTCATGGTTGACAGCCAACAGGTGCGCCTTGACCCGGAGCCCGCTCGGATCTGGGGCGCCATATTGGATTCGCAACAACTGGATGACCTGAGCAAAAACCAGCAAAAGGATCTTACAGACACGGAGAAGTTGTTCAACGGCGCTTTGTTCCGAGACGTGACTGGCCGTTTCGCACCGGCAACTGAATTGTTGATGTCCGATCCGTCCAAGCGCGATCCAGAAGAACGGCTGCGGTGGGCCTTCGCGCCTGACCGAAATAGACTCAGCACAGACTATGACGAGGCGGGCCGAACTCTGCTGCGACTCTGTCGGGGGCCAAGCGGGTTCAGGGCTGACACACAGCAGTTGGCGCGCTGGATACGAGAACTGAAAGAGGACAATGACCGGAGAAGCGCCGCTCTGGTGTACTTGCGTGACGGAGAACGCGGTGGACAGGTGATCGCTGAACTCCGCTCAATCGGACTTAACGGCACTTGGCTCGCGGAACTGTCGAAAGATTCGCCCTATTTCCAAGGCTGGTCGTTCGAGCAAGTACTGCAAGTCCTGATTCAGTTCAGGAGCACTGAAAGTCAAGATCGGTTTGTTTCGGAGCCAGAGCACGACAGCAACCCGCAAGAGCCGCATCGCCTCGTGGATGTTGAGCGAACTCTCCTGAAGTTGAGAGATGTTTGGCAAGAACATGGAGCTGTCTACCTTAAGGATTATGAACAAGACATCTATCCAGGGGGGTCCGCGCCAGTGGAGGCCCTGCATCTCGATGATGATGACTGCAAAGGAGACCGTTCCGCTTGGCTGACCCTGTTTCTACTGGGTCATTTCCACACGCTCGGTTTTATCCAAGGTCGGCGTCATCAAAACCGCGCGTTCATCGAAATGTGCCACACAAAGCGCTGGTGGGACGATGTCTTCGCGAAAGCTGATCCAAGAAACAACCCCGAAGCATGGATGAGCGTTCTGGATGCTTATATCGACGCTCAGACCGATGCCCAGACCTACGAGCACTGGATGCAACGTTTCCCTGCCATCTATCGCCTTGCCTGCTACCTCGATGAATACCGCGAACTCATGTTGGGCCTTCCAACTTGGGGATGGAAGGATGGTGATTGTCGGCTCGCACAGGACAATGTCTTGAAGCCTCGAGCCGCCTCAAAACTTGGCGGTGGAGGCATTTCGACGCCGCCACTGCACAAAACACTAGGCATCGGTGCTTGTTTCGTCGTCCGAGAATTGCTTCGACTCAAGGTGGTCGATGGCGCGAAGGCTCCTCACGCCTGCGCCTATGTACCAACCAAAGGCGTGCGCGATCTTCTCGTGCAGTGGGGATACGGACAGTTCGAAGGCACCGGGGCTGAGATCGGCCTTTCCAAGGAGATCCACGCAATCCTGGTCGAGCATTTGGGTTCGGAGGATGCCCGCTTCGACGGCGCCTATGACATTCCGCTCCAGTTGATGGCTTACGACCCGCAAGTGAAAAGCAGTTGCACAGTTTATGCCTCGTGATTCCCTGATATCGAAGTTGATCCAGATAGGAGCTTGACCATGGATGCCGCTGTTGCACTCAACACTGATGATGTCGTTGTCCATGAGGACTTGGGCCGAGGTACGGTCATCGTCGACCGAGGCGCCACGGCCGTCGTGCGCTTCGACGAAAGACTGGAGGAATGCGAGAAATCCTCGCTCCGACCTGGACCTCAGATCGACAAGGACATCCGCCAAGGTCATTGGTCACCGGCAATCGATGCGATCACCTACTTCCAAGCGGCAGCCATCTTGTCAGTCAACGACCAATGGGGAGTCTTTTCCCGGTCTCAGATCGCCCTGCTCCCCCATCAGCTTTGGGTCTGTCATCAGGTACTGAGGCAGTGGCCGGCGCGCCAACTCATCGCCGATGACGTCGGACTGGGCAAAACCATCGAAGCGGGACTCATCCTTTGGCCACTGATCAGCAAGAAACTGACCCAGCGCATACTCATTCTTTGTCCGGCCGGCTTGGTGGACCAATGGCAGTTCCGTCTGCGCACCATGTTCGACATCCGTTTGACACCCTATATGAGCGCTGCGGACACGCCCAAGGCGGACTACTGGAACGGCAACAACCAGGTTGTCGCATCCCTCCCGACACTGCGCCAGAATAACAATGGCCGTCATGATCGGCTTCTGTCCGCCGAGCCTTGGGATCTGTTGATCGTCGACGAGGCTCATCATCTGAACGCCGACGAGCATCAGGGCGCCACCTTGGGCTATGCGCTGATCAGAAAGTTGATGGAGCATGGCAAGATCCAATCTGCGCTTTTCTTCACGGGCACGCCGCACCGGGGAAAGCCCTACAACTTCTGGGCCTTGCTTCATCTGCTGCGCCCCGATCTGTTCGACCCGGATCGCCCCGATGCGGAACAGATCCCGCATCTGCGGGATATTCTGATTCGCAACAACAAGCAGTCTGTGGTCGACATGCAGGGTCGCAAGCTGTTCAAGCCAATCCATCAATACCCCACCACCTATCGCTATAACGATGCCGAGCGGGACTTCTATAGCAATCTGACGAGCTTCATCGCCAGCGGCCGTGCCTATGCCTCAACGCTCTCGAAGAACGAAGGCAAGCAGGTGATGCTCGTGCTGATCGCCATGCAGAAATTGGCTTCCAGCTCGGTTGCGGCAATCCGTAAGGCCCTAAAGGGACGCCTCGCACGATTGACACGAGAGAAGGAGCGACTCCAGACGCTGCTGGCTGAAGAGCAAGCACGTCTAGCCCAGAGTTCAAAACTTGTTTCTGCTGAGGACGACGCTGACCTGCTCGACCTCCAGCAAGCGCTTGATGAACTGTCGGTCGAGGACACTGCCGCCTCGATCCAATTGCTTGCCAACGAGATTCCGCACCTACGCACACTTGTCGATGCAGCTGATGCCGTCGCAGACGAGACCAAGGTCGAGCGCATTATGGAAGTCATGCAGTCGGATTTTGCGGATCGGCAGGTTCTCTTCTTTACCGAATACAAGGCCACTCAATCCTTATTGATGAGCGCTTTGATCCGCCAGTACGGCGAGGGCTGCGTCACGTTCATCAATGGCGACGAGCATATTGAAGGGGTGATCGATACCAGCGGCCGGCCGCAGAGCATGTCAGTGCCACGCGAAACGGCGGCGGAGCAGTTCAATGCCGGCCAGATCCGCTTTCTCGTCTCCACCGAAGCCGGTGGCGAGGGAATCGATCTTCAGCATCGTTGCCACACCCTGATCCATGTCGATCTGCCATGGAATCCCATGCGTCTGCACCAACGCGTTGGCCGTTTGCATCGTTATGGCCAGAAGTACCCCGTCGACGTGGTTTCAGTCCGCAATGAAGAAACCGTCGAAGCGCTGATTTGGGACAAGCTCAACGCCAAACTCGGCCACATCATGCAGGCCCTCGGGTCGGCCATGGATGAGCCCGAGGACCTGCTTCAGCTCGTCCTTGGCATGACCGATAAGAGCCTCTTCACCGAACTGTTCTCTCAGGCCAACAGTGTTCCGCGAGAGCGATTAGCCGATTGGTTCGATGAGAAGACAAAGACCTTTGGGGGCTCTGCCGCCCTCGATACCGTCAAGGCCCTTGTTGGAAACGTAGCCAAATTCGATTGCCAGGGGCTCAAGGAAATTCCGACATTGGACTTGCCGGATCTGCGTGCATTCTTCGAGGCAATGCTGGTCAAGAATCAGCGCCGGCTGAGTTGGAGTGAGGATCGTCTCTCGTTCAAAACGCCCGACGTTTGGCTCACCAGCCCGGCCGTCAATCGGCACTACAAGAACGTCGTCTTCAGCCGTGAACGGTCTGTCGGTGAAGCGGATGCTCAGGTCATCGGAGTTGGCCATGCCGCATTCAACAATGCCATTGCACAGGCGTTGGAGCAGGAAGCCGTTCTGGCCAAGATTGATGGACTGGAGCATCCATTAGTCATTGCCAAGGTAATCGACCGGGTCACGCTCTCATCTGGCACCTTGCGCAGTCGCATTTTCGGTGTCGTCGTGCCTCTCGAAGACGCTTCTCCTGAGGTCGTGACAGATGATGATCTGCTACGGATTCTCAATCAGACCAGGTTTCGGGAGAAGACTCTTGCCTCTCCAGTTGCGATCGACAAGAGCATCCTTGAGCAGACCTACAACCTCGGTGTTGAGCGATTGCGTCTGTCGTTGACGACTCTCGGCCTTCCTTTCAAGCATCCGGAGCATCAGCCCCTGGGATTGCTTTGGCCCGCATCATAAACTCAATGCCTTATTGCGCGTCCTCCCGAGCGTCGCATCGATCATGTTGCCGCCCGCCCCAATACCCACCCCGGGATAAAGCCGGGTGTGGTCGGCTGGAGCCGTCACCTTCCGAGCGGCTTGGCCGGGCGACATCCAATGGATGGTGGTGCTGCCAAGCAATGGCCGCTCGGCACGGGAAGGTTTCAACACGCTATATTCAACCAGATGAACGATGGCATGTGCTCCTTGGCCGCTAGGCGGCGACCACCAAAAGCGTCTATACCTTCATCCCGTGGCGATTTGTAGGGAATTTCCCTACAAACAAAAGAATCTTGCACAACCTCGATGTTTGCGCGAGCATCGCAACGGTAGCAACTCCAGAGGGATAGCTAAACAGCAGCCGTCCTCTTCCGCCGCTGATCCGCAACCAACCAAACGGCATCCCAAGGATGAACCACATGCCGACAACTGAAGCCACCGCTGCCCAGATCCTGGAGGCACTCGCCACAGCCGAAAGCCTCTACTATCGACTGGTATTGCTGGTCGGTTCGCTCGGAGCGGGCAAGTCAGGCGTGCTCAGACAGGTTGCACAACAGCTCGACCGGCCGGTTATCAACCTCAACCTGACACTGTCCCGAACGCTCTTGGAGCTGACACCCAAGCAGCGGTCGCTGCGGCTATTGGCGACACTCAATACCATCGCCGCCGAACAGACCTCGCCGGTGCTGCTCGACAACACCGAATTGCTGTTTGATCCAAGCCTGGCACAGGACCCATTGCGCGTGCTTCAGCACATGGCGCGCAATCGCAGCCTCCTGGCGACCTGGAATGGTCAATACACGAGCGGTCAGCTCATCTACGCCCAACCTGGCCACCCAGAGTATCGCAGCTATGACGCGGTCGATACGCTGATCGTCAGCCTGGAATAAGCCAAACGCTGTGGTCCTGTCTGCCTGATCACCCTAAGAATTTGCCCCGGAGCCTATCCGCATGAAGTACGCCGAGCTGATCCAATTCGATCCGATTGAGTCCGTCATCCAACTGCGTGACGCCGACCAGTCAAGCACGGCGCAGCAACTGGTCAGCACCTACGTCATTTCCGATGAAATGGCCGAGCGGCTCACCTCGCTGGCCATTCCACAATTGCAATTCGACCAGCCGCTCGACAATAAAGGCTTGATGGTGATCGGCAACTACGGCACGGGCAAATCCCACCTGATGTCCGTTATCTCAAGCGTGGCCGCCGATGATTCCCTGCTCGACGGCCTGAAAAACGCAAGCGTACGCGAGGCCGCCGCGCAAATCGCCGGACGTTTCCAGGTCATCCGCACCGAGATTGGCGCCACCACCATGTCATTGCGCGACATCCTAGTCGCCGAGCTGGAAGAGCATCTCGATAAACTCGGCGTCGATTACGTCTTTCCCGACGCCAGCACCATCGTCAGCCACAAGGGCGCCTTCGAGGACATGATGGCTCGGTTCGCCGAGGTCTTCCCTGATCAAGGCCTGCTGCTGGTGGTCGACGAGCTGCTGGATTATCTGCGCACCCGCAAGGATCAGGAGCTCATTCTTGACCTCAACTTCCTGCGCGAGGTCGGCGAGGTCTGCCGCAACCTGCGCTTTCGTTTCATCGCTGGCGTGCAGGAAGCCATTTTCGACAGCCCCCGCTTCGCCTTCGTCGCCGACAGCATCCGCAGAGTCAAGGACCGCTTCGAACAGATTCCGATTGCCCGCAATGACGTGAAATTCGTCGTCGCCGAGCGGCTGCTGAGAAAAACCACTGAACAACAGGCCAGAATCCGCGAGTATCTATCGCCCTTCGCCAAGTTCTACGGTGGCATGAACGAGCAAATGGACGAGTTCGTGCGACTTTTCCCGGTGCACCCCGATTACATCGACACCTTCGAGCGGGTCACGGTGGTGGAAAAACGCCAAGCGCTTAACACCCTGTCCGCCGGCATGAAAGACATTCTCACGCGCGATGTGCCAGCGGACCAACCTGGCCTGATCGCCTTCGATCGCTACTGGAAAACGCTGACCCATAACCGCGCCTACCGCTCCATTCCCGACATTCGCGCCGTCATGGATTGCAGCGAGGTTCTCGAATCGCGCATCGAGAACGCCATCGCGCGCAAGCACTACAAACCCATGGCGCTGCGGTTGATCCATGCGCTATCCGTTCATCGACTCACCCACGGCGACATCTATGCCCCCATGGGCGCCTCCGCGACCGAACTGCGTGACCGCCTGTGCCTGTTCGACCCCATGGTGGAAGAGCTCGGCAGCGATGAGCCGGATGAGGATCTGAAAACCCAGGTCGAGACCGTGCTGCGCGAAATCCACAAGACCGTCAGCGGCCAGTTCATCTCCTACAATGCCGACAACCACCAGTACTATCTGGACCTCAAAAAGACCGACGACTTCGACGCCCTGATCGACAAACGCGCCGAAAGCCTCGGTCAGGGGCAGCTCGATCGCTTCTATTACGAGGCCCTCAAGCGGGTCATGGAGTGCCAGGACGCCACCTACGTGACCGGCTATAAAATCTGGCAGCACGAGCTGACCTGGCAAGAGCGCATGGCCACCCGTGCCGGCTACCTCTTTTTCGGCGCGCCCAATGAACGCTCCACCGCCGTGCCGCAACGGGACTTTTACCTCTATTTCATCCAGCCCTTCGATCCGCCGCGCTTCAAGGACGACAAAATCTGTGACGAGGTCTTTTTCCGCCTGAAAGGCACCGACGAAGACTTCCAAACCGCGCTGAAAAGCTACGCAGCCGCTTTAGACCTTGCCGCCACCTCCTCCGGCCACGCCAAGGCCACCTATGAAGCGAAAGCCAATGGCTCCCTGAAACAACTGGTCCAGTGGCTGCAAAAACACATGGCCGAGGCCTTTGAGGTCACCTATCAGGGCCGCGCCAAGTCCATGACCGAGTGGGCCAAGGGCAAGTCCATCCGCGACCTGTCCGGTCTGTCGCCCGACGAGACCATCAACTTCCGCGATCTGGTCAACACCGTCGCCGGTGTCTGCCTGGCCCCGAGCTTCGAGAATCAGGCTCCGGACTACCCGTTCTTCTCAGTGCTGATCACCGGCAACAACCGCGCCCAGGCCGCGCAAGACGCCCTGCGCGCCATCGCCGGCCCCGCTGGAAAACAGCAGCCCACCAAGCAAGCCGCGTCTGTACTAGACGCCCTGGAACTGCTCGATGGTGATAAGATCGACCCCTACAAGTCGAAGTACAGCAAATTCATCCTTGATGCCGTCAAGGCCAAGGGCCACGGCCAGGTGGTCAACCGCAGCGAGATCATCCAGGACGACCACGGGCTCGAATACATGAACCCCGGTGGCGGTCGGCTTGAGCCGGAATGGGTGGTGGTCATCCTGGCATCGCTGGTCTATTCCGGCGACATCGTGCTCGCCATCCCAGGCAAAAAGTTTGACGCCACCGGACTCCAACCGCTGGCCGCGACCAGCATTGACGAGCTGATACGCTTCAAGCACCTGGAGCAGCCCAAGGAATGGAATCTGCCGGCGCTCAAGGCCCTATTCGAGCTGCTCGGCCCCTACGGAACAACACCGGGCATGGCCCAGCTTGTCACCCAGGGCAAGGACGAGCCGGTGCAAAACTTGCAGCAGGCGGTGGGCAAGGTCGTCAAGCGCCTCGTCATGACCCAGCAAACCCTACGCGAGGGGCTTTCTTTCTGGGGGCTGGACCTGCTCGCGGGCACCGACCTGGCCAGCCAGGCCAGCGGACTGGACGAGGCCAAGGGCTTTTTTGAATCGCTCCAGGCTTACTCCTCGCCGGGCAAGCTGAAAAACTTCCGCTACAGCGCACCCGAAGTGCTGGCCCATGAAAAGGCCGTGAAGGCCCTGGATGAACTGGATGCTCTGCGCGAGTTCATCATGGATCACAGCCCGACGGCGTCCTGGCTCTCCACCGCCGAGGCGGTGCTGCCCGCCGAGCATGATTGGGTGAATCGCATGAAGACCACCCGGCAGGCCGTGCTGGATGCCCTCAAGCAAGCCGACCTGACCGAACTGGCCAGCCAGTCCCAGTCCATTGGCGCCAAGCTCTCGACCCTGAAAAAGGACTACAGCGTCGCCTATATCGGCCTGCACACCAAGGCCCGGCTGGGCGTGAACGACGACAAGCGCAAGGCCGGACTGCTCAATGACCAGCGCCAGCAAACCCTGCTCAAGTTGGCCGGCATCGACTTGATGCCCCGGCAGCAGCTCACCGATTACCAAAACCGCCTGGCCGGACTGAAGAGCTGCTTCGCCCTGACCGAACAAAACCTCGACGCCTCGCCCATCTGTCCGCACTGTGGGTTCCGGCCCTCAGTGGAAACCTTTGCTTCGGCAGGCGCGCAGATGATCGACCAGATGGACACCCAACTCGACGCCATGGTAGCGGCCTGGACCTCCACCATCATCAGCAATCTGGACGATCCGATCACCCAGGCCAACATGAACTTGTTGAAAATCGACGACCGCGAACCGCTGGAAGCCTTCATCAACTCAAAGGAACTGCCGGTGCCGCTGGACAGCAACTTTGTCCATGCCCTGAAGGAAGTGCTCTCCGGTCTGGTCAAGGTCACCGTCAAGGCGCAAGCGCTGCAACAGGCTCTGCAAGTGACCGACGGCCCGGCCACCCCGATGGAGATGAAGAAACGCTTTGAGGAGTACATCGATCAGCTCACCAAGGGCAAGGACCCGGCCAAGGTTAGGATGGTGCTGGAATAATGGAGCAGCGAATGACTGTGTCCCCGGATATGGACAGGATGGATTTCAAGCGGCTGGTAGCCGCCATCCGGCAGGCTCATGAAGATCTGGCGGCGCAAGCCAGCCGAGCGGTGAACGTCAGACTGACGCTGCGCAATTGGCTGATCGGCTGCTACATCGCTGAATACGAACTCAATGGCGCTGACCGTGCGGCTTATGGCGAAAAGGTATTGTCGGAGCTGGCCGCTCAACTGAGCGATATCAGCAACTGCAATCGACGGCAGCTTTACGACTACTTGCGTTTTTATCGCACCTATCCCCAAATTGTGGGCACACTGTCGGCACAATTGCGACCGCTTCTACCCCAGTCCCTTGCATCGACCGAGAAAGTGCCGACGCCGTCGGCACAATCCGGCATCCCGCCTGAAAATTTGGTTTCCAGAATTTCCTACAGCATGTTCAAGCTCCTGGTTGAATTGGATGACGAAACCAAGCGGACCTTCTACCAGGCGGAATGCATCCGAGGAAACTGGTCGGTGCGTGAGTTGAAACGCCAGATCGCCAGCCTCTACTACGAACGTTCCGGCCTGTCGCATGACAAACAAAAACTTGCCGAACTGGCCAATCAGGACGCCGAAGCGAATAGGCCGAAACTGGTCATTCGCGATCCCTACGTCTTTGAGTTTCTCGGCCTCAAATCCAGAGAGGTGATGAGCGAATCTCACCTCGAAGACCAACTCATCGACAAACTCGAAGCCTTCCTGCTGGAACTGGGTCATGGCTTTTGTTTCGAAGCCAGGCAGAAGCGCATCCTGATCGGCGATGACCATTTCTTTATCGACCTGGTCTTCTACCACCGTATCCTCAAATGCCATGTCCTGGTCGAATTGAAGCTAGAGCACTTCACCCATGAAAACATCGGTCAGCTCAATACCTACGTGAGCTGGTACCGCCAGCACATGATGAGCGAAGGCGATAACCCGCACATCGGCATACTGCTCTGCACCGACAAAAACCACGCCCTGGTGGAATACGCGCTGGCAGGCATGGACAGTCACCTCTTTGTCTCCAAATACCAGTTGGAACTTCCAGAAAAGGCTGAGATGGAACGCTTCATCGAACAGCAAATGCAAAGGATCGACCATGAGTAAGCAAAACACGCTGGAGCTGAACGATACCGCAGAGCAGAAACCCTCCGGCCCGGTGACTTGTCTGGGCATGACGTTCGAGAATGACGAAGGCCGCCGCGCCCACTTTACCGAGGAGCTGCGCAAGAAGCTGCAGGACCCGGAGTTCCGCAAGATCGAAGGCTTTCCCATCGGCAGCGACGAGGACATCCTTGCCTTAAGCGATCCGCCGTACTACACCGCCTGCCCGAATCCGTGGATCGCCGACTTCATCGCCGAGTGGGAGGCGCAAAAGCCGGAACAGCCCGAGGGCTATCACTATCACCGGGAACCCTTTGCGGCCGATGTAAGCGAGGGTAAAAACGACCCCATCTACAACGCGCACTCTTATCACACCAAGGTGCCGCACAAGGCCATCATGCGTTACATCCTCCACTATACGCAGCCGGGGGATATCGTGTTCGACGGCTTCTGTGGAACCGGCATGACAGGGGTAGCGGCGCAGATGTGCAGCGACCGTGAAGTGGTCATGTCTCTCGGCTACCAGGTGAAGCCTGACGGCACCATTTTGCAGGAAGAGGCGGATGAAGATGGCAAAAAAGTTTGGCGACCGTTTTCAAAACTGGGCTCTCGTAGGGCTGTGCTGAACGACCTTTCGCCAGCGGCCACATTTATTGCTTACAACTACAATACGCCAGTCGATGTAACAGCATTTGAGAAAGAGGCAAAGCGCATTCTCAAAGAGGTGGAGAAGGAATGCGGATGGATGTATGAGACCAAGCATTCGGATGGTCGAACCGGAAAGATCAATTTCACAATTTGGTCCGATGTGTTTATTTGTCCTGATTGTTCAAAAGAAATTGTATTCTGGGATATTGCTGTCGATAAAGAAAACGATTGTGTACGCGAGAATATGTCATGCCCACACTGCTCAGCAGAGTTAACAAAGCGCGGGATGGAGCGCGCATGGCAGTCCTCATATGATAGTTCAATCGGAGAAACAGTCCAGCAAGCGAAGCAGGTTCCTGTTCACATCAACTATTCTGTAAACGGTAAGCGCTTTGAAAAAGCACCAGATGGAGATGATCTAAATCTAATTGACAGAATAAACGGGTTAAATATCCCGTATTGGCATCCCGCTGTCAGGATGATGGAGGGAAAGGAAACTCGCCGAAACGACCCTATTGGCATCACCCATGCTCACCATTTCTATACGAAACGCAATTTGTATGCGTTGGCATCAACAATAGACAAAACACATTTTGATCGGACCTTGTTCGTCGTTACCGCGATAATCAGAACATTGACTAAAATGTTCCGCTGGGCTCCAAGAGGGAAACATACGGCAGGTACCTCGGGAACTCTTTATGTTCCGTCAATAACACACGAATACCCTATCTTTGGCGCTATTGAGAGACGGTTGGCGATCTATAAGGACTGGCTGCGATTTGCCGGAAAATACGAGAGTCCTAATATATGCATGTGCACTGACTCTTCTGACACAACAATAGAGCGAGACTCTGTAGATTATATCTTTCTTGACCCACCTTTTGGTTCAAATCTCAATTATTCTGAACTCAACTTTTTATGGGAATCCTGGATAAAAGTTGCGACAGATAACAAACCTGAAGCAATAGAGAATAGCGTCCAAAACAAAGGGGCAAATGAATATCGTCAACTGATGATGGCCTGTTTCAAGGAAGCCTATCGTGTGCTCAAGCCAGGAAGATGGATGACAGTCGAGTTCTCAAATACTAAGGCTTCTGTCTGGAACAGTATCCAAACTGCACTCACTGAGGCCGGTTTCATCGTGGCCAACGTATCGGCTCTGGACAAGAAACAGGGAAGCTTCAAGGCCGTTACCACCCCAACCGCTGTCAAACAAGACCTCGTCATCTCGGCATACAAGCCAAATGGTGGTTTTGAGGAGCGCTTCAAAAAGGAGGCGCAAACCGAAGAAGGCGTGTGGGATTTTGTCCGCACGCACTTGAAGTATCTACCTGTCACTAAACGACAGGGCGTTTTGCTTTTAATGGTGCCCGAGCGCGATCCACGCATTCTGTTCGACCAGATGATCGCATTATATGTCCGTAAGGGATTCCCGGTGCCGATCTCCAGCCTGGAATTTCAGATAGGTCTGGCACAGCGCTTTATCGAGCGTGACGGCATGTATTTCCTGCCGGACCAGGTGGCCGAATACGACCGCAAGAAGATGACCCCCGGTGCCCCACAGCAGCTTTCGATGTTCGTCTCCGACGAAGCATCCGCCATCCAGTGGCTCCGCCAACTCATCAAGGAAAAACCGCAGACCTTCTCCGACATCAATCCGCAGTTCATGCAGCAGCTCGGTGGCTGGAGCAAGAACGAGGCCCAACTCGACCTGCGCGAACTGCTAAACCAGAACTTCCTCTGCTACGACGGCAAAGGCCCCGTGCCCGAGCAAATCCACGCCTACCTGTCCACCAACTGGAAAGAACTGCGCAACCTCCCCAAGGACGACCCAACCCTGATCGCCAAGGCCCGCGACCGCTGGTATGTGCCCGACCCGAAGAAGCAGGGTGATTTAGATCTGCTTCGGGAAAAAGCCTTGTTGAAGGAATTTGAGGAAATCAAGCAACGCAGCAAGCGATTTACGAGCAAAGACCGTTTCAGAAACGAGGCGCTCAGAGTCGGCTTCAAAGTCGCATGGCAAAATCGCGATTACGCAACCATCATCCAGATCGCCGACAAGATCCCCCACAACGTCCTGGAAGAAGATCCGAAGCTGCTCATGTGGTACGACCAGGCAGTCACACGTATGGGAGGGGAATAATTATGCTCAAACAATTACGAATACAAAACTTTAAGGGCTGGAAGGATACCGGCACCATCCTCCTGGCTCCCATTTCCTTGTTCTTCGGTGCCAATAGCTCGGGGAAATCGAGCATCGGTCAGTTTCTGATGATGCTGAAGCAAACTGCGGAGTCGCCGGATAGAAAGGCGGTTTTCTATCCGGGCGGAAAGAATTCGGCGGTTCAGCTCGGCTCCTATCAGGAGATGGTCTTTCACCGCGATCCGGAAAACAAGATCACCTTCGACTATCGGTGGTCATTGCCGGAATTACTAAAATTCAAAGATCCAGTGACCGGTCAGTCCTTTTCTGGTGACAACCTCTCTTTTCATGCCGAAGTTGGTTTAGGTGATAAGGACCAGTATACCCTTGCGCTTGATCAACTGAAATACGAGCTCCTTGCAGAGGAGGAATCCAGGCTGTCCATCGGCATGGAGCGAAAATCGGACACCAAAGCTGAGTACAGAGTCGATGCAACCAATTACACGCTGAAACGCAAGCAGGGGCGAGTCTGGTATCCCGGCGCACCGGTTCGGTTTTACGGTTTTCCGGATGAGGTGGTTGCTTATCACCAGAACGCGGATTTCGTTCAAGCATTGAACCTGCGCCATGAAAAGCTATACCAATCTATCTGTTATCTTGGCCCTTTGCGCACCAAGGCGGAACGCCTGTATTCGTGGACTGGCATGGAGCCTGAAAGTGTCGGCTATGCGGGGGAAAATACCGTTGCGGCGATTCTGGCGGCGCGAAACCGGAAAATCAGTCTGGGTTACAAACGGCCAGCCAAACCTTTTGAGGAGATCATTGCTCTCAAGCTCAAGGAAATGGGACTGATCGAGGAATTCAAGGTCAACCCGATATCGGAACAGCGGCAGGAGTACGAGGTCAAGGTTCGCACCAAGGGATCAAGGGACTGGGTCGATCTCCCGGACGTTGGTTTTGGCATTTCCCAGGTGCTTCCGGTTCTGGTGCAGTGTTTTTATGCCACGCCTGGGTCGATCATCCTCATGGAACAGCCGGAAATTCACCTGCATCCGAATGCGCAATCGGCGCTGGCCGATGTGATGATCGATGTCATCAACTCCAGGGAAAACGGAGCAGACAGGGATATTCAGCTGGTTATCGAAACCCACTCGGAGCATTTCCTTCGCCGTCTACAGCGCCGTATCGCTGAAGATGCCGTCCCGCAGGAAAAGGTATCGGCCTATTTCGCCAATATCGCCAGGACGCCCGCGACCCTTGAGCCGTTGCAAATCGATCTCTTTGGCAACATCCAGAACTGGCCGGAGAACTTCTTCGGCGACGAAATGGGTGACATTACTGAGCAAGCCAAGGCCGCCATGAAAAAAAGGATGCAGAAGACCAAAAAATCGGAGGCCTGCGAATGAGTCTGCCGAAACAATGCCTGGTGGATACCAATGTGCCCAAAATGGCCAATCTCGCCACCCAGGCAAACCCGGAATCTGATGTATCCGATGCCTGTGTGCTGGCCTGTGTCGAGGCGATTGAGCATGCCATTAAAAAGCGCGGCCTGATTATCGATACGGGAGACGAAATTTTTGATGAATACCGCAAGCACCTCTCCATGAAGGGACAGCCTGGCGTCGGGGACCGCTTCATGAAATGGGTTCACGATAATCGCTGGAGCCTGCCTGAAGCCCAACGAGTGACCATCACCAGAAATGGCGACTCATACGACGAGTTTCCCGCGCATGACGATTTGAACAATTTCGACAGATCGGACCGAAAGTTTGTTGCCGTAGCTAACGCCCACGTGGAGAAGCCGCCGATATTGCAGGCCACAGATAGCAAGTGGTGGGGATGGAAGGATGCCCTAGCTGAGGTTGGGATCACCGTCCAGTTCCTTTGCCCGGAATACGTCGAAGCGAAATATGCCGAGAAGATGGGGTCGTGAAAGAGGATTTTTTCAAATTTCCTTCAACGCCTCATCTGGCGACCATGCCATGGGTTGACATCAGGGGTGATAAGGTTCTAACAGAATCAGAACGCGATGAATTCCTGACGCATGAGGTGACTGTAGAAGAAAAAGTAGACGGCGCGAACCTGGGTCTCTCGTTCGATACGAATGGGAATATCCGCGCCCAGAACAGGGGGGGTTATTTGCTTCTGCCCGGCTCGGGACAGTGGAAAAAACTCGGCGAATGGCTGGCGCTCCACACGGATACGCTTTTCGAGCACCTCTCTGACCGGTATCTCCTGTTTGGCGAGTGGTGTTATGCCCAGCATTCGATTTTCTATGATCGCTTGCCCGACTGGTTTCTGGCCTTCGATATTTATGACCGAGAGACAGGTCACTTTCTGGCCACGGCACTCCGAGATCGGCTATTAGGTGAGATGCATATCTCCAAGGTTCCAGACATTGCACGCGGGCGGTTCACCTATTCTGAAATTCAAAAACTCTTATCGCAATCAAAGCTGACCAATCAGCCTGCTGAAGGGATTTATCTGCGGATTGATCACGGTGACTGGCTTGAACAGCGGGCCAAGATTGTTCGTTCCGCATTTATTCAGTCGGTCGAGCAGCACTGGTCGCGTTCCGCCATCAGGCCGAATCGGTTGAGACTGGAGGTTCAAGGATGAAATCTTCCAGCGTTGGTCAGGAGTGGCGATACAGCACCGTTCATAACAGCGCCTGCTTGTGTCTCGAAGAACAGACCTTGTGGGGGCAGACGGTGTGCCGTGTCTGGTTGCCGAACCAGGACGCGGTGGTGCGCGTGCCCCGCTCCGCCTTGCGGTCGCTGAGTTCCGATCTGCAGCCGGAGATCGAGGCCGGGCGGATTGCCTATGTGGCCGCAGCAGCCAAGGTTGCCGAGGTGCTCGAAGGCAGCTTGTTCTCTAGCGGCAGCGCCACCGACGGCCATGTATTGCTGGCCCCCATGGAATCCAATGTCATCCCGCTGCCGCACCAGATCCACGCCTTGTCCCAGGCCATCTCCGGCGACCGCGTGCGCTATCTGCTGGCCGACGAGGTGGGCCTCGGCAAGACCATCGAGGCCGGGCTGGTCATGCGCGAGCTTAAGCTGCGCGGGCTGGTTCGGCGAATTCTGGTCGTCTCGCCCAAAGGCATCGCTACCCAGTGGGTGGCGGAAATGCAGACCCACTTCAACGAGCCGTTCCAGCTCGTGCTGGGCGACGACATCGGCACCTTGCAACGCCTGGCCCCCCAATTTGGAAAGAGCCCGGACCACCGGAAATCAGCCTGGTCGATGTTCGATCAGGTCATTGTTTCTCTGGATTCGGTCAAGCCCATGGACAAGCGGCGCGGTTGGAACGCCGAGCGCGTTGCCGAATACAACCGCAGCCGGTTCGAGGATCTGGTGACCGCCGGTTGGGATCTGGTGATCGTGGACGAAGCGCACCGCTTGGGTGGCAGCACCGATCAGGTCGCACGCTACAAACTCGGCCGGGGATTGGCCGAGGCCGCGCCCTATGTGCTGCTCCTTTCGGCGACCCCCCACCAGGGGAAGACCGATGCCTTCCATCGCCTGATGAACCTGCTGGATGACGACGCCTTTCCGGATACGGACAGCGTCTCCCGCGACCGGGTGGCTCCGTATGTCATCCGTACCGAGAAGCGCAAGGCCATCGATGCCGACGGCAAGCCGCTCTTCAAACCCCGGCGGACGCAGATGGCCCCGGTGGCCTGGGAGAGCCGTCACCAACTGCAGCAGCTTCTCTACGAGGCGGTGACTGACTATGTGCGCGAGGGCTACAACCAGGCTCTGCGCGAGAAGAAGCGCCACATCGGCTTTCTGATGATTCTGATGCAGCGCCTGGTGGTCTCCAGCACCCGGGCGATTCGCACCACCTTGGAACGGCGACTCGGGGCGCTCAAGGATGGCGAGCAACAAGCCAGCCTGCGCCTCCTAGAATTGGAAAAGAGTGAGCTTGAAAATGGCGCGGAGGGATCGGAAAGCCCAGACGATGACATCGCCGAGCTGTACGACATGGACGGCCAGGAGCTGCTCGATGCGCTGCTGAAATCCCATGTATCGGCTCTGCAGAGCGAACGCAGCCATGTGGAAACCCTGCTGGATGCAGCGGTTCGCTGTGAACAGGCTGGCCCCGATGCCAAGGCCGAGGCCCTGATCGAGAGGATCTACACGCTGCAAGCCGAGGAAAACGAACCGGACCTGAAGGTGCTGATCTTCACCGAGTTCGTGCCGACCCAGCAGATGTTAAAAGAGTTTCTGGAAGCCCGGGGAATCTCGGTGGTCACCCTGAACGGCTCCATGGGCATGGAGGAACGTGGGGCAGCCCAGGATGCCTTCCGCAAATCGCGCCGCGTATTGGTCTCCACCGATGCAGGCGGTGAGGGTCTGAACTTGCAGTTCGCCCACATTATCATCAACTACGACATCCCCTGGAACCCGATGCGGCTGGAACAGCGAATCGGTCGCGTGGACCGTATCGGCCAGCCAAAAGCGGTAAGGGCAATCAATTTCGTATTTGAAGATTCGGTCGAGTTTCGTGTTCGCGAAGTGCTGGAGCAAAAGCTCTCAGTGATCTTGAAAGAATTCGGCATCGACAAGACCGGCGACGTGCTCGACTCCGCCCAGGCCGGTGAGTTGTTCGAGGATGTGTTCGCGCAGGCCTTGGTGAATCCTGACGGCATCGAAACCTCGGTCGATCACACGGTGGCCAGGATTCGCGATGAGATTCAGCAGGTGCGCGAGTCCTCCGCCATCTATGGCCTCTCCGAAGAACCGGATGTGCAGGCGGCTGAGAGGCTGCGCTCGCATCCGTTGCCCCACTGGGTGGAGCGGATGACGGTAGCCTACATCAACTCCCATGGAGGTGCGGCCACCCGCAAGCGCTCCTGGTGGGATCTGAACTGGCCGGACGGCGAGGAGCATCGCAAAGCCGTGTTCAGCGCCCGAGAGGCGGATCGTCTCACCGACGCAACCCTGCTCAATCCTGAAAACAGCCGCGTTCGTGGGCTGGCCATGAACCTGCCGCAGGTCGCGCCAGGTCAGCCATTGCCTTGCGTCGCCGTGAGCGGCCTGCCAGCCAGCATCTCCGGGCTTTGGGGGCTGTTTGAGATCCGCCTTCACGCCGGCGTCCAACCAACCGACCAGCCATATCACCAATCCCTGCGCATTCCGCCGATGCGCCGCGACTGGTTCAGCCTGTTCCTGAATCAGGAAGGACAGGTTTTCCTGCCGACTGCCCGCCACATCTGGGACACGCTGGTCAGCACCGACCCCGAGGTGCGTTCATCGCTCGACCAAGACGCCTCCCGAATCGCCTTCGCATCTTTGCTCACTGCCGCCGAAGAAGCTGGGCAGACCATTTTCGACACCTTGCGCCAGACGCACCACGACGCCTTAGGCCGCGAGGAAGAACGCGGCCAAACCGCCTTCAGTGCGCGGCGCCGTGCGATTGAACGGCTTGGCCTGCCGGAGGTGCGGCACTACCGCCGCACGCGCTGCGATGCCGAAGAATCCGAATGGCGTCAGGCGCTTGAAACCGCGCGCGCATTGATGCCCGACATTCGCCCTTTGCTGGCGTTGCGCATTACTCCGGAGGAAAGATGACTGCTACTGACAGCGCCCCTGATTGTTGGAAAGGGACAGGCTGCGGTCAAACCGCTCGCGCCTAGTGAATACAAGAATGCCTAGCTGGCGCGACCAGATCCTCAAGGAGTTCGTGCCGAACCTGAGCAAGCTGACGCTGGTCGCCGATCCGGATGCGCTGCTGACGGAAGAGCGACTCGCGGTGGCGTTGCGCCAACGCGGATTCGAGCTGATCGAGTTCACCGATCCGGTTGAGTTTCGCTATGTCTATGAGTCGGGTTATCGGTCGGTCTGGGATCGTGGCGAGCAAACAGACTTGGTGGTGATCCTGCGCGCGGCTGACGATAATCTGGAGTCGCTGCCGTTCGATCTTCTTCAGGCCGGGCGAACGCTGGCATTCGACTTAGGATCCATTTTCCCGCAGCTGAGCTATCCGGTCATCGAGACGCTGGATCGGGGGCTGCTCGATGCTCTGTTTGCTGCCCAACAGCAGGGACCTTCAGATCGCCTGGGTGACAATGCAACGCGGGATTTTATCCTCCGACACGTCTTTGGCGTCGCTGCGGAGCTGGTGACCACCGACGCGGATTTGTTGCGCGCATTACTGCGCTTGCATTATTCCAACCTGTCATCTTCGGCATCCCCGCGCCTGCCATCCGCGCTGGCTGAACGCTTGATCGCGGTCTTTAAAGCCCAGGCCAGATTCAGCGACTGGCCGTTGGAGCACCTGTTGCCCGACGCGGAGGCCTTTTTTGCTTTCATGCAGGAACGCTGGCCGGTCTTTGTCGCTGGTTTGGCGCAGGGTGATGAGGTCGCCGAGCCGAGGTTGGTGCCCGTCGCCAGTCAAGGCGGATTCCAATACCCCGGCCCTGACCATCTGCCTTTCGATCATCACGATATCCGCGTCTATATCGACAATCTCTTTCTTGAAGGTCGGCTCACGCCCATCCTGACCAACAACATCGAGCTGCCGTCTGACTCCTGGGTGCGCAGCGGTCTTGTTCGCGCTGCGGTCGATGACGAGGCGATACGCATGGCGCGACTGTTTGACCGCGTCGCGCAGGAATGTCCGCCCGCGGATGCCCGGCATAGCGACTGGATCAGCTTCGCCTTGTTGTGGGCTGAGTTGAGCGCCAAGGTTCACGCCAGCACCCAAACCGAGCCGCGCCGGCAATGGCAGACAATAGCCACGACCATCAACAGCCGTTTTGTCGACTGGCTTGCCGACCACTATGCCAGTCTCATCAACCTGCCGCCAACCGAACCGGCCATGCTGCATCAAATGCCGCGCCGGCTGGCAAGGGAGATGGAGCAAGCTCCGCAGACTCCGGGCGGCCAGCGGGTGGCGCTGATCGTGGTCGATGGACTGGCGCTGGATCAATGGGTCGGCCTGCGTCCGCTGCTGCACCAGCAAATCCCGGCGCTCGTCATGCGCGAGTCGGCGACCTTCGCCTGGATTCCGACCCTGACGTCGGTGTCCCGGCAAGCCATCTTCGCCGGCAAACCGCCGCGCGCCTTTCCGGATTCCATCCACAGCACCCATCGTGAGGAGAAGCTATGGACGCAGTTCTGGGAAAGCCAGGGGCTTTCGCGGCTGGACCTGGCGTTTCAGCGGGGTCTGGGCGACGGCGATGCGCGCTCCGTCTTGGGCGATTTGATCCATCCGCGCAAGACGCGCGCGGTCGGTCTGGTTGTCGATAAAGTCGATAAGATCATGCATGGGATGCAGCTTGGCGCGGCCGGCATGCATCAGCAAATCCAGCAGTGGTGCCAAACCGGCTTTCTCGCTGGGCTAATCGATCAATTGCTCGACTGGGGTTTTGCCGTTTGGCTGACCGCCGATCATGGCAACCTGGAATGTCAGGGTCAGGGGCGGCCCAACGAGGGGGTGGTGGCGGAAACGCGCGGCGAACGGGTGCGGGTGTATCCATCACCTGTACTGCGTTCCCCGGTCACGCAAGCCTATTCCTTTGCGCGCGAATGGCCGCCGATTGGTCTACCAGAGCACTATTACCCGTTGCTGGCCGGTGATCGGCATGCCTTCGTTACTCAAGGGGAAACCATCGTTGGGCATGGCGGCGCGGCGATTGAGGAGGTCATCGTCCCGCTGATTCGCTTCGAGCGGCGGATGGCAGGGTAAAGGGAGCGGCGCGCGCATGAACGGACGTCACCAGGCCATCGGCATCAAACAGGTCATTCGCCTAGACTGGATGCAGCGCACGGCCAACCTGCTGTTGGCTGGCGTGGATGCCAAGTCGATTCGCATGGAATTGCACGAGGCACTCAATCGGGAAGCCGATGGCCAACGCAGCGCCCAGACTCGGGCTTTTGCCGTCAATAACCTCATGACCATCTGGTGCTCCGCCGATGCCGAGCTTGGTCCTTTTCGCGCAGCCGTGCTGGAGATACTGCGCCAAGATCCCAAGAGTGGCCTGGCACTGCATTGGGCCATGATCTCAGCTGCTTACCCCTTCTGGTTCAATATCGCCCGCCAGACCGGACGTTTGCTAGCGCTGCAGGATCAGGTCACCCAGGCGCAGATCGTCGCGCGGCTGAAGGAAAATTATGGCGACCGGCAAACCGTGAGCCGTTACGCGCGTTTTGTCATTCGCTCCTTCGTTGACTGGGGCGTGCTCCAGGATGCCCCAGTCAAGGGTTGCTACGAACAATCGAGCCCCATCGCCTTTGATGATCGGGGACTCGCACTCTTGCTGTATGAGTCCGCGCTGCTAGCGAGTCCGGAGGGGAAAGCCTCATTGGCCCGACTGGCGAATGAGCCGGCATTTTTTGCCTTCAAACTCCCCCTTCTCTCGGGAGGGCTGCTCTCCGAGTCCCGCGCCCGACTGGATGTCGTCCACGGCGCTTTGGATGATCAGATGTTGGTCCGAAAACCAGGATGATGCGCTTCATTTTTTCACTTCTCGCGACGAGGCTGCCGCTGAACATTCCCAAATGGACGTTGCTTTATGACAGCCAACGCCCAAGATGGCCGCGAACTCTAAACCGAATATTCCGAGAATGCACGTTTAGTGCAAAAGCCACGCGCCCTCATTGGCGGTAGATGCCCTGAGTGCATGCGGTCCAAGCCCTGAGTATCAAACAAGCGGCAAAGCACAATGGCCACCATCATCCCCTCCGACCTGACACGCCTCGCCCTGAGCGGCGCCCATGAGCCGGAGATCACCACCCTCGCCGTCCTGCAAAATCGCCTACCCGCAGCCTACACCGTCTTCCATGGGGTGCATTGGACACGCCAGTACAAGGGTCGCACCCTCTATGGCGAGATCGACTTTGTGGTGCTGAACCGCGCCGGGCAGGTGCTGTGCATCGAGCAGAAAAACGGCCCGCTGGAAGAAGCCGATGGGCAGCTGATCAAGCACTGTGGCGACAGCCGCAAGAATGTCGGCGAGCAGATTCAGCGCTCGCTCGACAGTATCCGCGACAAGTTCACCTATCAGCTCGGCAAGCAGCAGCGCCTGGAGCTCGAGTATCTGATCTACTGCCCGGACCATGCTGTTCGCCAGCTGACGGCGCCGGGCCTGGATGCCGAGCGCATTGTCGATGCCCCGCAGCGCGAGCGCCTGGCCGAGCGCATTCAGGCCATTCTGCCGCCGGGACCGGCGAGCCAGGATGCGCGCGCGCAGCAGGTGGCGGGCTTCTTCCGCCAGACCTTCGAGGTGGTGCCGGATGTGCATGCCTATATCGGTGCGCAGGAGCGGCGCTATACCCGCTTGTCCCACGGGCTGCTCGATGTGCTGGCCAATATCCGCATGCGCCAGCTGCGATTGCATGTGCTGGCCACCGCTGGCAATGGCAAGACGTTGGTGGCGCGGCATTTCTTCGATGACTGTCTGGAACGCGGGCAGCGGCCGCTTTTGCTGTGCTTCAACCGCCCGCTGGCGGAGCGGCTGAAGCATCTGGTCGGGCGCGGCGGGATGGTGGAGACCTGGTATGGCTTCTGCGATCAGTTTCTGCGCGCGCGTGGTGCGCCGCTCAATTTCGATGACATGCGCACTGATCCGGCCTTCTGGACAGCAGCGGCCAAGCAAGTGGAGGAACAGGCGCTGACGCAGGAGCCGGCAGATGACTGGCGCTTCGATACGCTGATTGTCGATGAGGCGCAGGATTTCGAGGGCGACTGGTTCGAGGCGGTGCGGCTGTTTCTGCGCGAGGAGGCGGCCATGCTGTGGCTGGAGGACCCGAATCAGAATGTCCGCTCGACCACGCCCATGGCGTTGCAGGAGCAGGACTTTGTCGGTTACCAGTCGCTGCTGAATTACCGTTCGCCAGAGAGCATCGCGCGCTTTATCCGCCAGGCGTTGCCGGAGTTTGCATTCACCGGCGCGAACGATCTGCCGGGGCTGGAGGTGCAGGTGACGCCCTATCAGGAGTCAAGTGAGCAGCCGAAGCTGGTCGGCCGCCTGGTCGGACAACGGCTAAAGCAGCGTTTTCAGCCGCAGGATATTGCGATTCTCTCCTGCCGGGGTGTCGGCAGCACGGCGCTGAAGGACTCTGCGCGGGTCGGGAATCATACTGTCAGGCGCTTTACCAATACCTACGATCTACTCGGCAATCAGATCTACTCTGACGGGCAGATTTTGTTCGACACCGTGCGGCGGTTCAAAGGCCAGCAGGCGGCGGCGGTAATTCTGGTCGATGTCGATCCGCGCGATAGCGATCTTCAGCGCGAGCTACAGGTGCTGTTCTGCGGGCTCACCCGCGCGACCGTGCATCTGGATGTGGTCTGCGCGGAGAGCAATCCGGTGGTGCGGGAGCGGATTCTGCCGCTGGCTTGACCGTGCATCGACAACATCCAGCCGGTGCTTTGGTCTGAGGACGGCACCAGCTTGGTGGATGATGGAGCGAATGATCCGGTGGCAATGCCGATTCTGCTTCGTCACCTCTCAACCGAAATACCCCATCACCTTTCTGACATACTCCCGCGTCTCCCGATACGGCGGAATCTTGTTGCCATACTTCGCCACCGCGCCCTCTCCGGCGTTGTAGGCGGCCAGCACCAGCGGGATGTCTCCCGCAAAGCGGTCAAGCAGGAACCGCAGATACGCCACGCCACCGCCGATGTTCTGCTCCGGATCCCAGATGTCCCGCACACCGAAGCGCCGGGCCGTGGCTGGCATCAGCTGCATTAAGCCGCAGGCACCGGCCGGAGACTTGGCGTTTGGCCGATAGGCGGACTCGGCTTGGATGACAGCATGGACCAGGTTGGGGTCGACCCTGTGCCGTTTGGCCTCGGAGAGAATGATCGCGACATAGCGATCCCGGCGGATCTTAATCGACCCTGAGATCGGTTTCAGCAAAGCGACGGCGCTGATCCGACGAATCTGCGGAACTGGACGTTTGGCGGTTTCTTGCGGATTGCCCGGTGAAGGCTTGGCCACCTTGGTTTGTTGCTGCCAGGTCCGACGCAGCTCCCATTGGTTGAGCGAGCGCTCGAATCCCAGCTCTTGCAGCGGGTGTTCCATCCCGGAAACGGGACTGATCAACAACACGGCCAGGGAAACAGCCGCCATGGCTTGGCGACCGAGAGGTGCCCTACTCCCGGACAATGGCGCTGGTATTCGCCAGTTCTCCGGTTGGGATTGCGGCTCAAATACTGGGTTCACGGCTGATGTCTGCTCGCAGTTTTGACAAGGCCCCGACCCTACCAGGGCCTTGCCAAGCAAGCAGCCGGCAATGACGCGCATTTTGAGCATCTTTCCCGACGGGTAAGGTGCGTCGATGACCGAGCAGAACTGATGGACACGCCGCTCAGCGACCAACCGGACATCCGGCCCATGGATGCCGAGACAAGTTGGCCGGCCGCCGACCCGGTTCTCATTGAACCAGACCGGCAGCGCAGCCAGCCGATGCGTCAAGCCGCCTCCCCGCGTCCTTGATGCCCGAGTAGCAGGATTCTGCGGCCTTCGAGACGCACTCGACCATCGGCAACTAACCGCGACAACGCCCGGCTGACCGTCACGCGCGTGCAGCCGATGCGCTTGGCCAAGTCATCCCGACCCACCTTGACGAGGGTTCCCTCCGGATGGGACATGGCCGACGACCACGAATCGGCTTCGTCGAGTGCATCCAGCACCAGGGTGTCGGTCGGATTGAACAGCGAGCGGTGATAGCGTGCCGCAAGCTCCGACCAGCGCTCGGCATAGAACCGCATCACCTCTCGGTGCAGGGGGCCATCCAGATCGGCCAGCTCACCCAGCAGCAAGGCATTCAGCCGTTCGACCTCGATCGCCAGCACCCGAGTGAAACAGGTCGCCCGGAACCACACCAACCTTGGCGGCTGCGGCAGGGACAGGTTGTTCACGCTGAACCAGTCGCCCGTCTCGATTGGATAGAAGGCTTTCTCGTTGTTGCCATCGCGCCAGCTCAGCTCAAGCCGTCCGGTCAGAATGAAGCCGACGCAGAAATGGACGATCGTTGGGTCCAACGTTTCCCGGCGATCAGCTCGACCACCTCGCCATAGGCTTCCAAGCGCCGCTGCACCGCCGTGAGACGCGCGGGCCGCGGCTGCAACCGTGTCACCGTCGCCTGGCTCATGGGGTGCACCTACCCGGCGACGGGCCAGCGATGATGATCGGCTCGCCTTGCTTCAACCGATCCCGGGCCTCATGCAACAAACCGACGCGCGCCAGCTCCTCGACCGCCGCGCGCAGGGTGCCGGTGTTCAGGCCGGTCAACGCCTCCAACTGAGCTAAGTCGGCCTGCCCGTCGGCCCCATCGGTCAGTGCCAGCAAGACCAGTTTCTGATTCGGCGGCCGGTTTGACGCCCACACCCACGCGCGCCAGCGTCGGCCATCGCTCGCCTCGAGCAGGCGATGCAATGCCTGGCCGCCAATGTCCAAGACAGCCGCGATCCGTGGCAACAAAGTCAAATCCACCAAAATGTCTCCGGTCTCGATCTGCGAGATCGTCGACTGTGGCAACCCCACCTGTTCGCCGAGTTCGCGCTGCGTCAGCCCCTTGGCCCGCCGGGCGCGCCGGATCAGTTCCGACCGGGCCTTTCCGGTCATTGGCAAGATCATGCCGTTCACGAGCGTTCCCTCCATATCAGGTTATAAAACCCAAGTAATATAGTGGGAAATAGAGGGATCGACCGTGACAGTTTGGTCATGTTTTTGTCATCTCCTCCGGGGAACTTTTGCGCATGATTGGGGTGTCTCCGCCCGACAGTGGCGCGAAAGAGGCACGGATTCTGTCTCTTTCCTGGCTGCGAGCCCCGCTTGATCCTCCTACTCTGGGCTTTTGGCATCCACCCCGGAGGTTATCCGATGGCCCAGGTCTCACAGACGAACAAGCACTCCTTCTCCAAACCGGTTCTCGATCAAACCGTCACCATTCACAGCCAGAACGCGCAGTATGTTTTGCAGCGCGGACGCTCCTTTGTTCTGGTGGTGCGCGCGCTCTATGCCATCTCGGTGGTACTGCGCATCATAGGCGACGATGACGACATGGACCAGATTGAGGCCCTGGTCTCCGAGCGCATCGGGGCGGTCGCGCAGCGACTGACCGACGAGCAGGCGCGGCTGAAGCAGCTCGCCGATGGCGAGGGCGGCGTGCCCGTCCCCCGCTACACCAACCCGCGCGAAGTGACCCTGCAGCTGTCCTCCCCGGCGCTGGCGCAATATCTGCGGTTGATTGTGCGTCTGGATCAGACGCTCATGCTGCTCGATGGGCTATGGTTCGCGGGGCTGATCTCCAACAAGCAGCGCAAGGATTTGACCCATGACTTGCGCAGGCTGGTCTATGGGCTGGGGCGGGAACTGATTGATCTAGAGCGGCGAGCGCGTGACTCGGCGGTGCGGCGCGGACAGGCGGACGCGCTTGAAGAAGCCGATGGCGACGCGAACGGGGCGAATTTGGTCTCCGGGTCCTTGGTGGACGTCGATGATGACGCCAAGGAGGCGGCTGCCAGGGACAGTGACGGCGATGCCGACAGCACCAGTGCTGACGATACGTCAGCGTACGCCAGCGACGATGCTACGCACATCACCAGCGACGACTGACCTCCGAAGCTTTCCCACAGCACTTAGGGCAGATCCGCGTTGATCTGCTCGCGCAGGGTACTGGCAGCATCATGGACGATGTCGCCGCCATCGAGCCCATCGGCGCGCAGCACACTGCGCTCGGCCGCATCCGCACGGGTGCCGGTGCTTAGCTCCGAGCCGGTGCCGGTCAGGGTCTCGATATCTAGATTTGCCGCCGTTGGATACTGCCCGGACTCGGCGAGGATCGCCAGCCACTCGGACAGATCGATCCGCTCCCAGTCGAGGCTTTCCAGCTCTTGCAGGCTGAGCCCCGAGCAATCCGGGCTTTTCGCACTACCCCAGCCATGCCCGGTCTGCGCCCGTGCTTGTTGGTTGATGATGCGCGCCAGCGGGCTGTTGAAGCAGCAGTAGCTTTTGCGCTTCTCGATGCACAGGCCCAGAAAATCCGTTTTGCAGTAACTGCCGACATAATGACAGGAACGCAGTTCGCGCTTGGCGCCCAACTCGAACTCGTCCTGCTCGCATTTCCAGATGATCCGGATCAGGATCATCAGGACGCTGTAGATCATATAGGCAGTCATGATCCAGCTGAGGGTGGTGCCCAAGAGCCCGCCGAGCTGCAACTGCCCGGCCTGCACGCTGCCGCCGACGACCGCCGGGCCGCCACCACTGGTGACGAAGAGCGCATTGGCTGCAGCATCGCCGAAGACGTTCGCCACCCACTGCACGGTCTGGCGCATGATGGCCTGTTTGGCGGCATCCAGTGACAGCCTGGCAGCCCCTTCGCTAGCTGAAGCCGCCGTTTTGCCCATCAGATTGTTGGCCGCCGTGGTGAAGGCATCGGTCACCGCATCCCAGCTATCCACCAACGGATCGCGCAGTACCTCCCAACTGCCACGCAGCGTCGAGCCGGATTCCGAGGCCATGATGGCGGCATCGACCTTGGTCACCATGAACATCAGCTGAATATAGTCGACCTGGGAAATGCCCTGCGGCGTCTCGCAGCAATCCACCACCCCGCCGACGGCCTGCTTGCATTCGGCTGCCTCGCCCGCGAACACCTCGCACTGACCCGGCGCGGTGCAGTTGGAATCGAGCAGCACAAACTCCGCGGCTTGCAGCGCGGCGGCGGCTTCGGCGAAGTCGTCGGATTGCTCATAGGTCAGGTCCAGACAATCATCCCCCAGACAGCGCACCGGGCCGGCGCAGGCCATCTCGGTCTGGCGGGCGATGGCCGGAATATCGGTGTCGGTACCGCAGTCGTAGCGCGACTCGGTGACATAGCACAGGCCATGCGAATCGCGGGCGCCTTCGACGCAGACGGATTCCTGGAACTGACAACGGGGATCACCGGCCAGCGTGGCGCAGTCATCAGCGATGTCGCCGGGGTTATAGGGACAGTGCGTCTCGCCCTGGGGATCGGTCCAGCAGGACATCGGGCCGCTATTGAAGCCCGAGCATTCCGATTCGATGGCCAGTTCGCGGCAGAACGGATTGAGCCAGGGGACGGGATTGGCGGCGAAGTCCGAGGGGCAAATGCGCACGCCGAGCGCGCTGTAGCAGCCGGCGGCATCCAGCGGCGGCGCGCCCGAGCAGGTGGCCGTGCCGGTGCAGAATCCCCCCGGTTTCATGGTCTCGGCGAGGTGGATGCAGGCGGGAGCGGCATCCCAGCCCTGGTCGGTCAGCGGCAGGGGTGTCAGATTGATCCGCACGCGGATCTGGACCGAGCCTTCAGCGACGGACCACTGACCGGCGTCGGTCTGGACGCGCGCGGCGTTAGTGACATGGAATTGGCCGCCGGTGCGCAGGGCGGTGGTCAGGTTTCGATCCGACAGGGCTTGTCGGGTGATGGTGTCGCCGAGCATCTGGCTGCTGTCGGCATCATGATAGCCGGGGAAGGTCACTTCCCAGGACTGCTCCCTAGCGGTGAGGGTGCAATCCGCGCCGCAGATGGCGCCAAAATCCGCGTCCCCGGCGGTGAGCGACACGCCAATGCGCTCGACGCGCCCGGGGTCCGTGATCGCGAAATCAAAGGTCCGTGGCGATGGAAAACCGCAGGTGGGACAGGAGGGTTCCGGATCGGTGCCCGCGACATCGAAAACGACCTCCAGACAGCCATTGCCGCAGGAATTCAGCGCGGCCTCCCCGGAGACGGACACGCTTGTTTCCGCCGGCGGTAATGTATAGGCATGCCGGATTAGGCAAGAGCCCCCTTGCTCAACCACCTGACAGGTCTCGATCTCGGGGAGATGGACCGTGCGCGTGCCGGTGGCAAACTGCGATTCAACGGCGCAGTCGGTGAAGGTCTCGGTCATGCCGGCCATGTCGGAGAGCAATGTGTCGCTTTGCGACCAGAGTGCATCCTGACGCAGGTCGATGTCCGAGACGCCGAAACTTCCATGCAGGCTATCAAAGGCCGATCCATGGGCGGAATCGGTCTGCAGCAGATCGGCCTGGACCGCTTGCCCTTGGGCGCCGAGCCCCGCCGCGTTGCCATAGAAGGCGCTGAAATCGGCCGCTGATCCGGCGGAGGCGCCGGGGAACAGGCCTTCGATGGCGAGCGCATCATGACCTGGCAAAGCCAGCGCGCCCCCATGGAGTTCGGGCACCACGAAGCCAGCGCTTTGTGCGGACCCAAACGCCTGTCCCTCGCGCCCCAGATCAGCCAGTTCATCACCCCAGACCAAAGCCCAGGGCGTCCAGGCCACGGCCAGACTGACAACGGTCGCCAGCAGGCGATAGGCTGGCGAGCGCGGACGGGCTTGTTGCGATGAACGGGATTCCAATCGATCAGACTCAGAAGGTCGCACAGCAGTCCTGCCAACGCCAGAGAATGTAAAGATGGTCCTCTCCTGGTCCCGGATAGGTGCGATGGATACCCCAGCGGAACGGGCTCTCGCCAATCACATGACTGCTGTTGGCTTCCGGCAGCGGGTAGAACATGGAAAACTTGTATTGGCTCTTGGGCAGAAAGGGCGCGATGGGGGCCTTGCACAGGGCGTCATCGCCCATGGTGCGCCGGGCAAATCCCCGGCGATGCAGCGCCGCCATGGTGCGGGTGGCCGACAGCGAGGTGGCGCGCGGACGTGAGCCCAGCGTCGGCTGTGCTCCAGCGAAGGGATACAACAAGCCCCAGGTGCCGGCGCACCAGAACAGCTCATCGAGCGGGGTGCCGGCAGTGGCGGAGACGCCATCGGCCAGGCAGGCAGCCAGCGCCGGCGGCGAGGTCAGCCAGGCCGCTTCGGGATGGGTGAAGAACGCCAGTTCGGAGTTGTTCCAGGTAGGGTCCAGTTCGGAGAAGTGCAGGATATCCAGCTCGCTAAAGCCGTCCGGGTTGCAGCGGTCGTCATAGAGCAGGTCGAGCATCACCAGCAACGGGAAAGCATAGACATGGACGTTGTAGAAGGCCGTGTCGCTGCTGTCCTCCTCGCTGTTTCCGCCGCTGCCGAGCAGGCGCACATCACCAAATGGCAGCCGGATGCCGCCCAGGGATGGGGCACAGGTGGGATTGCGCACCATCTCGATGATGCGCGCAGGTTCCCACATCCCGATGGTGAAACCGGGCTTGGGGATGCCGAGCGGATCGGGACAGACGCAGACCACTTGATCGGTCGCGCCAGCGGGAATGTGGCCCCCGCCAATGGGCACCCCGGCGATGCGCACGGGAAACAGACAGGACCAGCAGACATCGGTGATGAGCTTTTCGCTCAGCAGCTCGGCATCCGGGCAGGTGGCGTCCTCGGCTTGGGTTGGAGCGGTGACGCTGATCAGCAGCGCAAGGCCAGCGAGAAGATACAGGGAGGAGCGATTCATTCCATCTCGCTCCTGGCGATATCCGGTTCGACCTGCCCAACCATCGCCACTTCCTGCACCCTGAACTGCAGTCCCACTGCCTCGACGATGGCGGGAACCCTGTCCAGGGAGAAGCGTTCGCGCATCTCCGGGGTCAGCAGATAAACCCGGCGCTCGAGCTGTTCCATCACCCGGGTCAGCGCGTTCCAGCCGCCTTTGCGATGAGCGCCGGTCAGCAAGAAGGTGGTGGGCTTGTCGGAGGGATCGCTAGCGAGCGATTGTGCGAAGGCGAGTTGACGGCTGTCCGACGCATCGAAGATGACCAGACGCTGGGTGAAGGGAACCTTGTCCAGCGGATTGACCGAATCCCCCGCTCGGACCAGCAGCGTGCCATCGGGTAGATGCACATCCGCCCCCGCCGTGACGGTCGGATCGATCCAGCGCTCGCGATCTTCGCCTGCCGTGGGCAGGGGCTCGAACGGCAGCCGGTCGAAGGCCCTAGCAACCGCCCGTTCGCCCAAGGCTTTGAAGTCCAGGCGCGCCAGGCGCTGGTGGATCAATTCCAGAATATCCCGCTCGGCGATTTCCCGAATGGGGCCGCGCACGCCCAGATCGCCGGTCTTGTCCTCGTCCAAGGCAGCCCGCAGCCAGGTCGTGCTGGCCAGGCCAGACACGCGCGCTAGTTCCTGGCCATCGGGTCCGGTCGCGACCAGGGTCGGGACAGATTCGATGTCGTACTCCCGAAAGGGCGTCGGATCGAGCAGGACTGTTGGCGGCGGGTCGATGTCCTGAAGCAAGGGCTTCAGCGTCGCCATGAAGTCCAGCAGCGACTCGTCCTCGCCGATTCCGCGAAACAGAATGCGCGTCTCGGGCTGGCCGGAGGCGAACAGGAAGATGTCCCGCAGCTGGGCATCGCCGAGAGAACGCGAGGCGAACAGGGTGAAGGTGATGGTTGCGGGAGGGTTCTCGGCGGACTCTGAGCCGCTGGCGCAAAAGCCGGTTTCCTCCTCAATGATCGTCCTGGCGCGCTTGGCGATGGTTTCAGCGTCCGTGGCAAAGACGCTGGACCGCTCATTGGCCTGTTGGAGCCAAGCCGGCAGCGGCTGGCCGTCGATGTGCGACAAAATCGCGTTGGCTCCGGCCTGAATCGCCTGGAGTTTAGCGTCGATGTCCATAGGCGAGGACGGTTCCTGATTCGTCGCCCACACCTGGCTGACCACGGTCAATCCGCCGGTCAGCAGCCCGAGTCTTCCAACCCGTCTGGCCATGCGCAGAGGTCTCCACTCAGAACAGCGCATACGCCCTCCCGATGACCTGGTTCTGCGGCAGCAAGCGCCAGTAGCGTGAGTCGAAGCTGTCGCGCGTGGCGCCCATGACCCAGAGAAAACCCTCGGGAATGGTGAGCGACCCAACCAGAAAATCCGCAACGGACAATCCCAGCGCCTTGGCCAAAGCCGGATCGCTCTCCGGCTGCATGACGCCGTTGATGGACGTTCCCTCTGCCGTGACCGACACCTGGTCACCCGGAATCCCGGCAACCCGCTTGATGATCGTCTGCTCGCGACGGAAATACGGCGCCATCACCTCGGTCGCCGCGAAGGCACGGAGCTGATCGCGCTTGATGGACTGCCGGTCAAAGGTATCGATCAAATACCAACGATACGGTGGCAGACATTGGCTGACCTGATCGTCGATGCCGATGCGATAGCGCGCGCAGCCATAGCCAATGAGAATCAACATGGCGGTCAGCACCAGCAGGGCTTTCATGGCAAAGCGGTCCCAGGGTTCCCGGCTGGGCTTGAGCTTGGGATGGGACTTGGCTTCGAGCGCCGACCCAATCATGGCTGACCCTCCGTCGGCTGGAGGTAAAGCCCTTCTGGCGCGGCCAGAACCGCCTGATCGTCCAGAACCAGAAAGCCATGCTCCGCCAGGCTTTCGGCCAGCGTCCGAATTTCCGACCCATCCTGTCCGCCGCGCAGCCAGTCGGCGACGGACAGCACCAGAATCGGGTTTGCCTGATGGTCTTGATTCACCGCCATGCGGTCTGCAACCAAGCTCCCAATCAGCCCGCCAAGAACAGCTGTCAAAACGGGAATCGCCAGCCGGGGATTGATCCACTCCGAGCGATCTTGCTTGCCCTCACCCATGCCCACGCTCCCACAGCAGCCGGCGGATGGCGCCGACCACATCCAGCCCTTGCTGTCTCAAGCTCTCCAAGGCCGCCACATCCTGCGGCGCCGTGCTGTAAAGCAGCCGCCGGAACGGATCGACCACCAGCCGGCCGATGCCGCCGCCCATGGTGGTCAGGCAGAAGATTTCCGAGTAAGCCCCCGGGACTGTATGGACCGTCTTGAGCAGTTCAGCTGCCTCGACCGGAATCGGCAGCCGTTTCTCTTGCGCCAACTGGTCGATGTTCTGCGAAGGCTGGGCGAGCAGAAAGGTATTGGCACTGTTCTCGGCAATCGCCCGTCCGACCGGGTTGGCATAGAGGTCCGCCAGTGACTGGGTGACCGTCACCGCCGCGCCGCCGTATTTGCGGAAGCGCCGGTAGCCCGATTCGATAAAGCGCCCGACATCGCCCTGGGTGAGCAAGTCCCAGGCCTCGTCGATCACCACCAACTTCTGCTGGCCGCGCTCGCCGAGGTACATGGCCTGCTGGATCTGGTAGATCAGCTGGAGCAGGACCACCTGTTGCAGATGTCTCCGGCTTTTCAGCTCCTCCAGTTCCAGCACCACCAGCGGCGCGGTGAAGCGGATGCTGTTCGTGCCATTGAAGAAGCGCCCATACTCGCCCTGACTGGTAAAGGCAAAGAGCTGGCGGCCAATATCCTGCACCCGGGGATCGTCTTCCCGGAGCAAGGCATCGGCGATGGCATCCACCGTCATCTTCGGACCCAGCGCATCCCAGACCTGCTTGAGCACCCGCTTGAGCCCGGCGGTGCGATAGTCCCCCAGCGGCTCGGTCGGTGCGGCCATGGCGGTGATGATCGCCAGCACCACGTCGGCTTCCTCCTCCCAGCGCTGCACTAGCTCGAAGGGATTGATGCAGAGATCCGAATCCGCCTGGAAGGCGATGAACTGCCCGCCCAGGGCTTCACAGAGTTTTTGATAACTGCGCCCGACATCGACAATCCAGCAGCGCGCCCCGGCGCTGAGGGAAGAGGCAATCAGCTCATTGGTGAAGAAGCTCTTGCCCGCCCCTGAGCTGGCCGCGACCACGGCGTTGTAGTTGCTGGTGGAGTCAAACAGCGACAGATTCATCAGCTGCCCGCTGCGCGAGAGCAGATTGACTACCGGGGTTGGCGTGCCTTTCCAGTCACCGAAGACCGGCAACAATGTCACCGCATGCCGTGCGGCCAGGGTGCGATAGCGCATCATGTCGCGGATGGCCCGACGGTCCATGCCGAAGGGCAAGGCTTGCAGAAACAAGGGCAGCACGAAGAACCGATCGCGCATCAACTGAAAGCCAAGCTCGCGCCAGTAGGTAATCGCATTGGAAGCGACCGCTGCCGCCTCGGCGGGACTGGAAAACAGCACCAGGCTCAGATAGCACTGCACGGGCCGGTCACCCTGGTCCAGGGCGGCAAAGAGCGCATCGAACCCCTGCTTGCGCGAGACCAGTTCCGGCATGAACTTGGCCAATGGCCCATAGGCGGTATTGGTCGCCCACTGGCGCTGCCCTTTCATGCGGCTGCGCAGGCGTTCCTGGTCAGGGAAATACAGATTCAGGGTGACCAGGGCGTTGTGGCGAATACCCCGGGTGCCGGACAGGGGATCACCCAGATAGCGCGCCGCCAGGCCGAAGTGGACCTGGTCCGGGTAGCGTTTGCAGGAGAGCACCTGCACGCGAGTCTCCCCGAGGGTTAGGCCATCAGCGTCGACCTCTAGGCCATGGTCGTAATCCAGCAACTGTTCGCGCAGAATCCGCGTCGGGTCGCACTCCGGGGCGATGCGATGGCGCCAGGAGGCGTCCTCGCCCCAGTTGAGCAGTGTGCCGAGCAACCTGACATAGTCCTCGGCGGTCAGCGGCTGCGGACGCAGCCCGGCGGTGCTGAGCATCTGCTCGGTCTCGGCGCGATGCTCATTGGTATGGGCGATCTCGGCCGCGTTGGGCAGCATGGCGGCGATGGGCACTTTCACCCCGACGAAGACCCGCAGATCGCGCACCCGCACCTCGGTGCCGGGGATGATGGGGTCGCTCACCCCGGTGCGCAGGAACTGGGCGCGCTCCTGGGTGGCTTCGCGCAGGACGCCAGGGTCCAGATCCAGGCGCAGTCCGAGCATGACGGCCAGGGCTTGGTCGATATCCGGGGTGGACCAGAGGGCGACCTGCATCTGGGTGCCGGCGGGCCAGTCCTGGTTCAGCAGGACCGAGAGACGCTCGGCATAGGATGAATCAGCACCGGCCAGGGGGGTACAGAGAAAGCCATACCCCAGGGTCTGGTCGTCGTGTTGGAACAGATTGCAATCGGGGGCGAAGGCGAGCGGGCTGAACAAGTTCGCCGCGCGCTCGCCCTGAAACTGACGGGCGGGATGGGTCATGGCTGGTCGGGGGCCTCTTGCTGGGGCTTATAGGTCAATTGAATCCGCGGCGGCTCCGCGCTCAGCAGCCAGGCGCGGCCGCAGGTGATCAGCTGACGAGCGCGGGCGGGTTTGCAGGGGGCGAGAAAGCGGCCTTGGTCATCCAGCACCGCCACGGCCGATGGCCGGCGTCTGGGTCCTCGTTGGTGTCGCATGGTGGGAATGGCCTCGCTGAATTCGGGGATTGAAACGGGCGGTGAATTCATGGGAGGCGGTTTCCCGCCCAGGCTCGGCACGCCTTGGTCCTGACAAGGGCCGGTCAGTCAGCACGCGATGCTCAGACGATGGGCAGGGTGGCGGAGACCACCGCATCGACGATGTCGGGGGCCATGAACAGCCCCAGCCCGGCGGCGATGCCGATGGCAAAGGACATGATCGACTGGCGTGCGACACCGGCGATCAGCCCGACGATGATGAAGGCCACCGCGATGATCCGGCCGAGCAGACCGGTCATCCAGCCGATCAGCATGTCGTAGGTGGCCTGGAACTCGGTGCCGCCGGCGCCGGCCAGCGCGGTGTCTGGTAACAAGAGCACCAGCAGCGGCGCGCCGAGCAGGGCGGCGTGCAGCAGTGGGCGCGAAGACAGGGATGGGGTGGCGGTTTGGGTTTGGTTTTGGTTTGCTACCTTGGTCATGAATGACTCCTTCTTCGGTTGGGTTGGGGGTTGGCTCAGGGTTTGCGCGAGGCTTCGGAACTCGAGACCCGGCGCGGTTCAAGCTGCAGGGGTGTCAGGACGGCGCCGGTCGCTGTCTCGGTGGCCGAGGCCAACTGCCAGCGGCGTGGCACCACTTCGGTGAAGACGTGGCTGGCGCCATGGAGGTTACCGGCGCTGTCCTCCCAGGGGGCGATCCAGATGCGCAGGACTTGCGCCGGGGCGCGGCTGGGGGTTGGGGTGGATTCAGTGGCTGTGTTGCTGGCCGCTGCCTGGTCTGCGTTTGCCGCTGCCGGTTCGTTGGATTGCTGATGCTTCGCGTCGAACCCGTGCGCGCGTTGCGAACCGGTGGGGTTTGAGCGGGTTTCGAGCACCACGCCTTGCCCCGCAACGATGATCGGCGCAGATACCTCGGAAGGACGTGGCGACGGGGTCATGCAGCCGGACAGCGCGGCAGCGGACACTAAGGCCAGAGCAAGGTGACGAGATTGACGGACGCGGATCATCGGGCGTTCTCCTGTTGCAAGCGGCGCTCGGCCGGTGGTGGGCCATCACCGTCGGTCAGGGCATAGATTTCGGCGGTGGACAGACACAAGGGTCGGCTCGGCAGTCCCTCGCAGGCGTAGCGCTTGGCGCCGAGGCCGCCGGCGCAGCCGGTCAGTGCGAGGGTCGGGACAAGCAAGAGGGCCAGAACTAAGGCGCGGATGCTCATGGCTGCTCTCCTGCCAGCCATGTGGTCAGGCTCTCCGGGAGTCCGCGCTGGATGCGCCCGTCTGGCGCGATCAGCGTCGGGACCGAATCGATTCCTAACAGCCGCGCGGTGATCAGCGCCCGGACCAGGGGTTGGGTGTCGCAGTCGGACGTGGGTCGGGGAAGCTCGGACCAGGTTTGATCCAGCAGCGCGGATTGGGCGGCTTGCGGAGATGGAGCGCAGAGCAAACGCCGCGCGGCCTGGGCCGAGTCCGCACCGCCGAGTGGCAGCGGGATGACATGGGCGGGCGTCTCGGTCTGCGCGAGACGTTCAAGCAGTTCCTGGCAGGCCGCGCACAGTGGATCGATGAAGACCCAGACGGGCTTGGTGTTGGACTCCTGGTCACCGAGGCTGATAGCGCCCAGGTCCGCTGGATCAAGCCCGAGTCGATCCAAGTCGACTCGGCTGGCCAGTACCTGCGCCTGGCGGACGGATGTCAGCTGTTCGCCATGCCACAGATCCCAGGCATCGCCGGTAAAGGCATAGCGGCCGTTGCCGCTGAGAAAGGCGACCCGGTCTTGTAGTTGCAGCATCTGCACACCGCTGCCGGGTAACTGGATCGACGCATCCAGCGGGGCTGAGAGATCGGCGAGATCAGGCGGAAGTGGAGGCGCGGCAAGTGCCGCCGGCCCGGTCAGGGCCAAGAGAAAGGGAAGACTGGAACGAAGTGAAATATAGTGGACCCCGATTTTAGGACAGTCATTTAAGTTAGTCCTGCCTCATCTGGAGAGACTTGAACAGACCTGGAGAGAGCAGATGAGTGAGAGGCAACGCAAGACCTTCAGTGCTGCCTTCAAAGCCAAGGTTGGCTTAGAAGCCGTACGCGGAATGAAGACGACTAACGAGATTGCGCAGGACCACGGGGTTCATCCGGTCCAAGTGGGCCAGTGGAAGAAAGCCATTATCGAGGATGCCAGCAGGCTATTCGAAGGTCGGCGTGGTCGCAAGAAAGCGGGCGGTCATGGCGACGAAGAGCGTCTCTACAGCGAGATTGGGCGGCTGAAAATGGAGCTGGACTGGTTGAAAAAAAAGTCCGGTGTGAGCCTGTGAGCGTGCGTCGCGGGTGGATCGACATGGGCGGCCTTGACGCGGTTGGGTTAGCGGTCAGCCGCCAATGCGCGCTTCTCGGCGTTCACCGCTCTGGAGTGTATGCGCACAAGCCTGATCGCCGGGCTGAGCCCAGCGAACTGGATCAAAAGCTCTTGCGCCTGATTGATGCGGAATACACCAAAAGACCATTTTATGGGAGTCGACGCATGGTTGTGATGCTGCGCGCACAAGGCCATGTGGTCAGTCGCAAGCGCGTTCAGCGTCTCATGGGCGTTCTGGGATTAGCCGGCATGTTGCCTGGGCCTCATACCAGCAAGCCGCATCCCGAGCACAAGATCTATCCCTACTTGTTGCGTGGGCTGGCCATTGTGCGTCCCAACCAAGTCTGGAGCAGTGACATCACCTATGTGCGACTCGCGCACGGATTCGCCTACCTGGTGGCCATTATCGACTGGTACTCTCGACGGGTGCTTGCCTGGCGCCTATCGAACACAATGGAAACCGGTTTTTGCATCGACTGCCTGGAGGATGCGCTGCGCCACCATGGCCGGCCGGAGATCTTCAACACCGATCAGGGCGCGCAGTTCACCAGCCTCGCCTTCACCAAGGTGTTACATGACGCCGAGGTGGCCATCAGCATGGATGGGCGCGGAAGGGCTTTGGACAACGTCTTCGTCGAGCGTCTGTGGCGCAGCGTCAAATGGGAGGACATCTACCCCAAGGGCTATGAGACGCTCTCAGAGCTGTTCATGGGCCTCTCGGAGTATTTCCCCTTCTACAACGGCGAACGCCCCCACCAGGGGCTTGGCTACCGAACGCCGGACCATGTCCATGTGAGCGGCGAAGGCGGTGGTGTCGTGGTCGCCGATCACTTTGGCGACCGCCCGCCAGCGGACTCGTCGGCTCCGCTACGCTCCGCCGACGAGTCCGCTGGCGAAGACCTGGGGCAGCGCCTTACCGCTGCGACCGAGGTGGGTGCGCTAACTTAAATTCGGGGAAAAACTGTCCTTGACATGGGGTCCACCTCAAAAGGCGCATGGGAAACCTGCATCAGTCGGGTTGCTGTGGCGACACAGCTTGCCCGGATGCAGGGTTCTGAAGCGACAGTGAAAGCTAGGGATATCAGCGTTGATTCCCGCTTGCTTAAATGAAGATTCCCGAAATTATCTGGCCCCCAAGCACTTACCGCCTTCTTGACCATTGGTCTCAAAAAAAGCAACGCGCAAAAATGAGGCCCTTAGCGCGCCTGAGAACGCTGTCGCGGGGAGGCATCCTCGGCACTGATCCCCGATGTCGCGCTAGCTCACTTCAAGGAGACCCCATCAATCGCGGCAATTTCTCTCGAATGGATTTTTGGCCGCGTCAAAAAATTCGCAAAAACGGCGCTTTGGCTCATCTGACTGTGTCTGTGCGCCTTGCGCGTCTAGATCGGCACCGCCAAGGTCAAGCTAGGGCTGCCGGCGGAATCCGTGATCGAAAGCGCCCACGAAAAAAACCTGCCGGGACGGGACAGTTAGTCGAAAATCTCGCCGCATCCACGTCTTCTTCTTATGTGAATGGCCGCAAGACCCATCTCCCGCGACCTTGCGTCGCCAGCTGGCTGAGATCTCGAAAACTTTGCGACTCCAGTCGAAAAATGAGGCGTCGGAGCGTCTTTAAATATGTCAGCCGCTTTGGCGGGAGTCGAAACCGACGAAAACCGAGAGGCATCATTGACTGATGAGTCAGTCGAAAACTTCGCCGCCTCGACGTCTTCTTCATCATGAGGCGGGCCGCTGCACCCGTCTCGCTGACCGTTGCTTTACTAGGCATCTAGCGACGGCAGTCGTTCCGCAGCGCATCTTAAGAGGAATGAAATGATGGTTTCTACTAACCCCAACATCCGCACGCTCGTGTCGCAGGCAGTGACTCAGTATCCATGGCTAAGCCCTGAGAAGGGTCGTCGCCATTGGCGTTTACGGTCACAGCGGTCGCAAGACTTTGTCTTGATCCCGTTCTCGCCATCTGATCGCCGTGTAGTCAAGCACCTCCAAGCACAGATCCGACGCTTAGCCGAGTACGGTCGCGGGTTTATCAACGGCAAGCACCACTAATAAAGACAGAATCGTAAGAAGATAATTTCCTACAAATACATTATATATCATATTGTTACAAAATCTATTAATGGCTGGGGTCGCCCAAATCGGGTGGCTCCAGTCGAAAAATATAGCATCCAATCGTTCTTAGTTTTCCCAGCATGCATTCACCTGCGAGGCTATCCATGATCAAGAAGATCTTTGCCATTGACCTAACACCCTGCGAGATCGTCGCTCGCGACCAGGGGCATCAGTACTTTCCCCTCGAGGCGATGCGCACGCTCATCGCTGGTGATGATGTCGACCTGATCGAAACCGTCGTGACGCTGGTCGAGCGTGTGGCTGACGATAACGCCGAATCGATCGCATCCAACCGGGTGAATTTCACCCGGAAGCAGCACGCGCTCGAAGATGCCGGCGCACGCGTGATCCGCGCTCCGGCGAAGCGCTTGCCCGACGGCGGTTTCAAGCAGTCGGACGATCAGCGTCTAATGATCGCCACCCTGTCGTTGGCTTTGCGACTGCGTCCAGACTTCTTGGTGCTCGCCGCCGCCGATGGGGACTTCGCTCCAATGGTTTGGGAGTTGCGTGACGTGGGTATCCGGACCGAGGTAATGGCCCGTCCGCAGATGCTGGCGAGCGATTTGCGCCGTGCCGCGTACTCGGTCATCGATCTCGATGAGGCACTAAACCGCGTTGGAGGAGCACGCTAATGGGATTGAAACGCGATGAGTTGGGATTCGTTCGCTCGAGCGGTTACGGACGCATTCGGCGCGATGAACTGGAGCAACTGCTCCGTGTTGGCCCTCGAGATTCGGTCTACCGCTCCGGGATCGACCATGGCGTACGTACCGGGCAAGTCGTCACCGACCAAGAAGTTATGATCAAGCCAGGCGACACCTTTTCTGCCGGTCCTCGGGTGGTGAAAGGTGCGACTTTGGCTCCGTTGCCGGAGGCGCTGAAGCGAGAAGTCGACGCCCTGAGCCACGCTGGATTCGGTGGTGTCGGCATGCCTGAACCAGCAGAGGAAGGCTGGCGGCTGCGGCTGCGGGGGCTGACCCTTCCTGGAGGAAGCCGTACCGATGCCTTGATTCTGTTGCCCAAGACCTACCCCTTGGCCGCACCGATCGGTTTTTACTTGGCAAAGGGCGAGCAGACCGCACAGTTGGATCTTAGCCATCTGTTTGATCGCTCTTACTATGATGCACCTGACCTGACAGGACAAGGCTGGCAGTGGTACTGCGGGGTCGCCGACAACTGGCGGCCTGGCCATCATACGTTGGTCGCCTATCTGACGGTGACCTTGGCCTTCTTCGCCGACAAGGCGGTCAACTGATGAGCGCGGAACCCGTTCTCCGGGTTCCGTGGGGCCTGGCCGAGCGGATCCAGGCCCTACTGCATCCCCAACCATTCCAAGAGCGTTTTGCCTTTGCCGTCGCTCGACCGTTGCAGAAAGACTCAGATGCGCCGAGCGCCTTGCTGGAGCAATTGATTCTTCTCGATACAGAGGATTATGAGCGAGCATCTGATGCTAGCCTGGTTTTGACTGACAAGGCGTCTTCTCGGCTCAATCGATGGGCAGTCCAACTGGGTGACAAGGGCTGGTTGGCCGTGCATCTCCACAGTCATCCATCTGGTATAGACCACTTCAGTGCGACTGACGATGCAGCGGAGTCGGCCCTCTCTCAGTGGCTAGACAGCCAAGGGGTTGCGCACTACTGGAGCCTAGTTTGGCCGTCTCGGGGGATACCGCGAGCACGTCTTTGGATGTGTGGCAAGCCATTCGATGGTCAGTTGTATCTCGGGTTGGCACCCATGGATACGACAACCAGCACGGCATCCCCCGCCCTTGATCGCCAGCGCGCTTTCGGACCGGGCCTGCGTCAAGCCGCCAAACAGATCCGTGTCGGTCTGGTTGGTGTTGGCGGACTCGGAATGCTAGCGTTGGAACAGCTAGCGCGAGCCGGGTTTCGTCGTTTTGTCCTGGTGGATCCGGATACGATCGAGGTCAGCAATCTCAATCGATTGCCGAGCGTAACCGCGCGTGATATTGGCCGCTTCAAAGTTCAGGTCGGAAAGCGCTTGGTTCAGCAGATCGCGCGCAGTTTAGACGATGAAGCTGAGGTATCTGCCTGGAAACAGGATATCTACCGTTCCCGTGCGGCACAACGAGCGCTCGGGAGTTGCGATTTGATCCTGGCGGTGACCGACAATGAGCTCAGCCGGACTATGGCACTGAGTCTCGCGTTAGACAGCGGTCGCGAATACCTGCAAGCAGGCAGCGATATCACGTTGGGAGAGGACGGTTCGATCATCGGGTTGCGGGCGGAGGTAACCGGTGCCGAGACCGGTCGCTACTGCCCAATCTGCAGCGGACGGTTGTCGCCGGGGCAAGCCTCGATTGAAGCTCGTGCTTATGCTAGCGGTGAGGTGGTGGCTCACGCGCGCAGCGAGGGCTATCTGCCTGATGTGGCGGCACCGGCGGTGATGAGCCTCAATTCCGTCGCCGCAGGGATGCTGGTGATGGAGATTCAGCGCAGAGCATCCGGACTGGGCGTGCGTGATCTAGTGCAAATGGACCTTCAGTCGAGCCGGATGCTTGTGCAAGACCGCGTTCAGGTTGGTCACGATTGCGAAATCTGTGGTGCCTTAGCTTCACCACCTACCACATCTCCGAAAGCCCCGACACTCAGGCCAAGCTTAGGTGTGACGAAGATCTCAGATCATCCATAACCGTGCTGTACCCAGTTGACATATTTAGACGGATTTACGATAATTTTAGACATCTTCCGCACCTGTGCGGAAGACTGCGTTAGGGATCTTTAACAAATCGGCGAGAGCAGGCAGTTTCCAGTCAAGGAGACTGCTATGCAATATTCAGGCCATCCAATTTGGTCAAAGGTTGAGGGTCTCACCAAGGCCATCGCTCGCAAAAACAGCTTTCCCATGTCAGAACATGAAGATCTTGTCCAAGATGTCATGCTCAAGGTTTGGCAGCACCGAAATGCGGTGATCAACAAGGGCAAGGCTCACTACGGATACTTGAAAGCTTGTATCGGATCTGTAATAGCGGAGCACAAAGAAAGCTACATCAAAAACACGGATTACGGAAAAGCTCGCGAGTACACCGATCGCGCAGCATCTAAGCGGTCCTCGGGAACCCAGCAGCAGAAATGTGTTGCTCCTGAAAAGACCTTTCCTGATTTCTACTTAGCAGATCATCGATACGAAGGATCTTTGGTGAGCGAACATGTACTCGATGGCAACATGGAATTCCTAAGAAGCCAGCACGATGTTCTTGAAGAAAGCCATGCTGACCATCTCCTATCTCAATTGCAGCGTAATTCCAACACGATGCGGGCAGGATTTCGAAAGGATGTTCGCCGTTTGTTCCTAAGCGGACTGATGGGTGAAGGTAGCAGCCAAAGAAAGGATATCGCGGTAGAACTAAACCGCGACATAAAGGCTGTTTCGGACGCGCTAACCGAGATACGCAAGCTTCTGAAAGCTGAGATAAAAAAATTAAATCGTAATTAAGTAAAAAATTCAGTAAAAAATTCAGTAAAAACTTCCATTAAAAATTATTAAATTGCATATTTAAGATAATTATTCGATCAACCATCTGTCTGCTCTCGTTGATGTTATCTATTAATATACGCAGACCGCAAAAAGCCGAACCCTAGAAAAAGGGTTCGGCTTTTTTTTGCCAGTTTTTTAAGTATTTGCCCAGCAGTTTAGCTACACTACGTTATTTTCTCCCAATTCAGCAGTTCGAAATGATGTGACTGAGATGACCTCTTTATAAAAAGCGTTCCTGCAGTCGCCTCCCGTCTGTTTGCATGAAGCAACTCGATTTAACGTCAGCCAGTCGAAAAAATTGATTACCTGGAGTCTTACCCTATAAGCCTGAAGCATAAGACGCGACAGGTGGAATCCCGAACTAACCGTACAGGAGATAACTGGCATGAGTGATTTGTCTGAGTGGACCCACGACTACAGCACGGGTGAGAGGGATCTTGATGATGAGATCAACGACATGATCGATGGTACCAACTGTCCCGACGGATGGCATCAGGAGTGCGATTCGGATTACCCGGACAATTGCAGTTGCGAGCCTGATTAGCCACACATAACAGGCGTGAGGCTCGTTACCGTGCCCGAGCCTCACGTCTTTATCGAAAACAAACTCACGCCAGTGCAAACGGCGATAAATCAAACTCTATCAAATTGACATATTGTGCAATGACTTACAAAAACTAGCTGGCTCGCTCCTATGGATGTGGGCCGCCCGCCCCTTCCAGGAGTGCACACATGCCTATCCATTATCTTTCGGAGTCTGGCGACCTTTACCAGGCTCCTGAGGAGCCCTTTCTGCCCCCACTTGGCATCGAGAGCGAAGTCGTGATTCGGCTTTGTCTAAGCATGCTGTTCGAGGCAAAGGGTCTTTCTGCATTTCTCCAGTCGATGCAGCATAACTTCCCGGAGAATCGCCTTTTTCACGCGCTTGGTGTTGAGCGTCCTCCCGAGAACGAATATGAGAATGCATTGGAGCGACAGCTCATGGCGCGCCGTGCTGAGGTCGGGCGTTTTGATGGCGACTTTGGTCGCCAAATCAATACCGGTATCTCCCATCTGGCGGATCGGATCGGCCTCTCTGAGATTGACTGCCAGATATTGGGTTTCGCCGCGCTTCTTGAGCTGCATCGGTGTCTCGCGAAGTTGTCCTCTCTTGCTTTCGGTGAACTCGATGCCCTCTGGGTGGCGAAGGTGACAGCTTCGACACTGGGAATGGAACCCAGCGCGGTGCAAGCCGCGCTCTCCACCAGAGGCATCCTCTGCCGATCTGGACTACTGTGTGTTGAACGCAAGCAAAGCAGCCGGCTGCATACGATGTTTAGTCTCATGCCCAGCCTGGCCGGGGCATTGATGGCCGGTGCCGAGGAGATCGACGCGCTCCTCGATCGAAGTACGCCAAAGGCGCCGGCCGCGGGATTGACGCTCGCCGATTATCCGCACTTGCGCGCGGAAGTCAGTCTGGCGCGTCGTCTGCTGGCGGCTACCAGACACCCGGGAACCAACCTGCTGTTCCATGGGCCGCCAGGGACGGGCAAGACACAGTTGGCGCGTGCATTGGCGGATGTGCTGGAGCGACCCTTGTATCAGGTTCCCAACGAGGACGATGACGACGGCCCAGTTACGGGTAGCAATCGCTTGCGTTCCTTTCGGCTCGCGCAGAATGTACTGGCCCGGCAACCTCGGGCGCTGATTTTGTTCGATGAAGTTGAAGACGTGTTTCCTGATCGGCTCGGCGTTTCACTTGGTAACAGCGAGCTTACCAAGGGCTGGATGAACGATACCCTGGAGTCGAATCCTGTTCCGACCATCTGGGTATGCAATGGTCTTTCCGGATTCGATGAGGCTTATCTGCGACGTTTCAGCCAGGTGGTTGAGGTGGGTCTGCCGCCGCAGCCGGTTCGTGAGCGGATGATTCGGGCACATACGCGGAGTTTGCCGGTATCGAGGGCTTGGTGCCAACGTGCTTCGCGTCACCCTCATCTTTCGCCGGCGCTCTTGCGACAAGCGGTCGATACCCTGTCAAGAGCTGGCTATCGCCAGGGGGGACGCGTCGAGTCAACCCTGGAGACGCTCTTGAATGCCTCCCTGGGTGCCATGGGTGAGGAGATTTTACCCAAACCCGGGAGCGCGGATCAGCTGCGCTTTCACTTGGCCTACCTAAACGCGGATCATGATCTGAAAACCCTGGTGCAGGGAGTCAAGTGTGATCCGCGCGCCCGGCTTTGCCTTTATGGCCCGCCGGGAACTGGCAAGTCCGCCTTTGGCGCGCATTTGGCGCATCATCTTCGCCGCCCGCTTCTTGTCCGTCGGGCATCGGACCTGCTCAACCCTTATGTCGGCGGAACTGAGCAGCAACTGGCCACGATGTTTCGCGAGGCTGAAACCGCGCGTGCGGTTCTTGTTCTCGATGAAGCGGACAGTTTTCTGCGCGATCGGCGCGAGGCAAGGGCCAGTTGGGAGCTGACGCAAACCAATGAATTTCTCACCCAACTCGAAGCCTTTGATGGACTCTTTGTCGCTTCAACCAACCTGTTTGATGCGCTCGACGGTGCCGCCTTGCGCCGGTTCGATCTGAAGATTCGTTTTGACTACCTCCGTCCCGAGCAAAGTTGGCGCCTGTTTCGCGAGACCCTTCGCCAGGCAGGAGGCCAGTTGAGCAAGCCTGAGCCATGGCGGACACGTCTTGCGGCTATGGATCGGCTCACCCCTGGAGATTTCGCCGTTCAACTGCGCCGCAACCGATTGACCGCTGAGCCGATGACGCCCGTGCGGTTGCTTCACCACTTGGCCGCGGAGATGGCGCTGAAGACCGACACACCAGCGCGGGCGGTTGGATTCATGGCGAATCTATGACCTGGACGGCGAGCCCGCTGCGCTAGCAGCGGGCTAATCCAGAGGGTATTTGCATCCGACCCGCGCTGGAGCTAGATGCCATCAGCCGATACGACAGGTTTTGTCGCGCACATCCATCAAACTGTCTTGATGTGCCCACTGTGCATTTTGTTTACCCGTCCGCTCCTTCTTCTTTGCTTGTTGACATAACCACTGGAGAAATCCATGCCATCAAAACGCGATTCCCTCAGTTCTCGCGAACTGCTTGCCCGTATCGGGTTGGACCAGGAGCTTGGTAGCAATGACCTGCTGGATGACGAGCTCCTGCCGGACCTGACCGGTAACCCTGGCGCGGCCTTGAAAGAACGCGCGCGCCTTTTCGCCCATGCCCATCGCTTCGCGCCCGGCGATCTGGTGACCTGGAAACCTGGCCTAAAGAACCGCCGTGTGCCGCGCAGCAGTCAGCCTGCCGTGGTGCTTGAAGTCCTGAGTGAGCCGGCGTTCGACAGCGAGAAGAACTCGGGCAGTCCTTACTTCCGCGAGCCGCTCGACTTGGTGCTTGGGCTGTTTGTGGAGGACGGTCCCCACCGGGGCGACTTTCTCAACTGGCATTTTGACAGTCGGCGGTTTCAGCCCTGGCCAGCGAAGTGAACCCTTAAGAAGTTAGACATTGAGAAATAAGACATACCAAGTTTGAGAGTGCGTTTATAAGTCCCTCCCCTTTCCCACATTTGCTGCAAGGATGAAAAAACCATGAACCCAAGTGATGCCCTAATCCGAACCGATCTTGACCAGATTCCAGCCATTTCGCGTCGGCTGGCCCGTTTGAGTCTGCAATTCTTTCTAAATGACACCTCTTTGGTGAAACGCCTCAATGACTGGGACTTTCTCAGCACCCTCTGGCAACTGAGCCAGTGCCTGCTTGAGCCCGCTGCGCGAGCCTTCTTCGACCCAGCCCTGGCGCCGGAACGGCTGCCTGAAGTGAGCACGAAGGTGCGCGATGGCCTGCGCGCTTTAACGGCGGAACTGCGCAAGGCTGACGCGGAGCCGGATCAGGACGTGGTCGAAGAGGAGATGCGGTTGAAGCACAGCCGACTCAGTCACCAACAAGGCCGGCGCATTGAGCTTCCTCCACCTCCGTCTAAGCACCGCAAGCTGCGATTGTTTTTCACTGGCTTGTCCCCCGCGGTGCTTGAACCCTTGGTGGAAGCCGACGGGGAGACCTGTGTCGTGCCGCTTGCCGAAATGCTCGGCCGGGCGCTGGAACTAGAACCGGCAGCCGCGCGACTGCTCGAGTACCTGGTGCTGCGCGAGCAACACAATGAACTGCGTATTTTGTTGAAGGAGTCGCGCCGTGGACATTTGCATGCGCGACACGATCTGCACGTCGCCATGACCATCCTGCTCGGCATCGCCCCGCCGGTACTGCGTCGGCTGATGGCCAAGAGCGGTCCGCTGCGCAAGCTGGGTCTGATGGATATGCATTTCGGTCGCCATTTGGATCTGGAAGACTACCTGGATGCGACTGACTTATTGCGTGAGCTGATCGATGCGGAGCCAGAGGATGAGCAGGCGCTGTTGGCGCTGCTGATCGAGCCAGCCCCGGCAGCTGACTGGTCGCTCGATGCGTTCCCGCATTTGCATGAGGAGGCATTGCGGGCGCAAGGCGCGCTCAATCGCGCGGCGCGCGATGGTGTTGCCGGGGTGAATGCGCTGTTTTACGGCCCGCCGGGCACGGGCAAGACGGAACTGGCGCGCGCCATCGCCGCTTCCTGCGATCTGAAGGCGTTTCAGGTACGCACTAGCGACGAGGATGATGACGGACTGGACCGCGAGGGGCGGCTGTCGGCTTACCTGTTGGCGCAGCGGCTGCTGGCAAGACGGCGCGACGCGGTGATCATTTTCGATGAGGTCGAGGATGTCTTCGAGCAGCAGCATGATCTCTTCGCGCTGCTCAGTGGTCGCTCGCCGGCCGGGGAGCAGAAGGGCTGGATGAACCGCATGCTGGAGGAAAACCCGGTCCCGACGATCTGGATCAGCAACGAGGTGCGCGGACTCGACCCGGCGTTTCAGCGCCGATTTCTGCTGCCGGTGTGCTTTATCACGCCGCCGCGCTCGGTCCGCCGCCAGATGGCCGAGCGACATCTGGGCGACCTGGCCCTAAGCCCGGCGCTGCTTGATGAGCTGGCCGCCGATGAAGCCCTAACCCCGGCGGGGCTTGGCGCGGCACGGCGTTTGGTCGATCTGCAGCCGGATGCTCCGGTGGAGATCACGGTGCGCGCGGGGGTCGCCTCGCTGCGCAAGCTGCTGCATGGCACCCCAGCGCCCCGCCGACGCGAGAATGCCACCGCCTTTGATGTTGCCTACCTGAACCTGGCCGGCGGCATCGCGCCCAATGCGTTGTTTCGCGCGCTGGAACGCGAGGGTAGCGGTCGGCTGTGCTTCTATGGCCCCCCCGGAACGGGCAAGACGGCCTTTGCCGAGGTGCTCGCCGATGCGTTGGATCGGGAACTGGTTGCACGCCAAGCCTCCGATTTGATTTCCCCCTATGTGGGCGAGACCGAGCAGAACCTGGCGCGGCTGTTCGCCAGCGTCGACCCCAAGCGCTCGGTGCTGCTGATTGACGAGGTGGACAGCTTCTTGGCTGATCGGCGCCAGGCGCAGCGGCAGTGGGAGCGCACCCAGGTCAATGAGTTGCTGCAACAGATGGAGCGCTATCCCGGCATTCTGATCGCGGCGACGAATTTGATGAGCGGATTGGATGGGGCCGCGCTGCGGCGGTTTGATTTCAAGCTGGAGTTCCGAGCGCTCAAGCCCGAGCAGCGCCTGAGTCTATTTGCCCGCGAAGCGCTTGGTGATACCGAGGCACCAGTACCGGAAAACGTGGAGCGATATCTGGAAGGACTGGATCACCTGACCGCGGGGGACTTCGCCAACGTGGCACGTCAAAGAAAGCTGCTTGGCGAAAGGCTTGAACCGGAGACTTACCTCAGGCGGTTGGTGACCGAGTGTCGGTTGAAAAGCATCGGGAAAGGGGGCGGAGCAGTAGACCCTTATGCCTAAGCCGCCTTGTAAATTACGTGATTTATTAAACCCATAACCCTTCAATGGAACACTGCAAATCCATCTACGATCTTGTCCAACGCATAGGCCGCGAAGTCTTTATCCCAACGAACGATCTTGGCGGCAACTAACATCCACCAAGCCGCCTTGCTCGACTCATCCCTTCACGCACACCACCTGCTTGAGGGTATGCACCACCTCGACCAGGTCGCTCTGGTTGGCCATCACCTGGTCGATGTCCTTGTAGGCGCCAGGGATTTCATCGAGCACCCCTTTGTCCTTGCGGCAGACCACGCCCTGGGTCTGGGCTTCCAGGTCGGCTGGCTTGAACTGCTTCTCGGCGGCGGTCCGGCTCATGCGCCGCCCCGCGCCATGGGCGCAGGAGCAGAAGCTTTCCGGGTTGCCCTTGCCGCGCACGATGTAGCTCTTCGCGCCCATGCTGCCGGGGATGATGCCAAGATCGCCCTCGCGCGCACGGATGGCCCCCTTGCGGGTGACCCAGACATTGGCGCCGAACTGGTTTTCCCGATCCACGTAGTTGTGGTGACAGTTAACCACTTCCTCGGTCACGGTGAATTCGGGCAGATGCCGCGCCAGCGCGGCCAGCACCAGGCGCATCATCTGGTCGCGGTTCTCGCGCGCATAAGCCTGCGCCCAGGAGACCGCCGCGACATAGTCATCGAAATGCTCGGTGCCCTCGGGCAGATAGGCCAGGTCCCGATCCGGCAGCTGAATCATCCAGCGCTCCATGTCGCGCCGGGCCAGCTCGATGAAGTAGTGGCCGATGGCGTTGCCAATCCCCCGACTACCAGAATGCAGCATCACCCAGACGCGGTTGGACTCATCCAGACAGACCTCGATGAAGTGATTGCCCCCGCCCAGGGTGCCGATCTGGTTGACCCAGTTGGAGAAGCGCCCGAAGGCCTTGAGCAGTTGCGGGTGCTTGTCGGTCATGACTTGGAGCTGCGCGGCGAATGGCTCAGCCGCATCGGTCAGCGCGCGGTCATCCTTGTGCTGCGCGCGCCCGACCGGGACATCGCGACTGATCTGGTCGAAGAGCTTCTTCAGGCCCTTCTCATCGAGTTGATCCGCCGTCAGCGAGGTGCGCGCGGCGGCCATGCCGCAGCCGATGTCGACACCCACGGCGGCCGGGATAATGGCCTTGTCCGTGGCGATCACGCTGCCGATGGTGGCGCCTATCCCTAAATGCACGTCGGGCATGGCGGCGACATGCTTGTGGATGAATGGCAAGGTCGAGAGATTGACGAGCTGCGCTTGCGAGCGCGCATCGATATCGTCGGCCCAGACCTTGACGGGCTTGGAGCCTTCAGTGAATACCTTCTGAATGGGCATGTTGTCCTCCTCGCCGCCCGTGAGCGGCCTGGTTGATCCGGCGCATCTTGGAACAAGATGGACGCCGAGATGATCGAACCGCCATTGACCATGAATGGGCCAAGGCGGCCAAACCACGGCGGGGATGGCGTTGCGAACAGGAGGTTTCGGAAGGGAAGCCTGGACACTCCGGTGTTGCTCAACCCCGCCAGATCGACTGACGGGGGTCACCGGTCAGGCGATCAGCACGTGCGCGCTGGTGTTTTGCCGCAGGGTCGGCGGTTGAGGTGACAGCGGCGCGGTGATGTGTGGCGTTGATGCGTCGGGAATGCGCCTGCACAATCACGCGCGCCCAGAACCACCGGGCCGCCTGATTGGGAATCGGCGGCGGTGGATGTGATCGCGACGGTGAGTATGGTGGGACGCAAGGCGTTATCCTGACAGCGGAGCATGATGGAAACGGTTGCCTGGAGACATCCGCGAACGTGGAAGTCTAGACCCGATGCCTTCGCCTCGCAACCGGCGAAGCACCGGGAACATTTGACGGAACTCAGGCATTACAGGGGCGCTTCAGCGGCGCACTAATCGCCCGTCGATCCCAACATCCACCTGACCTTGCTGGCGAAAGGCATCGGTCACCAGATCCAAAATGAGAAGCCCGGTCTCCGTCGCATCCGGTAAGTCCTTGAGCTCGGCATAGCCGTCGCCACCAGCGGCGAGGAAATCCGGCATCACCAGCCGATAGTCGGCGTCCCTGTCCAGCGGCTTGCCGCCGATCTGGATGTCTTGGGCAATGCCGTCCGCGATCACCAGGCGCACGCCGGAGACCTGGAGAAAGCCGCCGGGGTCATCCCGCGGGTCGAGGGCGGCGGAACGGTTCAGCACCTGCTGAAGTCTGGCACCGCTGATGGTGGCGGTGACCAGTTCGTTCCCGAATGGAAAGGCCTGGTGGAGATCGCGCAGGCGCACCGCGCCGGCTGGCAAGCTGGCGCGGAAGGTGCCGGCGTTGAACAAGGCCACATCGGCCCCGGTCTGGGCGCGGGCCAGGTCGCCCACCCAGTCGCCGAAGTTGCTTTCGCCGCGGCGGATGACCGCGCGGCTGGCGTCGAGCTGTCGCGCGTTGTGGCCAACGACCATCTCGATCTCTTCGGCGAGACGCGCGTTCAGCTCAGCAACCCGCGCGGCGATGGACGCGTCCTCGGGGGCGCTGTCGTCGACCGGGATGGCTTGGTAGCCTTGGATGTCCATCTGTCCGTCTTGAACCACCAGGTCGAGACGCCCCAGATATTGTCCGCGCGCGCCGGCTTGGAGGATCGCGACGCCGTGTTCGATCTCCGGCTGTTTGAGCAGCCGATGATTATGCCCGCCAACGATCAGATCGATTCCCGGAACGGTTCGGGCAAGTTGGTGGTCGGCGGCAAGCCCTAGGTGCGACAGGACCACGACGAGATCCGAGCGCGCGCGCAGCCACGGGACCCAGCCGGCGGCGATCTCTTCGGCGGATCGCATGGCAATTCCGCTGGTGTTGCGTGGATGGGTGGTGGTGGTCAGTTCCTCGGTGACCAGGCCGAGGATGCCGATACGCGGGCCATTCGGCGGATGCAGGATCAGGGTCGCCGGCGTTGGAAAGGGAATCGGCGTGACCTCAAGGTTGGCGGCCAGGATGGGAAAGCCGGCGGTGGCGAGAATCTGGCGGAAGACGGCTTGGCCGTAATCCAGCTCATGATTGCCCATCACGGCGGCATCCACGCCGATCTCGGTCAGAATCTGGATATCCGGGAGGCCAAGAAAAACCGTCGAGGTGACGGTGCCCTGAAGGAGATCACCACCGAAGAGCAGCACCACCGGCCGGGTTGGATCTTCTTTGCGGATGGAGTCCACCAGCCCGGCGAGTCGGGCGATGCCGCCCAGGTGCTGACCCTTGGTCGGCGTGCCCCCCTGATCTTCCACCGGGGCTTCCACCGGATCGAGCTGGCCGTGAAAGTCGTTGAAGTGCAGCAGAGTCAGCGGCAGCGCCTCGCCGGCTAGGGCGAGTGTCGGCGCGAGCAGCATGGCAACCGCCAGGACAATAATAAACGGGCGCGTCATGGGATTGTGGACTGATTCGATGGCAGGTCAATTACCGGAGCTGATGCGTCAAGCGCGGACGGTCCAGCCTTGATCGCGGACTGAGGTTTTGCCAACCGCAAACGCCGATAAGCGCCCAACGCGATGAGAAAATTGCTGACGGACAGCAGGCTTTCGCTCGCGCCATGGAGCGCATCGGCATGAGCGAGGCTCGGCAGGCCAAGTTGAAGCGTCGCCACCCGGGTGGCGACAATCGCCCCGGCGACGAAAACCAGCAGAAACCAGAATCCCGCGATGCTCCATGGCGAGAACAGACTGGGGCTTTGGCGATGCACCACCAAGAGCAACACCAGAAAGCCGAGATACGCCAGATTCGCACCGGGGAGCAAGGCGGAGAGGCCATCCGCGACCCACAGCCGGCTCAAGCCCCAGGTCAGTCCCAAGACCAATAGCGCGAGTGCGAACCAAGCGGACGGGATGCGCCGGGTGCGCAGCATCAGCAGGGTCGCGCAAAGGAGCGCGAGGCTGCCGAGGAAGGTCATGAGTCGCGATCCTTCCAACAGCCACTGGACGCGGTCACCGCTGGCATGGAAACTCAGCACCAACAGGCCCGCCACCAGGTGCGGCAGCATGGCATGGGCAAAGATCCGCAGCCGCGGAAAACCCGCCACGACGGCATACCGACGCAGGAGCAAAATGGCCGCCAGCCATTCGCTGACCGTTAGCAGATGAATGATGGCTGTTGGCAGTGACAGCAGCATGATTGCGCATTCTGGTCGCGGATCAGACACGCCAGTCTAGCACCCGCGTGGCACGCTGGATGGATCCCTCAGCATGCGATTGGCGGATGGCGCCCTCTTGACCCGAGCACGGCCGAATCCATGACCGACCTGCAACCGCCCTCCCCCACCCCCGCCGAACGCTCCCTCGCCGCCGGCGACAACCGCCGCTTTCTCGGCCATCCGAGCGGACTGGCGATGCTGTTCAATGTCGAGTTGTGGGAGCGCTTCTCCTACTACGGCATGCGGGCTATCCTGGCCTATTACCTCTATGCCACCGTCGCCGAGGGCGGGCTGGGATTGCATGAGGCGACGGCTGCCGTGGTGGTCGCGACCTATGGCGCGTCGGTCTATCTGCTTTCGGTGGTGGGCGGCTTTCTGGCAGATCGCTTGCTCGGCGCGCGTAGCACGACGCTCTATGGCGGCATGGTCATCATGGCCGGACATCTGTGCATGGCGGTGCCGGGCATTCCGGCGTTCTCCTGGTCGGGACTCGCCTTGATCGCGCTCGGCAGCGGACTATTGAAGCCGAATATTTCGACCATGGTCGGCGCCCTGTATGCGCCGTCCGATCCCCGCCGTGATGGCGGCTTTCAGCTGTTTTATTTGGCGATCAACCTTGGGGCTTTACTGGCGCCTTTCGTAGTGGCCTTTCTCAAGCAGCGCTGGGGCTTCCATGCCGGCTTTGCCGCCGCGGCGGCTGGGATGGCGGTGGCATTGTCGGTCTATATCGGTTTTACCCGCACCCTGCATGGCGCGGGCGATGCGGTTCCCAATCCGCTCAGCCCGGACGCGCGCCGGCGGCTACCCTGGCAGGTGGTGGGACTGCTCGGCGGCATTGGGTTGCTCTATCTGCTGACTGGAGTGCTGCGCGGTTGGGCGGCGAGCGCCCAGCCGGCGCGGGTCAATGATGTGGTCTTTGCGCTGGCGCTGTTGGCCTCAGTGGTCTATTTCCGCGCCATGCTGCGGCATCCGCGCACCAGCGCCAGCGACCGGCGCCATGTGCGCGCCTATCTGCCACTGTTCATTGGCGCCTGTCTGTTCTGGATGGTGTTCGAGCAAGCGGCCGGTTACATGGCGCTCTTTGCCGAGGCCAACACTGAACTGTCGGTGGGTGCTTTCCGCATCGACCCGGAGTGGTATCAGTCGGTCAATCCGATCAGTATCGTCATTCTGTCACCGCTGTTTGGCTGGATTTTCACCCGCCGCGCCGGGCGGTTTCCTTCGACGCCATTTAAGTTTGCCAGCGCGGTGCTGCTGATTGGGCTTTCGGCGGCCATCATGTCCTGGCTGTTTGCGACTTACCCGGCCGATGGGCCGGTGAAGGCGGCCTTCTGGATGCTGGCCGGGGTCTTCGTGCTGCAAACGGTGGCGGAATTGATGCTCTCGCCAGTGGGGCTTTCAGCCACCACCACCTTGGCGCCAGCGCATTTCGCCAGCCAGGTGATGAGTCTGTGGTTTTTGACCTCGGCAGTTGGGCAGGGTCTGGCCGGGCAGATTATCCAGTTCACCCATGGCCAGTCGCCAGCGGAGTCGTATCGGATCAATGCGGTGCTGACCCTTGGCATCGCCCTGGTGCTCTTCGCTGCCGTTCCCTGGACGCGCCGGCAGATGCAGGATATCGAGGATGCGCGGCGGTTAGGCTTGCGGGGCTGACCGATTCGCAGTGCCTGGCAGGCAACGATGGCGCGGTAAAACTGCCGGACGCTGGCTCCTGACGGTCCAAAGCGAACCGTATCGCCTTGATCGTGACCGATGATCTCACACCTGGGCGTTCTTTTCTGGTTCAGGATTGCTAGGAGAAAACTTTTCGTACATCCCCCATTGGGGGATGTACGCTCTGTCTGCATCCATTTGGCGAGTGGATACCGGGGCTGCAACAGGCCGACTGGACGGCTCAAAGATGCTCTGACGTGGGCAGGGAATCCAAGGGGTACGGTTTCGCCGTTCCCCTTCAGCTCGGCGTCTCAATCCTGGGCACGGCTCATCCGATGTCAGTTGCAGGCTGGCGGTGATTGGGTCGTCGATGGCGACCCAATTCCTTGGCCATGGTTCGATCAGGCCGGCGAAGGAGTCGGGAAGCCCGCCGTTCGGAGAAAGGACAAAGCTGTCGTCAGCAACGAAGGCACTCAGGGATGGCCACGGTTTCGCTGTGGTCATCGCCAAGGGATGGACGAAGCGCCATTCTTCTAACAAGGCGCTCTCGACAAGCGTGACGCACGTTTGAAACATCAGGTCGGGCGCAGAGCCCCTATCGTTGCGGCTCTCGATAAAGGATTGAACTTAAAGATGATTCATTTTTGGATCATCTCTAAGTCCGCGAAGAACCTAAGGCAGGCGTCACTCGAGACTTAACGCACTGGGCTCTGTTTTTCTTGGTCAACCCCGTGAGCCGTTGCCAGCGAAGCCCCTTGTTCCCGGCAAGATGGCAAAGGCGCGGAATGCGCCGCTGCGTAGAAGGTCACCGGCAGCGGCAAGAAATGATTGTCCGGCCGCACCGTGGCGGCCGAGCGATACCAGACCATGTAATGCCAGAGTGGACGTGCCATGGTCTTGATGCTGCAAGATCCATGCAAGAACAGCCTTCTTGGCCGCGAATTGGCGCACAGCGTTCGGGCCTCTCGATCAAAGCGCGCCCGACGACAGATCAGCTCGCAAGCGCCCCCGCATGCGGGGTCGGCGTGAGTGACCAATCGACCCGGGTGTCCTTGGCGATCATTCCAAGTAACCAAACCTAAGTGACGTTTTGATGAAGCGGCGCGGCGCACGGCTGGGAGCCAAAGAGTGCCATGATTCCGGCACTGTCGATTCGCAACCCAGCGGAGTTGGTGGTCCGTCTGGCGGCTGGGGCGACCTCATGATTGAGCGATTTCCTCGCCGCTTGCGCGCGGCGCTGTCACAATTCTGACAGGCAGGCGTTAGCCCGCAAGAGAGAACACCTCATCCAGCACGTCGATGGGGTAACTGTTGACCGAACCGAAGCGCTCGTCTGGAATGTTGCCGATGCGCTCACCGCGCTCCCGCGCGAGTTTGGCGGCGGCAATCCCTCTCTGGCGCGATTCGGAGATCGGTAGCCGAATACCGTTCTGCTTCATGTAAGCGGTGATGGTCCGGTAACCGGTATCGCTGCCCATCCAATCGACCCGCTGTTCGAGGCGCGCGATCCGTTCGGCTTGATCGGTTTGCTCGCGCTCAACTGCCAGCATGGCCTCGCCTTGAGCAATGAGGATTTCGGCGGGCGAGCGCGGTCGGGCCTGCTGCTGCTCAAGTTCCTGCCAGCGATCCACCAGACGCCCGGTGACCTCAGGTGAGAGTTGGGCCACGACCACGAATGTATCGCGCTTGGACTCCGCCGTAAAAATGTATGCACGGGCTTTTCGACGACGTCCAGACGCATCCACAAAAGGTACCTCCCAAATTTGGGGAAGTACGATCACGCCTTTCTTGGCAATGCGCTCGATCCGCTCCATGACCTTATCGTGGCGGACTTCGACGAGTGCCGCGATATCGCGGCTACTCATCGATGGACCCTGGACAGACAAAATCGGAACTAACTGATGCATGATGGTCGCTCGTTAAATTCTCAATCGTCGGCTATTGGCCAAGGATGTTTCGTTTCCAGCAAGGGTGCGCTACGTTGAACAGATCCAACGCAGATCCATGCGCTTACTGCAATTTCAGCCCGACACCCCGATTGAGGACGACCTCCACCCCACGCCCGGCATCGACCTCAAGCACCGGGAAGATGGTCTCGGCCAGATCCAGGTAATACTCAGCCAGACGATCTAGCGCCTTGCCGGTCCCGGCGACGGCCGCACCTTGCAGCGCCTCGCCGGAGAAAACTTGCTGATACGGCATGGTGGTCCCGCCGGTGGCGACCGAGGCGATAGGCACGGTGCCAAACAGTTGGCTGAAGCCCTGGAGGAAACTCACCTGCATGGCACGGCCGATGACCTGGCCTTGTTTGTTCACCAATCTCCCGCGCACGCCGACCTTGCCGTCCTCGCCCACGGCATAGCCATCAATGGCGACTTCGATGGTCCGCCCATCGCGACGCACGCAGTTGATGGACTCCGCGCGCAGATAGACGCGCTCGGAGCCCAGATCGCCGTAGCCGCCAACCAAGAGAAAGCACTCGCGGATGTCGGCACGGAAACGGTTGGGCAGGATGGCGTTGTCTTTCAGGCGCAATAACGCTGGATAGGGATCCTGACGCGCCGTGCGGCCGGTAGGGGCATCCATGCCGGAGAGCAAGACGCCTTGCAGAATGCTGCCGGCGGGGATGCGCACCTCGGGGATTGCGTCCTCGGGGGTGTTGGCCTTGCCGGCAGCGGCTTTGGCCGCATCGTCTTCGACGTGACGAATACTGAGAGCCGGGCCGGTGGCTTTAGGGCTGGTGGCGGTTTCTGTTCCCGATCCCGCTGGCGTGTCGAAGAGTTGTTCCAGCGGCGGCGGTCCAGGACGCTGGGGTTCGGGCGTTGGTTTAACGCTCGCGTCTGCGGATTCAGATTCCGGCAAGGGTGGCGTCCAGGTGCTTGTTCCCTGTCCAGGAATAACCGCTGGCCGGGTTTTGACCTCCTCGCGCAACTGCGTGAGCTGTCGCTCCAGTCCCTGCAACTCCGCCTGGCGTTCGCGGCGCAGCGTCTGCATCAGGGTTGCCCGGGTGCCTTCGCTATCGGCGGCATCCAGACCGAGCTGTTCGAGGTTGTAGGCAATCTTGCGCACCTCCCCTTCCAGGGTCTGCAAGCGTCGGCCCAAGCCATCGATACCGAGGTCTCTGGGATCGACATCGGTGAGAAGATTGTCGACCAGGCGCCGACGCTGCGCCTCGCTGCTGCGGTCGTCTTGCGGGGCGGTGGCGATCAGCAGCGCCAGCGACCCGACAATCACGCTGCCGGCCCCTAGGGTGATCCATTGGCGCAGGCGCGGGGAGAGCCGCTCCCAGTTGTCTGTCCATTCGGCCATCAGCGAAAACCTCCCGCGCGCTTCGGCTTCGGGGTGGCTGGCGGCCCTTCCCTGCTGTCATCGATCGCGATGATCAGCGTCGCCTCGGCCCCGGGATTTAATGGCGCGCTTGGCCAAAGCGCGACGGCGGCCAGGGCGTCCTGCTTGTGCAACCGGCACTGGCGTTCATCCAACACCACAGGCGTATCGCCTTTCGCCCCCACCTTGGCGGTGAGAAAGCGCAGCGGTTGGCCGTCGTAGGCGGTCACTCGGGTTACCCGGACATCCGTCCCGCAGTGAATGGCTTCGCCGGACCGTCCTCCCCTTTTGCGGTAGCCACTCGGCACCTCGCCCAAGGCCAGGGTGCGAAAGCCCTGGGTCAGCTCATTGGTGTAATGCTGCGGCTGGCGCCAGGTGGCGATTAGCGGGATATCTGGCAGGGTCGATTCCGACTGAGCCACGACAGACGAGGGACTGGCTGCCTGGCGACGGCTTTCCAATCCCGGCACCAGCAGGCGAATCTCCCGTGGTGGCACGCGACGGGGCGCGAGCGTCAGCGCAACCGTGGTCTGAGCATCATCGGCATCGGTGATGTACAGGGTCGCTGGGGTTTCCTCAGCCGTAGCGACATAGAGAACACTGCCATCGATTTCGGTCGAGACGCTCGAGACGGTTCTCACCGAGGGCTGGCGGAAGGGTGTGACAATGCGGTTGAGATGATCAATGGCCAGTTCCAGGATGACATTGTTGCCCGGTGCGACAGTGACGGTGCGGGGGCCGATTGCCAGTAGGGCGTCCTTGGCGGACGCTGTCTCGGCATTTGCATCCGCAGTGGTGCGCAGGAAAGGACCGTTGGCCTGGCAGCCGAGGCTCATCAGGGTAAGCCCCGATCCGAGCAGGACAGCATGGATGGAAACAGCAAGACGGCGGGGTTGAACATGCATTCAGGATTCCTCAAGGTTGCTCGGTCGTGCGCGGACCGCCGGGGTAGACATCCAGATGGCGGATCACCGGGCGGTAGTGCTGAAAGCCGACGCGGACTTCGTAGGTGCGCTGATGCCGCACTGGCTCGGCGCCGGGACCGGCGCTCACTTGGCGGCCGGTGACGAAGAAGGTGTCGCTGGCCTGGTCGTAACGCAGGGCATTGGGCGAGAAGTACATCGCCACGCGCTCGCGCTTGATGGCTTCGACCTGGTCGCCAATGACGGCGAGAATCTCCCGGCGCAGCGGAGGCGCCAGCAGGGGTTCGAGCGCCTCGCGAATGAAGTCCGCCGAACCGGCACTGACATTGCCGAGCAGGCCGGCGACATGCACCGCCCAGGCTTCCTTGACCGAGCGACTAGCGCTGTCGCGGGCGATATTGACCTCGCCTTCCAGAATCGGCGGCACCAGCACCACGGTGTGATCGGCGCGGACCAGGGCGAGCAGGGTCAGCAGGTTGGTGAGCAACAACACCGCGACGACCAGGCGGTGGAAGCGGTTCTCGGCATTGAGACCGCGCCAGGTGCGTGTCAGGGTGTGAAAATCCATGGGCGACCTCAAGGCTGAAAGCAGCGGGCGAAGGGATTCGGACAGCGTCGGGACTTAAGCGGGACCAGCCCGTGCCAGTAGCCCCAGTGCAGCGCGAAGCCATCCGGGCGGCTGTCGCGAAAGCGCCCGTAGAGCCGCGACAGACCCAGTCCCAGGGCGAGGAAGATCACCAGCCGGTCGCTGAGCATGCCGACGACCAGCATGAGCACCAGCGGGATGAGTTCATCGAGCCGCCACAGCAGCAGCGAGGGCGGGTCGTCGACGCCATGGGGGAGCGAAAGGGGTTGCATACGGACGGGTCTCCGGCGAGTGGGTTGAATGCCGGATAGCCTGCGTGATTGGGCGCCGATCGGCGACACCGATAGCTCGGGAAAAACCCGAGCATTCGTGCTTACCCTGTCCAGGGAAGATCTGCACGGGGAACCGGGGCTGGTTGGTCGTCCAGGCTGTCCGGGTCGCATCAGCCCGGATGCGGCAAACGCTCTCGCGCGCGTCAGCGATCAGCAAGCAGCATTCAAAATTCTCTGTGAGTATTTTTATTGCTTGCTTGCTAGCAGACGCGCGCGCGAGGGGACGGGGGGGGTGCACAAGGTTCACATGTGGCAGAGTGCCCTAGCTAAGCCGCACCGGTTTTCACATAGAGTGCAGGAAGCCGAACGAGAGATTCGGAGGCTTACCCGCTGATTTTGCTTTACTCTGTTTTCTGCTTCTGGCTGTTTACCCTACCCGAGAGCGTACGCGTATCGCACAATTCGAACTCAGCTTTGTAGGGAACGACACTGGGGCACCATGGGTCTTTACCCTACCAGGCCAGGGTTTCTTGTTCACCAGCCTAGGAACCCTGGTTCTCCAGTCCGGGGAATCTGGTTCTCCACCCTAGAGATTCTTGTTCTCCAGCCTAGGGACGCTTGTTCACCATGCCTATGGTCAGATGACTGGAATCTGGCAGCGCTCGGCGGAGCGGAACAAGATGTCCTTGATGGCCTGGGGCAGGCATCGGCGTCGTCCCAGGTGTTCATCGGTTTGGGGACTCCTGATAAAGCATCAGTCACAGTGGCACTGGATGCTTATCCCATTTTGTATGATCTCGAAAACCCAGTCGCGGTGGGCGGCGGCCGTTTAACCTGGGTGCTATCCGTGCGGATCGATCACCTGCCTTGCTATCATGGCAGCGCACATTGGCACTGGCCGAGGGCTGCGACCAACGCAACCTCGACTCAGGGATGCAGCGGCGGGAGGTCCATCGATTCTCCGCGCGTGAAGGCATGGCGAGCGCTGGGTTTCACTTGATCGAAACCCTGATGCCAAGCCGGAGCGCCTCAGCGCAATCTTGATCATTGAGAGGTGTTAGCGATGCTCCATCCCAATCAGTTCCGCGTCATGGAAGCCTGGGTGGCTTTCAATTTAAATGAAGCGCCGATTCAGACCGAACGTGACGGCGACTTCAATGTCGTCGCGCTCATGGTGGAGAGCCGCAAGTTGGGCATTGAGGTCATGGAAATGACCGAGGATCTGCTGCAGCCGTTGATCGCAGAGGCCAGAGACAGCTTCAGGGAGCACTTTGCTGCTAGCCGCTTGCATTGATTAATTGCAGGATGCCTCTTGCCTTTACGCCGAAGTCCACGCGCCTGAGGTTCCACCCATAAGGCCCCGCAGATAGCACTGGCCCATCGCGCCGTCAAACTGATTGACCTTAGTGGGTTCGTGCTCGGCCGGCTGATGATTCTCCGCTTGCGTCTCAGGTCGTGCTGAACGACCAAGAACCACCGGCCTGCTCCAGGATCGGCACTTTCCTCCATATCGCAATACCCGTGCGCGAACAAACCCCTGAAACGCGACTTATCAATGCCTCCAGTCCCAACACCCCGGATAATCCCGACTGGATTGATCGGATAACAGCAGAACGGAGGTTCCAACATGCCACAGCAACGGCCACACAACATGGGTGCCGGCGGCACCTGCATCTGCCCGAAGTGTGACTATCACGGCGCGCATCGCAACGGTGTCCCCTGCCAGGACGATCATTGCCCCAATTGCGGCGCCAAGTTGCTGCGCGAGGGTTCCTACCACGACCAACTGCTGCAACAGAAACGCCAACATTAGGGGCTGCTCAGATGCGCGTCTACCTCGACTGCTGGCCCTGCTTTCTCCGCCAAGCCCTGAGCGCCTCCCGCCGCGCCGGCGCCTCGCCCGAACTACAGCGGGCGATCCTGGAAGATACCCTGACCGCCCTGCGCGAATTGGCCAGCGATGCGACGCCGCCGGAGATGGGCGAGCGAATTCATCGGCTGGTACGCGAGCGCGCCCGCGTTGCCGACCCCTATCTGGAGGTAAAACGCGAGGCGACCGCGCAGGCCCTGGCATTGCTCCCAGCGCTGCGGGCGCATGTGGCGACAGCTGAGGATACTCTCCGGACAGCGGTGCGCATCGCCATTGCTGGCAATATCATCGACCATGGTGTCGCCGAGACCTTCGACCTGGAAGCGACACTGGAGCGAGTGCTTCAGGCCAACCCCCTGATCGATGACCTGCCCGTGCTGCGCGAGGCGCTGGAACGGGTGGATGAAGTGCTGTATCTAGCCGACAACGCCGGTGAGACTGTCTTCGATCGCGTGCTGATCGAGACCATGCCTCTGCCCGTGCGCTATGCGGTCAAGGCTGGCCCGGTGCTAAACGATGCCACCCGCGAGGAAGCCGTCGCCGCCGGCCTGGACCAGGTCGCGGAGATCATTGACACCGGTTGCGACGCCATGGGCGCGCCGCTGGGGCTGTGCTCGCCAGACTTCCGCGATCGCTTCAACCGCGCTCGGCTGATCATCGCTAAGGGCCAAGCCAATTACGAGACGCTGAGCGGCGTCCATGCGCCCATTTGCTTTCTGCTGCAGGCCAAGTGCTCGGTGATTGCCGAGGATATCGGGGTTCCGGCTGGCAGCGTTATCATTCAGGCAAGCGCCGCGCTGAGGGATGCCGTTTCCTGATGGCCTTATGCTCCCTTCCGGTTGGGCTGAATTGCGGCCAGTCCCCCTGTCCATACTCGCCAAAGACACGGACACATCGGCAAGAAGGCCAACAGGAGATCCGCTCATGTTCATCGTGATCAATCGCGTCGCTGTACTCGAGGACTTTGCCGAGATGTTCGGGGTGATGATCGATTCCGAGGTCACTGATCCGCGATGACGGCTTCGAAAGATCAACCAAGGCCCAAATAGGCCAGACACTCGGCGGGCAGTTCCTGCCGGCAACGGCGCAGAATGCGCGCCTCCTGATCGGGTGTCAGTTGGGTTTTGTGATCGCCGGTCTCGCCTTTGCGGATAAAGCCGCCAGGGCGAAACATCGGGCTGCCGTCGGCGTTACGCCCGGCGAAGCGCTGGCTGTTCGCCTTCATCCAGGCGAAGGAGGACAGATGCGCGGCCCGCTCGCACGTCTGCGGCGTTAATGGCCAGCCAAGAAAGTCGGCGATGCGGGTGATCGCTGCGGGCAAGTCGGCCTTGAGGTCGCTGTAGCGCAGCATCAGCAGGTTGTCGCGCTCGCGCTGCGGCCACCAGCTTGCCAGGTTGCGAAACCAGGCGCCGAACCCCAGCCAGGCATCGACGTGGGCATCCAGGCTCGCTGGTCTTTCCAGTCCGTGACAGGCGAGCGCGCTGTCGGTCATGTCCATCAAATGGTGGTAAAAGCTGATGCAGCAGTCGCGCGGATCGCGCACTGTCAGAATCAGACGTGCGATGTCCCGACCCGGGGTCTGCTCCCAGGTGCAATGGGTCTTGAACAAGCGCGGGGTAGCAAGCGCTTCAAACGCCTCCAGCACCTGCCGCCATGTCTGCGGCGGGCGCTGGCGTTCCAGCCAGGGAACCACATCATCAATGTCTTCGAACGCCTCATCGCCACCGGTGCACAGTTGATGCAGAATCTGTTGCATCCAGGTAGTGCCGGCCTTAGGCGCCGTGGTGATCAGCACATCTGTCGGGCGTGCTTGGAAATTGGCGAGTATCCAAGGGTCATGCAGCGGATGGGGTTCGCCCCAGTGTGGGTCGGGTTGCTCGTCCCGCTCCGGACGGCTTGTGCCTGCAAGTTGCTGAGTGCTCATGCCATTGTGTTCCTAACGCTCATGGTCCCGGCCACCCCGGATGATGAATCCGTGGGATTGACGGTAAAGAATCTAAAAAAGTCGCATCCAGAATTCTCTGGCGGAGATCACCTATGTGGGACCAACGCTTCGATCAAGAAGACTATCTCTACGGCACTCAGCCGAGTCAGTTTCTGGCGGCGCAGACTGATCGGCTTCGACCCGGCCAGCGCGCGCTGGTCGTCGCTGATGGCGAAGGGCGCCATGCTGTTTATATCGCTGAACTTGGGCTCGAGGTCAGCGCGATGGACAGCTCTGGGGTTGCCTTGACCAAGGCGCGCAAGCTGGCGGCGGCCCGCGGGGTCGCGGTGGATTTCCATCAGGCCGACCTGCGCGACTGGCCATGGGCGCCCGCGCGCTATGATGTTGTGGTGGCAGTTTTCATTCAATTCGCCGAGCCCGCGCTCAGAGCCGCGATCTTCGCTGGAATGCAGCGCACCCTGGCGCCGGGTGGCCTGCTCCTGCTGCATGGCTTCACTCCGGCGCAGCTGGCCTTTCAAAGTGGCGGCCCGCCCTGTGCCGAGCTGCTCTACACGCCAGAACTCCTGCGCGAAGTCTTCGCCGGGCTTGAGATTCTGCGGCTTGAGGAGTACGAGTGCGAACTGCAGGAGGGCACCGGCCATGTCGGCCGGGCTGCCGTGATCGACCTGGTCGCACGCCGACCAGTCGCTGCCCCGGTTCCAGCGTAAAGCAGGCTAAGCAACCGCTCATCGCCTCACCCGGCCCGGTTGATTTGGATGTGCGCCGGCACCGAGCACCCTTGGACGGCAGCCCCTCTGGCCCAAACTCACGAGAACCTCAAGCCATACGCGAATTTTCAACGATGCCCAACCAGGACTCCGCCTTTCACGCTTCCAGCCAGCCATTACGCGTGCTCTTCGATGGCGGCTGTCCGCTCTGCCGGCGCGAGATCGCTCACTACCAAAAATTGACTCCCCGTCAGCCGGTGCACTGGATCGACATTCATGCCGACCCAAGCGCGTGCGCAGCGCTCGGCATCACCCGCGAATCCGCCATGGCGCGGTTTCATGTGCTCGAGGGATCGCACATTCACACCGGCGCTGAGGCCTTTCTCGCGCTCTGGTCTGCCCTCCCCGGCTGGCATCTTCTGGCGACCTTGGTCCGCAAGCTGCGATTGATCCCCCTGATGGAACGTGGCTATGTCTGGTTTGCCCGTCGCCGTTGGCAAAAGCGTTGCCAGGATGATCGCTGCGCGGTCGCTTGAACGGAGAGCACTCAGCATTTGTGCCGGATGCCGTCTCTTGGGTCTCTCGGCTAGCGCGACAGTCCGGCCGTTTCCCGGATCAAGGCCGGCGGCTGCCGGCACACGCATCCCCTTCCTCGGGTTGCTTGGTCACGTTAGAGCCGCCCATGTCCGCGAGGGCGTACCTTACCGGTTTCCAAAAAAATGCCGCTCGTTTGACCTGTCGGTGATGCTCAAGGTGATCAACGCTCTTTGGCATGAAGACATTCAAAGACGTTTCTGCGTCTGCGTGACCATCGCCCCAACAGTCAGGGCGATTAGGGTGGCAAGCATTGGCGCGACCAGTGCCGGTATCGGCACAGGAAGCAACAAGCTCAGCGACACGCCCACTCCGATCCACAGCAATGACCCCACCGCCAGTCGGTGCGCGAGCGGGCTGGGATAATCAAACCCCGATTGGCGAATGCGCCGGCGCAACAGCCCGTCGAGGATTCCCCCGACCAGGGCAAAGGCGAGAAAGGGCCACCAGGCGAGCAGATGAACCACCCGCTGAACCGCCATGTCCAGCGACTGCCAGATCACATCGAGGCGGTCTTTGATCAATGGCCAGATGGGGCTTTCCGCCAGCTTGCCCAGTTCCGGTGCCTTCTTGATGCGCACCTCATCAGGCAATAGCAAATCATAGCTTCCGGCCATCAGTCCGGAGCGGACAAACAATTGCTCTGACCAGGACTCGGAGCGCTCGAAGATCGCCTGGGCCGTCTTGGCACCCAGGGTCTGCCGCATCCACTCGGCTTCCTGTTCCTGAACCCGGTTGGACCACTCCGTTGGCACCAGCGCCGAGAGCAGGATAAATTCCATCACGAACAGGACGATTGCAACCGTCAGGCCCCACAGCCAGCCGGACTGTGATTGTCGGTCAGCGGACATTGAATTGATCGTCCCCAGCAGGCTTGGCACCAAGGGGCACGCCAGCACCGTCCCCCTTGTCCGCAACCAAAATCGGCAACCGCCCCTTGATCGTGCGCCCGCCCGCGAGCCTTCCGATGTATTCCAAATTCGGCAAGTGCCCCAGCAAGGCCGGCGGCAGCAGGTCGCCCTCCTCCTCGATCAAACGCTCCCCGGCATTGCCGCTGAACAGCAGCGGGTTATCCGACTGGGTGCTGCTCGCCTGGGTGCGCATGATGGTCTTGAGCCGGATCTTCGGCAGGCTGTCGGTGATGTAGGTCTGGGTCTCGGCATCGAGGACTCTGAGCGCGATGAGGTTGTTCAGATTCGCCAGCACCTGGGTGGCCTTGTCACGGCTGCCGGTGCGCGCGGCAAAGTCGGCGAAGCTCTGGGTCGCGACCGTCACGCGCAGACCGGCACCACGGCCTTTGTTCAGCAGTTGCACGAAAGGGTCGTTCATCACCTCGGCGGCCTCGTCGATGAAGACGCTGACCGAGTGGTTTTTGACTCCGTAGTTGTAACGATCTCCGGCGATGGAGGTCAGCTCAGCGATCAGGAGCGAACCGATAGCGCTACCGACCATGCCGTCGGACAAAGAATCCAAGCCAATGTAGGCGACCGAGCGATCATTGATCAGGTCCGTCATGCGCATCAGACTGCGGGCGTCGTTGTCGATGTCAGGGTTAGGCGACAACAGCGGCCCCAGTTCGCCCGAGGTCAGCATGACCAGCACGGGCATGAGGCTCGCGACCATCTTGGAGAAATGCACCCGCTCATGCTCGTGCATATTGACCAGGCCGTCGATGACCGAGGATGGCTGCTGGGGGGCGACGCGCTGGCGGTAGTGGCGGATCAGGGCCATCACCCTGCCCTGCCCGTCTCTGGCTTTACTGAGAATGGCATCGGCATCGAAGCGCCGGTCCACTTGGTTGCAGTAGGTCACAAGCGCCCGTTCGACCAGCGCATCGATCCCGCCTTCCAGATAGTGCCGCAGCTTAAGCAGATTCGGCCGCTCGGCGACCAACAGCAACCCGGCGATGATATGGCTCATGGCCATCTGCCCGAAGGCTTTGAAGGGATCGGCGCCGGTCTCTGACGGCACCAGCGCGGCGATGCGGCTGGCCAGTTCGGTATGGCGCCCGAAGGTCGCCATCGGATCAATGCGGCAGGAGTGCTCCGGATAGGCGGGATGAAAGGCGGAGAAGGACTCCGGGCGTCCTGCCAGGGCACATGCCCGGCGCGCATTGTCGCGCAATTCCCGGTCGCCCTTGGGATCGATGATCAGCACGGCTTCCCCGCGCAGGACCGCTTGGGTGACCAATAGATCGAACAGCCGGGTCTTGCCAGCACCGGTGGTGCCAACGACCAGAAGATGCCCTTCCATGGTGGACAGGGGAACCGCCAGGTCTTTCTCGCGAGGGGCCAGGCCATGCAGCCAATGGGCGCCGATGGCGGTGAGGGACACCTCGGCCAGGCGCGAGGGACCAACCCGCAGCAGATCATGCGCGAGCTGGGCCTGGTCGCGCTCCCACTCGAAGCCTTTGCCAAGCCAAAGCTGGCCTTTGACGCGGTACATGGTCTTGGCCAGTTCCTCGGCGGTGACAAAGGCCAAGGGTCGACCGTTGAGCGCCCGGCGAGCCGTGCGCATTCTGAGCGCCCCCGGCAGCCAGGTCAGCGCCATGACGAGCGCACCGAGCGAGAAGGCATGAAAGGCTGGGGTATGCAACCGCCAATGGGGCGCGCTGGCAAAGGAAAAGGCCGCCAGCAGCAGCCAGACGGCGACGGCGATGGCCTCGTAGTTCGGCCGCCAGGGGTTGGTGTAGCGATCCATGCTCATCAGATCGTCACAACCAGGCGGCGCTGATTGTCCTCGCGCACGCGCGGGTCGTTCAGCAACCGGGTACGCAGGCGAAACACCCCGAGGTGATGCTTTCGGGCCAGTGCTTTGAGCTGGCGTTGCTCAAGGACGCAGGCGTGGGAACCATCACCACCGCCGTGCTGAATGGCCAGCTCGCGCAGAATGATCTCGATCAGACGCGGGTCGTCGGGATCGGTCCTCGCGGATGGTGGGCCGACAAGGACGCTTTGATCCGGTTGGCGAATCGTCGCCTCGGGGTCCTCCGGCGCTGGCTGACGGTCCCTCGGCTCACCCAGCACGGTGCCGAGCTGCTCGGAGAGTTGCGCGTTCAGCGCCAACCAGCGCTGGCCCGCATGATCTCGCACCCGGCGCATGGGCGTTTGCGGATCAGGCTCCAGCCAACCGTCCTCGCTCAGAGCCTGCGCGGCCTCGGGGGCGGGCCAGCCGGTCGTCTCGAACCAATCAGGATAGCGCAGCCACAGGAGCCCATCGCGCCAGAGGGCGTGGGTGTGAAGATCCCTGTCCAGGGAATCGATGGTCTTGGCGAGGCGCGCAGTGCTGGTGGAGGATTTGGTGAGCCAGCGGCGGGCTTGTTCGATGGCGGCCGTGGAGGGGTTTGACGATAAAGCGGGGCTCGGCTCGGACGGTTTTCCCGCAGCCGATACCACCGATGGCTCCGATGCCAGCGGCACTGTTGTCCCGACAGACGCCGGCGTGGACTCCGGCTGGCCTGAAGGCGCGTCCTGGGAGGCTACCACCGGCTCAGATGGGCGCTGGGGCTCGGATCGCGCTGGCTGTGACTCCTCCGGCGCCGACCAAAGCTCCACGGTGCCCGGCGCGCCAAAGGGAAACAGCACCCCTGTGTCTTTCAGTCGCAGCATCGCCAGCTCAACCGGCTTGCCATTCTCACCGGACAACAGCGCCGGCGCCATCCGCCAGGTCGGATGCTGGCCGAGCGCATCGAGCCTTGGAATCGCCAAACCGCGTTCCAGGAGCACTTCAGCGATGGTATCAGGATCACGCGGAATACCCGGCACCCGGTCCTTGGCCAGCAGTTCGCTCATGTCCTTGGCCGCCGCCGGCCAGACCAGATGGAGCCCGAGATCAGCAAACAGCCACACCCGCGCACCGGGGAAATTGACCGTCCAGCGCCCGTCATGCAGCAGCCGGCGCATGGCATCGATCAGGTAGCGATCCACGGGCACACCAACGGCGGTGTCGATGGATTCGATACGATGCTCGCGCAGATCCTGTTCGACGCTGACCCGGTCGGCCTTGCGGACCAGTTCAACCAACGGGCTACTGTGCGGAACGCCGGTGATGGCGGCCAGAAAGCCGCTGTAGAGATTTGGGTCCGGATGCGACAGCCAGCGTTCAACCCGTGCTGGCAGAATGCGTTTGAGCGCGATCAGGTTGAACGCCTCATGCCCGCCTTGGGCGCGTTGCTCGCGCCAATGCAGGAAGTAGCGATCCAGGCCCCGTTGGTTGGCCCAGTCGTCCAGGTCTTGGTCAATCGGCGACCAGGAGGAACGACCGTCGCGGTCGGTGGCGGTGACATCGTGAATCACCTTACCGGCATCATGGAACAACCCGCCCAGGGCCGCGGCGACCCGCAGCCTGGGTTCGAGCTGGCGGCGTTCGACGCGCGGGCGATCCAGGCCAATCATCACCCCCTTGCTGGAGCGAGTAGCATGGAACGCCGCTTCGAGCCCATGGCGGTAGAGTCCGCCAGCGCCTCGGTGATGATGCGCCTCGCTGGCCGGGATCAAATGCACGAAGGCTGCGTAGCGTTCGATGACGGGCAGGATATAGGACTCCCAGCGGTTGGTGCCGTCATCGTCATCGCCGAGCATCAGCTCCTTGCGCAAGCGCGCGATCAGCTCGGACTGGGTGGCCATGAGCTGCGGCAGGGTTGGCAGCGGCAGTCCCTTGACGAAGGGCGGATAGCGGGGAATCTCCTCGTCGTTGAACGACGGTGATGGCGCTGCCGCCATGGCGGTTTTTGTTGGCGGCCTGGTCGCGGTCTGCTCCTCGCCACCCGCGTTCAGCCAGCGTGACATCCAGCCACTCATGATGCGCGGCCCTCCCGGATCGTCTCATCCTCTGAATCCGTCTCGGCGCTCGGCAGCGGTTGGGCGAGCAGGGTCTGGAGTTCCTGCAGCCGCCGCTCCAGGTCTTTGATCAGGCGCAGCCGTTCCCGAATCGCGCCGAGCGGGCGTTCGGCCTCCAGGGCGATGCGCCGCTCCCAGGGCACTGCCCGATTGAAGGCCGGGCGGTTGTAACGGTCCCCTCGTCCGCGCGGCAGATACTGGGTGCGACCGGGACGGTCAACCAGAAACCATTCCAAGGTGAAGCTGCCGCCCGGTCGGCGCGGCGAGCGCATCCGCACCCCGAGCCGGGAGCACCCCGCGCGAGCACCCTGACGTTTGCGCTCGGCGCGCAGGCGCAGCATGGTGCTGACCTCCTCGATCTCGGCATGAATGCGCAGAGCGTCTTGTTCCTGGTCTAACCATTCGGCCATGACGCGCATGGCCTGACGTGAGAGCGGCTCATGATCTCCGGACGCAGGGTCCGCGACAGCGCGCGAATTCGCGTAACTGGCCCACCCCTTACCGTGGTGCCCCCGAGTTTCGGGGTCACCTGAGAATTCAGGGCGGTTTTTGGGGCTCTCAGCGGCCTTGGTCATCTGGGCATCGGGTCGGGTGAAGGTCATCTGGTCCTCGCGGTGTCTTGGGTCACTGGTCGAAACGTGCTTTGATTCATTGGGTTGCGGGGGTGTTTCGGGTCTGTTTGGGTCACCTCGTCCGATGCATCACCGGGTCATCTGAGTGGTTGGGAACCGCTGTCCACCAGGGGCGAAAAATCGGCTTTTTCGTCGGATGGGTCATCTCGTGTGTCGGGGACGCCTGGCACCTGTGTGTTCTTCAATTCGATCAATGGATTAGGGGCACTCTCTGGCCCGGCTGGTCATCTCACAACAGGGGCGGTTTTGGTCACCTCGCCCCAAACCGCGACGTCGAGGGGCTGGAGACCCATGCGAGTCGCTGAAGCGGGCGTTCGGCTTCCGCCGCTTCCGCTCAGCTCCCGCTTGGCCGTCACGGCGGTTTGTTTCTTGGAAGCCCGCCGGCAGCCGGGGCCTACGATGCCAACAAGCAACCCGTGCGCTGCCCTTCTGGACTCAACCGCCAAGGTCAGGCGGCCCGCAGCGCGGATCGCCGCTGGTCGCTTTCGTCAGTCGGGACTGGTGATTTCGCGGGTCGTTCGCGCCTCACGCGCTGGCGGGTCATCTCGTGCGAACCCGTCGCCGGTCACCTGCCTGTTCCCATCCTCGATCAGCGTCTTGCGCGGATCGGGGACCATCGTGGGTCATCTCGCCCGCTGCTGAGTCGGCACACCTCGCTCGCTTCAGTGCCGAATCCTAGCCCTGCGCAGTCCTGAAGCGCAGCCACAAAAGACACTGATTTAACGCAGCTTTCGTTGTTTCTCCGACGACATGATCGCGGGCAGGATGCGTCCATTGGCGCAGTCGTTGGCCTGTCGTTCGCCAGTGCGCGGACAGGGGCTTGCTGGGTTTGCCGGGCGGAATGTCCGGGGTAAACCCCGCTCTGGCCGGGCCGTGTCGTTGCGCTGTCGTTCCATTCATCCCAAGGGGGTCTCCATGCAGGTCGTCGGTCTCGACATTGGTTACAGCAATCTGAAGCTCGCCTTCGGGTGGGCAGGTACGAAACCCGAGTTACGGGTGCTGCCAGCGATGGCGGCGCCGGTGGAGCATGTGGCGGTGCAGTTGGATGGCACCAGCCGGGCGAGTCCGACCGGGATTCCGGTGCAGGTCGATGGCCAGAAATGGATGGCCGGGGTGCGCCCGACCCGGGTGTCAGGCTGGTCGCGGGCCTTGCATGCGAGCTATGCCGACAGCGATGCGTATCGGGCGCTGGTGCTGGGGGCGCTGACGCTGGTCAATGCCCCGCGTATTGATCGGCTGGTGACGGGCTTGCCGGTCTCTCAGGCGGTTGACGTCAAACAGCGGGAGTCTTTGCGCGCGCGTCTTCTTGGTCGGCATGCGACCGGGATTGGCGTTGTGGAAGTCGCGGAGGTGCGGGTGATCGCGCAGCCGGTCGGCACCTTTGTCGATGCGCTGGTGCAGGGGGATGACGCGCTGATCAGCGTGATCAGCGAGGGGACGGTGCTGATTCTGGATGTCGGCTTCTTCTCAGTCGATTGGGCGGTGCTGGTGCAGGGGGATCTGCGGCGCACGGCGACCGGAACTTCTCTGGAGGCGATGAGTGTGGTGATCGAGACGGCGGCTGGATTGATCGGCGCCGATGGCTCGGGCCAGCCGCCCGTGGCGGTGATTGAGCGGGCACTGGCGGAGGGTCGGATGTCGATCCTCTACCAGGGGCGCCGGGTTGATTTGCTGCCGGCGTTGCAGCAGGCATCGACTGGGACAGCGCGGATTGCCCTGGAGGAGTTGCGCCAGGACTTGCGCCGGGAGCAGACGGCGGTAGATCGGATTCTGGTGACCGGTGGCGGCAGTGCCTGGTTCATGCCCTTGGTCAGTGACCTCTTCGAACCGGTGCCGGTGGAGATACCGCGCGATCCGGTGACCGCGAATGCGCGCGGGTATTTCGTCTATGGCGGACGCTGAGGCGCTGCGGGTGCAGGTGCATCTGTCGCCGGCCTTGCATCCGGAGTTGTTTGGGGCCTTGGCCGGATTGCGCCCGCGTGGGCGGGCGGAGCGGTTGCGGCAGTTGGCGCTGATGGGGTTGAGCGGCGGGCGGGCTGGAGCTGCCGGGGTTGCTGAGACGGCAAAGGCGATGCCCGAAGACCCGAGCCCGCCAGTGGCCGAGGCGCTGTCGCCTAACCGCGCGCGGTTGCTGCAAGGGCTGACGCTGTCGGACTAAGGCATCCAGAGGCCAGGCCAAGGTATCACCTGCAACCGTTCAATCCATGCCGGAAATAGTTGTGTGTCATTTGATACGCAACGCGCTAGTCATGGCAGGAAAGGCGCCGCGGCTTCCCTATTGTTCGCAACGGATTTTTGATCATTCAGGAGGTTGTTCGATGCACGCATACTCGCACCTTATCCCCGAGTCGCTGGTGGGCTCGATTCATCAGTTGAACCGGGCCTATCTGCATACCGCTCGGGATCTGCTTCGTTCGGGACAGGACAGGGTCGTGGAGGCCCTGTTCGGCTTGGATGGGACGCTGGCCCAGTGGCTGGTCGATGCCACGCCGGAGGCCATCGAGCGGTTGGCGACGACGCCGGGCACGGTGTTTCAGCCGCGCTTGCCGGAGGCGACCGACAAGCTGCTGGCGGTTTGCACCCAGGCGCCGGAGCGGGATATCACGGCGCTGCATCTGCTGCTGCGGAATCTGGGCGAGGCGGCTCAGATCGATCAGGGAGAGTCGCAATGATCCTGGAACGTCACGCCCGCATGCGCCTGGCCATGGAGTTGATTGCCCGACGCGCAAGGGTTTCCATTGTTCATCACGAAGCCGGCGTCCCGCGCGATACCCTGCGGGCCTTGTATCGGGAGCTGCATGGGGTGTCGGCGCCCTCGGGTCAGTTGCCCACGATCGGCGGGACAACCATCAATTCCCGGCGGCGGCAGTTGCAGGCGTCCTTGTTCGCGGTGACCTATCTGCGTTGTCGTGGCCAGGCGGCAGCGGAGCAGGCTTCAGGGATCAGTGAGCCAAGCATTTACACCATCATCGCGGCTCATGATGTGTGCCGGACCCTGGCCGGTGCGGAGAACAGCCTGGACATCACCCGCTGCTGGGTGACGGCGCGCGATCTGCACATCGGCACGGCGAAGCTATTGGGCTGCCGCGCCTGTGAGGTGCATTTCCTGGTCGCCGAGCAGAGTCGGTTTGATCGCACTTGTCCAATTTGCTCGCTGTATCGGAATTTCAATGAGGCCCCGGCGGTGACGGGCGAAGCGGCCGGCAATGCCTTCGCGCAGTCCCTGCAGTTGCCGCCGGAGCCGATGTTTCAGCGATGGTCCGGGGGGCTGGCGTAGGTTTGGCGCCTTGTTCGGCGCATCGCCAAACCGGCCAGCAATTCCCGATGGTCAGAATCACTGTGCCCTGAACTGGGCGTAGATCCGCTCCGGCGCCTTCTCGAAATACTTGAACAAGGCCGGACAGAGCCAGCCTTCCATGTCCAGTACCTCGCTGCGATACCAGTTGCCGTCGTATTCCTCTCGCTGCCATATCAACTCGAGCTGATAGCCCGGGAAAGGGGCTGCTGAGAAATACAGATGGAAGCCAAGACGCGCATCGGGCAACTTGGCCACCATCTTGTCGATGATGTCATCGGCACCGGAGACGAAGGGCTCCTTGACCAAGCCGGCGTCAGGGTCGTCAAACACCCAGACGCCGCCGTCAAGGTAGGGGTGGATGACCATGATGGCATTCGGCATTGCTATGTTCTCTCTGGCTTTGCCAACATTTGATGACCCAAGTGATTCACGCATTTTCTTTTCCACGGGTCGATTTTCGATCAATAATCTTCTGGTCCCGACATCGCCTAGTAATCGCGATCACACTCTGAGCACAGACCGCTAGCACACAGTTCTGCCAATCGGACCTGAGCTTTAATATGACCTTTCGTAGCGGCTCGGCGATAGTACTCAGCGGCCTCTTCAAAGTCCTGACTTCCACCTTGGCCAGCCTCGTACATCCCCCCGAGCTTGAACTCAGCTTCTTGATGTCCACGCCAAGCTGCGCTATAGAACCTAGCGCGGGCTTGAAAGAGATCCTGTTTTACACCTCGACCAGCCTCATACATGAGTCCCAATCGATACTTGGCTGCGGGAGATCCATGGTGTCCGTCAGACGCAGCTTTGCGATACCAAGCGAAGGCTTTAGCCAAATTCTGCGAAACCCCTCGACCGTCCTCGTACATTTTTCCTAAACAGAACTGATCATCACAATGCCCCTGTTCAGCACCTCTGCGGTACCAAGCAACGGCTTCCTGGAAGTCCTGCTTAACGCCGTAGCCATTCTCGTACATCTGACCAAGTTTATGTGGCGCGCTGCAATGTCCATCTCTAGCGGACTTTCGGTACCAACTCAATGCCTTGCTACAGTCAGGCTCAACGCCTTGACCACTTTCGTACAACTCTCCAATCCTAAATGCTGCATCCATGTGTCTTTGCTCTGCCGCCTTCTGGTACCAAAGGAGCGCTGTGTCAATATCACGCTCCACACCGATGCCGGTCTCACACATTTCCGCCAGTTTGAATTGCGCATCGGGGCTCCCTTGTCGAGCTGCTTCTCGATACCAGGCAATGGCTGCCGCCACAACCTGATCTGCCGTTTCCCCACTCTCATACATTTCAACGAGCTTTAATCCCGCCTTTGAGTGTCGCTGGTCCGCAGCCTTACAAAACCAATAGACAGCTACATCAAGATCGTACTCGACGATTTCTTCAGACAAGTAAATCTCGCCGAGTGTGAACTGCGCCTCTGCATTTCCACGTTCGGCCGCCGCGCGGCAAGACACGATATGCTGCATCCGACTCCTTCCAGGTTTTGCTTTCTCAAAGCCTTGCTCATCAGCCCTGATGTACCATTCAGAAGCTTCAGTAAAGTTTTGCTTTACCCCTTTGCCGCTCTCAAGCATTTCAGCTAAACGGCATTGGGCTTCCGCGTGCCCCTGTTCGGCAGCCTTTCTGTACCAATTAACCGCTTGAGAATCATCCCACTGCATTTCTCGCCCGTCATTAAAAATTAGGCTTCTGAGCACGTCTATATCGTCCCCTTCTGCCAATAGCCCCTCATGCTCTCCCTTCCTACTGCGACACTCTGCCTCCAAAGTACCTTCTAAATCATAATTTTCGGCCAACCGATACTGCGCTTCGGAATGGCCCTGTTTAGCGGCTTTCCTGAGCCAGCTATAGGCTTCACTGTCGGCGAGCAAGTCAAATAATTGAAATTGTGCCTCTGCATCTCCCTGTTCAGCCGCCTTCCTAAACCAGTCGGCGGCGCACGCTTCGTTCGCCGCTGCGCCTTGGCCCGTTAAGTAAAAATGGCCCAGTTTGCACTGTGCATCCGCTTGTCCTTTCTCCGCAGCGTCGCGATACTGGCCAAATAAATCTAATTCTTTGTCTACCGGATTTCGAACCGGTGCGTTATCCAAAACCTTGCAGATGAGGCTCTCGGGCCAACCCAACAGCAGGCGGGCCAGATGCTTGTCCATGAGTTCCCAGTTCCAGCGATCTGCGAAGCACTCAAGTAGCCTCTCACTCCAAGGCAAATTTGGATTATCTGAAAGTATGTCCCAGTTCCAATACTCTTTAAACCGCCCAAGAAGTATCTCGCTCCAGGGCAGAGTCGCATTCCCGCTTAAGATATCCCAATCCCACCGGTCCGAATAACTAGCCAGAAGCGCTTCGCTCCAAGTCAATCCAGGATTCCCACTAAGTTCCTTCCAGTTCCAACGGTCTGCGTAGGGCTCAAGGACCTCATCGCTCCAGGGAACTGCAGAATTGCCGCTAAGTGCTAGCCAACTCCACCGATCCTGATAGCAATCAAGCAGCTTCCTGCTCCATGTGAGGCCACGATTGCTGCTGAGCGCGCTCCAGTTCCAACGATTAGCATAACCTTCAAGTAATCCTTTATTCCAGGGAAGTGAATGATTTCCGCCGAGAGCGTTCCAGTCCCAACGATCCGCATAACGCTCAAGTAATCCTTCGCTCCAGGGCAGTCTTAAATTTCCGCTCAGTGCACTCCAGTTCCAATGATCGGCATAGCGCTCAAGTAATCCGTCATTCCAGGGAAGTGAATGATTCCCGCTGAGAGCGCTCCAGTCCCAACGATCCGCATATCGCTCAAGTAATCCTTCGCTCCAGGGCAACTTGCCTTCTTTGCTAAGATCGCTCCAATTCCAACGGTCTGCAAAGCGCTCAATCAACCCTTCCTGCCATGGCAAGGGATTCCTGGACGTGATTTCATCCCAATCCCACTGATCCGCGTAGCGTTCAAGCAGAGCTTCGCTCCAGGGTATGGACGGATTTTCAAATAGATACTCCTCAAAAAGCCAATACCTCGAATAGCGATCAATCAATGCTTCGTCCCACGGCAAAGCGGGGTTTTGGCTCAGTGCATGCCAGCCATATCCGTCTCCGTAACCACTAAACCCCCAATGAGCGCAAAAGCGATCAAGAAGCGGTACTGTCCAAGGTAAGCCAGTATTTCCGCTAAGTGCGCACCAATCTAATTGTCCATTGCTCATTTGCTCCAATCGGTCCAGCAGACTCGTGCTCCACGGCAACGCGGTATTTCCGGAAATAGCATCCCAGTCCCACTTGTCCGCATATTGCTCTAGCAACTCCTCGCTCCAAGGCAAGGCGGTGTTGGCACTGAGCATGCGCCAATCCCAACGATCAGCGTAGCGTTCAATAAATTCTTCGCTCCACGGGAGCCTCGTATTCTGGCTGAGTTCCGACCAGTCCCATCGCATGGCGAAGCGCGCTATCAACGCCTCAGTCAAGTTCAAAGAACTGTTTTCGTTAATTCCAGCGTGCGGCCCCGACTTTAACTGAACTTTGTCCAACTGCAATCGGTCTAGGTAACGGTCGAGTTGAGCTTCAGTTAACGGATAAAAAGTCGACACGACGCGCACAAACGCCACAGTCGCATCCGGGACGTTCTGAAAAAGCTCTGCATGGCACCCAAAGTTGCCGTGGCCGACTGCTTGGCTTGCGGGCAGAACTTGCGGCCCAAACACGTTTCGAAACGGCCCCAGGAACCTTCGCTCAGTTGACCAATCCGCAATTGCAAAGACAATCTGCCCGAATGCCCCTGGGTGCGTTTCGATCGCGGTGCGGAAATCTTGGGCTGTGCGCGCTGGATCATGGCGAAAGGCGCCACAACCCCAGGCACCGAGCACTAATGCAGTGTACTCATAGGCCCGGGCGATCGCCAGCACGCGCTGGATGCGCTGCGCCAGGAGGTCTCCCGCACGCGGCTGGCCGACCTTGGGTGCGTAAGGCGCCGCGCAGGTCAGCACACTCAAAGGCCAGGGCGTGTCGAGCGCTTGGCCCGCGTCGTCGCGAAAGACCGGGACATCCGGCGATAGAATTGCCCAATCGGTGGAGTCCGGCTGTGGCCGCGCGGCATGGATGGGATACATCGGATCACCGTCCAAGGTTGCGTAGAGCGCGCTCGAGCGGCACAAGACCTCCTCTTGCGCTCGTGCACCAGACAGAAACCCACCGCCGGGATTGACGCCGTTGGCAAAATTCAGTGCCAGCACCCGTCCACCCTCCTCCACCAGCCGCCGCGAAGCCTCCAGCGTGGTCTCGTTGACGACTTCAATCCGGGTCTGCCGGAATGGGCTGGGCGCGGGCGATGGCAAGCTGGCCTCGGGCGGGATACTGCGCCTGAGGGCGCAGGCTTGCACCACGGCGTCGCGCCAGTTGACCGGTTGGCCCGAAGCGTTGGGATAGACGCCGGTCCTCATTGCCGTCACGGCGCTGCGGCCCAGTTCCGCCGCCCGCTCGCGCGAGACATTCAACAGTTGTTGGCAATGAGCCGCGCGTTCGGGTGAATCCTGGCAGGGCAAAAAGATGGGTGCATCCATCATGGTCTCCGTGTTTCAGAGGCTGGTCGGCAACCTTTACGGCTGCGCCTTGAACTCGGCAGCGAAGGGCGCCAGAAAACGTCGCTCTGGCGACCAGTCGGTGACAGCAAAAACAATCTCGTCAAAAGCGCCGACCTGTTCGCGCAGCGCGGCATGGAAGGCGGCGGCGACAGGAACGGGATCATTGCCGAAGGTTCCGCAGCCCCAGGCCCCGAGGACCAGGGTCTCATACCCATGGGCCCGGGCAATCGCCAGGATACGCCGGATGCGGGATTGCATGAGTTGGATGGACATGTCTTGACCAATGGTCGGCGCATAAGGCGCGGCGCAGGTCAGAATGCTGAGCGGCCATGGTCGTTCCCGCGGACGCCCCGCGTCGTCACGGAAGACGGGCACATCCGGCGATAGGATCGCCCAGTCGGTTGAGTCGGGCTGCGGCCGCTCAGCGTGGGCGGCATACATCGGATCGCCCTCCAGCGTCGCGATCAGGGCACTGGAGCGGCAGAGCACGCTCTCCTGGGCGCGATTGCCTTGCAGAAATCCACCCCCGGGCTGGATGCCATTGGCAAAGTTGAGCGCTAATACCCGCGCACCTGTCATGCTCAGGCGCCAGGCGGCGTCGAGCGTCATGGCGTTGATCACCCGCACCCGCGTGGTGGCGAAGGCCGGTGGCGGCGCCTCTGGCAGTGCGGCATCGGGTGGCAGACTTTGCTTTGCCGCCTTGGCTGCGGCGATAGCAGCACTCCAATCCACCGATTGACCGGCTGCGTCGCTGTAATGGCCGGCGTCGATGGCCGCCTGCGCGGATTCACCCAGCTTCTTCGTTTCGGCGCGCGGCGTATCGCGCAACGCTTTGCCCTGCGCGGCACGCTCATCGCTGTCGAGGGTTGGCAGGTAGTGCAGGCGTGGTTTCGTGTTGATTCGCATACGCGCCCCATCCTGCCTTCGTCCTCGCAGTAACGATCCCGAACGACTGATCTGCTCCTTGATCTCCCGCGCCGGCAACGCCTTGCGGTAGCGTTCAGTCTCGGCTTCGAGTGCGGCGGCGAGGGCCATGTTTTGCGGGTTCTCACCCGCTTCTTTTCGAATTTGCTTGGCGACATCCATCAGGTGCGCGCATGCCTGATCGAGTTGTCCATCGCGGTTTGAGCGCGCGACATCAATACGGGCTTGATGGGCCAGGTGTTGGGCAAAGCGATGTTCAACCTCAGATTCATGCGCTTGGTTGTGGCGTGTGGCGCTATCGACCCAGGTCCAGTGGATGTGTTCCTCGACCAGATGGTGATCGCCATCGCGCAAGACCATCCGCAGTGGGCAGTCGGTATTCTTGGGGCCTCCTGGGAAACGCAGGCGCAGCAGCAGATCGCGTGTTTCGCCCTTCATCAGGTCGCCCAACTCCAGGCTCAGCGCATGCGCGGAGGCTGTTGCCGACCAGGGACCCAGCGGCTCAACCTTCAGATCGCCCTCCCAGGACAGGTCCAGTCGCGCGTGGTCGCTGACGAGGTTGCCCAGTTCTTCGACATGGCGGTTAATGGTCACAGGGATGGTTTCGGCGTCGGCGATATCCTGAAAATACCCGCCACCGGCATCGGCCAACTGCGCTAATAAGCCCTCAAGGTAGGTATCGCCGAGGCCGAAGGTGCTGGTTACAACCCCAAGATTCCGCAGAGCGCGCGCATGCTCGGCCAGCGTGGCAGGTGCGGTGATGCCGACATCGGGCTGACCGGCGCTCAGCACCAGGCAGTGCCGTCGCCGCGCCTTGTCGCTCTCGGCACCTACCAGGCCGCAGCCGGTGAGCCAGCCTTCCCCGAGATTCGCACCGCCGCCGGGATGATGATTCTGCAGGGCGATCTCAACGGCTTGGCGCGTCTCCTCGCTGATGGGCGTCAACGGCAGAAGGATCTCGGCGACGTCATTGAAGATCACCAATGCGATGCGGTCATCTGGCCCCAAGCGCTCCAGCACATCCCGCACGGCGTGTTGCGCCTCGGTCCAATGGGCGGCGCTCAAGGAGTGGGAGGCATCGAGCACCAAGGCCAGATCCAGCGGGGTGGTCGTCTCATTAATGGTTGGCACCTGAAGACGCACCTGCAGGACCCGCTTGCTGTGGCCCTGTCGGCGGATTAAGGCGCGATCAGTTGCCAGCGCCAGGCTGAAGGTATCAATCTCAGCAGGGTTTAGCGCCTCCTCGCTGTCCTCAGCTGCGCTGATCCGGAAGGCACAGAGATGGATCACCCGGTCATCCTTTACCAGGGCGCCGCCCGTCAGATGCGAATCGTCGAAGCGCCAATCCTCGCCCTCCCCCACCGCGGGAAACCGCTCGAACTCTGCACCGGCGATGACATCGAGCCAAGCTTTGATGTCCGCTGCGGTTGGCGCCGATATCGGCTGCACTGTCTCGCCGTGCGCATCTAGGGCGTCGAGCGCATAGCTCTCAACTAAGGTGCTCAGAACCGCCGCCAGGGTAGTCGGACTATCGAACAGATCGAGCCCCAGGATGCGTCCGTTGAGGCTGAAGAGCGCGCCGCATTGACCCGTTTGTGGTGTAAAGGCGGACCGGAAGGCATCGAGAGACTGGCGATGGCTTTCGTAAAGCGCGGCTGCGGCATTGGTTCCTGAGTTCACGCCCATGCGTCTTGAGCGCGTTTCAATGTCGCGCCAGACTGCACTCTGGTTGCTCTCGCGCGAGCCGCGTTGGCGCAAGGACGTGTTCACATCGGCGCTCTTGCGCGCCCGTCCGGCGGCGAAATGCGCGCGTCTGGCTCCAGAAAACTCAGCACTGGTCGCGTGCCAGCGCCCGGCTTCGACGCAAGAGACCGGAATGATGGTCGTTTTCTGCGCCGGCGCCAGCACGGTGAGGTTGAGGATTCGGTTCTGCTTGGCACCCACCAACTCCTCACCATCGAGCAGCAGCACTGGTTGCGCACCTTCATTGATGATTTTCAACTCCGGGACGTGCCCCGACTCGGACACCTCGGTGACACGGGCGCTGTGATCGCTCAGGGCTGCCTCGAGGAGGCGATAGCCCGGCTCCTCAGGCCCATCGGCCAAGAGCGGGTAGAGCGTCAGGTTCTTGTGCGAGGTCGGTTTCCCAACGACCACTTCAGACAAACACTTGGCGATGGCGGACATGGGCAGCTCCTGCTCCTGAGGGTTGATGGGCTCGCACGATTGGGGACAGTCGGTCTCGGATCAGTGCTTGGCACCGAAGATTAGCTGCGCCTGCTCCAGTAGTTTGTCGAGTCGACGCTGATCGGCGCGCGCCAGCGGTCGGCGCACATGCAGCTCGAGATCCGGGTGAAGCACGATGCGCTCCCAGGTGCTACGCGGCTGGTGGCGCGGACTGGTCGGCATGGTAGACGGGGCGGAACTTGTTGGTGCGGCCCCAGACTCCGACCCACTCGCCAAGACCTGGCGCACATACTCGGAGGCCGTCGCCGGCGCGCGATCTTCGGTGCGCGTCGGTGCCGTCAGTGCGGCAGCGACAGCCGCGTCATCGAGCGCTTCCAATTGGGTGCGGATCGCCGCCAGCGGCAGATGCGCCTCCTGCAAGCGCCGGATCAGGCGCAACCGGTCGCAATGCCCCGGGCCATAACTCGCCGCCGGACCGCGCCCTGAAGGGGGCGGCAGCAATCCTTCCGCCAAGTAGTAGCGGATGGTGCGCACGTTGATGCCGGTGTCCCGACTGAGGGTGTTGATGTCGAGTCCGTCGTCCATGGCTTGAGTTTACATCGAACAGTGTTGCTGTCAAGTTAAGACAGCAGACCGTTCGAGTCAGGGTTCGCAGCCGGACTTTCGCAGCAGCCAATTTTCAGGCTGCACTTACCCCCGGATCAAGGCTGTGTATACAATTCAGAACCTTGGATATCGTTGTCGAACCAGCCATCATTGCAAAGCATGGTATGTCGCTGCCGCTGGCAAGCAGTTCTGACTGGAATACCTTGCTCAATCACTGTTCTTGCCATGATGCGCTTCTGATCAGTCGATTCGATTGATTGAACGCTAACAGGAACCTCAAGGATGCTTCTACCTTATGTTACAGCGCTGCGTCTGGGAAAAATCCCCTGGATTACCCTCACTGTCGTGGTTCTCTGTACCTTCATCTACTGGAAGCAAGCGCACAACGAGGCGCTGATCAACGCGTATACGCAGGCGTATTGCAGAGACAATACGGACCTTTTACGCGCCATTCTGTTAGAGGACTACGACGAGACCGCGGTCAGCGGTTGCCAAGAGGTTCTGCCTATCATCCATTCCCAGCCAGATCCCGAGGCGTTTTTCGAGCGCTTGCTGGATTCACCCGATTTGCTGGAGGGCGTCAGCCAGGCGACGCTCGTGGACTGGCTAAAGCGACTGTATCAGGACTTTCTCCAATCCGGACCACCGTGGAGCCTTGATGCGTCCTTGATGTACGACCCCTTGGGTTGGAACCCATTGAGGGTCGTTACTTCCTCTCTTGCACATGCGGACTGGGCTCATCTGATCTTCAACATGATCTTCTTCATCGCCTTCGCGCCGGCGCTGGAACTGCTGGTGGGAGGCAAATTCCGGTACCTCGCCATTTTGGTGGCAACGGCCTTTGCCGCGAGTTTTGCCTATTCGATCACCGTTGTGCTCGGCGCGGAGCCGCTCCCGACGCTCGGCTTCTCCGGCGTGGTAATGGGCATGATCGGCCTATCGGCCTTTCTGATGCCCAAGGCGCGCATCAAGACGTTTTACTGGGTGGGCGTTGCGTTCGGGCACTTCTACATCCCGGCTTGGATACTGGCGCTGTGGTTTATCGGCTGGGATGCCTGGCGTGTGCTTTCATCGGCTGACGTCGGCAATGTCAACGTCATCGCCCATGTTGCCGGTGGAGTTGCCGGCTATCTTATCGGGTTTTACTTCTTAAAAGATCAACGCGCCTTGAACCAAGATGACCTCGACGAGGAGGTGTGGTATCAGCGGTTGAAGCGACAGGACGGGTTCGGCGGGCTCAGTTCTTACCGCAAGCGCCCGGAGACCTATGCCAACGAGGAGCGGTTATTGCAGGCCAAGCGGGATTACCAGTCCTTTATCGACCGCCTGCTGCGTGCCGTGCGGGTGCGGAAAAACAGCGAGGCAGTGCTGATTCTGCTCGAATATTTTGAGCTCTACGCGAAGAACCCCGAGGCCTACGAGGACATCTTTCAGGACATGAAGGATTACGGCAACTGTCGCGCCGTGCACTGCGCCGGACGCTTGGTGATTTTCCTCTACCTGCGTCAGGGCAAGATCGCAGCGGCGTTCCGGGTGCTGGAGGAGTGCTTGCAATTGTCAGAGCATTTCTCACTCGGCAGCGTCGATGATGCCGCCGAGCTATTCCGCCACGCGCTGGCCTGCCGGAAACCCGAGGTTGCCAAGCAGATCGTGCGCAACGCACCTGGCAAATACGGTCAAGCCCATGCGCTGAGCTTGCGCAGGATGGCGCGCGACGCGGTCCGAGCACAGTGAATCAGCCGGCTTGTGTGATTGTTAATCAGGACGCCTCCGCCGAGACGCGACTGCTAAATCTGCACCCCTGATCTCATGGTGATACTCTTTTGACAAAATTGGAGGTAGCAATGTCCAACACACTGACCATCGAACTGCCGGTCGCGGGGCTGCCCTCGGCGGCAGAATTGCCGGCGAACTTCGCTGACGAAGTGCGTTTCCTGATCGCCACTAACCTGTTTGAGCAAGACCGTATTTCCTCCGGAAAAGCCGGTCGTCTGTGTGGTATGGGGCGGGTTGAATTCTTGCTCGCTGCCAGTCGGTCCGACGTTCCGGTGGTCGATCTGCGCGGCGATGAACTGGCCGAAGAGTTTTCTTGATGCTCACCGAACGCGAAGTCAGGCACCCTGCATGGCGATTATCGACGAAAAGCGTGGTCGTCGGATCGCTCAGTCGATCTACGGATTACCGGTGAAAGGAACGGCCGGTCTCCTGGTCGACGCGCATCGGCTCGGTTTACTGATGGATCTGCGTGATACCTTGCTTGCGCTGAAAGGAGCCGGCTACTTCCTCTCCGATCAGGTGATTGAAGCCGCTTGCACTGCCGCCCAAGGCCATGGATAGCCCGCCTGCGCACCAGATCCCTATCAGTCACGGCCCCGACGCGCCGATCCCAGGCCTGTCACAACCGACTCCCAACCCACAAGCGCGCGATTGCCAGCCTTCCCTTCGTGATAGCTGCGTCCCGATGCATCGGCCGGCAATCCGGCCCAAATCTTGGATAGCCGAGACGCGAAGGTTTCATCCGACAAGCGTCCTGACTGCCAGGCTCCCAAACCCGCATCCGCGGCCAGCACCAGCGCCATGCGATCCTGAAGCGCTGGACTGAAGCGTTCCTGACCGCTCAGGCCCATCCGATCAATCAGACCCTCCAGCGTGTCATCGAGGATCTGATAGCGTCCAACGGGCGACCCACCGCGCTCCGCGACAAGCTGTTGCTGCACCTGCTGGACCTGTTCCAGGGTCATATCGGTCAAGCGCAACTGCTGTTGGCCAGCATCGCCAAAGAGCGCGTTGTAGTTGCCGCGCGATTCCGGACGGGCGATCACATCGAGCACCGCGCCGGCGGAACCGCCGGAGACGTTCGGGTGGATCAGACCAGCCGGCGCGGTCCCTGGCAGCCCGCCGGGCGCTAGCGACTCAGTTTTTTTTTGAGCCTCGGCGGCATCGGCTTCCGCACGGTTGTAGGCCATGACCTCGGTCAGCTTGCTGTTGTCGAGGCTGTTGGCAGCCTGAGTCAACTGATGGGCAATGGCCGGTCCCAGATCCGGACCATGCTCGGCCACCAGGCGCTCGCGCAGTGCCTGCTGCTCGGGGGAGGCGAAGCGCAGCGCCTGACCCATGGCGGAGTTGCCCAATAGCCCGTTATCCACCTGGTTGCGGTAGAAGTCCTCCTGCGTGCCGGTCAGGGCGTTCTCGGGCAGGCTTTGCAGCTGATAGGACGCCAGCCCATCAATGGCATCACCGTAACGCTCGCGCGCTTGCGCGACAGCGCCGGACCAGCCCTCGCCCTGTTGTAAACCTCTGAGCAAGCCATTGAAGGCCGCCACGGCGCGATCACCCTGGACAATACCCCGCTGCAGCAGATTGCCGATGCCACCGGCGAGTTGGTCCGTGGTGGCCTCGGCTGGCGAGCGATGGCTGTTGGCCTCGCCGAGAATCTGGCGTTCCCAGTAGTCTGAGCGTTGCTCGGCCAGCGATGCCTCGCGTTGCGCCTGTGACTGCATCAGGCGCTGTTGGGCGTCCTGATGGAAGCGGTTGACAGCATCCCCGCCACCCAGCGCCGCATTGCCGAGGAAGTTCTCGGCCAGTCGCCCGTCGAGTCCGGCCACTTGCGCGCGCGGATCAGGCAGCCCGGCGCCGAGCACCTGATCACGGGTACTGCCAAAGACACCAGCCGCGCCGTGCAGCCCCGCGCCATTGGCCGGATTGGCCCCCGTTCCACCCGGACCTTGGAACGCATCACCTAGAATCGAGAAGGCCGTCTCGCGTGCCTGCAAGCGCTCCTCGCCACTCAATGCCCGGTCTGGCTTGGCATAACCGGCCAGCAAGTGCATGGCTGCCGCCGCGCGCGCCTGCTCGGGATTGGCGAAGACGCCCATGGCGCTATACCAGTCGCTCACCCGCTGATGATCGCCGGTCAGGCCCAGGCGGTCGATGGCGCTGTAGGCTTGACCGGCAAGCGCCGGGTTGCCGGCCAGACGCTGCCCGACTTCGGCCGCGCCATAACTGCCGGAGGCGGCGGCCGATTGTGACAATCGCTCGGCCCGCTGATGCGAACGGCTGTCTTGCACTACATCGGCCGCGCTCTGCTGAAGCTGGGCGCTGTCCTGCGTGCTGAGTCCCTGGGTGAAGACGCTGCGCAGGCCCTGCTGCGCGTCGGCGCTGACGGACGACGCCAGGCTGGACTGGAAGCCAGTGTCGCTGGTCACGCGCGTGGCGATGTCATCGGCGACCCGCTCGGCCATCTGGTCGCTGACCTGGTATTGATCGCGCAGTTCTCCGGACAACTGCCCGGATATGGCTGAGCCTGAGCGCCCGCCTCCGGCCAGTCCGACACCGGTTGCTAGCATGCCGGTCATCTGATTTGCCGACAATCCGGTCTGGGCATATTGCTGCGACAGACTGCTACCGGTGCTGAAAAGCGTCTTATCGGTCTCGCTGGCGCTGGCCGAATAATCAAAGCCCAGCGCCCGCTGCGAGAAGGATTCCCGATTGTGCGCCGCCGACATGGAAGCCGTCTGTCCGAGGCTGGACAGGAACTGCCGGGAGGACTGCTGCAAGGCTTGCTCGGTCACCGCCGTCTCGCGACTGGCCTGGGTGCCAAGATCGAAACGCGGGAGAATCGATTCAGCTCCAGTCGCAACCGTCCCCGCATAGGGAGTGTTTTGATACCCCGAGCTGATCGCCAGCGCCGGTGCTGTTGAGCTGACGCTGGGCGAGAGCCCCTTTTCGTCGATATGATCGCTGCCTCTGAGCCGTCCGGCCAAATGGGTTGCGGTCACCGCGCTGCCGTAGATCAGCATGAGCGCAATGGCTGGAGTGGCCGCTGCCAGCATGCCGCCGGTGGCGAGCCAGTCCTGCAAGATCAAATCCAACTGCATCAGCCCATAGAAGGAAAAGGGCTCCAACTGGGCGACGTTCGACAGCGCATCCAGATCCCGTCCGGCGGCCATCATCAGGTAGAGATTCGTTACCGCAAGAACGGGCAGCCACAGCTGCGTCCAGAGTGCGAACATCAGCCACTTGCCGGTCAGACTGATGCCCATGGGTCCCAGGGCGACCGCAAAGCCCATCAGCGGGGCGACCGCGTAGATGAAGCCCTCGAAGAAGGTCATCATCGGGCGCACGATATTCATGAACAGCGCCTGTTCAGCGGCCCACTGGGCGTTGCGCTGGGCGATGGCCTGCTGCACTGAAGTGGCGGCCGCCCATTGCAGGCGATTTTCATGAGTCAGAACGATGCCCTTTTCCAGCCAGCCCAAGGCCGCCGACATCAGCACATAGTCCTGCGCATCGCGCCCGGCACCGGCCAGGGCATCGACGGCGTTTTGCAGTTTGGACTCGACATCGGCGGTATTGGCCACCCCGAAGCGCGCCTGCAGGGTGTCTTTGACAGCAGGCAGGAACTCGGCGGGCAAGAAGGCACTGATCCGCGCCCAGGCCTGATCGCAGCGCAGCGTCTGAGGCACACCGCCCTCGTAATACAGGGTGGTGAAGGCGACGTTGCTGCTCGCCAGCGCGGTGGTCACATCCGGCGCGGTCAGAATGTCATCCAGGGTGCGGCGCTGGGTATCGACATCGGCGAGCACGCAATCGGCGACATAGTTGACCAGCGAGCCTTCGACATCGGTGCCGGACACCGGGGCATTGGCCGCGCCCAGCGATGCGCGGGATAGGGTGGCTTTTCTCACCCCCGCCAGCGTCTGCAAGGCATCGGCAAAGCCCTGACCGGTCATCGCCGGCGTGGAGAAGGCCTGCTCCATCAGCCGGGTCACGCCATAGCCGACATTGGACATGGCCGCCCCGACCGCCGCTGGTCCGATTGGGACATTGTCGACCACCCGGACCGAGCCGGTGTAAGCATCCTCCACGGTCACCGACACCGAGGTGCCGAAGGCCAGGAGATAGATCAGCATGGCAATGAACAGGCGCCCGAAGTACAGGGTGTTGTTGACCAGGCCCTGGAACATCCCAAGAATGATGCCGATCACCAGTCCCACCGCGACCAGTTGGCGGAAATCGCCCGTCCCGGTCATGGCGGCGACGGCATTGAGGATTTGGGTCAGAAAGGCGGCATCGCCAATGGAGTAGATCTCGAACATCGGCTCAGCCCTCCGGGGTCAGGCGGCCGCCGCCGGCTTGTTCGACGCTCCAGTAGGGTGTCGATTTGGCCGCTTGCAGCAGGTCCATGTAATAGGCAAGTTGTTCCTGCGCGGTGCCGTATTGGGCGCTGACCACCTCGTACTCGGCTCTGAGGTCCGCGCGGGACTCGGCGATCTGTTCTCTGAGCAGACCGGCATAGGCGTTGTCCGCGACCACCGTCGCCAGGCTGACCGCACGGGCCATGTCGTGGAGCAGCTCCTGCACCAGCTCGATGGCAATCACCGGCGCGGCGCGCTCGGCGAAGAGCATGGCGGTGCCCTCGTCGATGCGCGCCAGATTGGCCACAGCACCGCCGAGGCCATTGGGGGCGACCTGCATGAAGGCTTTCTCGTCGGCGGTGAAGTCGCTGGTGCCGAAGCGGAACTTGGCGATGAGTCCGGGTGAACTCGCATCGCCGATCAGCAGGGTGCGCACCCGTTCGATCATGCCGGTGAGGGTCAGCGCTTGGACGGTGGGTGAGAGACAGTCATCGGCATCGCGACTGGGCGCGCAGCGATAGACCTGGACTTCGCGGTTATCCGAGGTGCCGTGCAGCAGATCGCGCAGAGACAAGACGGCTGGCAGCGGGGTGACACGGTTGTTACTGCCCTGCCCGTCCGGACTCGGTTCTGGCGGTCCGACGATGACGCTGCCGGTAACAGACATCAGGCTTTCGAGCAGGCTGTCGTCGCCTGCATCGAACCAGCCGCTGACGGCGCCGTCTTTCAAGGCCCGCCAGACCAGGTTGCCCTGGAGTTCCTCGCGGGCATAGTCCGGGTCGCTGTTCTGTACCTGGGTGATGGGGTCTTCACCGGTCACGGTGGACCAGGTCTCGAAGACATCGCCCAATCCTCTAACCAACGAGGCTTCGGAGTGCTTGATCTTCTGCTGGGTGTCGAAGGCATCGACCACATCGTTGACCACGCCCTGCCCCAGCTGACAGGAGTTGGCGAACAGGCTATTGAGCGCCTGAATCTTCTTCTGCAACGAGTCCATCACCTGCCCGCAGTTCTGGCACATGGAGTCCAAGGCCAGCTTGAAGGCGTAGCTGCCGGCATTGGCGGCGATGGCGCGAAACAACTCGGTCAGCTGCTCGCGGGAGATATAGCTGAAGCCACCCGCGACCAGATCGATGCCGCCGCAGCCTGCCTCGAAGCTTGGGGGGATGATGTGAACGGGGTTGACGGTCATCACCCGGTTGCGGGCATAGACCGACCCACCGGAGAGCACGCCCCGGCGCTGACCCATGTGGGCGGTGGGGTCGGTGACATTGACCAGGCTGTCGAACATGGCATCCAGCTCGGACGATAGATCGGCCTGCGCCATGCCGGGCAAGCCGGCGCTGAGGGTGAGGGATAAACCGAGGACGGGCGCAACGCGCATTAGTGACCTCCGAGGCGATGATGCGTGGGGGATGGAATCAGGGGTTCAGTGACCGGGGGATTGGGTATCGCGCGGCGCTGACCGCGCAGGTGCTCAAGCAGCCGTTCGGGGTCTTCGGCCAGGTCTGGATCGCTGAACGTGCTCGTGTCCAGGCGCAGGGCGGTCACCCGCGCGCGGCTGCGTTCCAGCCAGCGCGGATCGATCCAGCCGGCATCGGCGGCGGTCTGGACGATGCGCTGCTGCAACTCGGCCAGCGACAGCACGCCTTGGGACAAAGGCTTGATGCCATCGGGCGGACGGACCAGGAAGAGCGCCGGGGTGGAGACCACACCAAGCGCGCGGGCCTGACCGCTGTCGGTGCGGAAGTCGGGAAAGAACCCGCTGGGCAAGGGTCGGCCATCCAGGGAGATGGCCTGCACGTCGAAGCCGTAGCGGTTGGCCAGCAGCTCAAGCAGCGGGGCCTGGGCTTCGCAGTAGGGGCAATCGGAGCGGTACAGGAACCAAAGGCCGGCGACCTGGGCGGTTTTGGTCAGCGCCTGGTCGCGTTGGTTCGCCGCTTCCCGATTGACCAGGTTGGCGGCGAAAGTCGCGAGTGGCCGGCGGGTGGTCTCGTCGAGGAAAGGGTCGGACCAGACGGCGCGCTGGCTCGCCTCGGCAAAGCGCTCGGCTTTGTCGATGGCCAGGCGTTGCAGGTAAAGATAGAGGGAGACGTTCTGCGGCGAGGGATCGTCGATGGCAACATCCCGGTAGCGCTCGAGGTTCGCGCGCAGCCAAGCGGCGGAGAGTGGCGCTGGGCCGGCGGGACGGCTTGGCGTCTTGGGCGTGAGCGGTTGCTCGGCGACCTTGTCGGTTTCCGGCGGTGGGGGCGGATCAGGTGGCGGTTCCGATTCCTCCTCGGGTTCAGGCTCGGGTTCGGGCGGTTGTTCGGCATACCAGAACCAGCCCTCAGCACCACGCTCGTAGAAGCGCGGCGAGGTGGGCTCAGTCTGGGCATGGACGGTGGTGCCAAGGACGAGGGTGCCTGACAGCATGAGCAGGGGGATCGGGATGGTGTTCATGCCACCATCCTGATCGCTGCGAGTTGTCAGAGCGACCTTGAAACCTCAGGCGGATGGGCGTCTTTCGCGCTGGCGAGTGCAAGTCGAACTGGATCTAGCCGGCTTCAATTAGCGTCTAGTCCAACCAAACACCCCTTCAGGTTAGCCGTGATCGGTTAGGCACTAAGTGAGCTACGCTAAAGTATTGTTTCAAAAGCCTTAGATCCCAAGCAGAATATTATTTTTGATTTTAATCAATAGCTTAAAATGGATGCTGCGCGCAGCTTAACCGATTTTACTTGACGCGCTAACGATTACAACCTAAGCTTAGTGAGTAGAAATATACGCAGACGAACCGACTAGAGAGAAACAAAATGGCTTGTCAATTTGCAGTTCCGTCAAGTAATCACTATTCCGCACTCTTCGGTGCGTTGAAAGAAACGGAAGCCCAATTAGCCGCTGCGATCTGCATCGGTCAATGCCAAGGATGTATGTGTAACTGCCGTTGCAGTTGCAGCGGTGGGGCTCTCAGTGATCTCGCATGGGATGACTAACATGGAATCAATGATCGCAAATCCGACGGATACTCACTATTACCAGATTTACGGCGAATTAGCTTTAGCAGGACACGAAACAACTATGCCAAGATGTGCATGTGTTGCTTGCAATAGCTGCACCTGCGCGTGCTCATGCAGAGCCGGCGAACAACAGGTTTGGGAATGGCCGGACTGCTGAAGTGTTGACCTCTCGGAGGGGATGCCATCCATCTGAGCGAGAATAACTTTCGAGGGGTTTACACCCACGATGGGAAAAGCCCGAGCGCACTGATGACCACCACTTCCGTTCATCCAGTGGCCACCCTATTTTTATTTTACCTGCAGTAAGATTACCCATAGCCATCAGACGCTTCTTAATACTGCACCCGACCACATCGGCTTAGACAGCATCGACACTGGGGTTGTTAAGGCCCGAATCGAAGGCGTTGAGCACCTTTTTCCAATGACCGTTGATGGCCTGAGCGACCTTTGTCATCGACTCTAGGCAAAACGATGAGAGCAGTCACCCTCGAATCCAGCCGCTTTTCCGGCCTGCTCGTTTGAGTCGAGACGGAACGGAAGATATCTTGTACCGCATCATTGATGACCTAGGACTGCTGATCTCGCGTTTCAGCATTTGCAGGTCAAACAGTTGCGCACTCTCGCGGTTGCTCTGCTGGTATTTTTTCTCCTAGGGTTGCTGACAATCTCCGCCTCGTTCCGAATACAGTCAGGCATGCCCTTCTTATCCAAACTAGTTTACTAGAATCTAACAGATTCGCATTACGGCTATGCCACCTCCCATTGTTTTAAAAGACGTCTATTTCATTGACTCCAATCGCCACCGAAGTGCGAAAACCACCAAATTCTTTGCCTCGTCGCGATTGCTCTTTTTCGACTAATTAACTTTTGTTGCCTCTCGCAACTTCAACCGGCAGACACTGAATTGTCACTTCGTTGGAGCGGCATTTGCTTAGGAGACTCTCCGACTTCCAAATTCAGCGCTCTTTACTAGCTATTGTTATTAATGATGCGTTTCTGCAACAACGCTAAAACATTTCTTTTAATCATCTCAAAACAATGGGTTAAGCAGTTCCAAAAAGCAAGTCGGACAGCCTCCTAGGCAGCGTAGTTGCTTCACCATCCAGCGTTCTCAGCTTGTATGTTCGCTACCACCCTCATATTTGGCGTTTAATAACCTCCTCGAGTCCACTCATTTAGCATGAACATCGCTGAAAATATTCCTACACATCTTTTCTTCTCCAAATATGCTCACAAACTAGAGCGGAACGGGATATTTGCATATTTCCATGCATTGCGAATGAAGCCCGTATTCATAAGCGCTGAAATGGAATCAACTATAGAGATGATACGATTATCCAAGGATGCTCGGAATGTCATAGCATCGATAACTAACCCCTCTTATCAAGAATCCGTGGTCTCCGCTATCAGCGCTCTTATCGAAAACAAAGTAATTACTAAAAACCCTGATGTCGACAAAAAAGTGATTACTCATTTCCGTTCTTCAATCCCTCCCGCGTACACACAGATTGCATACTTTATCCTGACCGAAAACTGTAATTTTGGATGTTCATATTGCTTCGTGAAAAGAGATGGAGAGACAAGATCTGGTGCTAGAGTTATGAGCCCAGAAACAGCTATCAAGGGATTAGAGCTATTCTGCAAACTAGTAGCAATGGACAAGGGCCGTTTTGAAGAGGAGAAAAATATAATTTTTTACGGTGGGGAACCCCTTTTAAACATAACTGTACTTCAAATCATTAGCAAGAAAGTCCGTGAGTACAAATCGTGCGGAAAGCTCCCTCAAGATACACGTTTATCAATTGTCACCAATGGCTCCTTACTCACCGAAGATAACATAGATCTTCTTAGTAGCAATAATGTCGCAATAGGAATCTCTCTTGATGGCGACGAATGCGCCACAAACTCTTGCAGGGCTTATACAGGTGGCGGACCGGTGTATCATGACATCATCAAAGGAATTGAACGATGCAAGGCGAAAAATATACCCTTCAGCCTCTCGGTAACCCTAACTGAACAAAGCGTCAAGAATTTTAATTCCACTCTCAGCGAGTTAAAGCAAATTGGTAGTAATGCACTAGGCTTCAATATTCTATTGACAGATGAACAATTTCGGGTTTTCGAAGGATACAACGAAGCAGCCGCAGATTGCATCCTTACAGGCTTCGAGGAATTCAGGAGGAATGGTGTATACGAAGACAGAATGATGCGCAAATTGAAGTCATTTGCCGAATCGAGGGTTTATCTTTTTGACTGCGGAGCTGCAGGCGCAAGCCAAATTGTTGTTGCACCGGACGGCGATCTTGGTATATGCCACGGCTTTCTTGGGAGCCGGGAAAATTTCCCTACAAATGTTGATAACATGGATTTCGATCCTTCGACTGACCCCACTTTTTTAGAGTGGAGGAAACGAACGCCCCTGAATATGCCAGATTGCGAAAATTGTATGGCTCTTGGTATCTGCGGAGGAGGTTGCCCACTGAATGCGCTCAAGAATACGGGGAGCATTTGGGGGTTAGATGAACGGTTTTGTGTCCACTCAATAAAAACACTCCAATGGCTTGTCTGGGATCTATTCGCGCAAGTTACTAAATCCGGCAACTGATTACCTGTTACGCAACTAGTACCCTGTTTCTTGCGCAATCAATTTTTCCATTATTGAGCTTCCCTTTGATACGAAGTTAGACTTTTCTCCAAGATATGTCACATTGCCTCCATAGATTCCGCTACCTGGCCCTAGTTCTATTAGATAAGAGCAATAGCTCAACGCAAAGGGGTTGTGCTCTGATATGAATACTGATGACCCATCTTCAACCGCAGCGTACAGTACGCGGATGATACCTTGTATATTTTGTTTGTCTAATCCACGAAAAGGCTCATCCATCAGGATTATTCGTTTCCTTTTTTTCTCAAGCAGTTTTGCGGAGAATTTGACCCGTTGAGCCTCACCGCCAGACAACGTTGAAGTACTCTGAAAAAGCGTCAAATATCCTAGCCCGACATTTGAAGCAAGATTTAATGCTTTTAAGATTAAAATATTTTTCTTTGGGACCATTAATAGAATATCATTAATATGCAAGCTTAAGAATTCATAAATATCAAGCCCATTCCACCTTTTTTTTAAAGCAAATTCGGAGAAACGGCGCCCGCCGCAAGCCGGACAGAGCAATGGTTCTGGAACGTACGAAGATATCTCTTCCAAAAAGCCTTTTCCAGAACATACTTCGCACTGCCCTTTCCCCTGAGATGAGTAGAAAAAGTTTTCACGAGAACCGCCTGTTTCGGCTGCGAATAGGCTAATTATCTCTTCAAAAATGCCGAGTGCTGTCCCAACTATCGAATAAGCATTTCCTCGTATAGCTGTCTGACTAAAATACTGCGTATTATCAAGATATCTTGGTAAAATATTCTTCATGAATGAAGTCTTCCCTGAACCCGAAACTCCACAAACCCCTACAACTGTACCTAAAGGAATGTTGCAATCTAGGTCATTAATATTGTTACTAGATGCTGATCCTATTTCAAACTCTGAAGTTGATTGAATGAATCTATAGGGCAATGTTTTTTTCGTAAAGCACTTCTTTTCTTCTGTGACGATTTGCCCTCCATTCCTGCCGCCTCCTGGCCCTAACCAAATGCAATTATCTGCTCTATCTCGTAGAAACTCGTTATGCTCAATTAATAATATGGTGTTGTTTTTCTTCTTTAGTTCGACAAGAACGTCTGAAATTATATTCCATTCGCTTGGGTGCAACCCAGAAGTCGGCTCGTCGAGAATGTAAATGAAATTTGTAAACTGTGAATTGAGTGATTTTGCCAATCGGAGTCTCTGTAACTCCCCGCCAGAGAGACTTGGTATCGAGCGATTTAGAGTTAAATAACCTAAATTTAACCTGACAAGCGATTCGAGGAATCGCTCTATATGTCGGAAGGGTCTTATCTCGACCGAAGAATTTTGCCAAGATGGTTTTCTAACTTTCAGCCAATCAAGTAGTTGGTCGATTTCTAAGCAATATAGTTCACCAATATTCTTACCATATAGCAAAAACGTAAGACTATATCTTGAAAACCTCTTCCCTGCACAGGTGGGACATGTTACCTCTTTTAGGTATTTCTTCTTGTACGTGCTCAGTTTTTTTTGTTCAATTTCTTCAATTATCTCTTGGATTGGACCACTGTACTTAGCTGTCTTTGTATGTTTTCTTCCATTTGACGAAAATGCAATACGGTACTTTGTGGCTGACTTACCATAAAGCAAAAGATCTTGATCTGTTTTATTAAGACTTTTAAATTGCAGTTCTAAATTTATGGAATTTTCAGCACAAAAGTATTCGAGTGACTTTTGGTAATACTCGCGACGCGAAGCTCTCCACGATCTAAACGGCATGTCTCTGAGTTTTTTAGAAAGTTCAACAACTGCAAAAACGTCGGGTGCAAGAACAACTCCCAGTCCTTTACACACATCACAAGCAAACCTAAGCGTGTTAAATTGAAAGTGAGACTGCGATACATTGTTTTTGAGCGAAAATAATTGCTTGAAATAGGTGTCTAAACCAAAATAAGTTGCGATTGTGGATCGAGGATTCCGGTTGTAATTTTCCTGCTGAAGGCAGACAGCAGGCAAAATGTTCTTATAGTCCTTTATCTCGTACCGAGATACACTGTCCCGCGTATCAAAAAGCTGAGAAAGCTCGTCCTCGCTTATTTTGTATATAGTATCTATTGCAATTGATGACTTTCCACTACCGCTCGGGCCTCCAATGAAAGTTATCTCGCCAGATCTTATTACTATATCTAGATTTCTAACGTTATTTGTAGTAATTCCTTTATATAAAATTTTCATTTATCAACCTTCTATGCTTTTGAGGATGGAGGATTCAGGGAACATATATCGGCTTCGTTAACATGGTAAGCGTCAACTCTCCACTCGAATGCGTACTCCTTAGGCTACTTGATTTCGACCATCACCTCGTTGCGCCGCAGAAACGGTAGGGAGAACGGTGAGTTGTAGCGCGCGTAGACGGGCGTGCCAATGGGCGTGAGCCCAGCAGCGCGAACCGCCTCAAGCAGCTTTCTTTCGTGCGCGCGATAGCGGCTTTCACCCCAGCCGCCCGAATAACGGAGCACAGCCATCAGTCGTTCCGGCTCTTGGCGCAGTTCAATGCGCGGGTCCGTGGGACGCGGAATGGTCTCGAGGGTGAAGCGACTGGGCATCACGAAGCTGATCCGGTAAGTGCCGGTCGCAGCATCATCCGCCTGTTGTTTGACCGGCGCGGTCATCGGGATGCGCGTCCCACCGCCCTTTGCCTCGGGCGCGACAGGAGCCTGACTCACGGGTGCGGTCATGGCGATTTTCTCAGCCGCTTGATTGTTGCCGAAGATGTAGTCGGCCAAACGACGAAAGGCATCGCCGCCGACATCGTCGAAGTCTCCGCTGACCTCGGTCTCGGCAAGCAGCTGGGGCGCGTAGCGGCGGAGTTCGAAATCCGGGCCTTCCCGGACCAGGGTATATGCCGGCTCCTCGGTGGCCATGACATGCCCTCCTATCAAAAGCCCTTGCAACAACGCCAGCCATATCAGTAAGCGGTTTGCTGTTTTCATTTGCGGTTTCCTCAAATCCGATCCGACGCCTTCACATCCCTTCCCGGGTGATGGGGGCAGCACGCAGTCCGGGCAAGCCGTGATCGCGCGCGAGGTCTACTTGCCGCCAAGCGTTTACGGGCAGCGACCCATGCCACCCCGCTGAAAAACAGCACCTTTCAGCGGAGCTTTCGCGGCTGCGCACTGGCCTCAATGCGGCAATACTCAAGGATCAAGGTAAAGGGACCGCAAGACAGTCCGACACCCTTGCCCATCACGATTTTCCTCGCTTGCCGGCACTTGTCGCCGCCAGCGTTTCAGACCGAAGACGCCATGAGTCTGGCCCTCGTTTGAGGGTTACCAACCGCGTCCGTTCCATCCCCCTTCCCAGGGTTTCCCTCTTCCCATCCATTCGGCTGAGGCGACTGCCTTGCAGACCGTCACCGGCCAGGAGTTTCCCATGTTCTCACGTCCGTGGCGGATTCCCCGCCGTTGGAAGGTGCTGTTCTGGCAGCTGAGCGACAGGCTACTCGGCGCGCGTGTCGCGCCATTGCCGCCGCCACAACCGCATCCTCTGGAGTCGCCGACCTGCCTGCGTCGGCGTTCATTTTCACCCCACCGTGGAGATTGATCATGCTGAACAAAGCCCAATTGATCGGCCATCTCGGGCGCGATCCCGAGGTCCGTCAAGCCAAGAACGGCCAAGGCGCTGTCGCCAACCTGACCCTGGCCACCAGCGAGCGCTGGAAGGACAAAACCGGCGAGACGCAGGAACGCACCGAGTGGCACCGCGTGGTGCTGTTTGGGCGCACGGCGGAAGTGGCCGGCGAGTACCTCAACAAGGGTGCGCTGGTCTATGTCGAAGGCCGCTTGCAGACCCGCCAATGGCAGGATGATGCCGGTCAGGACCGCTACACCACCGAGATCGTCACCGACAAGATGAAAATGCTTGGCGGCAAGAACGGTTCCGCTGGCAATAGCCAGAAAGCACCGACATCAAAGGCGAATTTCGACGATGACCTGCCGTTCTGATCCCGCTGACCAGCGCCCGATCCGTTTCGGCGCCACCCGCCGCTGGGCCTGCCGGGAGTTGTCCCTGATGGCTCAGCGTCTGCGCCTCCGTGCCAAACAGGTGGCGCCCGATGGCGGTCAGCCGGAGCGGCTGACCAGCCTCGCGCAACGACTTGAGCAGCTCGCGCGCTAAGCCGACTAGTCTTCTTTCCACCCACGGGGTACCAGTGACCCCGTGGGGCCTTGTGCCCCATTCATTGAGGAGGGCATCATGACCCGTTCGATGCAAGCTGTGCCAAAAGCCGACGCGCCGCGCATCCCGATGCCGGCGGTCGATCCGGCGCTGAATGTGACCCCCAGCACCTGGAAGGTGCTGACCGATTCCATTTTCCCGGCGGCCAAGACCGCCGAGGGCATTCTACTGGCGGTGCATTACTGCGCCGCCCGCAATCTGGACGTGATCAAGCGTCCGGTGCATGTGGTGCCCATGTGGTCGAAGGCACTTGGTCAAGAGATCGAGACCGTCTGGCCCGGCATTGCCGAGGTGCAGACCACGGCCGCGCGCACCGGGCAGTGGGCCGGGATTGATCCACCCCGCTTTGGGCCTGTGATCGAGCGGACCTTCAGCGGGCGCATCAAGCGCAACGGCGCCTGGCAGGAACTCGATTATTCCGTCAGCTTTCCCGAGTGGTGCGAGGTGACCGTCTATCGGCTTGTCGGCGGCCAGCGCTGTCCTTTCACCGAGCCGGTGTTCTGGCTGGAAGCCTACGCCCGTCAGGGCGGGGCCTACTCGGAGCTGCCAACGGAGATGTGGGTCAAACGCCCGCGCGGACAGTTGATGAAGTGCGCCAAGGCGGCCTCGTTGCGGGCGGCTTTTCCCGAGGAAGCCTCTTATACCGCCGAGGAGATGGAAGGCAAGGTGATCGAGGCAGATACCTCAATTCCCATTGCTGCGTCGCTGGATGCGACAGGGACTGTCCCCGCGAAGGCGGATACTGCGCCATCCGGGGTCGCTGAGGGAGCGTCGGACGCAGCGCCATCGAAAGCATCTGAAACACCAATGGACTCAGAGCCACCTGCCGAACCGATCACCCTCGATCCCAGCCTGCAAGCGCGGATCGATAAGGTGGTCGCCCGCGCGGCGGAAAAATCCGCCTGGAAGCAGGCCGAGCAGTATCTGCGCGCGCGCTGCAAGGGGGCTGAACTCAAGCAAGCGCTTAAGGCCCTCGATCAAGCCCAACAGACCGCCGAGCAGCGCTTGGCCGCCTGAGCTCAGCTGAACCGCAGCTTTTCATTCACCCCACGGGGCGTTCTGCCCCGAGGGGGCATGGCGCCCCGGTCTTTTTTTGACGGAGCTTTCCATGAAGAGTATCGATCTGGCCCAACGCACCCCCGAATGGCACCAGTGGCGTGCCCAGGGCATCACCGCCTCGGAATCAGCCATCATTCTCGGTCGCTCGCCCTACAAGACGCCCTGGCGCCTGTGGGCCGAACGCACCGGGTTGGCCAAGACCGCGGACTTGAGCAAGAACCCGCTGGTGCAGCGGGGCAACCGACTGGAAGATGCCGCCCGGCAGTGGTTCGAGCAGCGTTACGACACCCTGGTCTTGCCGGTCTGTGGGGAATCCGAGGAGGAGCCGCTGCTGCGTGCCTCTTTCGATGGACTGACCGATGCCGGCGAGCCGGTGGAGTTGAAGGTGCCCTCGGAACGCACCTTGCGCGATGTGGCGGAACATGGCCGCGCGGCCAGCGCCTTTCGGCTCTATGAGCCCCAGGTCCAACACCAGCTTTATGTCGCCGGGGCGGACAAGGGCTATCTGGTGTTCTATCAGGAAGACCAGGAACCCATCGTCTTCGAGATCGCCCGCGATGCGGCCTTGATCGAGGCCATAGTCTCCCAGGGCAAAGCCTTCTGGCAGGCGTTGGTCGAGGAACGTGAACCGGAGAAAGACCCGCAGCGGGATCTGTTCATTCCCAAGGGGCCGCAGGCCGACGATTGGGCGGTGCTGGCCGGGCGCTATAGCGCGCTCCAGCAGGAAGCCAAAACGGTCGAAGCTGAGTTAAAGCGCAAAAAAGCCGCGCTGGATGACATCCAGACCACCTTGGTCGCCATGATGGGCCATTCGCTTATTGCCGAGTCCGCCGGACTGCGGGTGACGCGCTTCTGCGCTAAAGGGTCGGTGGATTATGCGGCGCTGTTGCAGGTGCGCCTGCCAGAGTTGGGCGGTGACGCCATTGATGCCTTCCGCCGTCAATCCTCTGAACGGGTGCGGGTGACCGTGCAGGAGCATCCTCAGAAAGCGGTGATTCCGTTTAAGGCGAGAACCGCCCCAAACCCCATCGCCGATGACCACGGTCTCGCCGTGGCCACCAGTTTCTGGTTCTGATGCCGGCGTTGTTTCTCTCTTGACCCCAAGACCGTCCTGCCCTTGGGCAGGCGGTCGTCCCCAGCCTCGCGTGCGCGGCTGCGGACGACCGCATCGGTTTTCCCGTGCGCCTGTCGGAGCGCCTTAGAAGACCCGACCTTTCGTTAATCCAGGCCAATTGGCCTTGTTCATTCACCCTTGGGGGAGATCCTCCCCTGCAGGGGGCGGTCTCTCCCATGTCACACAGGAGAGACCCATGCCCACACCCCAACGCTTCGATGTCGCGACCACCTTTGGCGTCAAGGCTCCGAAGGGCTTGGAGATCGAAGGCTTCGCGGAAGAGGACCATCCCAAGGTTCCGTTGAAGCAGCCCTATGTCTTTCGCCAGGGGCTCAATGCCGTACTGGCCTTTTTGCGCGATGCCGGTGGCGATGCCTTGTTGCTGACCGGCCCGACCGGCGCGGGCAAGACCTCGCTGATCCGTCAGGTCGCCGCCCGGCTGTATTGGCCGGTGCAGGAGTTGACCTGCCATGGGCGCATGGAATTCGCTGATCTGCTCGGCGGTTTTCAATTGCTCCAGGGCGAGACCCGCTTCGTTCATGGCCCGCTGGCCCTCGCCGCGCGCGAGGGGCATCTGCTGATCCTGAACGAAATCGATCTGATGGACCCAGCCGAGTTGGCCGGGCTGAACGATATCGTCGAGGGCGCGCCCTTGGTTGTCGCCCAGAACGGCGGCGAGGTAATTCGCCCGCATCCGAAGTTCCGGGTGATCGCCACCGGCAACAGTGCCGGCGGCGGCGATCAGACCGGACTCTACCAGGGTGTGTTGCGCCAGAACCTGGCGTTCCTGGATCGCTTCCGGGTGCTGCAGGTGAGCTACCCCGACCCGGAGACCGAACATGCCGTGCTGGATGGGATCGTACCCGACCTTCCCACTGAGATCGCCCACAAGCTGGTCGTGGTGGCCAATGAGGTGCGGCGGCTGTTTCTCGGCGAGAGCGACGGTGCCAACCCCCAGGGCGGTGAGCTGACCCTGACGCTGTCCACTCGCACTCTAGTGCGTTGGGCACGGCTAACGGTGACCTTCAAGGGGGCGCCGAATCCGCTGGCCTATGCCTTGGATCAGGCGCTGACCGCGAGAGCGGCGGCGGAAGAACGCACGGCGATTCATCGCATCGCCGCCGATGTGCTGGGACCGCTGTGGAGCGGGCAGGTATGACGATGACGGATTCACCTTGGCAGCTGTTTCGCTATCACCAGGGCGATGGTTCGCGCAAAGACTGGGCCTATCGGCGCCTGGCCGATGGCGCGATGGAGATTGCCTGGGGGCGTTCGGGCCACATTGGCCAACAGCAGCACTATCGCGCGGACCAACGCGGTTTGATTGAGCAACGTGCCCGCGAGAAGGAGCGCAAAGGCTATGTCCCTTTGGGTCAGGCCGTCCTGCGTGGGCGCGTCTTTGAGATCGTCTCGACCCAGCGCGCCGCGTTGCAACACCAACCCGTTCCCGAGCCAAGACCGCAGCCTCGCGTCGATCTCTCATGGATCGCGCCGGGGCAGGAGAACCTCTGGTTCTGAACCATCCACGACGCGGATCGGCCTGGCCGGTCCGCGGGGAGACTTTGATGACAACTGACATGACCGAGACCCGAAACGACAACCGGTCCCTGGAGAATACCCTTCATCTGACCGATCAGACCACGCTCTTTCTGGTCGATTTTCACATCTGGTCGGGGCGCAAGAAACTGCGGGCTGAGGATCTGCGGCTTGGCACGGACTTGCCGCCTGACGAGCTGATTTCGCTTGGAAGCAAGAAGATTTGCAACCCGGATGCCTTGCGGGTGTTTCACCGCAACAAGAAGCGCATTGAGCGCAACCTGTTGGCGGTCGGCACGCGCTTTCTGGGCGGCTTTCTGGTGCCCAATGCGATGGCGTTGGACGCGCAGGCCATGGCCGAGGCTGTCACCCTGGAGACGCGCGCCGAAGCCGAGACCTTTCTCGCCGACTACGACCAGCACATCGATGCCTGGTGCGCGGCTTATCCCAGTTGGGAGCCAGCCATCCGCCAGGCGGTCGATCCGGTGGAGGTGGTACGCGGGCAATTCCGCTTTCGGGTGCAGGCGCTGCGGATTGAAACAGCGCCGCTGATCGCCACCGATACCTTGCACGAGGATGTCGCCGAGATCGGTGACACCATTTTCGCTGAGGTCGAGCAAATGGCCCGCGGGCTGGAACAGTCCTTTCTGGGCAAGCCGGAGTTGTCGCAACGGGCGCTCGGCACCTTCCGGCGCATTCACGACAAGCTCAATGCCTTGAGCTTTGTCGATGGACGGATTGATCCGGTGGTGCGCTCTATCGGGCAGTGGCTGAAGCGACTGCCCGGCTCGGGGCCGATCCAGGGCGGATTGTTCCTGGAGGGCTGGGCGCTGATGCGTCTGGTTGGCGAAGCCGAAGCCATGGCCCGCCATGGCGAAGGGCTGTTGGCGTTGGATGCGTTGATGCCTGAAGTGCCAGAGCCCCGGTCGGACGCGGACGTTGGCGATGCCGTCCAGCAAGAAGATGACGCGAACTCAGCGTCAACGGACGCGGAAGCTTTGCCCGAAGACCCAATGGACTTCGATGACCTGTTCGAGGAGAGGGAAGTGCCGGGTCCGATCGAGACATCACAGCCGCCGGTTCCGGCTGTGCCAGCGCAAGATTTCTGGTTTTGATCTGTTTCTGAGCTCGACTCAGCGCCGCGTCCATCTGGATCGACGACGCTGATTGGCGGATTTCTTTTTTTCACCCCTTGGGGCATTGCGCCCCCATGGGCGTGATGCCCCATCACCTATTGGAGCATCACCATGAGCCATGCCTTTCGCACCTTGCATCAGGCCATGCCGATTGTCGCCGCCGCCCTAGGGCGCAAGTTTGGCGTCCCGGTCGCGGTCGGCGGAGATGAGGCCTGCACTGATGGCAACAGCATTCAGGTGCCGGCCTTGCCGCCGCAATCTGAGCTGATTCCCGTTGCCTGGGGCTATCTGGCCCACGAGGCGGCGCATCTGCGCTTTACCGATTTTGACGCCTATCGCCAGGGGGCGTCCGGTTCGGATCCTTTGATCCGGAGCCTGCTGAACATTCTCGAGGATATCCGCATCGAGCGGGCCATCGCCGCGCCTTATCCCGGCACGCGCGAGAACTTGCAGGCAGTTTGCGACCATCTGAGCGGACGCGGCGCCTTGTCGCCGCCGATGCCAGATGCGCATCCAGCCCATGTCTTGACCAGCTATCTGCTGTTACATCTGCGGCATCGGATGCTGGCCACCGAGTCGCTGGCTGCTCCGGCACGTGAGGCGGAGCGGGTGCTGCGTCAGGTATTTCCTGCGCGCACCGTGCATCGGTTGCAGGGCTTGTTGGCCGAGGTCGGTCAGCTGGCCAGCACGGCAGATGCGGTCGATTTGGCGCAACGCATTCGCGCCTTGCTGGAGGAGGAGAAGCTGTCGGCGCGGGCGCCGTCATCCGGGTTCGGGGCCGATCAGCCTGATCAGCCGGGCCATGCTGGCCAAAACGCGCCTGGCACTGCGGGGACGAATATCCCGACATCGGATGGTGGTTCAACCGGAACACATCCGGACGCCAACGCACCAGATGCTCAGGGTTCAACAAACCCGACAGCTGGCCAATCAAGCCCAGGAAACGCGGCTGGGGATCATCCCTCTGGACAGGGACAGGGACAGGGACAAGGACAGAAACAGGGGACTGACGGGACGACATCGGTTGGTCCTGGCGGTGCGGCTTCTTCAACCAAGCCGGACTCGACGCATCTTCCAATGCTCAACTCGGACGCACCGGCTGACGTCGGAAAGACCCAAGCCGTCTCCCAGGCGCTGAACGCCAACGATGACGATCTGCCAGGCGATTTGTTCCAGCAGGTGCGTGAACTCCTGGACGCTGCCGGCCAGGGCGACAGCCCTTGTCTGCTGCCCCGTGCGGAGCCCTTTGATGGCGATCCGGCGCGTGGTTTGCGGTTGCTGGGTGTCGTGCAGGAAGAGTCGCGCCGGTTGCGGGCACGTTTGCAGGGACTGGTGCAGGCCTCACGGCTGGATCGACCACAGGCGTATCGCCATGGGCCGCGCTTGCTGCCCAAGCGCCTCTATCGCGCGGCGGTGGGCGATCCTCGGCTGTTCGCGCGGAAACGTGAACGGGTGGCGGTCGATACCGCGATTCACCTGCTGATCGACCTGTCTGGGTCGATGAACTCGCCAGTGCGTCGTCGCGACGGGTTGGTTGAACGGCGTGGGCAGATCGCGCAGTCCGCCGCTTTGGCCTTGGCCCTGGCACTGGACGGCATCCATGGGGTGTCGGTCGCGGTCAGCGCCTTTCCGGGCCTGTCCGGCGTGGAGGATCGCATCAGCGTGCTGGTTCGACATGGGCAGCGTCCGCGTGCCTGTGCCGGGGCCTTTTTGCAAGGGACTCGGGGCAGCACGCCGATGGCGGGTGCGTTGTGGTTCGCGGCGGCGGATTTGCTCGGCCGACCTGAGACGCGGCGCATTGTGCTGTTGCTGACCGACGGCAAGCCGAATCGCATGGATGAGACGCGGGAGATTCTGCGGCTTTGTTCCGCCGCTGGTTTGGAGACCGTCGGGCTTGGCATCGGCGTGGATGTCTCGGGGCTGTTCCCGGTGGCGTTGCGCGTCGATGAGGTGACGGCGCTGAGAACGGCGCTCTTTGGTGCGGCCGAGCGGTTGTTGCTGGCGGCCTGATTGCGCTGCCCTGCCCTTGTTCGCGACGGCGTCTGAAAAGGCGCCGTTGCGGGCGAGCTTTCGTGGTGTCTTCAAGGCACCCGTTCGTTCAGGCTAGTCGGATGCGCTGCGGTGCATCCGAGTGGCTTGGTTCAATCCTATCCACTTCAACCGATCCGGCCGCCTCGCGGCGGCCGGGCCTTTTCCGGTGTCGTTGGCCATGGTCACCAACGGCAGTGGAAAAGGCGGTTTTGCGGTGAGTCCTGATGCCAGGACTTGCTGTGACGGCGACCGAAGACGCGATGCGTCGCCAGCCCGATTGGGCTTTTCAACCGCGTCCGATGACACCGCCTTGGTGCGGACCTTTGTTCAACCCCTTGGGGAGATGCTCTCCCCACAGGGGCGATGTGTCTCCCCGTCACCTTGGGAGATACCGCCATGAGTATGAACCGTGACTTTTGGAATGACGTTGAGAAGTTTCTCGATACCGCGAGCGAGCGCCAACTGACGGCTGCCCAGCAGTCGGTGTTTGCATTGCTCGCTGAACCCGCCGATCGCGCGACCCACCGCGATATCAGGGCCGTCTATCGGCTGGTGCTCGATGAGATGCGCACCCGCGCGGCGCTGACTCGGCGCGCTGAGCCGATGACGCGCCAGGCTGTCTTGGCCTGAGTGCCTTTGTTGCCAACGCTGGCCCGGGCTTCTTGCCCGGCCAGCTGCCGTTTCTGTTTCTTTCCTATTCTGAGGAGCCCTGCATGAAGCTTCGCTTCAATACCTTCGACTGCCGGTTGCTGTGGTCGCGCTATGCCCAATCCCGCCGGCCGGCGCTGTTGCTGGTCAATGCCCGCTCGCCGGGTGATTTGATCGCTGTGGCGAGCGTGGAGCTGCCCGGCGTTGATCTGGATGCCAATGAGATCGCCATCAAGGACTTCGGTCCCAGTGCCGGGGCGCTCGATGCGCTGCGCGCGGCCTGGGTGATTTCCAAGCCGCTGCGCTTTGTCGAGGTCGGCGAACGCGCGATCCCGATCTGCAAGCTGTTGGTGGATGCCGAGACGGTTGTGCATTGAGCGAGCCTGATGGCTCGCCGTGCGGTGTCCTTTGTGCCTCTTGCACCGGTGTCTGGAATCTTCCAGCACCGGCGTGTGTTACTGGAGAACTTCGATGCGTTCAATTGAATCGGCGACTGTTCGCCAGGCGGTGCAAGGCGCCGGGTGGCTGACGATTCTGAACGAATTGGCTGGACCTGTGCTGGATGCGGCCTTGCAGCGACCGGGGCGACATGTGCCCTGCCCTGTTCATGGCGGACACCAGGGGGATGGCTTCCGGCTGTTCCCGGATGTGGATCGCTCCGGTGGTGGTATCTGCGCGACCTGCGGTCCTTATCCGGATGGCTTTGCCCTGCTTTGCTGGCTGTTTGGGTGGTCCTTTCCCGAGGCACTGAGCCGGGTGGCTGGGGTCTTGGGGCTGACGGGCGGAACATTGTCGCCATGGAGGCCGACCCTGATCGCTCGGCCACGGGTGCGCGTGAGCGCTTGCGAGCAGCATCCCAACCAGGCAAGGGCGCAGCTGCGTCGTTTGTGGAATGAAAGCCTCCCGCCTGGCCATCCTGGATCGGATGTCTTGCGGCGTTATCTGGTCCTGCGCGGACTTGGCGATGCTGACTTTGATCCACGGGTGATCCGGTTCCATCCGGAACTGCCTTATTGGAGCACCGCTGAGAAGGGCCGCCCTGTCTGTTTGGGCCGATTCCCGGCCATGCTGGCCTTGGTGTCCGCTGCGGATGGATCGGCCATGACGCTGCATCGGACCTACCTGCAATCTGACGGTTTGGCCAAAGCACCGGTGCCAGCGCCCAAGAAGCTGATGGCGTCCGGCCAGAACCGTTCGCTCGCTGGTTCGGCTGTGCGGTTGTGCCCTGTCGAATTGGGAACCAACCCGACACTTGGCCTGACCGAGGGCATCGAGACCGCACTGGCGGTGCGCGCCATGACCGGCATGCCGGTCTGGGCGGCGCTGTCAGCAACCCTGCTGGAACGCTTTGCGCCACCGCTTGGTCTGCGCCGGCTGGTGGTCTGGGCGGACAAGGATCGTTCGGGTGTCGGCGAACAGGTAGCACGGGCGCTTCAGCGACGGTTGAGTGCGTCGGTCGAGGTGCGCATTCGCTTGCCGCTCGTGCCAATTCCACCGCATGCCCGCGGCGTTGATTGGGCGGATGTCTGGCAACAGTCACTGCCGCAATCGCGCCTGGCGGCTTAGCGCCACTCCATTTTTCACCGGACTGTCAGCCGACAGTCCATTTTCACATCCCTTGGGGGGACAACGTCCCCTGGGGGGCGCTGTTTCCCCGTGTTTCGCTGGAGGAACAGCCATGTCTCAATCCCATCACACACTATCCCGATCGCGGTTGACGCAACAACGCCGACAAGCTAATCGCTTCGCTGCCATGCTGGCGGCCGATCTGACGCCCGATGAGCAGAGCAGTCTGGTCGCCTTGGCGTTGAAGGTGCTGGAGCCAAAGGTGACCTATGACACCTTCACCGATGTCGCCACCACGATGGACTTCATGCGACTGCGCTTCGCCGGGAAACCGAACGAAGTCTTCGCCGTGGCCTTTCTTGACAACAAGCATCGCTTGATCGCGCTGGAGGAGGTCTTTCAGGGCACCATTGATGGCTGTAATGTTCATCCTCGGGTGATTGCCCAGCGGGGACTGGCGTTGAATTGCGCCGCGTGCCTACTGATTCACAATCACCCGAGCGGTGACCCAACGCCGAGCGCCGCAGATCTGCGCGTGACCCAGCGTATTCGTCAGGCCCTCGATTTGTTCGAGATCACTCTGCTCGATCACATCATCGTCGGCGGTGAAGGGGCCTTGTCGCTGGCCCAGGAGGGACAGCTGTAATGGCTATGATCGAAGTCACTGCCGACTGTCCGGCGCGACTGGCCGGTTTTCTCGAAGGGGTCAGCTGGGTCAATGACAGCGCGGTCTCTGTGCTGTCAGTTGATGACGCTGGCTGCCGGGCTGTTTTGATCGATCAGGAGTTGGAGGACGATCACCATTGGCAGCTTGGTCCCGGGGCGCTGATGCTCAAGACTGAGGGGTAAACCCGATCGATTCACTCGACTGGCGCAGGGAGGCGCCAGCGAGGGCCGTTGTCCCTGACGCAGCGGTTGGACGCGTCCCGTGAGAGGGTTTAGCATTCCGAGACAACGTCAGCGGGAGTTCTCCATGTCACAACTTGAGCGCATCACGCTTGACCCGGATATCTGCCACGGCAAACCCTGCGTCCGTCACATGCGTTGGCCGGTAGAGGTGGTATTGGACTTGGTATCCTCGGGGATGAGCATGAACGAGATCCTCGCTGATCATCCTGAACTGGAGCGCGAGGACGTCCGTGCTTGCCTCGCTTATACTGGCTTGCTGACCTCGGCGTCGATGCAATCGATGTGAACCGAACCCTGGATGGCTCAGGGATGCAGAATGCCGCAATGGCATGATTTTCGGACACCCCAACCAGGTTGCTGACCAGGAGCAAAGAAGACGATGGAACAGATTGCCAATTTACATATCGAGAAATTGCCCGAGGGCCTGTACCTGGCTACCAGCGATGATATCCCCGGCCTCATCGCCCAGGGGCGCACCATCGCCGAAACCTTGGAGATCGCCCGCGACGTAGCGAAGAAACTGCTGGAGGCGCAAGCAGAACGACATCACCAGGCCAAGCTGGCAGCCGTGCAAGACGCGTTCGATTATCCGCTGATTCTCGGCACCTGATGGGCAAGCTGGCCGGGTTCAGGTACCGGCAGATTATCAAGAAACTGAAGAAGCTTGGCTTTGTGTTTGACCGCCAGGCCGCCGGCTCTCATGAGATTTGGTTTAACCCCGCGACGGATCGCTACACCACCATTCCCAACCATCCCGGGGAGATGCCAGAAGGCACCTTGAAGGCCATTCTCCGGCAAGCCGATGTCACAACAGATCGGTTCTTGAAGGCTTAGCATGATCGTCATCGACTTTGAAACGACCGGACTATCCCCCGCCTACGGGGATCGCGCCACCGAGATCGCCGCCGTGCGGGTCGAGGATGGCCGCATCGTCGATCGCTATCAGAGCCTGATGAACCCGCAACGTTCGATTCCGTCCTTTATCACCCAGTTGACGGGGATTACCAACGCCATGGTGCGCAAAGCACCGCCAGCCGCACAGGTCATGGCGGAGGTGGCGGATTTTGTCGGCGATCAGCCTTTGGTGGCGCACAACGCCAGTTTTGATAGCAAGTTCTGGGATTCGGAGCTCAACCGGATTGGTCGGTGCCGCCAACAGCCCTTCGTCTGCTCCATGCTCATCGCACGCCGGGTGTTACCCCAGGCGCCCAGCTACAAGCTCGGGGTCTTGGTGGATTTCGCCGGCTTGCCGCGCGCCGCGCGCGCTCACCGCGCCTTGGCGGATGCTGAAATGGCCGCCGAGTTGATCTGTCATCTGCAGCGGGAATTGATGCAGCGATTCCAACTCGCTCAGGTGTCTCATGATCTGCTTCAAGCGATTCAGCGGCGCCCGAAAAGTCAGCTCGACGCCTGCGTCCGGCGGTTGATCGCTGCGCAGTGCGCGGCGGCTTGAGCGGCCGGCGCGGGTTCCCGTTCAAACGGACGGGGGCTGAGTACCGAGCGCACGCCGATGGCTTGGCCAGCGAAAGGACAGCACGGCGGAATGGTCTTCATGGAAGCGATCCATGACGCGCTCGCCCAGATAGGCTTGCATCTCCTCGGCTGTCAGATTGCCGATCAGGATGGTTGATCGCATGGCAGCGTAGCGGCTGTCGAGGATGTCGAACAGCATGGCCTGGCGTTTTTCGTCCTTGCCGATCCCGGTGCCGGCTTCATCGAGTACCAGCACATCCGGTTGAATCAGCAGTGCCAGGGCTTCGCTCTCGGTTCGCTGTGAATGTGGGCCGAAAGACTCCCGCACTAGCCGCAAGGCGGCCGCGACCGAAATGAACAGTCCCGTGCGACCGGCGCGGATGGCGTGCGCCAGGATCGCACAGGACAGGTGTGTCTTGCCTGTTCCGGGACCACCCAGCAGCAGCAAGTTGGCACCCTGGCTTCTGTCAGCGGCGACGCGCTCAGCATAGGTGCGACAGGCGCGGAGAATCCGCTGCTGTTTGGGCGTGACGGCTTGGAACTGCTCAAAGGATTTCCCGCGGAACCGCTCCGGAATCCCGCAGCGTCCCACGGCTCGCTCCAGTCGCTCCTGGGCGGCGGCCTCGCGCTCCGCCATGAGCTGTCGCACCGATTCGCGTCGGTGGGCGGCCAAGGCTTCAGGGGACATCGGCGTCGTTGAGCCAAGGAATCTGATCGAACGGGGTTGCGCCTTTGTCGTAGTCTTTGTCCGCGAGTCCGGTGTGCGAGATGACATGGGTCTTTTCCTGTTTCTGTGGCTTCTGATGGGTTTGCAGATATTGCATGCGATGAATGAAGGTCGCGTCCCAACTCCGGCGTTTGATGCCAGCATCGGTCCAAAAGGTGATGAATTCATCGACCTGATCCTCCACCCAATCGCGCGTCAGCCCCTGCTTGGTCGCCCAGGCATAGACACGCTCTCCGGGTTGCCAATCGGGCGGAATGAAACGCGGAGCGGGCGCGGGAGGCGTGGCAGGTTTGGGTTTGGATTTGGCCGGGGACGGGGGTCTCCTGGAACCGCCGGGCCTGGCGTTTGGAGGCGACTGGCTCGGGGGCGAGAGCGGTACCGTCGCCGATGCCGAGGCGTTCATCGGTTGCGCGCGATTGGCGGCTGCGATCGACGATGACAAGGCCGACCTAGGCGGCGGATGTGGCTGGCTCGGTGGCCTCACCGCTGGCTGCCCACTTGGGAGAGGCGGCGACATGGAGGCGGGCGGGCGACTGGCTAAAGAGGACAAAGGGACGCCTGCTCCCGGGTTGATCGTTGCCGAGGCACCTTGCCCGGCAGGCATGGGCTCCGGTTGCCGTTGGCTCGCGAGGCGTGCGGTTGGTTCTGACGCTGGGGCAGACGTGTTGATCGTGGTCGCGGTGCTAGCCGGCGCTGGTGGCGATGCGGGAAGCACGCTTGCGCTGGCCGGGCGCGTGGCCTGCTTGGCCGGCTGCCGGCTTGAAACGGATTCCGCCTGCTGGCCTGGCTGCGATGCGACGGCCGGCTCCGATGCCGAAGCGAACCGTCCGCTTGCGCTGACCGGACTCACGGGCTGACTGGTCGACAGCGCGCTTGAAACAGATTCCGCCTGACGCTGAATCGGCGGCGATTCGGAGAGCGGCTCCGTCATCGTCGGTGCCGGGTTGATCGGTGTTTTGGGGCTACCCCCAACCATGCTCGGCTGGATGGCCAAAATGGTCTCGGCCAGATGCTTGATTTGCTGCCACACGACCGGCTGAGCCAGCAACTCCGATAAGCTCGCCGGGGTGATTTGATGTGCAACCGATTGAGCAAATGGCACCGCCTCGGGTGGGCGCTCGGTTGGTTGCACAGAAACTGGCTCCGCAGCAGAAGGAGACATAGCAGCAGGACGGCCATCGCCCAATGCCTGACTCACCGACGGGTTAACGGAAAACGCTTCGGGTTGGCGCTGAATCGTTTGGGATGCGACCGGCGCTTGCGCCCTAGGAGGCTGGCTTGTCGGCCTGGGAGGAAGGCTTGTCTGGTTGGACGCTTGACTCGCTTGGCCATTGATCGCGACCGGCTTCATCTCAAACGCCGCGCCGTCACCCAGGATCCGATAGCTGTTTGGGCTGCGCGGACCACCCGGGATGCGCGAGAGATAGCGACCATCCAACTCCGACAGCGCCTTGGTGATCCCGCGCCGGCTGAGATCGGTCATCTCCTGCAATGCCGACAACGAGACCTCAGAGAGCCCGGTCTCGGTATCGCAACGCGCCTGGATGGCAAGCAGCAACAAACGTTGGGCTGGGGTCACCCCCTTGGTCTTCCCAGCACCGTCAAGTTCTTGAGTGGCCATAGCGATCCCCTATGCAGTTCTCCGAAAAGCCGCAGCGGGGCAAGACGCCATCACTGCCTGCGACGATGGAAAAATGATAGAGGTTCAGGTCGCTGAAAGCGCCTGTGAAAGCTCGGTGGATTGCTTACCTTTTGAGACTGCGGAATCGGGGTTTCTCAGCGGTTGATGCCTTCTCACACGACGGCGCAACGATATTTCTTCACCTTACAACCTGAAACCCCTAAACCATTGGGCACAGGGGCCTTTCAATGAAGAAACGGCGCCATAATGTAAACTAATTTATTCAAATCGTTTCTTTTCGTAGGTCCGCGCAGTGGCGAATTTGGCTGCCGAGGCAAATGCTGGGCTTTTTTGGCCCCCTTTTGTTGTCGCTCGACCGTTGACGGATACCCAAACTACTCACGTCTTCCCCAAGGACGATCAGCGCACCGATGGGACTGGTCGCGGCGGAAGACCCAAGAGAATCCAATCAACATTTTGGGGTGTCCCATGGGCTATCGTCTTCTTCGCCTTCCTGCTGTTACTGATCGAACCGGCCAGAGCCGCTCGCGGTTGTATGCCCTTATCGCCAAAGGACTCTTTGTCCGTCCGATTGCATTAAGCCCTCGCACTGTTGCCTGGCCTGAACACGAAATTGACCAGCTGATTGCCGCAAGAATCCGTGGCGTCAGTCAAGAGGAATTAAGTCTTCTTGTCGACCAGCTTCACACCCTGCGTTCAAGCGTTGGACTTAACGCCAAGGATCATCAGGAAGTTTCTGTCATCACAAGCACCTGATGCTTGGGAATGAATCTGCTTCACCGAGCCCAGGAAGGCCGTGGCTTCTTGTCCCGGGCGGGGAAATGAACAATCTGAGAAAGCGCTCAAGTGAACCTTCGCGAGTTAAGGGGCAGGAGCCCACCAAAGCAGTGGGACCATCGCGCGCTCAGCACATCCACAGGATCACCAGAAGGCGACCAACGAATGGAGAAGCAAAACTTACCCTTGCTTTGGGATCTTGAAGAAACAGCCAACCAGCTTGGTGGCGTGAGCGCTCGATTAGTCAAGCGCCTGCTCGACCGAGGAGACCTTCGCGCTCAGCGCGTTGGTCGCCGCTTGCTGGTAAACGTCCAGTCCGTCCTCGAGTACATCGACCAAGCGCCCTCCTTGGCGCATAATTCGCCCTGCGCAGGCGCGGTGTGCGGCACGCGACCCGAGGAGAGAAAATATGCCGTACCGACGCAAAGACTCGCAAATCTGGTGGGCCAGCTATACCGACCCAAGCGGCAAGCGAGTTAGACGCTCTACTGAAACGACCAATCGAAGAGAAGCCGAAGCACTCGAGGCAAAATGGAAACTCGAAAGCTATCGGGCAAAACAGTGGGATGAAGAACCGGAGTTAACCTTCGAGGAAGTGATGGTTGCTTACCTGAGAGCCTCGCATCAAAAACGCAGCGCCGCGACGGATCGCTACCATGCGGCTCAACTTCGCGAGAGCTTTGCAGGCAAGATCATGAATCGCCTGTCAGGTGCCGATATCAGCTTACACATTCGCCGACGCCAAGCGGATGGCGTATCCAATACAACCATCAACCGGGAACTCGCGCTCCTTTCAAGCGCTATTGGTCAATGGAACCTTGACTGGGATGCGGCGCTTCCAAACCCTGTTCGCGGTCGCAAGCTGAAAGAACCGGAGGGTCGGCTGCGATGGCTGACACGAGACGAAGCAGAAAAACTGATTGCCAAGGCCCGGCAATCCAAACAGGCGTGGCATCTTGCGCCGCTGCTTATCTTGGCACTCAATACCGGCATGCGGCGCGAAGAAATGTTCGGGTTGGAATGGTCAAGAGTCGACTTGGAGAGAGGCTTGCTCTATTTGGCTGACAAGCATACTAAGCAGGGAAAACGCCGCACAGTTCCGCTCAATCAGACGGCAGCGGCTGCATTGAGAAGCTGCGCTGAGTATCGCGACGCTCATTGCCCAAACAGCCAATGGGTTTTCTGTCGCAAGGATGGGTCACGGATGCGCTCTTCAAGCACAGGCTTTGCTAGGGCGTGCAAGGATGTCGGCATCAGCGATTTTCGCTTTCATGATCTCCGCCATACCTGTGCCGCGTGGCTCGTTCAGGCTGGGGTTCCGCTGACCGAAGTCCGAGATGTTCTTGGCCATAGCACGATCAAGATGACCGAGCGTTACGCTCATCTTGCCCCGGAAAATATCCGTAACGCGGTGGCGGTCCTCGACCTTGAGTCACGATTTAGTCACGGTGCCAAATCGACCAAGAATGAGGACGCTCACAAAGATACTGTAAGTTATTGATTTGGCGGAGAGGGTGGGATTCGAACCCACGGACCCCGTAAGGAGTCACTTGATTTCGAGTCAAGCCCGTTCGACCACTCCGGCACCTCTCCTGGGATGGAGGCTATGGTTTTGCAGCCCGGGTGTTTTGCCCGGTTTTGGGGGCTCGCCGGTTGGGCGGGCGGTTGCTGCTGGTCTTGCGCTTCGTTGCGTTGCGCGCGCGGGTATTATACTTGGGAAGCTCGTGAGTTTCATTCACAGTGTTCCATTCTCGGAATGCAGGAGTTGCGTGATGTTTTCTTGGCAGTCGATAGGGCCGCTGCGGATGTGGTCGGGATGTCCTGCCCGATGCTTGGATCGGGCGTTGATGCTGGCAGTGTTGGGCCGCGCTTTGCTGAGCGGTATCGCCCTGGCGGCGCCGACGCCCTGGTCGCAAGTGACTGTTCCGGCGGCGGGAGCACCTAAAGCAATCGGCGGGCCGTCGAATGGCTGTCTGCTGGGAGCCTCATTGCTGGAGGCCTCTGGTCCGGGTTTTGTCAGTATTCGCCGCCACCGGGAGCGCTATTTTTCCCACCCCGAGACCCTGGATTTTGTTCGCTGGCTGGGCCGTTCGGTGGCGGAGCGTTCCAATCAGATGGTGATGGTGGGCGATTTGTCCCAGCCGCGAGGCGGGCGCATGGATTCTATGCACCGCAGTCATCAGAACGGGATGGATGTGGATGTCTGGTTCACGCTCACACGCTCGCCGGAGCAAGCCTGGCAGCAAACGCCAGAAGCGACCGACCCGCCAAGCATGGTGGCAAGCGATGGCCGCTCCCTGAGCGCGGCCTGGGGCACGGAGCAGCGTGATTTGCTGCATGCGGCTGCCACCCACCCGGATGTGGATCGGATCTTCGTCAATCCAGCCATCAAGCAGGCCTTGTGCGAGCAGGAGTCGGATCGGAGCTGGCTGCGCAAGCTCAGGCCTTGGTGGGGGCATGACGCGCATTTTCATGTGCGACTTCGGTGCCCTGCGGGTAGCGATCAATGCAAGCCGCAGAGCCCGGTGCCTGCCGGCAGTGGCTGCGATTCCAGCCTAGCCTGGTGGTTCAGTGCCGAAGCGCGATCACCGAAAAAGTCTTCATCGGTCAAGCGTGCGCCGCCGGTGCCACCGCCCGCCTGTCAGCAAGTGCTGAACGCCCCGGCACAGTAATGGCGCAATCTGCCGCCATGCTGCAAGATTTGGCGGCGATCCTCGCTCACCCCCCCCTGCGCCGCCCTGTTCAGTCCGGCGGCCGGGGGCTTTCTGCGACATCGAGACTGCGCTGCGCAAGCCACACCAGGACCAGCACGGGCACTCCGATCAGGGTGGTGAACAGAAAGAAGTTCGGATAGCCGATTCCATCAACCATGGAACCAGAATAGCCACCGAGCACTTTTGGCAGCAGCGTCATCAGGGAGCTGAACAAGGCGTACTGCACGGCCGTGAAAGATACATTGGTCAGGCTGGACAGAAAGGCCACGAAGGCTGCGCTGGCCAGACCGCCGGCGAGATTATCCGCCGAGACCGTGACATAGAGCATCGGCAGGCTATGGCCGATATGAGCCAGACCGATAAACAGCAGATTGGTCACCGCTGAGAGCACGGCACCCAGCATGAGTATGCGCATGACGCCGAAGCGCGTGGCCATCAGACCGCCGATAAACCCCCCGGCGATGCTCACCACCACGCCGAAGGTCTTCACGGCAGTGGCAATCTCGGGTTTGGTAAAGCCAATGTCTTGGTAAAAAACATTCGCGATGACTCCGAGCACGATATCGGAGATGCGATAGAGCCCCACCAGCGCCAGCAGCAGGAGCGCGGTGCGCAGGCCATAGCGGCTGAAAAAATCTAGCGCCGGTTCAACCCAGGTGGCCCGCGCGATGCTCCGATCAACAGCGCCAAAGCGCACCAATAGCCAACCGACAGCCAGGGCCGAGGCGACCGCAAGCCCAAAATGCAGGGTCTCAAGCAAGAAGTTCAGCAGGGCATCGTCGCCAAGCATTTGTTTGACGGCTGTAAAGCTGGCCGCTGCCACAAAAAACGCGGCAACGAAGGCTGCTGCGGAGACTAGGAACACCAACACCAGGCGCAGGTAGTCGAAGGCACCACATCCGTTGTCAGCGCGCGCCTGACCGACCGGCTCTGATACAACCAGTGTGGTGGCCACGCCAATCAGCATCACGCCCGCCATGACCAAGTAAGTGAGTTGCCAGGCGATGTAGGAATAGCCCTCGGCGGTTGAGCCAAAACGGGCGGCCAGGTAGAGCGCGCCGGCACCGGCGACCACCATGCCAACCCGATACCCGGCAATATAGGCCGCCGAGAGCACCCCCTGCATGCGCGTCTCGGCAATCTCGATGCGATAGGCGTCGATCACAATATCCTGGGTGGCGGAGGAAAACCCGAGCATCACCGCCGCCAGCGCCATGGTGACCAGGGCGTCGCGCCCCTGGGATGGGTCGCTCAGCGCCATGAGCACAATGGCACAGATCACGGCAAGCTGGGCAACCAGCATCCAGCCGCGCCGGCGTCCGAGCAGGCGCGTGAGCACAGGCACCGGAATGCGGTCGATCAGTGGTGCCCAGATAAACTTGAAGGAGTAGCCGAGCGCCGCCCAACTAAAGAAGGTCACCGCACCGCGTTCGACCCCCGCCTCGCGCAACCAGAGCGACAGCGAGGAGAAAATCAGCAGAATCGGCATGCCGGCTGAGAAGCCAAGAAACAGCATTGCCAGAACGCGCTTGTCGCGTAATGCAGAGAAAGTCGCCGCAAGCCGCCCGGCTTGCGGCGCACCTTTCTGATGTGGGCTCATAAGGTATTCCTGCCTTGAGGCTATCGGCATGCCCAAGTCATGCGCGCAGCCCGAAAAAATTTGTCTCAAGACAGTGATTCTGCCTTGACAAGAAGATCGGTATTTTAGAAACTATTGATGTACTGATGATCTGCTTGGTCGTCGGTACACTCCTCCATCCTCCTTTGGTGGTATTTTCAAGCGCGGCACAAGCCGCGCTTTTTTTATGCCTGCCCTACCCGATGGCTAGCTTTTCTAAGCGCACACCGGCTAGACACAACAGGAGGATTCAGTACCCGTAGCCGGCCGATTCGATACGAGTAATCAGCCCTTCGCGCACTGTGATGCGCATCATGAAGCGCTGCGGCCCAAAATTGTAGGTCCAGATCTCGTAAGGGATGGACTCGAAGGTGGTGACATAACCGCCAACCTGCCGGTCAAAGGCCTGCACCGCTCGGCGATCCTCCAGCCTTTCGACGCTCGCGGGCTGCCCGCAGTACCGCACCAGTTTTTGGCTAGGGTCCTTCTCCGCGACCAAATGATTCCCGCAGCGCAGTGCCCAAGCGCCAGAGGTAAAACCCAGCCACAGGGCCACAAGCAGCAGCAATCGGGTCCCGGCCCCCATGAAGCGCCGGTGTCTATTCATAAAGCACTTCCAAAATTTCGAACTCGCGCGCGCCGCCGGGCGCATCCACCACGGCCTGGTCGCCTTCGCTCTTGCCGATGAGGGAACGGGCGATGGGCGAACTAATAGAAATCATGCCGCGTTTGATGTCCGCCTCGTCCTCGCCCACGATGATGAAGCGATGTTCCTCGTCCTTGTCGATCTCCAGCACCAAGACCGTGGTGCCAAACATCACCTTGCCGGTGGCGGGCAGTTTGGTCACGTCGATAATCTCGGCGTTCGACAACTTGCCTTCGAGATCAGCAATGCGCCCTTCAATGAAGCCCTGCTGTTCGCGGGCGGCATGGTACTCGGCGTTTTCTTTGAGATCGCCATGGGCGCGCGCCTCGGAAATGGCCTCAATCACGCGCGGACGCTCGACTCGCTTGAGCCGCTCCAATTCCTCGCGCAACTGCTCCGCGCCCCTGACAGTCAGAGGGACTTTATTCATGCTCTGGTATCCTCGGTCGGTGATGATCAAACCATGCCGGCCAGACAGTGGCGGCCACTGTCGGCGAGCACGGCGGGGGTGTTTTTTGACCCGGAAGAAGTGAAAGCCTAACCCTAGCCTGAGGTGGCCGTAAAGAGCCGGTAATCAGTAAAGATCCTGCAGTCTGTTGACGCGCAAGGCCCCGGATTGCTCCAGTGCCAGACAGGTGGCCTCGGCGCCGGCCATGGTGGTGGTGTAGCTCACCTTGTATTGCAGCGCGGCGCGGCGGATTTCGGCCGAGTCGGTAATGGCCTGCACCCCTTCGGAGGTGTTGACGATGAAGCTGATGTCCTGATTCTTGATCATGTCGACGATATGCGGTCGGCCCTCCTTGACCTTGTTCACCCCCTCGCAGGGCAGCCCGGCGGCGCGCATGGCCTCGGCGGTGCCATGGGTGCCATAGAGCTGAAAGCCGAGTGCCAGCAGGCTGCGGGCGACGCGCTCGAGCCGGCACTTGTCGGCATCGCGCACGCTGAGCATGGCTTTGCCAGGACGCGGAAGCTGAGTTCCGGCACCCTCGACCGCCTTGCCAAAGGCCTCGCCGAAGGTCTCGCCGATGCCCATGACCTCGCCGGTGGATTTCATCTCCGGGCCCAGCACGGTGTCGACCCCGGGGAACTTGATGAAGGGGAAGACAGCCTCCTTGACGAAGAAGTGCTTGGGCTTGACCTCGGCATGCAGGCCCTGCTCAGACAGGCTGCGGCCGACCATGCAGCGCGCGCCCACTTTGGCGAGCGGCACACCGATGGATTTGGACACAAAGGGCACGGTGCGCGAGGCGCGCGGATTGACCTCAAGAATATAGATATCATCGCCCTTAATGGCGAACTGCGCGTTCATCAGACCGCGCACGCCAAGCGCCAGCCCCATCCGGCTCATCTGCTCGCGCAGCCGGTCCTGCACGCTTGCTGACAGGGTGTAGGGGGGCAGCGAGCAGGCTGAGTCGCCGGAGTGGACGCCGGCCTGCTCGATATGCTCCATGATGCCGCCGATCAGCACCCGCTCGCCGTCGCAGACGGCATCGACGTCGATCTCGATAGCATCTTCCAGGAAACGATCGAGCAGCACCGGGGATTCGTTCGACACGCTAACAGCCGAGCGAATGTAGCGCGCCAGTTCCTGGTCGTCATAGACCAGCTCCATCGCCCGCCCGCCCAGCACGTAGGACGGGCGCACCACCAGCGGATAGCCGATGGTAGCGGCGAGTCTCAGCGCTTCTTCCTCGCTGCGCGCGGTGCAGTTCGGTGGCTGTTTAAGCTCAAGTTGGTGGATGAGCTGCTGGAAGCGCTCACGGTCCTCGGCCAGGTCGATGGAGTCCGGCGAGGTGCCGATGATGGGCACGCCGGCGGCTTCGAGATCGCGCGCCAGTTTTAGCGGAGTCTGACCGCCATATTGGACGATGACGCCGAAGGGCTGCTCCTTGTCGACGATCTCGAGCACGTCTTCGAGCGTGAGCGGCTCGAAATAGAGCCGATCAGAGGTGTCGTAGTCAGTCGAGACGGTCTCCGGGTTGCAGTTGACCATGATGGTCTCATAACCATCCTCGCGCATCGCGAAGGCGGCGTGCACGCAGCAGTAGTCAAACTCAATGCCTTGGCCGATGCGGTTCGGTCCGCCGCCGAGGACCATGATTTTCTTGTTGTCCGTCGGCTGGGCTTCGCATTCTTCCTCGTAGGTGGAATACATATAGGCCGTGCTGGCGGCGAACTCAGCGGCACAGGTGTCGACGCGCTTAAACACCGGGCGCACGCCGCAGGCGTGGCGGCGATCTCGGATCTGCTGCTCCGTTGTCCCCGTGAGCGTTGCCAGACTACGGTCGGAAAAGCCTTTGCGTTTCAGGAGCCGCAGCCGCTGCTCGTCCAAGACATCAATGCCCTGGACTTTAACATCGTGCGCGATGGCGACCAGCTCTTCGATCTGGGCAATAAACCAGGGGTCGATGCCGGAGAGTTCCTGAATCTCCTCCGCCGTCATGCCAGCACGCATGCCATCGACCAGATAGAAAATCCGCTCCGCCCCAGGCTGGGCAATCTCGGTGCGCAGCCGTTTGATGGCACTCGGGTCGGCCAGATCGAGCATGTTGTTCAGGCCGTCTTTGTCGGTCTCGAGCCCGCGCAGGGCTTTCTGCAGCGACTCCTGGAAGGTGCGACCGATGGCCATGACCTCGCCGACCGACTTCATCTGGGTGGTCAGATGGGCATCGGCGAGCGGGAATTTCTCAAACGCGAAGCGTGGCACCTTGGTGACCACATAATCGGTGGTCGGCTCGAAAGACGCAGGCGTTGCACCGCCGGTGATCTCATTGCGCAGCTCATTGAGGGTGTAGCCGACCGCCAGCTTAGCCGCGACCTTGGCGATGGGGAAGCCCGTCGCCTTGGATGCGAGCGCGGAGCTGCGCGACACCCGCGGGTTCATCTCGATGATGATCATGCGCCCGTCGGCCGGGTTGATGGCGAACTGCACATTGGAGCCACCAGTGTCGACGCCGATCTCTCGCAGCACCGCCAGTGAGGCGTTGCGCATGATCTGATATTCCTTGTCGGTCAGCGTCTGCGCCGGAGCGACCGTGATGGAATCCCCCGTGTGCACCCCCATGGGGTCGAAGTTCTCGATCGAGCAGACGATGATGCAGTTGTCGGCATGGTCGCGCACCACTTCCATCTCGTATTCTTTCCAGCCGAGTGCGGATTCCTCGATCAGCAGTTCGCGCGTCGGGGAAAGGTCCAGCCCACGGCGGCAGATTTCCTCGAACTCCTCGGCATTGTAGGCAATACCACCACCGCTGCCGCCCATGGTAAAGGACGGGCGGATAATGGCAGGGAAACCAATCTGCGCCTGCACCTGAAAGGCTTCTTCCAGACTGTGGGCGATGACCGAATGCGGCATGTCGAGCCCAATGCGGCGCATGGCCTGACGGAACAGATCGCGGTCCTCAGCCTTGTCGATGGCCTCGCGGCTGGCGCCGATCATCTCCACGCCGAAGCGTTCGAGCACCCCATGGCGGGCCAGATCGAGCGCGGTATTGAGCGCTGTCTGCCCGCCCATGGTCGGCAGCAGGGCGTCGGGCCGTTCGATCTCGATGATGCGCTCAAGCACCCGCCAGGTAATCGGCTCGATGTAGGTGGCATCGGCCATCTCCGGGTCGGTCATGATGGTGGCCGGATTGCTGTTGACCAGGATGACGCGATAGCCCTCCTCGCGCAGCGCCTTGCACGCCTGGGCGCCGGAGTAGTCGAACTCGCAGGCTTGTCCGATCACAATGGGCCCGGCGCCAATGATCAGAATGCTGTGAATGTCGGTACGCTTTGGCATGAACTGGCCCTTGCTGGCACGGCGATGGCGGGTGTGTGAATGGCGCGGGTAGCGGTGACGGAAACAGGCAGAAGGAACGGGATCAAGCGGCGCAGCCTTCGCGCATCAGCTCGATAAAGTGCGCGAACAAGGGCTCAACATCATGCGGGCCAGGACTTGCCTCCGGATGGCCCTGAAAGCTAAAGGCCGGGCGCTCGCGATGGTGAATGCCCTGCAGCGAGCCATCGAACAGCGAGCGGTGGGTGGCCATGACCGTCTCCGGCAGACTTTGTTCATCGACCGCAAAGCCATGGTTCTGGCTGCTGATCATCACCCGGTGGCTGGCGAGATCCTCGACCGGATGATTGGCGCCGTGATGGCCAAATTTCATTTTCACCGTGCGCGCGCCGCAAGCCAGACCCAGTAGCTGATGCCCCAGACAGATGCCAAAGAGCGGCACGTCGGCCTCAAGCAGTTCGCGAATCGCCGTGATGGCGTAGTCGCAGGGTTCGGGGTCACCGGGGCCGTTGCTGAGGAATACGCCATCGGGGTGGAGGGCCATGACTTCCGCCGCGGGCGTTTGTGCCGGCACCACGGTGACCTGACAGCCGTGCGCAACCAGAATGCGCAGGATGTTGCGCTTGATGCCGAAGTCGTAAGCCACCACCCGAAAGCTGCTGGCTGGGCCAGTGCCGTTCGCAGCAGCACCGCTTGCAAGACAGCCGCTTGTGCTATTGCCGTTCGCACCAGGGTCGACGCGCCCGGCATCGGTTGAATCTCGACCGCCCGAACTCCCCTCCGCAGTGTCGCGCGGTCCATACCCTTCCTCGCGCGTCCACACGCCCTGATGCCAATCATAGGCCTCGGCGGTACTGACCTCGCGCGCCAGGTCCATGCCTTTCAGCCCGGGGAAGGCGCGCGCTTGCTCCAGCGCCGCCTGCTCGTCGATGCCCGCACCAGCCTGCAGGCAGCCATTTTGGGCGCCCTTCTCGCGCAGCAACCGAGTCAGGCGCCGGGTGTCGACATCGCTGATTGCGACCACAGCCTGCTCGCGCAGGTAGTCGCCCAGGTCCTGCTGCCGCCGCCAGTTGCTGGCCAGTGTGGGAAGATCGCGCACAATCAAACCAGCCGCCTGAACCTCGGGGGATTCTTCATCCTCGGCGTTGGTGCCGGTATTGCCGATGTGCGGATAGGTCAGGGTCACCAGCTGACGGCGATAGGACGGATCGGTCAGGATCTCCTGATAGCCGGTCATGGCCGTGTTGAAGACGACCTCGCCGACACTTTCGCCAGACGCGCCAATGGCGGTCCCGCGGAAGACCGAACCATCTTCCAGAACCAGGACAGCAGCTGATTGCACAGGGGACTCCGAAAACAGAAGATTCAAAACACGAAGATGGACGGGGCAAGCGGGCTGCCCTGTCAGGTGACGCCCGCAAAGGCATCAGGACCGAAGCGCAGCTTAAAGCATCCGACCCGGAATATTACCCGCAAGCCGAGAAGGCTGTCTAATGCACCGTCCGCAATTGGGACAGGACGCCAAATGGCCACTGCCCTCGTCCCCGGCTCGCGGACACCGGCTTGCTTGCTTGAAAATCGGCCAGGGGCTGAGCGGCAGCGGATCAGTGAATGCGTCATACGGCGAGCCGCTGAAGCTCAATTAAGCGATGCTCGTCGGTCACCAGAACGCGAAAATACCCCCTGAGGCCGAAATGATCGATGTAACGGCGAAACGCCTCGGCCGGCAGCTCCAGGCGCAGGCCATTGTTGGCCACCACGCTGATGCTGCGCGAGCGGCCTTCATAAAAGGCGAGGAGATCCTCGCGCGGAATCCGCAGAGAAAATTCGTAAGTCTTCAACGCTTTCGCGGTCACCCAGTGCCGCCTCAATGTTCCCCTGGTCTCGCCCCGGTTTGCTGGCGGCATTTGTGACCGCATCCGCCACCACAGCTAACCTGGTGCCCATCAATCAACATGGCAGCCGACGCCGCGCAAGGCCGCCGACTGCCGATCAGGGATCTAGAGCCCGACTCAGCCAGTCGACCGTCACCGACCGCTGGCGCCAAATGGCGGCTCCGGCAAGGGCGGCAGCGGCGGTAGCTCTGGCAGCTGGGGCGGTGGCGGCGGCTCTGGCGGCTGCAGAGGCAGCGGCATCGGCGGGGGCACGCCCAACATGGCATCGCGCACATAGCCGGGGAAGTCTGGATTCACCCAGCCATCCCGGCCAAGCTTCTCAGCAGGCGGGCGCAGGCGGGCAACATAGTCCAGCACCGCGCTTTCTTCTCGTGGCGTGAATCCCTCAATCTGCTTGACCATCTCGGAATCTGCGTTCTTGCGCGCGCCGCTGCGGATCGCATCGAACTGCCGGATCAGATACATGAAATGCTGACCTGCAATGGCCGGGATATGGTCCTGCGCATCGCCCTGCCCGCGCTCTCCGTGGCAATCGACGCAGTTATCCTGAAAAAGCTGCTCGCCCAAAGCCAGATCGACGCCCGGACCGACGCCATTATGCGGCGTCATCGGCAATTGCGACACATAGGCGGCGACATCGGCCATTTGCTGCGGTCCACCAAGAATGCGCGGCACCGAGAAGGGATACATCAGCGGATTGCTGCGATTGCCGGCACGAAAATCCGCCAGCTGCTTGATGATAACGCTTGGCAGCTGACCGGCGATCTGCGGATAGACACCATCGACCGTGCCCCAGCCCTCGGGCCGGTGACAAACCGCGCAGGTGAGATAGACCTTGCGCCCGTTCTCCGGGTCGGCCTGTTTCGCCAGCGCCTGCTCGTACTCCGCGAGCGCGGCATCCAGTTCCGCCTGTCCGGCCAGCACCGGGGTCATCACGCAAGCAAGTGCCAAGCCAAGGCCTAACCGCCCCCAAGTAACCATCGCCTGCGAGCCCTTGTGCCGAGCAGTTGGCGTCTGTCGCGCCCGTTCCACCCGGCTGTCTCGCATCCATCTTGTTCTGATCACACGTGTTCTGATCCCACGTGTTCTGATCAAGCTCGTTCTGATCACAGGCAAACTCCTCCATTCCGATCGATCCAGAAATCGGCCCATCAACCGATCCGGAAAAAGTATCGCACCCAAGACCCTCTTTGTCTCGCACAAAGCCGGTGGGGTTATGCCAAGGCCCGTCACAAGCGCCAGCGCGGGCCTCGCCTGAGCCTGCAATGCACAGGTTATCCACAGGCTTCACCGGCACCATCCACCGGCTTATTCACAATATATTGTGATTTGACAGCCGCCTTGACACTAGATATTGTTTCCACCCACTGGATTTCGCGGCAACCCGCGCCCCTGTCTGCAAACCCCAGTGAATAAGTCACCCATGGCCCGCCCGGCATTCATTTCACCGCTGACAACCACATCGGAGGACTTCCACCATGGCTAGCACGTCGCCCGCCGCCTCGGCTGAACAACACCCATCACAGCCTCCGGTCATCGGTAACCAGCCGACCGCCTCCTCCCAGCCGCCGATCGGGCCAAGGTCCAGCTCCCAGCCCGGCAACCATTCAGGTTCCGAGCCCGGCACCCAATCCAGCTCCCAACAACGCCCCCAGCACAGCCCCAGACCCGGCGAGCTGCAGGTTATTCGCCGCAACGGCAAGGTCACGCACTTCGATCCCAACAAGATCAAAGTCGCCATGACCAAGGCCTTTCTTGCGGTTGAAGGCGGGCATGCCGCGGCCTCGAGCCGTATTCATGATCAGGTCGAGCAGCTCGCCGAGCAGGTCACGGCGGCCCTGACCCGCCGGCTGCCCGGTGGCGGCACCGTGCATATCGAGGACATTCAGGATCAGGTCGAACTGGCACTGATGCGGGCCGGCGAGCACAAGGTCGCGCGCGACTACGTGCTCTACCGCGATGCCCGGGCGCGCGAGCGCGCGGCCAACGTCCAAGGCTCCGAAGCCGTGCAAGCCACCCAGGGGCTGAGGGTTACCCTGAGCGACGGGCGCTCGGTTCCGCTCGATCAGGAAAAACTCGCGACCCTGGTCACCGACGTCTGCGCCGGGCTCGAGGCAGTCGAGCCCCAGCTGGTGCTGGACGACGCCTGCCGCAACCTGTTCGACGGTGTGAAGGAGCAGGATGTCGATCAGTCCCTGATCATGTCCGCGCGCGCGCTGATTGAGCGCGAACCGGCCTATAGCCAGGTCGCAGCGCGTCTGCTGCTCGAGAGCCTGCGCAAAGAGGCACTGGGTTTTCTTGGCCTGCCAACGCCGACCACTGGCAGAACGACTGGCCAAATGGCTGATGAAACAGCCGCCGGCGCTGCGTGCGTGACCGACTGGGCACAGTCTTATGCTAAGTACTTCAGCGCCTATGTCAAGCAGGGTGCCGAGCTGGAGCTGCTCGACACCGAGCTAACCCGCTACGACCTCGTCCGGCTCGGCGCCGCATTGCAGCCAGAGCGCGACCGTCAGTTCACCTACCTTGGCTTGCAGACCCTTTACGACCGCTACTTTATCCATAAAAACGGCGTGCGCTTTGAGATGCCGCAGGCCTTTTTCATGCGCGTGGCCATGGGATTGGCAATTAATGAGATCGACCGCGAAGCCCGCGCAATCGAATTCTACGAGCTACTCTCGAGCTTCGACTTCATGAGCTCGACGCCGACCCTGTTCAACTCCGGCACCCTGCGCCCACAGCTGAGCTCCTGCTACCTGACCACGGTGCCGGATGACCTTGACGGCATCTATGGCGCCATCAAGGACAACGCACTGCTGAGCAAATTCGCCGGCGGCCTGGGCAACGACTGGACCCAGGTGCGCGGCATGGGCGCGCACATCAAGGGCACCAACGGCAAGAGCCAGGGCGTGGTGCCGTTCCTTAAGGTGGCCAATGACACGGCCGTCGCGGTTAACCAGGGCGGCAAGCGCAAGGGGGCAGTTTGTGCCTATCTCGAGACCTGGCACATCGATGTCGAGGAATTTCTTGAGCTGCGCAAGAACACCGGCGATGACCGCCGCCGCTGCCACGATATGAACAGCGCCAACTGGGTGCCGGATTTATTCATGAAACGCGTCGCCGAGGAAGACGACTGGACGCTGTTCTCCCCGAATGAAACGCCGGATTTGCATGATCTGACCGGCCAGGCCTTCGAGCAGGCTTATTTGGCCTATGAGGCGCGCGCGGCGGCTGGCGAAATGAGCGTCAGCAAGACGGTCAAAGCCGTTGACCTGTGGCGCAAAATGCTGGCGATGCTGTTCGAGACCGGCCATCCCTGGATTGCGTTCAAAGACCCCTGCAATCTGCGTTACACCAACCAGCACGCCGGCGTGGTGCACAGCTCCAATCTTTGCACCGAAATCACCCTGCACACCAATGATCAGGAAATCGCTGTGTGCAATCTCGGCAGCATTAACTTGGCGGCGCATGTTACCGAGCGCGGCCTGGACACCGAGAAGTTGCAAAAGACCGCGCGCACCGCCATGCGCATGCTCGACAACGTCATCGACTACAACTTCTACAACGTGCCTCAGGCACGCAGCTCCAATCTGCGTCATCGCCCGGTCGGGCTCGGGCTCATGGGCTTTCAGGATGCGCTGTACAAACTGCGCATGCCCTACACCAGCCAGGAGGCGGTCAGCTTTGCCGACCGCAGCATGGAACTGATCTCCTATTACGCCATCGAGGCCAGCGCCGACCTGGCGGCCGAGCGCGGCAGCTATACCAGCTTCCCCGGCTCGCTCTGGAGCCAGGGTGTGCTGCCGATCGACTCCATCGCACTGCTCGAACAGGGTCGCGGCGGTTATCTGCAAACCAACCGCGACAGCACGCTGGATTGGGACAGCCTGCGCGAGAAAGTCCGCGGCCAGGGCATGCGCAACTCCAACTGCATGGCTATCGCGCCGACCGCGACCATCAGCAACATCGTCGGTGTGAGCCAGTCCATCGAGCCGACCTACCAGAACCTGTTCGTCAAATCCAATCTGTCCGGCGAGTTCACCGTGGTCAATCCCTACCTGGTCGCCGATCTCAAGGCGCTTGGCCTATGGGACAGCGTCATGGTCAATGACCTCAAGTACTACGACGGCTCGGTGCAGCCCATCGATCGCGTCCCTGATGACCTCAAGGCGCTCTATGCCACCGCCTTCGAGATCGACCCGCGCTGGCTGATCGAGGCTGCCAGCCGTCGGCAGAAATGGCTCGACCAAGCACAAAGCCTGAATCTCTACATGCGCGAACCCAATGGCAAGAAGCTCGATAACCTCTACAAGCTCGCCTGGGTGCGAGGGCTGAAAACCACCTACTACCTGCGTTCCATGGGCGCGACCCATGTCGAGAAATCCACCATGAGCGACAGCAGCCGCGCTAATCAGCTGAGCGCCGTCGGCGGCAGTTATCTGGCGGCCCATGGCGGAAAGCCCCATAGCGATGGCAAGGGCGCTAGCGCACTAAGCGCCTGCTCGATTGATGATCCAGAGTGCGAGAGCTGCCAGTAACAGGCTATGTGCGATCAGCCTGAAAGCAACAGCCATCAGCAAAGCCCGCAGCAACAATGCCCCGCTGCGGGCTGATCGCAAAAAAACATCGCATCAACATCGAATCTATTCGCCTGGCCCCAACTGTCATCCACTACCCAGGAGACCCGACCATGCTGAACTGGGAAGACCCCCTTGCCGACCTGAAACCTCAGACACATCAGAACCCACAGCCCTTCGACGCCAATTCTTATCCGGATGCGGAGATGCCGGCGCACAGCAAAGATAGAACCAGAGACTGGAACAACGAAGAGGGCGCCAGCAATGATCAGCGAGAGGTCCCTTCAGCGGCTGCAACACCCCGACCCGGCCTGGGCCTGGTTGAAAACAGCGCCCTAATGGCCACCGCCGGCGCCGCACCCGTGGTCAATCCCAATCCGCTTGCTCCGCAGCCATCCTTGCTGCCGGATGAGGATGACAGCGCCTGGCGGCCCCTGGATACCAAATCGACCCCGGACCGAACACCCGCAACACCTCATGAACCCGCCGGCGGCGCCACCGGGCTCGAAGACCTGGAAATGGGTGCCGGGCGCATCCGCGTCGATGACAAGCGCATCATCAACTGCCATGCCGACTTGAACCAGCTGGTGCCCTTCAAGTACGACTGGGCCTGGCAAAAGTACCTGGATGCCTGCGCCAATCACTGGATGCCGCAGGAAATCAACATGAACGCAGACATTGCGCTCTGGAAAGACCCCAATGGGCTGACTGACGATGAGCGCACTATCATCAAGCGTAATCTGGGGTTCTTTTCAACCGCCGACTCTCTGGTGGCCAACAATCTGGTGCTGGCCGTCTATCGCCACATCACCAATCCCGAGTGCCGACAGTATCTGCTGCGCCAGGCATTCGAAGAAGCGCTGCATACCCACGCATATCAATACGTGGTCGAAAGCCTGGGGCTTGATGAGGGCGAAATCTTCAATATGTACCGTGAAGTACCCTCGGTCGCGCGCAAGGCGGAATGGGCGTTACCCTTCACCCAATATCTGGCCGACCCGCATTTCAAAACCGGCACCCCGGCCAATGACCGCCGCCTGCTGCGCGAGATGGTGGCCTTTTATGTGATCTTTGAGGGAATCTTCTTCTACGTCGGCTTCGTGCAAGTGCTCAGCATGGGGCGGCGGAACAAGATGACTGGCACCGCCGAGCAGTTCCAGTACATCCTGCGCGATGAGTCCATGCACATGAACTTCGGCATCGATGTGATTAACCAGATCAAGGTCGAAAACCCCCACCTGTGGAGCGATGCTTTCAAACAGGAATTAAGCGACATGATCACTGAGGCGGTCGAGCTGGAAGCCCAATACGCGCACGACACCATGCCGCGCGGCGTACTGGGACTGAATGCACCCATGTTCGCCGAGTATCTGCACTTCATCGCCAATCGTCGCTGCGCCCAGATCGGCCTGGCCGAGCCCTATCCAGGAGCGACCAACCCCTTCCCCTGGATGTCAGAAGTGCTTGACCTGAAGAAAGAAAAAAATTTCTTCGAGACCCGCGTGACCGAATACCAGACCGGTGGTGCGCTGTCCTGGGATTGATTTATCCGGCCGCGCGCCGGGAAGGCGCCTTCCCTCGCGATCAGGCCAAAAGCGCGCGCATGGTCTGAAGCAGGTCGCGCCAAGTCAGGATGCCGACCAGATTCTGGTCGGCATCCACCACCGGCAGGCAGGAAACATGGTGTTCCTCAAACAATCGCAGCGCATCACGCACATCCTGGTCCTGCTCAATGACCACCGGCTGACGCGACATGATCTGATGCGCGCGGCGAGTCAGTGCCGCCCGGTCCAGGTTGCTTTCCGCCAGCGTGCCGACTCCGGGGCTGATTGCCTTGAACAAATCCCGATCCGAGAGCACGCCATAAAGGCTGCCTTCTTCAAGCACGGCAAGATGATGAAAATGGGTGTTGTCAAAGATTTCTTTCACCAACGCCAAAGTGTCGTCCATCTCGACCGTGACCACGGGGCTGGTCATCATGTTTTCAATTTTCAGGCTTGATGAGTTCATATCCGAACGCCCAACTGGGTTGCTCACAGGTAATGACATGACATGTTGCTGTGACTACATTCACTTGTGATCTGGGCCAGGGTGGTGGTGGAGACACTATCCCGAACTGCAAGTTTTCAGCTGAAATCCAGCCTGCTCGACGGCCTGCCGCAAGCTTGCGACCTCAACGCCAGGGGCTCGCAACCATACCCGCCCTGAACTGAGTTCAGGCGTGGCTTCCTCGACCTGATCGACGGCTTCAAGCGCCTTCTTCACGCTCGCGACGCAATGCCCGCAGGTCATGCCAGCGACTTCTAGCACCAGTGCGTCATCATCACCTTGCGCGGCCTGATTCGCCGCCTGCCGTGCGTGCTGACGCTGCTCACGGCGACGATATTCGAGCAAGGCTAGCAGTGCCAGCAGCAAAGCGGTCGACAGATAGCTCAGCCAACTCGCGTGCTGACCGTGGGCGTGCGCGGCACCCAACTCCACATTCAGGATTTGATTAAACAGCAACCCAAAGCCGAGGCTAGCCAGGATCACTGTGCCCAGATAGATGGCAATCACCCGGATGCCAAGAGTGCGATAAACCGCCCCGATGGTGGCAATATTGGTCGCCGGGCCGGCCATCAGAAATACCAGGGCAGAACCAGCCGGCAAGCCGGCGGCGATCAAAGAGGCCGCAATGGGCACCGAGGCCGTGGTGCAAACATACAATGGCAGGGAGATGGCCAGCATCACCAGCATGCCCAGCAGGCCGCTCGACCAACTTTGGCTGGCGAAAAAGTCCTCGGGCGTCAGCGTGGTGACCAAGGCTGCGACCAGAATGCCGAAAATCAGCCAGCGATCAATGGCGCCGAGAAGATCGAACACAGCATAGCGAAGGGCACCCAGCAGGCCGCGCTTTTTGTCTCCACTTTCAGAAGCCTTGGCCGTCCCCGACTCACCTGCTCCCGCCGAAGCCGGTGCGAAACGATTGGTCAGCAGTCCGCCGACAATGCCGGTAACGAAAGCAGCGATCAGCTTGAAGATTGCGAAGGGCCAACCAAGAAAGGCAGCACTGACCAGGATGGCATCCACCCCGGTCTGGGGCGTACTGATCAAAAAGGAGGTGGTCGCTCCTGGGGATGCGCCCTCCTTGCGCAGCCCCAGAGCGGTTGGAATCACGCCGCAGGAGCACAGCGGCAGTGGCACCCCGATGAGAGAGGCGCGGGCGACACTGCCCCAGTCATTGCCGCTCAGGCCACGATGGACAAAGCCATCGGGCAGATAGGCATGCATGAGACCTGCGATGAGCAACCCCAGCAACAGCGAGGGCGACAACTCAAGCAGAATCTGCCACAGCGATGCAATAAAACTGACCATCCAGCGTCAAGTCACTTGACGTCTTCCATCACGGACAGCACTGCACGCACATTCAACCATTCGGCACGCCGTAGGGCTGATTGCGGGCGGGGTAGCGCTGCGCCGGGTACTGGCGCGGAGGCGGTCTGCTGCTCTCTTGGTCCGCGTCATACAGCGCACCGCCAAGCGCGCCGATTCCGGCCCCGATCGCGGCTCCCTTGCCCGCATTAGCACTTTGCGATCCAACTGCCGCACCGGCTATCCCGCCAAGGGCGGCTCCGCCCAATACGCGTTCACCAGTGCGTCCTTGAGTACCCGCGCACCCTGTCAGCACCAGAGTCACAACGGCGGCGATTCCCAGCAAAGTTCCAGTATTTCGAATTTTCACCATAATCTCCCAAAAATTGCGTGAGTCATTCAGCGTCCAAAAAGCCCCATATCGATACTCACAGATTGACCTCGATGCAGAAACTTGGCTAGTCTGCCATCCCATCGACTTCAGCATCAACAGGAGTCACTAGTCGATATAGCCTTTCTCGTGCTGATCATAGAGATAACCACCCAGCGCACCGACGCCGGCACCAATGAGCGCGCCAGCACCCGCGTCGGCAGACAGCGAGCCGATCAGCGCCCCTCCGGCCGCCCCCATGAGCGCGCCACTTCCGGCTCTGGAACCCGTGGTGGTTCCGCAGCCCGCCACGGTGAGGGCAATAGCCAGAGCGCCAGTTGTGGCGATCAAAGAAGAATGTTTCATGATTTTGTTACCTCGCGTAAATCGCGTCTCCTAACGAGCCGCAATGAGTTCATTAAATGCCAGACAACAGTCGCGCGAAACGCGGCTTTCATAGCGGCCAATACATCGTGATTTCCTTTTGACCCTGTTATCGCGCTTAAGTGCGACCGCAGTCAAGATGCCGGGCCAGAATCCCAAGCACTGACGTCTCAAACAGACGAAAGCCTTAGCGGCAGGGATAAGCCTCCGACAGGGAGCGCATTAGTCCCACTACCGGCTGCTCGCCTTTGAGCTTTTTCTTACGCAGGTTCTTCTTACCCCAGTCGACAAAGACCTGTCGCGCCTCCTCAATCGTTGTCGTCTCGTCATAGCACACCAGCCGCTTGACGCCTTCGCGTCCGACGATCTCGTCGTGGTACTGCACGGTCGCCTCGATAAATGCGCGACAAGCCAAAGCAGCAGGCACGTGCTCAGGAACGTTCGCCGGCGTCGAGCAGACCATGTAAAGATCTTCGGTGGTGTCGAAGCCGAAGTCTTCGGGATCGGCTGCCAGGGCGACGCCGGAAGCCAAGGTTAGTGCAGCAGCGGCTGCTACGACGAGATGCGGGAAGCGAGAGAATCTATTCATACCTAATTCCTGAATGAAGGGTTCAACATCAAAACGGACAAGAGGTACCAGCAAGCGCCGGCACCGACATGCAAAAAAACCTCGAACTCGCCAGAAAGCCCTAACGAAGACAGCGAGTTTCTCAGGCATTGAGTCTAGCAATCCCGTTGCCTGTGCGGTAGCCCTGCACCCGAGTCAGGCGCCAAAACGGGAAGCGGCTCTCATCGTTGCTCCGCGCCCGCTGTATTGGCCCGCACCGCAGCCAGCCCGGCGGATAAATCAGGATAGCGCCAGACAATGCCCAGTTCCTCGCGCAGGCGGGCGTTATCGAGTCGCCGCGACTCGCGCATGTAAGAGAGCATGCCCGGGGATAGATGTTCGGGCGCCTCTTGGAGATCAATCTGCGGCGGTGGTGGCAAGCCGGCCGCCTCGGCCACTTGCAGAAAATAATCCGTCATGGTGCTCGGGTGGCCGTCGCAAACATTGTAGATCGCACCCGCCGGTGCCCGCTGCGCAGCGGCCAGGCAAACCTCGACCAGATCCTCGGCATGGATGCGATTCGACCAGGGCGCCTGGTCGGCTTTCACCACGGGCGCGCCCTGACGGATACGCTCCAGCGGCAGGCGGTCGGCGGCGTAGATGCCTGCCACGCGCAAAATGATGAGGTCCGAGCCACAGCCGGCCGCCCAGTCGCGCAGTTGCTGTTCGGCATGGACGCGACGTTCGGAGCGCTGCGCTGCTGGGTGCAATGGCCAGCTTTCATCAACCCAGGCGCCCGCGCAGTCGCCATAGACGCCTGTGGTGCTGATGTAAATGAGCCTCCCTGGATGGCCATGGCGCCCAAAATGCTCGATGAGTCGCGCCGTGCGGCTGTCCTGCGCGCCTTCCGACGGCGGGGGCGCGAAGTGAAAGACCAAGGCGCGGTCGCTCGGCAAGGCGTCGAGTGGATCGCGATCCAAATCGAGCTGCATTGGTTCGCCGCCAGCCGAGGCAATGGCTGTCAGCGTGGCGTCCTGGCGCGCAACGCCAATGGGCGGTTGCGCGCACTGCTCGCCAAGACGCCGCAGCAGCAACTGCCCGACATAGCCGCAACCAATGATGATCTGACGTTTCAATCTCCACCTCCGGATTCTCTTTACTAAAATATCCGGACCAATACCGCGATACTCAAGGCACCCGTCTCGCCACAGCTGGCGTCCAGCTCAGCCCAGGCTGCGAGCGAGCTGGCGCAGATGGCGTTCCTGGCGTTCGATATCGGCGACCAAGGCCAACTGCGCCTTGGCCTTGCGCAGATTCTCGCCGCGATAGCGCACGCGAAAGTAGCGATCACCGCGCAGGTGATCGATCAGGAACCTCATGCCTAATTCCAGCGGGATCAGGCGCATCGCGTCGAACAGCAGTTCAAGCTCGGCGGCTCCCAGCAAGCCCGGTGCGGCTTGAGCATAGCCGCCAAGCAGCGCCTCGGCGAGTCCGGCATCAAAGTGCACCTGCTCCGGCGCACCGCGTTCCCCCGCGCGATTACAGCAGGAACGCAGGCAATCGCCGATGTCGTGTAAAATCAGGCCCGGTTGCACGGTATCGAGGTCAATCAGGCAGAGCGCCTCGCGTCCCTGGCGGTCGAAGAGCACATTGTCGCGCTTGGGGTCACCGTGAATCAGGGTCTTGCGGATCGAACCGCCCGCAAGCGCGTCGCGCAGGCAGCCCAGGACGTGATCGCGCGCGCGCACCTGCTTGATGAGCGCGGACACCTCGGCATCGCCGCTGGCTGATGCGTCATGTCCATCGGATGTCTGCCGAGCCACTTCACTCAAGGCGGCATCCAGAGCTGCGCGAAACCTCGGAGTGTCATGTGAGCCCGGCAGGGTGACATGAAAATCCGCCATGGGCAGGCTGGCGCCAAAACCGTGAAACTGCCCCAGCAAGCGGCCAATCGCGGCGGCCTGCGTACTATCTGTCACCGCAGGCAGGGTGATGGCATCCTCCACCCGCTCGAGCAGCCGCCAGTAGCCGCCATCTTGATCGCGGGTGTAAAGCGCAGCCGACTCGGCCTGAAAGAGTCTCGGCAAACGTGGAGCCGTCGGCCCGGCTCCAGCCGCCGCAGACTGCAAACGCGCGATGTTGTCCATGATCAGCGGCGGATCGGCAAAAACCGCCGAGTTGATCCGCTGCAACACAAAGTGCCCACTATGGGCAGCGACAGCGAAGGTGGAGTTGATCAGCCCGGCGCCAAGCGGTTGCACCTCAAGCACTTGCTCGCACACCGGGAAATGGCAAGCCATGTCCCGAGCCAGCGCCAGATAGCCGGGCGGCAAGGGCAGCTGATCCGTCATCTCTTGTCCATCCTCATGGTCATGGGCTGCACGAACACGTCCTCAGTCGCCAGATACAGAGGAGGCGAGCGGTTCCGACCCAGCCGCAGGATGCTGGTCAATCACCCGCCGGTAAAAGGCCAGCATGCGCTCGGCCAGCGCTGGCGCAGACCAACCCTGGGCATAGGCCCTCCCCGTTTCGCCAAGGCGCGCCCGCAGCGCCGGATCTGTGAGCACCCGCAGCACCTTCTCGGCAAACAGATCCTCGTCTTCCTCGGCGATCAGGCAGCCTTCTCCATCGTTTAGCACCTCGGTACTGCCCATCACGGCGGTGGAGACAACCGGAGTACCGAGCGCCATGGCCTCGAGCAGGACCAGGCCCTGGGTCTCGGTCCGGGAGGCAAAAATGAAGGCATCGCCTGCGCTGTAGCAGTCTTCCAGCGAGCCATCACGCAGCAAATACCCCAGGAAACGCACCTGCTCAGACAGCCCCAACTTGCGCGCCATGCCTTCGAGCATCGCCCGCGCCGGGCCTTCTCCGGCGATGGCCAGCAGGGCCTGCGGACAGCCTTGTTTGACCTTCACCATCACGCGCAGCAGGAACTCGACATTCTTCTCGAACGCCAGTCGCCCAACATGCACCAACAGCGGCCGCTCTGGCGCAATGCCGTGGCGCTGGCGAAATCGGGTCCCGTCGCCCTGGCTGAATTGGTCTGTATCAATGCCGGTTGGCACCACCTCGGCCGGCGTGCTGATGCCGTAGCCACGCAGCACCTTCAGCATAGCTTGCGAGGGCACGGCCAGGGCATCGACTTCCTCGCACTGACTGGTGGAGAAGCGCCGCGCGGCATAGCGCATCCAGGCGCCGGGTACCAGCGGGACATACTTGTCCAGATACTGCTCGAAAAAAGTGTGATAGCTCTCAACCACCGGCACACCAAGGCGACGCGCCAGCGCCAGACCGGCATAATGCGCAACAAAGGGCGTGTGGACATGCACCAAATCAAAGCCCGCGCCAGACAAAGCCGCGTGATGCGCCCGCAGCCGCCCCCAGCGCAGAATGCGGTCTTCCGGATCAAACGGCAGATAGCGCGACGGAATGCGAATCACCTCGAAAGGCTCCGGGCTCTGCTTGCCGTAATCCGGAGCGATCAGGGTGACATGGTGACCAGCGGCGGCAAACTCCCGCGCAAAGGTCTGAATGGATGTTGAAACCCCGTTCACTCTGGGGAAGTAGACATCCGAAATCATCAAGACACGCATGGCCGTGCTCAGACTCCGTCCAAAGCGGATTGAAATTCTGCGCTCACTGATCCAAGCCCAAGCCTGTCACAACGCCTGCGCTGATCACTCAACACCCGTCCATCAGTCAAATGCGTTTCCAAACCAGATGACGATCAAACCGGCCAGTTTAGCGGAGGTGGCGGTGTTCTGCACGCGGTATTTAATGACAACAGTATGAATGCTTCCTTGCCAAGACGCTGCGGCCAGCGCCTTGCCCCACAGCATCACCAACCCGCTGGACAGGGGAACCAGCGCTCACCTCTCCGTCATCAAACCGCAACATTTTTGTCATTCAATGTCCATCTCAGAACGCCAGAATAGCGGTTGCTTTCCAACCGATTCACGGAGTTTGTAAATGAAGAAGACCCTGATTGCAGCAAGCGTTGCCGCCACCATGGCAATTTCCACCCAGGCCATGGCGGCACGCGACTACATCTATATCGTCGGTTCCTCGACGGTTTTCCCCTTCGCGACCGTGGTCGCCGAGACCTTCGGCAAGAAGACCAACTTCAACACCCCCAAGATCGAGTCCACCGGCTCCGGCGGCGGCATGAAGCTGTTCTGCGAGGGCGTGGGAGTCGAGCATCCGGATATCACCAATGCCTCGCGCCGCATGAAGGTCTCTGAGTTCGAGAAGTGCCAGGAAAATGGCGTCGCGGACATCACCGAGGTAGTCATTGGCTATGACGGCATCGCCATTGCCAACGCCAAGAGCGCCCCTGAGTTTGATCTGACCCTGCGCGATATCTACCTGGCGCTGGCAAAGGACGTTCCGAACCCCGAGAACGAAGAAGAGCTGATCGCCAACCCTTACAAGACCTGGAAGGACGTCAACCCTGATCTGCCCGATATCGAGATCGAAGTGCTGGGTCCGCCGCCAACGTCTGGCACCCGCGATGCCTTCGCCGAACTGGCAATGGAAGGTGGCTGCAAGACCTTCGACAGCATCAAGACGATGAAAGGGGAGGACAAGAAAAAGTACAAGGCGGTCTGCCATGGCGTGCGTGAAGACGGCGCCTATGTCGAGGCCGGCGAGAATGACAATCTGATCGTGCAGAAGCTCGAAAAGAATCCAGACGCACTGGGCGTCTTCGGCTTCAGCTTCCTGGATCAGAACGCCGACAAGGTCAAAGGTGCCAAGATTGACGGCATCGAGCCGACCTTCGACACCATCTCCGATGGCAGCTACCCGGTCTCACGCTCGCTCTACTTCTATGTCAAGAAGGCCCATGTTGGCACCATTCCTGGCATCGAGGAGTACGTGACCGAGTTCACCAGCGATGCCGCTTGGGGCGAGGACGGCTATCTGGCTGACAAGGGCCTGATTCCGCTGCCTGATGACATGCGCGCCGAGATGGCCAAGAACGCCCAGAGCCTGACGCCCATGTCGAGCCCGAAATAACGCCTGTTCTTGCGGACAGTGTCCCCGGCGCGGCCGGCGACTCCAAGGTCGCCGGCCGCGTCCTCATTTTTAGCCCCACCCAACAGCCATGACCCTGCCTCTGCTCCTGTTGCTGATTCTCGCCGCCATGGCACTGGCCTACCAGTTGGTGCGCAAACAGGCCATTAAGAAGGTCGGGGGCATCACCGGTATTAAACAACTCCATTCTCTGCCAGCCTACTATGGATACTATGCAGCACTCTGGGTCGGTATACCGGCGCTGCTGATTTTGCTGCTCTGGTTTGGTTTGCAGGAGCGCATCATCACCGCACTGATGGTGGACCAGCTTCCGGCCGCACTCACCGCCGGGCAGTCGAGTGGTCAGATCAGCCTGATCATCAACGACATCAAGAACCTGGCCACCGGGAATATTACCTCCGGCACCATCACCGAAGACATCCAGGCTGCCGCCGATCACTACGCGCGTTTGCAGGGCATCGCCACCATGGCGCTCTGGACGCTCATCCTGGCCGCCGGGCTGGCTGGCATGTCGCTGGCCTGGCGTCGCGCCAAGCCGGATTTCCGCGCCCGCAATCGGGTCGAGAATACCGTGCTGGTGGTCATGATTGTGTTCTCGTCCATTGCCATCGTCACTACCCTTGGCATCGTGCTCTCGGTAATGTTCGAGTCGATCCTGTTTTTCCAGAAAATCCCCTGGACAGAATTCTTCTTTGGCACCGAATGGAGCCCGCAGATCGCGCTGCGCGCTGATCAGGTCGCCTCATCCGGGGCCTTTGGTGCCATTCCACTCTTTACCGGCACCCTGCTGATTTCCGCCATCGCCATGCTGGTCGCCGTGCCAATCGGCCTTTTCTCGGCCATTTACCTGTCGGAATACGCCGCCCCCGCCGTGCGCGGCCTCGCCAAGCCGCTGCTCGAAATCCTGGCTGGCATCCCGACCGTGGTCTATGGCTTTTTCGCCGCGCTCACGGTGGCGCCCTACATTCGCGAACTGGGCGAAGGCATGGGCCTGAACGTCGCATCCGAAAGCGCCCTGGCCGCTGGATTGGTTATGGGCATCATGATCATTCCCTTTGTGTCATCGCTTTCCGATGACGTGATCAACGCCGTGCCCCAGTCGATGCGCGACGGCTCCCACGCGCTTGGAGCGACCCAGTCCGAGACCATCCGCCGGGTGATTTTCCCTGCCGCTCTGCCGGGCATTGTCGGCGGCGTTCTGCTCGCCGTTTCCCGCGCCATCGGTGAGACCATGATTGTGGTCATGGCCGCCGGCCTAGCCGCTAACCTGACGGCCAATCCGCTCGACAGCGTCACCACGGTCACGGTGCAGATTGTCACCCTGCTGACCGGTGATCAGGAATTCGACAGCGCCAAAACCCTGGCCGCCTTTGCTCTAGGACTGACGCTCTTCGTGGTCACCCTGGCGCTGAATATCATTGCCCTCCATATCGTGCGCAAGTATCGCGAGCAGTATGAATAAGCTATCATCAAACCCTGAGTCCGAGCCAAACGCAGTAAAGGACGGCGCCCGCCGGACAATCGACATCGTCAACGCCAGCCTCAAGCGGCGCCATGCCGCCGAGCAACGCTTTCGTCTCCTGGGCGCCACAGCCGTAGCTCTCGGCTTGCTGTTCGTCGCCATCCTGTTCATCAGCATCATCGGCAATGGCTACACGGCCTTCCAGCAGACCTACGTGGAACTGCCGGTATATTTCGACCCCGAGTTGATCGACCCCGAGGGACGCATTCGCGCCGGTGATTTGTCCCAGGAAGACATTCACAAGGCGATGATCCGGGTCAATTTCCTCAAAATCGCTCGGACTGCGCTGACAGACACCTTCCCCGAGGTGAAGGGCCGCTCGGACAAGCGCAAACTCTATAGCCTGCTCAGCCCCGGCGCGCCACTGCAGTTGCGGGAGATGGTCGCTCGCCACCCAGAGTGGATTGGCGAGCGTCGCGAGGTCTGGCTTGTTGCCAACGATGATATAGACATGTTCATGAAAGGCCGCTCAACCCCGATTAAGCGGTTTAACAGCGCCGGTCGCGCGACCATCGCCACCGACGCACAGGCTGATGCGCTGCAAATCACTTCCAGCGGACCCGACTTCAGCATCGTGCTGGACTCACTGCACCGCCAACTACTCGACAAAGGCGCCAAAACCGAACGACTCATCGCTCGCCTGGAACAATCCCTGGCCGACACCGAGAAAAGGCGCTCCACGCTTGAGGCCCGCCAGGCCGATAGCGAAAAGGCTGACCAGCGCATCGCCAAACTCAGCCGCGATCTAAGCGACGCGCGCGCGCAGCTCGAACGGCTTCAGGCACGCACCGCCACCCCTGCCGATGGCGAGACGCTCGACGCCGAGATGCCCAGCTATCTGGTCGCCATTAATGGCGGGCTGGTGAAGGTCGAATCCATTAGCGACCGCGAAGTGACCGGCAAGATTCTGCGCCCCTTGACCAGCGAAGCGCCTGCCCCGCCCGGCACCTGGGAGCTGCTCGAACTCACCAACCCGCAAGGTGCGCGCCGGTTGAAAGATCAGGAAATCGCCTGGGCGCTGTCGCTGAAAGATGCCGGCGCGCTGAAAAAGCGCTTCAACAGCCTGTTCTTCACCCAGGGCTCCTCGCGCGAACCCGAACTGGCCGGCATTGGCGGCGCCTTTATGGGCTCGCTCTTCACCCTGACGCTGACCCTGCTGTTCTCCTTCCCCATCGCCGTCGGCACCGCGATTTATCTGGAAGAATTCGCGCCCAAGAACCGCTGGACCGATCTAATCGAAATCAACATCAACAATCTGGCAGCGGTACCGTCCATTGTTTTTGGTCTGCTTGGGCTGGCGGTGTTCATCAATTTCTTCGGCGTGCCGCGCTCCACCCCGCTGGTCGCCGCCATGGTGCTGACGCTCATGACCCTGCCGACCATTATCATCGCCAGCCGCGCGGCGCTGAAATCCGTGCCGCCGTCCATCCGCGAAGCCGCCCTGGGCGTGGGTGCCTCGCCGCTACAAACACAGTTCCATCATGTGCTGCCACTGGCCATGCCTGGCATGCTGACCGGCACCATCATCGGTATGGCTCAGGCATTGGGCGAGACCGCCCCGCTGCTGATGATTGGCATGATCGCCTTCATCGTCGACATTCCTGGCGGCTTCACCGACCCCTCCACGGTGCTGCCGGTGCAGATTTTTCTCTGGGCCGACAGCCCCGAGCGCGGCTTTGTCGAGCGCACCTCGGCGGCTATCATGGTGCTCTTGGCCTTTTTGATTATGATGAATCTGCTCGCTGTACTGCTACGCCGTCGCTTCGAGCGGCGTTGGTAATAGCCTCGAGAATCAAAAACATGACTGATGGCAATACCGCGACTAAGGGCAAACATCAACAAACTGAGCCCACTTGGCAATCCGCAAAGCAAACAACCGCAATAATGAGCGACACTGATGCAACTCTACCGCCAGGCGGCGCCCCACCAAAGACACCGAGAGACGAGGCGATGAACACAATCTCTACCGCGATCCTGCCAAGCCAAATATCCGCTGCAAACGACGCGCGAACAAAGGTCATGGATTCGAGCGAGCGAGATTTCGCTGGCACCCTCGGCGATATCAGCTGCCCCAGCCCACGCATGCAATGCCGCGGTGTCGATGTCTGGTATGCCGACAAACAGGCCATTAACAATGTCAGCCTCGACATCGGCCGCAACGAAGTCGTCGCCATGATTGGCCCCTCGGGCTGCGGCAAGTCCACCTTCCTGCGCTGTCTCAATCGCATGAATGACAGCATCCCCATTGCCCGGGTGACGGGTTCGATCACAATCGACGGGCAGGAAATCCTCGCCAAGCACATCGATGTGGTCCCGCTGCGCGCGAGAGTGGGCATGGTGTTTCAAAAGCCCAACCCCTTCCCCAAGTCGATCTACGAGAATATTGCCTATGGGCCGCGCATTCACGGCCTCACCAGCTCTCGCGCCGAACTCGACGAACTTGTTGAGACCAGCCTACGCAAGGCCGGTCTGTGGGAGGAAGTCAAGGATCGCCTCGACCAACCCGGCACGGGGCTCTCAGGTGGTCAGCAACAGCGCCTGTGCATCGCTCGCACCATCGCCGTCTCGCCCGAAGTCATACTGATGGACGAACCCTGCTCGGCACTCGATCCCATTGCCACCGCGAAGGTCGAGGAACTGATCGACGAACTGCGCGCCAATTACAGCATCGCCATCGTCACCCACTCCATGCAGCAGGCCGCGCGCGTCTCCCAGCGCACGGCGTACTTTCATCTCGGCGATCTAATCGAAGTCGGCACCACCGAGCAGATATTCAACCAGCCCCAGCACCGACTGACAGAGGACTACATCACCGGCCGCTTTGGTTAGAGGCTTTCCCGACCCGCTTATGGGCAAGGGCGTCTGGGAATAAGGGCGACTGGACAAGTGACAGCGTTGCACGGATCATTCCCCCATGACTGTGCCGCCCAAACCCCAAGTTGCTAGCTCCCTGTTGTCACGACGAATAGGCATTGCTGGTGCCCTGCTTGCCGGACTTGCCGTTGGGCTTGGCGCCTTTGGTGCCCATGGACTCAAGGGTCAGGTATCGCCCGAACATCTGGCCGTGTGGAACACCGCAAGCGACTACCTTGCCTGGCATGGCGTCGCGCTGCTTGCGCTCGCCGCCCTCTTCCGCAGCCACGCTGGCCTGGCTCTGGCGCCTTTTGCCCGCATCGCAGCCTATCTGCTGCTCGCCGGCATCCTTGTTTTCAGCGGCAGTCTCTTCCTCCTGGTGCTGACCGGTGTGGGTCTTTGGGGTGCCGTCACGCCCCTTGGGGGTAGCGCGCTGGTCCTCGGTTGGCTGGGCCTCGCTGTTGCAATTTGGCGCTGTGGAGTCCACCAGAACTGAGCCTAGGCCAATGTCAGAAGAGCGTCTCCCCCGGGTTTACACAAACCAGCCCTTGGCAGCCAACACCGAGATCGAACTCCAGCCAAGCGCGACCAAGCACCTGCAACAGGTCTTGCGCCTGCGCCGCGGCGATCATTTCATCGTGTTTGACGGACATGGCCACGACTTTGCGGCGGAGATCAAAGACCTGCGCGGCACCAACCTAATCGCCTGCGTCGGCGCCGCCGGACCGCCCGAGCCGGCACCGGCGCTGCGGATTCATCTCGGCATCGGCGTCTCCAAGGGGGAGCGGATGGAGTTTGCCATTCAAAAAGCGGTCGAGGTTGGCGTGACCGAGCTCACCCCACTCTGGACTGGCCGCAGCGTTGTCAAGCTGGATGGCGAGCGGCTGGCGCGCAAAATCACGCGCTGGCAAGGCATCATCATCTCCGCCTGCGAGCAGAGCGGGCGCCGCGTCCTGCCGCGACTGCATCAGCCAGTTAAGCTCGCCGACTGGCTCGCGCACGACCACCCCTGCGGTGTGTTGCTGGATCACCGGGCCGAGGCGACACTGCATCAACTACCGCCCCCCGTGCCCAACCAGACCGGCAATCAGATCACACTGGCCATCGGCCCCGAGGGCGGGCTGTCACCAGAGGAACGAGCAACAGCCATGGCAAAGCGTTTTACTCCCGTGCGACTCGGCCCGCGCATCCTGCGCACAGAAACCGCACCGCTTGCCGCCATTGCCGCTATACAAACTCTCTGGGGTGATTTTCGCGACATCCCAGACACCGAATGATGCGGTCACAGCCAACCCGGTGGCTGAACACCCAAGCAATGACCGCTAGCGCGCGTCATTGCATCTTTGGTCCAAATGCCTGGATCTTATGTCGGCTACCTGGGGTTCTTGCCCATGACAAGCTGATAGACACATGCGCCCCTTCAGCAGAATCTTTTCTGACCTTGACCGGCTCAGGCTTGCCTAGAAACTTCGGCTCGCGCCCGCTGAGCACATCCCAGATCGCCATTGCCCGCGCGCCAATCTCACGCAGTCGCACCCTGCCCCCCGCCGCGCCGCCAGGGTCTTCAGCCGCGTAACCATAAGCTTGGATGCCACGCGCGCGCGCAATAAAAATCCCCCGCTCGACGTGATAGCCCTGGCTGACAATCAGAAATTGCTCCAGCCCGAAAACCCGGTTTGCCCGCACCACCGAGTCCAACGTGCGGAAACCGGCATAATCCAGAGTAATGAACGCATCCGGCACACCGAGCTTAATGAGATCCCGGCGCATGGCTTCGGGCTCGTTGTAATAGCGCGAGCCATTGTCGCCACTGACCAAAATCCCCTGCACCCGGCCCTGATGAAAAAGCGCAGCAGCGGCCTCGAGCCGCGCGCGGTAGAATTGATTCGGATGCCCGCCAAGGGTGCGACGCGCCGTGCCAAGAACCACCGCCACCGGCATCGGCTCAACCTTCGCCAGATCGCGCTCAATCCAGGGCGCTGCGCGCCAGGAAATCCACAGATCACCAAGCAGCACCACGGCGATCAGCCCCGCAGAAAGCCCGACAACACCCAGACCAAGCCAACGCCAAAGGCGACGGCGGCGGGATGGAATCGGACAATCAGCCGATGCTGTTGCAGAAGTTTGCTGATCCATTCAGACTCCAGAGCAGCTGCCGTCAATCTTCATCTTTGCGGACACTCACCAACCCCATCAAGCACCTAGCCCAGCGTTTCCCCAGCGACACCTTGACCTGACCGTGAAAACAGCAGCCTTCTCCTTCGGGATGGTACCGCACGATAAACCTTCGCCTCATTGCCTTGCCATGACCACAACAGGCACTCTCCGCTACCGTGTCGCCAGCCAGAATCCGCGCGCTCATCTGTTCGACTTGAGGCTGTCCATTCCGGAAGAACCATCCTCTTTGACACCCGCAGACGAAAACAACGCACCGGCACGCGCACTGACACTCAGC